>JAWAQK010000019.1:0-38307 GCA_038893995.1 Candidatus Thorarchaeota archaeon | reverse complement strand
TGAGACTTTTGGCCAACTCAAGAATGATATTCAATACTCGGAGGGCATCTGACAGGTACGGTCCCACTGACCAGCCGGGTCTGGAGGAATCACACCTGGTTCAGTGTGTATATGATGATTCTCCTGTCCTCGGCATGAGACTCCTCCATGATCAGTCCGAGTCGTTTCAGTCTACTGATGCCGTAGTTGACAGTTCGAGGGGGCAGGAAGGTCTCTGCAATCAATTCCTGACGAGACATCCTCTTTCTGTGCCTTAGGAGCACGTAGACTAGCTTGGCTGATGGAGGTAGTGCCAGGAATTCATCCCTAGCAAACACGATTCCTCCTCGATGTCATGGTTAGCGCGTGTACCTCCTGAGTCCAGGAGTCCGAACCCATGTCAGCCGATAAGAGTTTGTGGGTAGATAACACAACAGATTGTTGTGCCAACAGACAACTGAGACCCACATGACAAGAGTAAGAACGAGCCCTGTGTGGGAACGAGGACTAGTTTCGGCATTTCGGACAGGCCGATCAGCGGATCGAGGTCCGTCCCGAAACGATTCCCTCACAGAGGCTAATCTTAAGTGGAGGATTGACCATGGGGTAAGACATCGATCCGGATATCAGACGCGCCTTCGTGTCTGTGAAGGTGGCTGAAGATAAGAAAAGATCGAAGTGAGGAAACCAAGTATGGCAAAGAACAAGAGTACGGGCGAACTGATCGCCGTCATTGGCGGGATAATTGGTCTGTTGATGGCGATTCTCACTCCACTTGGCTATGGAGTGACATACGGACCCAGTCTCATCGGTCATGTTGACATCCTGATCCTGGTTGTGCTTCAGATTGTCATGTCGCTCATCATCCTAGCCACAACAGGAAGAATAGGGATCAAGGCCCTGAAAATGGAGAAGAACGGAGTCGTCATCATCATCCTTGGTGCGCTTCTCTACATCTTCGGTGGATTCCTTGGAGGAATCGTCACAGTACTGGGCGGCATCATCATGCTGCTCTAGGAACAAGTCCTTCGTTCCTCGCTCCAGATGAACTCAACAGGGAGTCCTCCGCACCAGGAGTGCGTAGAGGGCATAAGAAGGCATATCCGCAGAGTAGCCTGGCTCAACTCACCGTATGAATCAGCTCACGGACAGACCATGTTGTGGGAGGACATTCAGTACGGTAGCAACGTGGGTAGGGGCCGTGGCATGACACGACCCACCCACTGGCGTTTTTGACCGATGCTTGTCAGTTTCTAGGGATGATGCCACACACCTATTCAGTCATGGCGATCACAGCGCATCTGGTACCGGATCGGCGATCAGAGATGTGTGGCCTTGAGACCGGCCTCAATCCTATTCACTGCGTCATCAATCTCGTCCCTAGTGATGATGTAGCTTGGAGTCAGGCGGATGCAGTTCTGCCCGGCGCCGATGATCCATAGCCTCTGTTTCTGCACGAGGTTGCGCACCAGTTCGTCACGGTACTTGACTGCTTTCTCCTTTGTACGCCTGTCCTTGACCAGCTCTATTCCTACCATGAGGCCGAGACCTCGTACGTCACCGATGACCTCGTATCGGTCCATGAGCTCTCTCAGACGGGTCATGAGGTACTGCCCATTCTCCTCATTCTTCTTGAGGAAATTGCCGTCCTCCATGTGCTTCAGTATCCACAGAGAGAGTAGTGCCATCTTTGGCTCTGCTGAGAACGTTTCCGAGTGCCGTGAGGCAGACTTGAACATCGGAGCGGGACCCACTGATGCGCCCATGGGATATCCGCCACCGAGAGCCTTCGCCATGGACACGTAATCGGGTACCACACCGTGGTGTTCGATCGCACACCATCGTCCAGTACGGCCCATTCCCGCCTGTACCTCGTCAGACATGAAGAATGCGCCGACCTCCTTGGTGACCTCGAATATGCCCTTCACTGCTTTCGCGGGCGGCACAATGAGGCCACCCTCGCCACAGATGGGCTCCATGACCGTCGCAGCTATGTCATTTCCCTCAACCTGGAGCGCGTATCTGACCGCCTCCACGCACTCAAGATTGCAGCTCTCCACTTCCTGACCATAGGGACACCTGTAACAGTAGGGATAGAAGACTCTCACGACATCCAGCCCCTGCGGAAACACATTCTTGTGCTTCGAGTTGGAGGCTGTTAGAGCAAGTGCATACCCCGTTCTGCCGTGGAAGGCAGGTCGGAACGCAAGAAACCTGGTGCGGCCGGACATCTCCATGGCAGACTTCAGGCATCCCTCTACAGCTCTACCACCCGACGTGGTGAATACAACTCTCTTCTGATGATTACCGGGGACTATCCGCGCCACTCGTTCAGCAAGCAGCGTCTGCGGGATCGCATCAAAGTCCTGGCCAGGCAACTCAAGAGCAACATCAATTATCTTCTGTTCAAACTCAATGAATGGTCGATATCTCAGACCGAACGCTCTGACGGCAACTCCGCCCGTCATATCTAGATATTCTGTACCCTCAACATCATACAGGCGCAGACCCTCACCGCGTGTATGATCTATACAGCCGTACACATCCCGGTCCTGTGTAGTCAGTGCCAGTGCCTCGGAACCACGCTTGTTCCAGTAGCGATTTGTCATCTTCCCGGGATCAATATCCGAGAAACCCAGCTCCCGGAGAATCTGGATGTGTCTTTCGTCCATCTTTACCACCTTCCAGCTGGTGACGACCAGACGACCCTATGTCACATATCTAGCTTGTGATTGGACAACGAGTTTCGCAGCATGATCAGTCGAGACGACCCCCTGCTGACTGCCTACACTGGGTCAATGACGCAATACAGCACCAACGAGTACCATCAGTGCCCCCGTTCGGCCTCCAATGACCAGCATGAGAATCGCACAAAGTAGGACCGTCCTACTTGCACCATTGGTCCGTCTGCAGACAGGCCGTACTGCACCACTGAGGCACAACACGATCACGGATAGAGCGATCAGAAGGACTCCCTGTAGGACTGAAAACAGACCCACAAACAGGTGGCTGACATCTGGAAACCAATGCCAAGATCGCATTAGTCCCCCAAAGTCCAGAATGTAGAGGATGCCAAAGACCAGCACTACAAGAGAACCAAAAAGAAGCAAGACCCTGCCCAGTAGGTTGACATCAGAGTCCTGGGCACGGTCTTGTGTCGACATCTGCAATACCTCTCTCAGTCCGTGACGATGAGTATTCCCGCCAGGAGTATCATGAAGCCAGCCAACAGGGGTGCACTCATCAACCACGAGAGTATGTTTAGCTGGATGCCCCTGACGACTATGAATATCGAGAACAGGCCGAATATGGCGAGCAGAATGCCGCTTCTCTCGACCTTCCAGTGAACGAACCCGCATGCGTCGAGCGAGAGAATGCAGATGATGATGAGAACAATTCCAACAATGACGTCGATGATTCCCTCAGTGTTTCCCCCAGTTGCCGCTGGGAGACCCTGGGATATCAGATTGACGGCATAGACCAGTAACACTACGGCGCCCAGTACCGTAAAGCCCTGGGCCGCGCCTTCGGCTCTGCAACCCATGTCAAGTCACTCCTAGACCTTGTCGGTCATGGGGGTAGGATACAGCCAATATAAAATCCTCTCGGGCTCTTCTGTAGGAACCCTCCAGTTGGAAAATACGTCCGTAACACACGAGATTCTATTGAGTGAACGAGGTAACACAAGAGAGACCATGTGATGCAGGTGAACCGCCACGCAGTATGAACCATACGACGAGAATGTTGGACGGCCCGTCAGACTCGATCGGACTGAGGGAGTCGTACTGATAGAAGGACGGGCATATCCTGCAAGGGACGTGGTCGAGGCCCTGGCAGAGAGCGGATACTCAGAGCTGAAGACTGTCGGCGCCACTCTTGTCCTGGGCAGAAAGAAGATACAGCCCATCTTCAAGTCGGGACGAGAGAGAGCATTGGCCAACCTGTGTCATGGCAGCCTTGCATATTGCTGTCCCCTAACAAAGAGATGTCCAGAGAGGGACAGGGCACTAGAGATCATCGGTATTACCCCTCATGATTACCAGCGGATGAAGGACGAGTCTCATCGCAAGTTCATGGACCTCGCAGTGCACGGATGGGAGGAACCAATTGGGAATGACAGCGCCGCGCCGGGAGCATTCGGTCCACTCGCCCCAGAGTATGCCTACAGGCAGGACTATACTGGTAGGTCTCTCGGAACAATTGGTCAAGTTGTAGGCCCGTCGGACAGGCCTATCACAGGGGACGAACGAGTTCAGTCAGGGCGTACGCCGACTACTGGACGGGGGCCATTCCGGGAAGACCTGTCGAACGCACCTGATGGTCGTGACAGGGAAACAGTCGTTGAGCAGAACCCTCCACGCGCACACGATAGACACAGGGCCCCCACCTGCTCAGGAATGTGTGATGTCAGGAGCGAGGCTGCGACAGAGGGTCTCGGCGCTCTCTTCAGACTTGGAGAACTGAGTCCATTCCGGGACGACGGTAGGGGATCAGCAGAGAGGACTACCTTCTGTCTGTCCTGTGGGAGGACTATACGGGTGGGGATATCGAGATGTCCGTTCTGCGGGGCACTTCAATAGGTGCCCACTGCTGCCTCTCTTCGTACAGAGTAGTCGACCGGATAGTGAGGAGTGGTCACGATCCTGTCAATACCAACGTCCTTTGCGAGTGAGCGGATCTCGTCGAGCTGTTCCAGTGTCGTCACACCCCATCTGAAGAGTGACGCCCGGCCACCTCTTCTCTTGAACTCATTGACGTAGTAGAGGGACTCGACAAGATTGTTGTACTCCTTGGTCCCCCTCTGTGGAAGGATCGGTGACCAGGGAAAGAGGTTGATGAGTATGTTGCCAGTGATCTCGCCGAACTTGGAGTAGTCGTAGCCATACTCGCCCTTCGCGCCCTCAGAGAGACCGGTCTCAGGATCGACTATGACCTCGATGGACAGACGGAGGGGCTCAGCCCGTCCGATCTTCTCGTCAGTCGCTCTGGCAGCCGCTCTGAGTACCTCAATCCCCTTTACGACCTTCTCTGATCGCCACTTGTGCCACATTGCATGGTAGTCAGGATTCTCAATCAGATATTCGTAGGTCAGCCTACTGGGCTCCTGGTTGACGAGTGGCGCAAACTCCTTCCTGCATCTGCTACAGAAACAGAACTCATCTCGGATGTATCCTGAACCGAACAACAATATCTCACTGATAGGATACGAGCCAATCTCTTTGACTATCTCCGCACCATACTGCCAGAACTCCTCACGATTGGGACAGATCTGATGCGTCATTGCCTTTCCCCTCGATGTCATTGTCTGGTACTTGGGGTCGCGGGCAAACCAGCCATCTGTATAGAAGTCCATACCGACAGACAGGCTGATGCTGAGAGAGTCACACATCTTCACCCAGTGTTCGAAGAACTCTGTGTGCTGTTTCTCGACCGGGGCGGTCTTACTGGGGTACAGTGCATATCCGTTGGGTCGCTTGCCCACAATCCCGACGTCTGTCAGATACGACGCGTAGTTGGAGAAGAAGTCACTGATAGACATCTTGATGTCTTCAGGCTGAAACAACAGTACTGCTTTCTTCATGAAGAACTCTCTGAGATTGATCTCTTTCATGGCATCGACCCCACTAATCGATGAAACAGACAGGGCTCGTGAAAGCACAGTGGGAAGGATGCTATAAGAGTTTCTTGACGAAACTCTGTCGATACTGCCATATCTAGAAGAACTGGTCCAGAGTCGTGAACCCCATCAGTTCTTGAAAGTCAAGTCCAAGCGAGTCGAGGACCTGATCGAATACGGACCTCAGTGTGTCAATGTACTTCTCTGTGTCAATCCAGAAGGACTTTCCCTGTGCCAGGGCGACTGGTAAGACACCGTCCTTGGTCTTGATATACTCCACTATCGACCCAGGTTCGACAGTGCGGCCCGTTTCAAGCAACATCTGTGCAGCGCGGACATGCTGAGGTACTGTCTTCCCGTACTGGTCCAGGCCCTTGGTCATCTGTACCCTGAAGGCGAGCTCTTCCGGGGAGTAGGGTTCGGACCGTCCCTCAAGCCTGTCTATGACCGAGTTCACGACATCACGGATCTCGGACTTGGCGACCTCAAAGTCCTTTGGGGACTCGACCTTGGACAGTATATCCAGCATCTTGCGAAATGCGTCCTGTACGAAGATAGGGGTGTTCCGTTTCTTGCCACTCAGCCCCTTGACCTCTACATATCCTGACCGTAGGACGCCAATGTAGTTCTTTTTCCGACCAGACAGGGCCACATACTTGTATACCTTGTCGACCTCTAGGTCAATACCCAGGACCTCCTGAGACCACTTTACGAGTTCCTCCGTCTTCTCCCTTGGGGGATTGTCCAGAAACAGAGAGTCAGTGTCGCCGTACAGTACGCGTATCCCCATCGACTCGGCCTTCTGCTTGGTACGCACTATCGCATCACGTCCAAATGCGGTCACACTCTCGGCCGCAGGCATGCAGAAGAGCTCGAAATGTTGTGCTCCGGTCACACCGTATGATGCATTGACAAAGACCTTCAGTGCCTTCTCGACGACTGAGTACCAATCACGGGTCTTAGGATCCAGCGACTGGTCCTTGCTCCTCGCCTTGAACCACTCGACCCTTATGTCCCTGAGGAAACCGATAGTCTGGCTGATCATGCCCCGATTCTTCTTGCACACCCAGTGCTCAGTCTCAGGAACTCTGTTATCGGTCCTCAGTCGACACTCCTCGTGGGGGCAGTCAATGGTTTCGTAACTTATGTTATGACGCTTCATTATCGTGGGGTACAGGCTCGCAAAGTCCAGGACTGTCGTATTGAAGTGAACTCCTGCTACAGGGTCAATGACAATCGCACCCTTGAAGCGTTTGTCCTTGATCACGGCCTCTGTATGGGGTTCAGATGGCTTGGCCGTCTGGATGTCAATCGGCCGGGGAATCAGGGCGCGACGGGCCCTATGTTCCTGACGGAACATGGACTGTATCCACGCTGATATTCCCTGACGGGTCAGATCATCCAGTGACAGGCGTGACATTCGCATGAGAAGCACTATGAGTCGAAACAACTGGTCATTCTTGTGAGTGGTGATCTGAAGCGTGATGCTCGCATCTCGCCAACAATAGTGGGCAAGCTCATAGAGAGACAGTCTGAATATCGAAGTGGTCAGTGTAAGCTTTCCCAGTCCCAGAAGACCCTTTGCGATCGAGTCCAAGTTGGTCTGGTCGTAGGCACCTGAGAGCGCATAGAGCCTTACGGACGGATTCTTCAGAAAGCGAAAGAGGTCAACATGCACTCCTCTGTTGACCAGTGCAATACCGTCGCCCAGGTGTATGGGACACTGTGCGCTTACATCAATCCCCAGCTTCCTTGCCCGGTTGTACAGGTATGCCAGATCAAAGGTGTCACCCACGAATGTTAGGACAACAGGATACTGATCTATTACTCGGAAGGCCTCCAGTATCATCTCACGCTCGTCTGAGTAGAAGTCTATCTTCAGGTCAGTTGGGTAACCAGGACCCTTCGTGCCCAGTGGGACATCAGACCGTTCAAGAACGAGGCACCTGTTATGTCCGTCACTGTCAGCAATGCCGATAGCTGTGACCTTCTCACGGGCCTCGTTGACATCGGGAATCGCCCCATCGGTTGGAGCGTAGACCTCAATGTCGATGGCGACGCGTCGAACAGGTGGTACATCGCAGAACAGGAGTGGAGCGTACTGGTCAACCATCTTCTCAATGTCCGGCTCACCTTTGATGGCCCGTCTAAACTCCTCCTGAATAGACTTGTCCAGAGTCGGCGAACATGGGATCAGCTGACCATTCTCAATCCGGTACATCATTCCAGTGATGAGACCCATGTCGTAGGTGTAACAGTTCTTGTATCGGATATTGGCCTCCCAAGCGTGATTGATCTCAGGAGGAGATTCGGGCCCTGCGCTGCGATCTGCCTTCTCTGTGAGCAGGTCGCGAATGGAATCCCTTGCCCCACCGATTGCCAGGGGGTTGTCAGCGATCACCTTAGTCATCTCTACTTCCCGGTCGTGAAGTAGGTCGCGCAGTCGGACCCGTTCTGTCTTCAGGAAGCCTGGATTCTTCCTGGCCTTCCTAGATGCAGTCTCGGGATCAAGATCAGTATAGCAATACGGTCTGTGACCAGACGTGTCAAACCAGAATATGACGTCTCTAGTGTCAGGTCGATAGAGTCGCACAACGGCCTTATTCGCCTTCCCGTCGTAGTCAACTGAGAGCAGAAGAGATGGAGGGGCCTCTGAGGGTATGTCTCTGGGTCCAACACGAAACTCTGTGACAACTTCCTTCTCGGGAATTGTCTCCTCTTCGTCAAACTCTTGATCACTACCATGAGTCACGCCATCACTGTCTTGCAACTGTGGTCACTCCGTCACGCATGTTCCAGTGCCCAACTGCTCACACCCTGAGGATGGGCCATTGAAAGCAACATCTCCTCAAACGGGACCGATCAGACTGTGCCCGTCGACACTAGCGACCGCATCAACTGAGCGGTCTGCGAAACATCCCTCATGCCATGCAGATAAGCACTTCTGATGGCGACGGACGACTAGATTCAATAGAGCTGTCGAGACAGACCCGAGACATGACACATGCTGTCACAGTGATACCCCGGCGAGTAGTGGTCGCCAGATTGGAACCGGGAGATGACGTGCTTGAGAGTCTTCAGACAATTGCACGTGACCAAGACATTCGTGGAGCACAGCTCAGCGCCATAGGAGCCCTATCAGGCGCTAGAGTTGGCTACTTCGAGCTGGCCTCGAGGAAATACAGGGAGATCGAGATCAACAGAGAGGTTGAGGTGGTCTCATGCATCGGGAACATCTCGAGGCTGGAAGACGGTCAGACCGTCATTCATGCCCACATGGTAGTCTCGGACGACGAGGGCAGGTGCTACGGAGGTCATCTGATGAAGGGCTGTGTCGTCTCTGTGACACTAGAGGTAGTGATCATGGAATTCGATAAAGGGCTTCTCAGGGCTCATGACAAACGGTCGGGACTCAATCTTCTCATGTTGAAGCATTCCTGATTCGCGTGGCCACTGCATCAAGTTCCTCTCGCAAGGCCATCTTCTCGCGATACCCCTTCGGGAACTGAAAGCGAAACTCATCACCGCTGTTACGCGGCAATACGTGAAAGTGGAGATGAGGAATCTCCTGGCCTGCCCCTGTCCCATTGGCAGCAATCACGAGTACCCCGTTGGGTCTAAGGGCAGCATAGACCTTTCTTGTCAGCTCAACCAGTCTGCCACTCATTCGTTCCATGACTGCCAGATCTACATCTAGGAGATTCGTGTAGTGTGACTTTGGAATCAGGAGACAGTGACCCTCCCGAATAGGGAATATGTCCATGAAGGCCATGCAGCAGTCGTCCTCAAACACGACAGAGGCAGGAACCTGCCTCTTCACGATCTTGCAGAATACACAGTCCTCACTTGACATGCGCCGGATCATGCGCATCTCATCATAAATGGTTCTCGCTCGACCACAGGCATCCCCGCAAGTCTCATTAGTCCCCGGATGATGGTCTGAGATAGAGAGGGCCAAGGACATGCCTGTCAGAAGGAAGAGGATACTGTTCGATCAGACCCAGAACGAACGCGGTAGGCTTGACTCCACCTATGCAAGACTGGGACAGATGCTCAGTGATAACGACTTTGACGTCGAAACGTACACGGATTTCATGATTGTTTCAAAGAACATATCGGAGTTCGATGCTATCGTCTTTGCCTGTCCAAGTGGTTCGAGACTGCGCACCGCAGAGATAGACGCCATCAAGAAGTTCGTCGCGGACGGGGGTGGGCTGATGCTGCTCTCTCTCTCAGGCGGAGACAGAGGGCTAATGACCAACCTTGGCCAGTTGTCGAGAGACTTTGGTATCGACTTTGAGAACACTGCTGTCAAGGATGAACGAAACAATGCGGGCATTGCCACAATGCCTATCGTGACCAGCATCACATCTCATCCAGTCACACGCGATGTCACCTCTCTCCTGGTTCCCTCCTCGTGTACGCTGAGGCTGTCAGGCAATGCCCAAGGTATCGCCATGACCTCATCTACAGCAGAGCCACCGAGTGCACCCGTTGTGGCAGTGGCTGAGTACGAGAAGGGTCGCGTGGTGGCTGTTGGAACATACGAGGTTTTTAGGGGCGGACTCAAGCACCCGGACAACGTCGCTTTTGCCATCAATGCCTTCAAGTGGTTGACGGGTGAAATGATCACTCCAAAGCCAAGTGAAGTCGTCGCCACACGGACAGTATCCACAGGAGACACCGCAAGGACTCCAGCCACTGCTGTCTCGGAACCGACTCTGACTGAGATAGAAACCACGCTCAGAAAGCTCGTGAATACAGTTGTCGAACTACAGAAGGATATCTCGAAACTATCGAAGAAAGTGGACAATGTTGAGGACGGAATGAAGAAACTCGGTAACGAACTATATGATTTCGCCGAGAAGACAAGGTCACAGCTTGGACTGATCATACCGGCCAGGCAGTTCCAGAGTGAGGAGGAACAGACGACTAGGGAGCTGCTCGACGAGATCACATACCTGGAGAGAGAGATCAGGTCCGTAGAACAGATCAGGGAGCACATGAAGCAGAGACTCGCCTCTGGTACGATCACTCGAGATGTATATGAAGAACAGACCGCAAAGCTGGATGTGAAGCTCGCCGACCTGAGAGACAGGATAGACAAGAAGAAGGCGCTGCTCAACAAGTCAGAATCATCCTGAGAGACCCTCGTCAGAATTACGGGGACGGGTCCTGTAGCGTTGAACAAACGAATGATGTATCTTCGGACCAAGAACGTATGAGACCAGCATCAGAATGACCCAAAGCAGGTATATGTTGCGATCGGGAAGTAGGATCAGAATCGACCAGAGAAATGGCAGAACTATCATTCGGCCCCGGGGCACCACCCTGATCGTGTCCCTCGAGAAGAGACTGCCAGCGCTCAGTATGCAGAGAAATGGAACTATTGCAACAAAATAGTACTTGTAGACTCCCCTTGGTGAGAACAGATGTACGCAGATCAACAGTAATAGAGAGTAGTAGAACATTCGACGCCAGTAATATCTGAGCCGTCGATCATCCTTCCTCTCAACTAGCATCAGGGCAAACAGTGGCAGAACTGTCACGAGTATCCCCAGCGTCGAGTAACAGAGGAAATTGACGATCATGGACAGCCAGTCAGGGAGACCCGCTACGATGCACAGGACCGCAAGTGTGATGGGTTCGCGCCTCGATGGGGGATAGTCAAACTGAGTAAGAATGAATACGCCGGGTCGCTGAAGCAGATAGTAGAAGTAGTCAATGGGCCTCAAGATATGTGGCAGAGAGAGGACCACGCAGTAGATCAGACCGGTGGACACCATCTTGGAGAAACTCTTTACGTCAGTATCGTTTCCAACTGTCGTGTACTCTCTCTCGTCACCGGTTGATGTACGACTGGGTCTCTCCTTGACAAGATATGCGATGAGGGGTAGTAGTAGAAACACCGCGATCTGCTTGAAGAACATCGATGTCAGCATACTGAGTAGAGATGCTCGTCGTCTGTCGTGCATGATGAGAGAGAAAGACAGCATGGCAAAGAACACGAATGGTGCAGGGTTGAGCCACTGGAACGCCGTGTAATAGAGAATCAGTGGGTTGAAAAGATATGTGATCGTGGCCACGTTGGCAACGACCCGGGACTCTGAGAGGTATCGAGAGATAGAGTATACTGGTAGAGCCGTCATGAAACCGAACGTCGTGATCACTGCTCCTGCCCCGAACGGATAGATGGGCAAGAGACTCCCTACGGTACACAGGTACAGAAACAGGGGAGGAAGAAAGTAGGGGGCGCTGTACTGAGTCTCGTTGATGTACGCAGTATCGAACGACTCGGCATACGGAAACTCGCCCGAGAGAAACTTCTCCGCCCACGTGATGTAGTAGAAGTCGTAGTCGACATACCCCTCGAGGTCGATACCAACTGTCCAACCCAGTACAGGGAGGGTACCTATCCCAGGCCATACCCCACGAAGAGGTCGCACACCCGAGAAGGTCGTCATTGCACTGGCAAAGACGACACCCCAGAGCACTGCAGCCAATACCAGGACAATCAGTAACACAGGGTCAATTCGGTCTAGTGTCCCGCACCTCAACGACTTGATGATGTCTCTTACACCCGTCTGTCTAGACATGGGGCTCGCTTCCTGCCATTGGGACCTCATGAGTGCTCTTGTGAGAGATGAGAAGTGTGTGAGATCGCAGACGATTCACGACCAGCCGACACGGCGTCGTCAAGACATGCCAGAAGGCACCGACATAGCGTGCCACGCCATAGGCGATCATGATCAGCGCGACTGCCAGAAGGTATGTGAGCCTGTTGGGAAGGAGGTACAGGAGAGTAACGGCCATCGGCATCCATAGCATTGACGACGAGAACTCAACTTGGCTCTTGGTACCTGCCACCATCTGATACGACGAGAAGATGGAGAAGAACGGTGCAAAGAGTGTGAAGTAATACTTGTAGACACCCCTAGGCCCGACGAGATGGACCCACAGCATCAGCATCATCGCCAGGAATAGGAGCCGCCTGTAGTATTGCACATCCTGACCCAGTCTCCGGGGTTCCAGGAACATCGCGACTGAGATAAACGAAACGCCAAACACTAGTAGAATGCCGTTGTAGACGAGATAGTCGAGCACCATGGCAAGCGCTGGGATGCCAGCAACAACGGGAAGGACCTGGAGACGCATGGGGAGGGAGTAGGCAGGTAACTCAGTCAGGGAATCCAGAGGATAGCCCCGGCTCGGGACCCACATGTAACCCAACATGTTCGGCTGCGTCATCATGAACGGTAGTGTGATCACAGAGACGTAGATGGCAGCCAACAGTGCACTCCTTGCAAAGCCCCGTAGGTCAAGAGACTCGGCGATCCTGATCCCAGTTCGAGTGAGTATCGCCCGGAGCCGATTCTCATGTCCCGGTCGGATGTCAACTGATGGCGTGGTCGTAGGCAGGTACTCCATGTTATGGTCTGCAATGGGAATGTGTCTACGTTTCACTATCAGTTCGACCACAAGTACGATTCCGAGAAACCAAGCGGTCTGCTTGAACAGCGCCGCAGTGACTATCAAGAGGGTTCCCAAGTACTTGTGGCCACGTACAAGAGCATAGTATCCGGAGATGAAGAAGAATACGAAGGGCGATGGATTGAGCCAACAGAAGCATATGTGGTAGAGGACTGCGGGACTCAGCAGGTAGGTCATCGCAGCTGCAGTCCCGACTCGAACGTTTCCTCCTGACAGCTCCTTACCAAGACCATACACAGGGACAGCGGTCAGGTAACCAAACGCGGCAATAAGGACGCCAATGCCAATATCATCAACAGGCAACAGAATACCAAGTGCACAGAGAATGGCAAAGAGAGGGGGGAATATGTAGATCCCATTCTGATTGCGGACTCCATTGAGTGTGAGTTCACCAAACTCAGGCGTATAGAGAGGCACCCCCAGAAGCATGTTGTGACCCCAGTGAACATAATAGAAGGAGTAGTCAGCGTATCCCTCTAGCTGATAGTAGATAGTGAGACCAAACAGCTCGAACGAACCGTCGCCCGCCCAGACAGAACGCCTGCACCATACTGCAGTGTCCAGGTAGTCACTCACTGCGGCCCCAAAGACGACCAGCCAGACAATGAGGCCAATTGTCAAGACCAGTATCAGAGGAGAGTGAGCCCTTGTTCGCGCCCAGAGTGCACTGAACTGGAAGCCCATGTGCTGTGTCTGGCCAGGGGCCTCAGATATCATTTACTCAGTCGTGACCCAGACGATGTTCACTGATCCGGGAATACATCCAGAGTCGCCGTGCTTGTCGGACCAGACCTGCTGACAATTATCTTGGACGCGATATTCTCCAGCTCCACATCAGTATGGGTGATGAGAAACACCTGCTCAAAGCCAGACTCATCCACCAGACCTCTCAGCACTAGCTCTCGTCGAGTCTTGTCTAGACCCCCAAGCGGTTCATCCAACAGGACGCATCTGATCCTTGGCGACACCGCAGGACCACCCTTGAGCGGACGTACTGAACTCATGGTCCTACTGATCCCAAGTCTCAGAGCCAGGCTCACAGCAGTGCGGTCGCCATTGCTCAGCTGTACTGGCCTCTTGACGGCATTGTCTCGCTGGTCATAGACTGTGAGCAGGAGTCCTGATCCCGACTTGCCCTTGGCAGGAGTGGGCTCGAAGTCAACGCGTGTGTACTGACCATTCGTGAAGGCCTGCAGATACTGATTTGTGGCGCTCCTCACTATTCCAATCAGACGTTTCTGGAAGATATGGTCGGCTATGAATCCGCGGACCAGCTTCAGACGCAGATATTTGCAGTGGGAATCAAGTCTCTTGAGTTCATCCATCTGCGCCTTCAGCTTGCGCATCTGTGCAAGCTCGGCTTCAAGCCGCGAGATGACTGACTTCTCCTGATCGATCTTCTCCTGCGCAGACTCAATACTGTTTCTGAGGAGCTCCAACTTGTCGTTCAGTCCGGAGATGTACTCCACGATCTCGCCAATGTCGCGCTTCTTGTAGGACCTTAGCATATCGTCCAGAGACGCAAATCCGATCTTAGCAAGTTCCTCGCTCAGTTGTTGCACTGTTTCTCTATATGATTCGTTGGCCGCCCTCACCTGCTCATAGTGTTCGTGGACCACCAAGGTCGCCTCAAGTGCCTTGGTTACCATGGACAGTTGATCTGAGCACTTCGAGTAGGTGTCCGACAGCTCACGTTTCTTCAGTGTGAGACTGTCATGTCGCTCATTGTAGTCTTCCAGCCGCTGTGTGTAATCAGACAGTATCGATTCCAATTCATCAGGTGTCAGTGGCTTCGAGCAGGTAGGACACCTCACGACTGCGTCTGGCTGTGTAGTGTCAACAGACCGTAGTAGATCGATCTTCTTGGTCAGATCCCCAGCCAGTCCTGCCAGCGATCCGATCTCCTGGTCTACTGTCCCGCGCTCCTCATCGACCTCCTCGATCTTCGTCTTCAGACGCTGTTCTTCCTGGACCAGATACTCGCGTCTGGCGCGTATGACCTTCTCAGATGAGTCCACGATTCCTGCCCTCTTCAGGAGCCTCTCAAACTGCTCATTCAGTCGTTCGAGGTCGCGCTTGCCCCGCCTTTCGGCCTCAGCCAACTCGCGCACCCTCGATAGCAGTTCGACTGAGGGAAGCCGCGCCATCTCCTTCTGATAGTTCTCTAGCTGCTCCTGTGCTCTCGAACGGTCCTTCTCGTGGCCCGTGATCCTCCGACGAGCATCATCTATCTGTGCCTGGACTGACTCTGGAGGCCGATACTTGGCACTGATCTCGTCTAGTCGTGCGGACAGGTCAGACTCGAGACTGTCGAGGTGGTTAGTCATTGTTTCCAACACTTCAATGTTGTACACCTTGACCAGAAGGTCTCTTAGGTCAGAGGGGGTAGCACTGGCGATCGACGCAACCTCTCCCTGTTTCACGAGTAGCGTGTTACGTGCCTGAGTCCATTCGATGCCCAGGATCTCCTCAACACTCCTCTTGACCGTATGAGACTTCTCTGCAATACGCTTCCAGCCAACGTCGGATCCCCTCTTCTCGTAGAGCACAACAGCAGGGCCCTGTGCGGCGTCATAGCTGCGGTCAATCTTGTACACGACTCCACCGACTTCGAAGACAACTACAACTCGGCAGAATGTGGAAGAGAAGTTGACAAGATCATCGTTCTTGAGGTCGAGCGATTCAGCCCCCCAGAGCGCCCACAGTATGGCTTCGAACAGGGAGGACTTTCCAGTGGAGTTGGGACCACTGACGAGTATGAGCCCCGTTGGGAGCTCGCCCTCTTCTGGTAGGACGAGATCCTCGTATGGTTTGAAGTTCTTGATCTCGAGCCTGAGAATTCTCAAGATCCATCATCCTCCAGCAGATCTTCCAAGACCAGCTTCTGTGCGTGAGACTGGACTGCACGTTCAAGTGCCTTGACTGCGATACGGGTCAGCAGTCGGGAATCGAACCCTGGCTCTAATTTCAACGATTCAAGGTACTGGGAAAACTCACTGGCGGGATCCTCAATGAGATACTCCGAAATGATCTCGGGATACGCATGGGCCACATGCTCTGTCTCGACGGATTCGACGGACCACACGAATTGGCATACATTGAATTCTGATGAGTCGCCAAACAGGTTGACCCTCAGCGATGCCAACATTGAGTTGAGCTCGCTCGGGTCAACGAGCGGAGATGTGCCGCTGAGCACCAGACGTATCCGTGCTGAAACACTGGGATCCTTACCTGATCTTGGCACAGACTTGTCTAGCCACTCGATGACTCTCTGTCGCACCGACTCAATAGTGTCATCGGGCTCAATCCTCAGCCTGGCATTCAGCACTGGCCGAGCAAACCTCAGGTGATGCGGCGTTACGACGGGAGTCTTGCCCTTCTCGAGGTCCACGATGAGAAACCCCTTCTGATGTGAGGCCTCGTCGAAACGCCACCTCTCAGTCGATCCTGCATACCAAGCCCTGTCAGAGTGCTGGTGCTGGATGTGGTCGTGTCCGAGAGCAATGTAGTCGTAGCCCATCGAGAATATCTCATCAAACAATGTCTCATCGATCTTCATTCCGTGAGCTACGGCTACAGAGATACGGTTTCCTCTCGGTGCCTGACATGAAGTTATCCAGTCTCTCAGCTGGTTCAACATGTCAGCACTTTTTAGCACAGATAGCTCCATGAATGGAAAGCAGAAGACATCAAGGTGTTCATACTCGAACTTCAGGGGCCGGTCATTCCGCAGCGCATCCTTGAGTTGTAGTCGTGTGGCAACCCTGAGCTGCGGAATCGATGCTTGAAGCACCTCAAGCATGGACACATCAAGACTTCTATAGATACCGTGGTTGCCATCGATTATGAGTACGGGTATTCCAGTCTCCTCGGTGAAGGATCGTATCACCTGTACAGCGACGGTCTCGGCCACTGTGGGAGGAGGAAACGGATTCTTGTCATAGGGAGAGTCGTATAGGTCACCCGAATGAATCACAAGGTCGGGAGGAGGGTCTATGCGCGCTATCTCAGCAAATACCTCTCTGAACCGCTCGTAGAAGTCGTTCTCGATCAGCCTCACTCGATTGTCCTCAGCCCATGCGTTTGAGCGAACACCATCCCTTGGGCTTGCACCCAGATGAGTGTCAGACAGATGTACAATCCTTACAGACAATCTGAAATACCTCACAACGTATGTTTCTCGGTTCGTCTTCTGGTGGTGCTGTACCGGCCTGAATCCTTGACAAACAGGTCGTCAAACTTCGGAATCTTGACAGGGACAGGGGTCTCTCGATATGATGCCGTGAGCAAGGCCTCGCCCCGACCCATGACCCTGAACTCCTCCTCGAAGCCACTGATGTTGCAACTTGCATTCTCTATGCAGGCACGGATCTCATGCTCGTTGCCCAGGCGAAGATTCAGTTCCGTATTCATCTGACTGAGAATTACGTTGTCGAGCACGCTGACCTGTTGACTCACAACGAGGAGTCCAATATTGAACTTACGACCCTGACGCGAGATGTCCTTGAACACTGACTGACCCTGCATCAACACAGGATTGAGGATCGAGGGAGCCTCTTCGACAGTGATCAATATCACCGGTAGTTCTCGAGGGTCACGGACAGGTGAGTCACCAGTCTTACCTCGGCCGTAGAATGATTTTGCCCGTTCCTTGTTGCGCTCGAAGAATGGTTTGGGAAGTCGCATCCTTCCCTGCTGTTCAAAGTCGTCAAGGTTGCCGCTGCTCTTCAGTGCTCTCCGGAAGTCGGATACGGTACGAGTGACGACTGTCGTGAGCAAGAACTGTTCCTGGTCGCTGAGAAGACTGGTGTTCACCACCAGGACACGTCCAGACTCGAGCGCGGCGAATATCTCATCAAGCACAGAGTCACCGGACCTGACGAAGACAGACGATCTCTCGAGGAAGGAGAGTCTTCTCTTGACAGCCTCGACTGTGCCCTTGGGAGTACCTTCCATCTCTTCGGACTCGAGGATCCGCTCTATCCAGAGCTCTTTGTGCTGTGCATACATCGTGTCGATGAAGATCGACATCTGCGGAGCATAGTCACCAATTGAGTACATGTCGTGCGGCAGGATCTCCTCCCAGCGAATGCGAATCTCGCGGGCATACCGTCTGATCTCTCTCGGCGTGGCCTTGAGGTGCGGTGTGAGGTAGTAGAAGTCACCAATGACCTCAGACCTCGTGTCCTGGTCGAGTGCCTCGACTATGCTCTGAATACCGTAATGATCAATACCCTTTGCAAACTCGTCATGAGGGTCTATGCAGAACGCCGAGACTCTGGTACGATCGTCACTGGTCCTCCTCAGGCACTCAAGATTGTTGTCGATCATTGACTTGATGAGTACCATCATGAGGTTGCTCTTGCCCGCCCCTGTAGAACCAAACACCCCGACGTGCATGGGGAGGTACTTGGCTGGAATGCAGACAGGGACATCAAGTGTGGACTCCCCGACTTGTAGGTCTCCAACATAGAGCTCTCCTGCTGTCTGAGATGCCAGTAGGTCTCGAACTATGTTGTCAGACTTCCCAGGAATGGGTCGGTATACGTCGGCCAGGTGATCAGGTAGACGCCTAGGCGCCCTGAAGACCCATTTCCCATCGACCTCTTCCGCGTAACCCAGCATCTTCCCATGAACAGCCAGAAGCATGTTTCTATCGATGCCTGAGAGGTACGAGTCACCCTCAACCAGGAGTGAACTGGCAACCCTGGAGATGTCGTCGACTCGTCGAATGTAATGCTCTATTCCCAGCGCCCTGAAGAAGAACACACGCTCGCAGGAATCCTTCACCGAATGTATCTGAAAGATCTCACCAACGCTGATGTCTCGGTTCCGGCCTATGATACCGAGCAGATGATGGTCGCCCACACTGACTTTTCCGAATCTCTCGCCCAGTGAGTCAGGGTCTATCAACAGTTGAACACACTCCTACAATCCATAGTCTTCTCGTGGTTCATTTGCTATCCTCGAATCGAGTCCGAGCTCGTGGAGCACGTCTGAGCATATCTCGCGGGCCAGCTGGATATCGCTGAAGCTCACCTTGCAGGTCTCATGTGCCAGGGCGAGTGCTACTGGGTAGCCATACCAACGGGCGTCTCTCGACATGAACTCCAGGTCCCTGAACAGACTCATTTCGTTCTCGCGCGTTGCGTCGGCATCACCCTCCACGAAGATGTTCTTCTTCCACCACAACCTGTCAAAGTCTATTCTGGATGGTCTGTTTGTCGCTGAGAAGCTGAAGAGATAGGGAACTGCGAGATAAGGAGGGATATATGCATGCTCCTCGTAGATATGGAGCACTCCGCCAGGGTCCTCATTGCCAGGGAGAAAGCAGAACCACTTGCTGTTCTTGCCGAACCGATCCGCAGCCAGCTGGGCAATCTTGTGGGCAAAGGGGATGGTGTGTCTCTTACTCACAGCGCACAAGATCACATTCTCCTTTCTCGCGAGAGAGGACAACTCTCGTAGCATGAAGCCACTGGGCATCAGAGGGAGCTTGTCGTGGGGATCGAGAAACACACTCATCGAACCATCTAGCATGAGATACTTGGGCTTCATTGTGCTCATGATAGCCCTTCGTGCGGCTGCCAGCTCAGACACCCTACGCAACTCGTCGTGAATCATGGAGTGACTCAACGACCAAGGTCGAGATATCAGGTCCTCCATCGTATCTGGTCGCTCCAGATGTCCCACACGTCGCGTCTCGCTGACACCCGACGACCGAGAATTGGAGGACCGCCTCTCCTCGAGGAACTGGGCAATGAGTTCATTCGGAGACCGGCCTGAGTATATCGACTGAATTGACTCTGCCACCTTGGTCAATGTGTCCTGACGAGTGCCCGAGTGCCAGTGAATATCCAGAGAGGGCTGCTCCCCAATGGCAGACTCCAGCTGGTCGCGAGGAACTGGTTGAAACGGGACACCATTCCGGGTGTTACTGTCAAGGTAGACCGTCGCAGTACTGAGCAGGTGGAACCGGAGATCATCTCTGGCAAGGAGCCGCTCATGACCGGAGCCGTCTACGGCTGCGACCAGGTAGTCCTCGGCAAGGCGGGCATCATTCGGAAGCGTTTCGACCTGGCACAGTAACTCGTCCCGGATCCTCTGCCTGTCCCTTGAGAAGTCTTCGGATTCCTTCGCCCTGAGAAACGCCTCTGCGTCCTTCAGGGTTGCCTTCACAAGCCTCCGAAAGCTATCACTGAGGAATCTCTCCAGCATTGCACTCCTCTGCCCGTCCCTTGGACTACCGTACGAGTCATATTGATGATGAAAAGATTTTCGCTCAGCATGGTTGAGTCTTATTCGAATCATGCCCAATTTGCTTAAATGCAACGAAGCATAGGAACAGTCTGGCAGTCGGCTCACGGGATCTACTCATCACGGGGTGCGAGGAATGCTAAGGATCAGGTATCTTGGTCGTACGTCATTTGCTCTTGAGTCAAAAGACACATCCGTGTTGCTCAATCCGGGCATCTGGGATGGGACCCCGGTCGTTCCTGATGACTTTGACGTCAGAATAATCGTGGTAACAAACCATCTCGATGATGCTCTCGGAAATGCTGCCAAGATAGCTGACAACTCGAAGGCATGGATACTCGGTAACGCGACCACCATAGAGAAGGTGAGAAAGCAGGGGGGAAAGCCGTGGTTGCTACATGAACTTGCGGCTGAAACACCATACGAGATCCCAGGACTAAAGATAACCCCGCACCCACTGAAGCGGGGAATGCCAGCAAGTCAAGACAAGATAGAGAATCTGGGACTCTATATTGAGATGGGGCGAATGCGTATCTCCTACTTGGGAGACACAACAATACGTGGACCATTTGGCCAGTTGGAGGCCGAGATACTCATCACACCGATAGGTGGCGATGGTGTGTTTCCAGTGAAAGACGCAGTGAGTCTCTGTGTCGATGCAAGACCCCGACTCGTAATACCGATGAGGTGGTACGAGCCAGAACAGCTGGCCAGGTTTGTCCGCTACGTGGATCAATTTGCCCCGGGCTCCATACCCCTGCCCATGGACGTGGGAAAGGTGGCTGAAGTCACATGGGCAGCTGGCAACGAGTTCCGGTATCAGGTGTCATGAGACACCCGTGAGAGTAGTTTCCAGACGAGCCGTCAGTCAACTCGGGAGGATTAGAAGATAGGTGGGTGAATGTGGGTGACAGAGAAGAAGACTGTGATCATCGACCTAGAAGAGTCAGAGAGTGCCCGACTCGGTGAACACAGTGAGCTGCTCAGCACACAGACGTCATGTGTGATGAGCGTCAAGAACATCTCCAACAGCAACAGAATATGGAACGTGGTGGTTCATGTTGCAGGATCGCGCGACGGCACCACCATCACACAGGACTCCATTCCAGCTGGCGAGATAGAGGTCGGCAAGGTATGGAGTACGGAATATCAGACCAAGATCGACAGACCGCTGCTGACACTCAGGGAAACTTACGACGCGTGTGAGGTAGCTGCGGAAGACGTCAGGAATGCGTATGTGTTCGGAAAGGACAACAGGGTCAGAATGACGATAAGCCTCAGAAACGAGAGTGATGGTAATCTGGAGGCCATCGTCCTGAACAAGGCCATTCCTCCTGAACTCACTGACGTCAAGATTGAGAGCGCCCAGTCAGGGAAGGCAGAGTTTGATCCCAACACTAGGCAGATCATATGGAACGATTTCCTCATCTATCCCCATGAGGAGACTGTGTTGCAGGTCACAGCAGTTGCAAGGGTGGAGGATCCGGGAGTAAAGAATGCCGGCTCCATAGTGGTCACATATCGTGCTGAAGATCAACAGCGTTCGAGTCTGAAGCCGGACCTGACCGCACTGACCGACTTTCTGACCGGTATCGAGACTGCCGAGGCCATGCCTAACCACTGGGTCTGCACGCTCGAGTGTTCCAACGAGAGCGAGTTCGTGATCAGACTGGACCATGCCGAGGTGTTCCTGACGCCGGAGGAGGGTGGCGAGAAGAAGAAGATGATCGATGAGTCTCCGAGGGTAGAACTTGGGCCCGGAGAGAGCTGGAGCACCAAGTTTGAGGTGGAGAGCAAGTCGCCTCCCAAGTGTACCCACGAAGTGACATGCACTCCCACCCGAACTATCACGAGAAGAGTGCTAGGCCGGATTGAGAAAGAGGATCAGAAGATCCCTGTCGTGAAGATAGACTATACAAAGACCTTTGACCCACCAGAAGTGAACAGCATGGACAAGACACCCGTAGAGGTCGATGTTGTGGTTACCAACACGGGAACAGCTGACATTGACGAGGTGGTGGTCGAAGACAATCTCCCCGATGACGTGATGCCGCCGAAGAGCGAACATGTATCGGTATTTGTGGGTGGTCAGAAGTACACGGGCCAGACTGCAGTTGAGATTGAACCAGAGGGCCAGGATCCCTCAGTCCCACACAAGCTGATAGTGCAGGTGCCGAAGCTGATCGACTCGGTGGGTGGGCTGAAGCCCGGGCAGGACCTGAAGATCAATTACGCAATCATGGCCTGGAGGAACAGACCGGAGAAACAGTATCCAAGTCCCATCCACTGCTATGCGAAGCCTCATCCAGCTGGACTTGCAGCTGAGGCCTACAGCGAACCCGACGGACACAAGCTAGGTGTGATATACAGGAAGCGTGCAATATCTGCCAAGAAGGCGATCAACAGGGGAGCTGAGGCCCGACAGTACGTAGTAGTTCTAATGGCAGAGAACAAGGGAGAGGTCACGGTAGAGAATGTCACATTGACTGACTGGATACCACCAGGCTTCAAGTATATCCGGACTGACCCCAGTGAGGAGGAACCAAAGGTCACCCAGTCGCCCACAGGCACAACCCTCAGTTGGGTCTGGAACAGAATGAACCCAGGCGACAAGAAGAAGCTGACAGTGATGGTCGAGGGCGAGGGCGACTACGAGCGACGTGAGCCAGAAGTCACATCCGACTGAGACCCACTCATCCCTCCCGAGAGAGAGACGAGAGGGCATAAGACCCTCTCCCTCTCTCAGTCGACTTTTGGACTGATGTCACTCTCTGCAGACTCAATCTCTCTTCTTGTCTGCTCAAGTTCTGCGTCAATGATCTCTAACGGAATGTCATCTGACGCGTCGCTCACAGGACCAGTTTCCAGATTGTAGAGCACCTTGAAGCCCGAGAGAGCCTTGTGAAGGCCGTTTGCGATCTCGAGAATGGCCGTTGTGAGGTCGGACTCGCTCAGATCGTGACCCTTGTGTTCGTAAACGAAATCATGAGAACCCCGTACCGGCCTGAAGCCAAGTCCCATGAGCCTAGTTATTACTGCAGACGGAGATGCTCCTTCGCTGTAGAACCACACAGAGACTCGGGTGACATAGTTGACCATTGTATCAGACCTCTCTGGATATGGTAGACTTCCACTGTGAGCTTTTTCTAGTTATCTAGAGGGGCATCACACCAGCATGGTCAGGTCCCCTGATTGAAGGGAGCGTTGCCAGACGGCATTGCACGAACAGCCAAGTCTCGTGAGATGGCTCAGGTCTTGTTCCAAAGAGAAGAGCCTGATTGCATCGGTGACAGAGGAGTCGCATCTTCCACAGTTGTGAGGCCCCCGGCTCGTGCCAGCAGCAACGGGATCGCACACTATCATTGTATCACGTGCGCACTCAGTCCTGCTCGATCTCAATACCTCGACGACTGTCCATAGCCATGGCGGCCTGTATGCACCACGCTGCCATAGTTCCTCAACAAGTGTGGATCTCTGTACGTTCACTGGATTCAGAGATACTGTAGTCACGCCAAGTTCCGCGGCTCTCACGATCGTACGGATCGAGTCACGCAGCGCATCTCGCTCCGTGATGAATGGCGGCTTCAACAACACATAAGCGCGGACCCCAATTCCATGACGGCTCGTGGTCTCGACTGACGACTCAAAGTCACGCAGGGAGAATGCCTTATTCACACAGACCTGGCGCACTACATCACTGAAGCTCTCGAGGCCAATCCCAATCTCGACCCTCCTTTTGCCGAGTATCTCCCGGATCTGATACATGCTCTCATCATCCACGAACTGGGGTCTAGACTCCAGCACAACGTCTGTGATACGTGGATCAGCGGCTATCTCTCGGAGTATGGCGATACGAGCCTCTAGAGGAACCTCATTGACGTCGAGAAAGCTGCCACTCGTATATACCTTCACTCTGATGGGAGCAGACACTCCGGCCAACCGACTCATCGCACTCCTGAACTGGGAGACGAGTGAGTCCGCATCCACTGCGGTGTTGCTGCCGTCAAGAAGATAGCTACACATAGTACAGCCTCCACCCTCGGCCCGTGCATGGGAGCACCCCAACGTGGACAGCACTACCGAGAGTGCCCGGCCCATATTCTCATGGATTCTCTCAGTGACCACCCAGCTCGCAGCAGGTTCCGAGCCACCTGACCTCTTGCGTCTCGATATGGATGATGCACGGGCCCGCAGGTTGGCGGCCACAATCTCATCGTGCAGATACTGAATCTCTGTGCGCACCTGTCAGTCCTCCCTGTGCCTCAGTGAGACTGCCCGTCCATTGTCAAGCTCACACATCTCACGACCAGACATGTCACTCTTGCCGACAGCCACAACCCGTCCCTCTCTGTTCACCACTATGACCTCGTCCCCGGGGCGAATGTCGGGATCAGCATCTGTCACGCCGATTGCAAAGAGGGACCCTCCTCGGATTCTGTCACCATCGAACTTCACTATGTACCGTCCAAGAGGTAGCAGCAGCTCTGCGCCCTTGACAGTCAACGACAGGGAGCCTGTCTGACCGATGAACGAGCAGGTCTGTACTGATTCCAGAAAACATCTGATGACCTGGTGGACACGTCCTCTGAACCGGCTTCCGTCTGGTATTAGCAGGGGACCGGCTCCGGCTCCCATCTGGAAGTCCGCCACTGCACGCATTGCCTCAACATTAGGGGAGGAGCCTGTGGGCGCCATGTCGAGTTCATCCCTGAGACCGCGCAGGACCCTCTCCAGTGACTCGAGCGAGCGTGAGCTAGTTGTTGACTCGCCCTGCGCAGTATACACGATCCTCTGCCGAACCTGTGACTCGCAGTTCCTCACGACCTGTGCATAACCGCCAGTGACATGCGCAACTACAACGGTGTCTGACGAGAACTTGCTCAAGTGCGTGACTAGCGCGGCTGATGCAATCTCGATCTCCTCGTGGTCCCAGTCACCTGTCACCGGGAGGTCGTATCGCGACACTGGGAAGACCCTCTCCAGTTCACGGGGGACCACTCCAAGCGGAGAGGTCAGTATTGTCTCAGAGACCAGCCCCATCACATCACCGATGGCAGAGTCAATACTCGCCCGGAACATATGATGAGACTTTGATTCAGAGTAGGGCTTCCTGGCTGAGCAGGGCAGCAATATGACCAGTCTCTTACCAGGGAGCGGCTGGTATCGTGATGCCACACGCTCTCTGAACCTTCTCACAACCGGAGAATGGTAGGACTCCGGTCCTATGAGGGGCAAGGTAGACATGCCATAGTTCGGAGTGAATTCCTCGACAAAGGCATAGAGTTCCCTGTCAAGTCTACGAATGAATGCTGCCAGCTCGGTGGAGTAGTGAGATGTCGATTCCACAAGGCTTCTGAGAGTACCCCTCTGCATGGCATAGACTGCCTCAGAGAGAGACTGACGGTACACCAGCTTGTTGTGCCTCGTCAGGACATCGACCAGATTGTGTCCCCTGATAGACCCAACATCGACGCCGAGACATGCACCGCACGGACAGAAACGGATCGACTGCTCAGAGTCTTGAACAGTCTCAGAGCCGTTATGCCAGAGTCGCATTCCGTTTGCGGCTGCAAGGTAGGCAGACGTCATGTCCAGGCCATCGAAGCCCAAGTAGTACAGGAGTGGTACCAACGAGGGGGCAATCTCCCCAAGTGCAAGCGCCATCCAACCACGTGGTACCACAGACCGTGCCCTCACGGATAACATGTCACTGGGACCCAGGTCTCCCCTGAGAGAGACAGCAACTGCACGAATACCGAACTCCGAGGCACGATGTATGAGGTCAAGAAGATCATCAGGACGAGAACCATAGGGGATACGCAAGATCATTCGGGAAGCGGAGGTCTTGTCACTCAGCTCTTCGACTATGCTGAGTTGCATCTGCACTGCGATCCTCACAGCCTTGGAACTCAGCTCTGATATCGATGGAGCAGACGGGAGAAGGATGGGCCCATGATGTTCCGCAATCGTAGGGTCTGGCTCTCCACACAGGACCGAGGGGAGCACAAGCAGTGATTCAGTCCCCACGGCAGTGGGATCACGGCCAGCCACGACATAGCTCATGCCAGGGATTGATGGAGACGGCTCTGGCATGATGAGGAAGGGAGTATCAAGTGTGGTGGAGTCAAGACTTAGCAAGCCTGTGCGCGCCGGTCCGTCATGACCCCTGCCTATGGAGAATCTCATGCTATCGCCCCCGTGTGTATTAGACAAGCGGTTCAAACTCGCGGTACGACTGCAGGTCCAGATCCATCTCAACACCATCGAGTATCATACGAGTCACCTCAAGTGCACCTGCCTTGAAGAGAGGCCTGTTGTTGTTGCCACACTGATATGAGTATGTACACAGGGGACAACCATCCACAGTCTGGCACTCACACGTGGAAAGTATTGTTTCCATGCGGGAGAATGCCTCCTCTAGGCGGCCGTACAGTAGCTTCGAGGCACCCGTCCCGCCAGGAGCACCATCGTACACGAATATGGTACCAGAATCGCCCATGGAAACGCCTCCAGTCTCGTGAGCGCCCCCACCAGTGAGCATCCCGCTCGACTCGATCAGTACGTGTTCAACCGCATGAAAGGTCCCGCCATACAGGTCAAGCGGGTCACCAGAGAGCACTTCAGTGCCACCGGGATAGTCCCGCAGAAACTTGTCAATGGCCTTGGACGGTGCCGGGGCACGGAAGACGAAACCTCGGGTGAGGTAGCTGTATTCAATAGGTGTGTCCAGAAATGTCTTGCCTATCACCTGATCTGTGTGTGTCTTCTTTGTGATGTATCCCACGACGTTCTGGGTCATCTCCAGAGTGCAGTACTTGACATCCAGACCAAGGACTCTTCGTCCCTCGTGAGTCTCTATCACCAGCGGCGTCGTGTAGTATAGGGGACGGGTATAGACAGAACGATCGGGATGAGGAACAACAACAGCTTTTCCCTGTCCATCACTGTACTGGAACTCGACGGATCTATAGTTCTGACCACCATGCAGGTATATTGCCCCCGGGTGAAGTTCCTGTGCAGCCATTGGCATTGATCGCTCGCCTATGTCACGTCCGTCTCTCGATATCGACACTGTGGGTCCGATGCCTCTGATGTTGTAACCTTCCAGTTCCTCTCTCGCCCTACGGTAGTCAGTGATCCTCACCTCTCCATTCGTCCCGATGGAGATCACTCCGTCATTCCTGAGGCGCTCAAGAATACGTTGCTGGTGCGGGAACATATCGACCTTCAGTTTCCTACTCATCGCAGCCGCGATCAGCTGGTAGTAACCAACGACCTCGTTGCCAGGCTCCACGTAGGCCGCATCAATATCGGTAAAGTACCTGTCTGGCCTGGAGCGATAGAATGATGAGATCGGATCCTTGTCCCTGAGGGCCAATATGGCTACGGCCTCCTGTCCCTTCCGACCGGCCCGACCAATTCTTTGCGTGACTCTAGTCACAGACACGAGCATACTTATCACACTGTCAAGGTCACCGATATCGATGCCAAGCTCCAGTGTGGGCGTAGATACTATCAGGGACAGGGAGCCACTCTTGAACTGCTGCTCTATCTCCCTGAGTTCGCGCTTCGGAAGACCTGCACGGTGGATCCTTGAACGGATTCCTTTGTCTTGCAGCAGGATGTTGATCAGCTCTGCTTCATTGTGAGTGTTGCCAAACACGAGCGTCTTGAATCCGGACCTCTGAAGGGCAGCTGCCAGGTCTGCGATCATGCTGTACTTGCTGCGGTCACCAGGGTAGTACATGAGGAAATGAATCGCGCCCCTCTTTGCAGAGTCCGTCTGAATCAGGAGGACCTCCCTGTCAAACAGCTGCTCCGCAAACTCTTTCGGATTGGACACGGTCGCAGACGCTCCAATCAACTGGAAGTGACCAATCTCAATGGCCAGTCGCTTGAGGATGTAGTAGACGTTAGCACCCATGGAACCAGTATACAGGTGAATCTCGTCGAGCACCACAAACTTCGTGCCATCAAGAATAGGTGTCAGCCGGGACCAAGTTCTACCAAGGTGATAGTGCAGCACATCCGGATTGGTGAGGAGGATATCAGGTGGATTCTCGTAGATTCGATCTCTATGTGATGATGGCACATCCCCATCGAAGATGTCGGCACTAAGACCCGATGCCTGACACATGGTCTTTATCTTGTCGAACTGATCTCTGGCGAGGGCCTTCGTGGGATAGATGAGTATTGCACCCACGCTGCTACTGAACTCACTTGTCCGCGATTCAAGCAGGCTCTTGATTATGGGCAACATGAACGCCTCAGTCTTTCCCTGAGCAGTGGGTGCAACAATCACGACGTCACGACCTGCCTCTATCGCACGGAACGCCTCATCCTGATGCCTGTAGAGTGTTTCAATACCACGCGACGTCAGGTACTCCTTGAGCCGGTTCGGGATCTGCAGTTCACCCACGCGTCTACCGAATTCCGCATCACTGGGGGGAATTCGGCGGTAGTGTACCAGATAATCACGTCCCATGAGCACTATGCGCCTGAGTGTATCGGGCAGTTGCCTGAGGTGAATCCCGCTCTTCGCAATGACCTGTTCTATCTCTTCTCTGGACTGGACCCGAGGTGTTTCCCGGGGTCTCTTGCTATGGTCATCATGAAGTGACGCACGTGACCTGTTGGACACGGATGTGGATAGAGGGCCCTGCATTGTGGTTTGTCTCGGTCCGGCGCTGTTCGTCACATGGCTTGTATATGCCTCATACGCGTCCAAGAGATCCTTACCTTCGGTAGAGTGTTCTTCACCACAGCCTGTGCATCGGACCGTCCATATGGTCCCAGTCTTTCTGATGTCCAGTCTGGAACCACAAGCAACGCAATGCAGCACGGGCACCTCAATCACCGGAGGTCGCAGGGGTCCGCGCCGGACTTATCAAGCTTTTCGACTCTCAGACTATAACCCCTGAAAGTGCGCCGCAGCAGTGAACGTGGACTGAGATCACCAAGTTCGGTGCCATATAGAGAGAGCTCTGACATGTAATGATGCAAAAGACTTTAAATGCTCATCACCCTCCTACGGTTGTGCTCAATTGTTCACAACCGGTTGGTCGTGTTCAATTGAAACGGAGATGAGAACAGTGGTACAAGAGGTCTCAGCAAGTCAGATCAGTAACATTGTCGCGGAGAACAGGGTCGTATTCATCGACTGTTACGCAACCTGGTGCCAGCCCTGCAAGATGTTGGCACCCACGCTGGAGAGTCTAGATGAGAAGTACAGAGACAGGGGCTTCAAGGTAGTGAAGATCGATGTCGACAAGAATCGGGAGTTCAGCAGCCAGAATAGGATAAGCGGCGTGCCAACGGTGCTAGTATACAATCACGGAGAGAGAGTCGTATTCGACAACGGACAGGGACACAGAATCGACAGGCTCGTCGGAGTGCTTCCAGAGGAGATCTACGTCGATATTATCGAGGGACTGCTAGGAGAGGACAAGACAAACTAGACCAGTCACGAGCACCAGAGTTACACAGGATGATCCATTCCGTCTGTGGCTCTGGTGTCAAATACAGTTTCATGATGTGGCTGGACCTAAGAGGTAGAGCTTCTCAATTCGATCTAGTGAGTCATCAGGGGCCCTTACAGAGTACGACTGGCACCTCCGGAGCGACACTTGTCTTTTTATCCTCCTATGACCGAGAGGTTCGTGCTCATAGCAGAGGTGATCCATTGCCGGTCGTGCCACTTGGAGACAAGAATCCCAAGATTGATCCAACCGCCTATGTCAGCCCACAGGCCACGTTGATTGGTGATGTTGAGATTGGTCCAAAGTCCAGTGTATGGCCAGGTGCAGTCATCAGGGGAGACTACGCTCCAGTCAAGATAGGCGAGAGGACATGTATACAGGACAGCGTAGTCATACATGCCCATACCGCTGGAAACCCGGCCATAATAGGGAACGACTGTATAATCCACACAGCGTCAGTGGTACATGGTGTATACATGGGGGACTCCGTCAGTGTGGGGGAGGGCTCTGTGGTGTTCGATGGAGCCTCATTGGGAGAGGGCGTCATCCTTGCACCTGGTAGTATCGTTCCCCCGAATGTCGTCATACCGCCACGCTCAATGAATACAGGTGCCCCTGCTTCTCAGGTAAGAGAAGTATCGAGAGACGAACTAGCAAAACACAACCTCAGAGCTGAGGTCATATCGCAGGTCTTCCAGAAGCTGAAGAGGTGGCAGTGAACAGGTAGTCATGCCAGTGACTACACCTGTCACCATTGGCAGATCATGCCGACAGTAGCTGCAGACATCACTTGCCAGGGCGGACGTCAAGATAGGGGCAGTCGTTGCATCGCAAATCAGGGGTCGCCAGACTCGGGGGGACCTACATTGTCTCTCTCAGTAGGGTGGAGAGACTCTCTGCTCCGTCTGACGTCACAAGGACGAGTTCACCGACCCGGGCGATCTCACGATCGGGACCGCGGACCACCGGACCCACCGAGAACACCATGCCCTCGCGGACTGGAGTTCGCTCGTCAGGGGATATCACGGGAGGCTCTGAGACACAGAGTCCGATCGAGCTGCCCAGTCTTCCACTGATCGCGACTCCGTCTATTGAATCGAGCAACCGACGTACAGAGTTGGCAGCATCACGTACCTCGTTCTCGGGAACGAGCATATTCTCGATCGTCTCGAGTGCAGCCATTGCGGTGCGGAAAAGTCTTGACTGTTTCTCCTTCAACTCGCCCATTCGGAGAGTTCTTGACATCTGCGCATAGTATCCAGCCCTGCGAGTCGTGACCTCCACCACCAACATGTCATCTGGCCGTATCACCCTGTACGAGGGCTCTTCTCGCCACAGATCATCTACGCAGGACATGACCGTGGCCCGCAGTCCTGTGAGCTGTCGGCCCGCCGTCCTCATGGCGGACTCCACCTCTGCAGAGACCTCCACATTGGACCGACCGGGAGAGACCGTTTCAAGTGCAGTCCGCAACCCGATCTCCGCTATCTTCACCGAGTTTCGAATCGCAGCAATCTCCGTACTGTCCTTGACCTGCCTGAGTTCATACAATAGCTGAGAGCAGTTCTTCAGGGATGCTCGCTGCAGGGTAGATCTCACCATCTGATATTCGTTGACCGATACGTGGTCGAGCTGAATCCCTATGGTCTTGGCGTCAACTCTGTGTTCTTGAAGCAGTTCAAGAACACGTTGCCAGAAGGCGGCAGGCCTGTGGAGAGTCCAGGCCACTGGACCAGGGGAGGGGAATCCCCTTACAGCAACTCCCGAGGTAATGTCCTCAGTGAGGCCCAAGATACTCTCAGGTAAGACTAGCAACGGCCGGAGACCCGGCATTATCACACAACCTACCGGGATACCCCACCCCGGAGCCTGGAAGCCCGTGGCATACTGTACGTCCTCGTGCCTGGTCAGTATCAGGGCATCAATGGACTCGCTATTCATCAGTTGTCTTATCTGCTCAATCCTCTGCGGCGAATAGTACAACGGACTCGTCCTCCTCGATATGGACCCCTACCACCACAGAACCGGCAGCCACTTCAGAATCGGGCAACCTCGGCACTCGGGTGTAGCAATTCCTGTTGACTGCCCATGAACATGTATATGAGACCCAGATCGATGTCCGTATGACGTATCTCGTGGCCTCGATTCACATGGCAACCACCCAACCCACGAGAAACGGTGTTGTGGGCCTCCTCCTGGGTTCCCATAGACAGAGGTGGCGGGACCGGCCGGATTTGAACCGGCGACTACCAACTGTCTGCTGCCGAACAATGCTCTCGGCGGACCGCAGGCTGGTGCCTTATCTGTGCCCGGCGACCACAATGTGTCGCAGGTCCAAACTAGACTACGGCCCCGCCAACCAACCGCTCATCTGTGTTTATAGACTCTTCGCTAAGTCCTACACGAGGATGGCTCATGTAGAGTCACGTTCGAGGACTCGGACCTCCAGTTCACCCTTGACTTTCGTCACAAGCAGACGCATCTCAGATGTGTGAACTATGAAGCTCTCGCCCTCCGCAAGATTCTCCATCACGATCCTGCCCTTCTCACCCCGCAGATGATCAGCAAATCTGTCCGCAATCTCCCGTACATCTGTTCCTGACTGGTACAACACACGAAGCCTCCGTCAATCAGTGGTCCGGCTGTCCACAGGATGACCCGCACATCATGAGCCCAACACAGGGTCACTCACGCAGAACAGACTGTGGACACGACCGATAGGTTGTCGCTTGCAGTCTATTTAAGCCCAGACTGACCGAGAGAAGATAGCTGCATCAGAAGATTGTGGCGGGACCGGCCGGATTTGAACCGGCGACTACCAACTTTCCACCGATCAGGACCAGATCCGATCGCCCGGAGGCTGGTGCCTTATCTGTGCCCGGCGACCGCAATGTGTCGCAGGTCCAAACTAGACTACGGCCCCAGCTGCCTCGTCTTCCTACTGCGGTTTAAACATTTGTGCTCACGACAGTCCTAGTATCAAGGGATTCAGGATGTCAATAGGTCGGGCTCCGAGATGCGCCAGGCACCGCGCTTTCCGTCCACTACACCCCGCTCCTGAACCAGCAGATCGCGGCCATGAATCGCTCTGGCCTGTGCATTGATCCACTTGATCCTGTTGAGGATAGTAGTCCGTTTCGAGGCAGACCCCAGGAGACTCTCTGCGAGCTCAGTGGTCGTGCTGGCCTGCTGTTGGAGCAGTTGTATCAGGATCTTACGATCGAGCTCATCCCTGCACAAGCGAGAGGAAGATGTGCTCCCTAAGAGAGCCTTCTGAAGCGACGGGGACTGAGCCCGTTCGAGGTTCTCGACCCGACGCCGCAGTTGCTCCAGCTCACGGGCGAGGTCTAACACAACGGGAGGTATATCTTGGTCGAGACGCCAGAGGATCGCATCTCGAATGAACTTGAGCCTGCGATCAGGTCCCGCCGCCATGTCAATCCTCTCAATGATATCGCTCTCGAGTCTGAGCCTAATGCTGACTGTACGACGAGCACTCAATGTCCTGTGCACCCCGATTGGATCGCACTTCTTGGAGCTTGAATCCCTGCCGAGAAAAGGATTGCCCACCTGCGATACTGTTATAATGAGACCATCATGGAGTGACCCACGGAGGGTCACACATTGAACAAGGAGAAGAGACTCAAGCGACAGATGACCGCATTGAGAAAGAGACAGAACCCTTCGGTCCTAGATCTCAGACGTATGTGTAGGATGAGACGGTTCCGGACTGAGCTCCGTCTGCTCCGGAGAGCCACCCTCAGGACCGCAACACGTGTTGCAGCAGAGTGATGGTAGTCACAGATCTGCTCGCAGGAACCTCCAGACTGGAGTCTGAGAAGACCGCCAGATGACAATTGTGGGACCTATCTCAAGAGGGTCGTCCTGGGCTGGCCTCAACAATACAGGTCGCATCCACTCGGCCACTACTCGATAGTAACACTTAGGAGCATGCTATGCGGAGATTCACATATCATCTGCAGCCCCAGCTGATACTAGTGTCAGACTGAAGACCGGTGGATCAAATGCATACAGTCAGAGAGGTCGTGAAATACCTCAGACAGATAGCACCTGTAGAACTCACAGTCGGGGGACTGACTGATCGATTGGAGATCGGTCCCCAGACTGAAACAGAACAGTCCAACACTGCTGTTCGAAGGATCATGATAACAAGCTATCCATCGTCACGGAACGTTGCGAGGGCAAGCCAAGAGAAGGCCAATCTGATGATCACGGCGTTTCCACTCTTTCCGCGTCCAGTGGATCGACTGGCAGAACACGACCTCCTGAGGGTCAGGCTTCTGTCCAAGAACTACATATCCAGTTACTACATCGGGACTGCATTCGTCTCAGCAAGAGATGGTCTTAGCGATGCGCTTGCTGAGAGGCTGGGGGCATCAGTGGTGCGTAATTTTGGAGTCGAGGGCGACTACAGGACGGATGTTCCTATCGGAAGGATCTGCAGACTTGAGGATGAGATGAACCACTCCCTGTTTGCAGACAGGGTGATGGCGAAACTGGGGATCGAGCAGGTCATCTTCTCTGGCAACCTGGACGACAATGTGGGGGAATTCCTCGTTGTGGCAGGCATCCAGCTGGGTGTAACGGAGATACTCGGTGCAGCTGAGAGTGACTTGAGGACAATCATCACGGGGGACTTAGCGCCAGATGCCAGGACATTCGCCCATGAGAGGGGCATATCGACCCTTGAGGTAGGGAGTGTCACCACAACTGAACCAGGAATGAAGAGGTTGCGATACCAGATGAGCCTCGAGTTCAAGGACATAAGTGTGGAGTTCGTGGAGTCACAACCGGTGTACAAGACTCTCGTGAGTCCCAGCAGGATGTGAACTCAGGTCACTCTCGGTTCCCTGACAAGTATGACATTCACGTTGCGTGGTACTCCGATGTGTCTGGCGACGGGGTCGCACTTGGTCCGCAGTATGTGGACGACTGGACAGCCAGTCTCTATCTCTGTGAGAGACTCGTAGTTGCCCATTCCCTTTGCAACAATCAGTTGTGCTGATTCAAGCATCGAAACGAACTCGCGAGAACTGCGCTCCAGGTTGACGCCTATGGCTGCAGTACCTGTTGACACGACCCTGTCAGCATACCGACTCAGATTCACCATCTCCGCGTCATCGATCGTGGCGTCGTTCAGGACAGGACCACCCTTCACCACGGCAACCACTGAGGGCCCGGCCTGCTGAATCTCTCGAATCAGGAGCGTGTCGAGTACAATCTCGCCAGCGTTGTCCATCAGGTACAAGACCTCACTGACGCCCAGGCACAGCTCACGAAACCGGTCAATATGATCGATGGCGAGTTCCCCCTCAACATCACGGACCAATGCCTTCAGGTCATCGAGACTGAACTCTCTCCCCGCAACGTCAAACTCGATGGCATTCGCGGCGGCTGCAATGAGTGTGGCCATTCTGAAACGCTTCTCAGGCCCATCTAAGGTTGCTACTGCCTTCTCCAGATCGGGGAGCAGGCCGAGCGCCATGCGATTAGACTCTATCTTGAGTTGTAGGTACGGGTCCTTGCCGGTGATGCGTTGAACAAGCAGATCACGGTCAGTACCAATGTGGCTCGGAACAGAGCCGGGCGTGAGGGCCTCTCCCAGGAAACGGGTCATCTCAGCAATAACGGCCATCTGTATCTCAGGGTCATCACTCGCCAGCCGAGCCTGGTTTACTGCCCTCTTCAGAAGACAATGAGAACACTCGAGCGCTACCTTCAACTCTCCAGACCGTCCATGTCGAATGCTTGCTGCCAGATCACTCTCTGAGTGGAGCCAGCAGGTCTCTGAGAACATCTGCAGGTCTGTTTGACTTGGTGACAGCGGAGGCCAGCAGTACGCCCTGAGTCCCAAGATCTATGGCGGCCCGCACGTCCTCGCCGTTGGAGATGCCAGCTCCGCAGAGTATCACCACATCCTTGTTGACACTCCTTATGGCTGCAACTGTGCCGGCCACGACCTCAGGTTTGGACTTGGAAACAGATACGCCCGTTCCGATGAGTTCAGGAGGCTCAATTGCGACCGCGTTCGGACGCATTGCTGCAGCAGCAACGCTAGTCATCACGTTGTTCGTACAGACTATGGACATGAGATTGAGCAGTTCTGCCCTACGTACGGCACCCTCGACATCGGCGAGCAACATTCGTCTCTCAGAGTGGTTCAGGAGGGTGCCCCTGCAGCCTATCTCCACCAGCGTTTCACCAACTATGTGACCTGTGTTCTGACCCGGCTCTACCGAGTCCATATGCTGAGACAGGACAGGGATGTCAACACCGCGACAGATGGGATAGAGGTCCGGTATCTGAGGGGCCACGGCAACTGAGACACCATACTCCTTTGCAACGGCCTCGCATGTCTGTGCGAGCAGGAGGCCTCGCTCGCCTGATGCCTGTGGGTAAGTCTTGAAATTGATCACTACTAGGGGTAACTTGATCTCCATCACGAACCTTCCTCTGAGCTGTAATCGGGCTACCCAGGGACTTGAAGAGTAGCCACTGCCAGGAACCTATTAAGATTCCGACGTGCAGACTATCGCCATCTCATGTTACCAATGAAGAGCTTCAGTAGAGGAACACGAGCATAGCCCATCTTGTTGAGGCTGGTGATGTCCTTTCTGAGCTCAACCTTGACGAATGATCGTTCTCCAGGGGACCTATAATACTTGAGGTAGACCCTTACGAATTCCTCGAAAGTGGGGACTGACAGGAGCTCTCTGACTACCGAGTCTGAGATCCTGATGTATACATCCTCATCAGACACCGCACCGATTCCGGACTCGATAGGACCATTTGCAGTCTTGCGAATCCAGAACCGCTCCCCAAGTGCCAGGAATTCCACCGTGAACTCATCGGGTCCCGCTATGGTGGACGACATCGCAGGGTCGTTGAGGATGTACATTATTCTGTCGATGAGTCGCGTGTGCGGTGGCATCCCCTCCTCGACTTCCTCAGTGACCTCCTCCGCAGTTTCCTCGACGGTTGCGGGAGCCTCTGAGGTCACCTGTGGTTGGGCCACCACTGGTTGAGACACAGTAGTCTGCTCACTCTCACCAGTTGGTGCTTCCGACTCGGCCTCTTCCGATTCCATCTTCATCAGGCGCCTGAGAAACCTTCGTATCGACATCTAGGTCCTACTCCTATGAGCTGCATACAGAAATGGCTTGTTGAAAGATAATGATAGACAGCAGCAGAAAAACAAATCTCTTCTGTAGACGAGCGTCGACTATTCCTGAATGCGCTCCTTCACCGAGGTGACCTTCCTCTGCAAATCAGACACAGGCCTCTTCTCTTGGCCACGGGACCACAGTTCTTCAACGAGCAAGTCGCGTATGGCAATCCTTATGATCTCAGAGCGACTTGGGTACATGTCTCGCTCGACCAATTGGTCCATTCCGTCCACGTAGGACGTGGGAAGACAGACTGTGACTATTCTCATTCCGACTCGAAACGATGATGTACAGAGGTGCTAAAGAACTCGTGTCATGCCCGTATGACAATCCGGATATTACCTCAGGGAGAATATCGAAGCAGACATAAGGGCGTATGCGCTCTCGTGACCCGTGATATTTCATGAGCAGCAAAGGCGGAAAAGTCAGAGCGAGTCACATCCTTGTTGAAAAGCACAGCCAGGCCCTTGAGATAGTAAGGAAGATAAAGGAGGGCGCGGACTTCGGCGAGATGGCCAGGCAGTTCAGTTCATGCCCGTCGAAGAAGAGGGGAGGGGATCTGGGCTGGTTCGAGAGGGGAAGAATGGTGCCCGAGTTCGAACGGGCTGCATTCAGTCTGAATGTGGGCCAGATGACAGAGGAGCCTGTAAAGACTCAGTTTGGATACCACATAATCAAACGCACTGGATAGGACCATTTCTCAGCCCCACTTCTAGTTTCATTGAAACGAGTATCTACGAGAGGCGAAGAGGAGACCTCTCGTAGTTTCAACCCTACTTCTAGTCTGATTCAAACGCAGGTCAGTCGAAGATCCTGACATCCTCAATGATGTCGTTTCAACCCTACTTCTAGTCTGATTCAAACTGGAGGTCGTATTTTCGATGACCTCCTGCAAATTCTGTAGTTTCAACCCTACTTCTAGTCTGATTCAAACAGCATTTGGTCTCTCGAGATATGAGGGACGATGCGTTGGTTTCAACCCTACTTCTAGTCTGATTCAAACTCTATAATGGTATGTGATGGATACACGCCTGTTATTCCACGTTTCAACCCTACTTCTAGTCTGATTCAAACCAAGAGGCTATTGACATAACAGACGAGCCAATCGTCGTTTCAACCCTACTTCTAGTCTGATTCAAACTCTCTGCTGATCTCTCAGAGGGCTATCTCTCTATAAGGTTTCAACCCTACTTCTAGTCTGATTCAAACGAAAATATCGACGAAATCTGTGGGGTATCTAACAGAGTTTCAACCCTACTTCTAGTCTGATTCAAACCTCGCGACGTAATGTCACGCT
>JAWAQK010000018.1:10822-40322 GCA_038893995.1 Candidatus Thorarchaeota archaeon | reverse complement strand
TCTTCTCGGCCTGCTGCATGAAACTTGAAAGATGTCCCGGATGACGCTTCTCGTATGGGTTCTCCAATGTACTCGGAGATGGAATCGGGATATCTCCTACCTGTATGTCCACACTCGTCGCAACCCTTTCCCCGGCATGCCTTGCAGTCCCATCTGCTCTGAGGAATCCCCCTCTGAAGCTTCCTGTATCGACCTGAGACAAACAACGGACTGATCTGGACATTCACCGAGTCATTCTGAACATCATAAACTAGGACGACATGCGGACGACGAAACTCCACTGGCTTGTTGATCACTTCGCCGAGCCGTTTTCCCAATTCGCGATTGATGTGCGATCTGAGGGTTTCACCGTGTATAAGGCCGAATGAGGCCTTCAGCTCATCCTCTCGTTCAGCCAAGGCAGGAGGGGGGATTGAGCCCACTAGAAAGTTGTCGAACTCTATACCCCTGAGGGAATCTACACACTTCGTGACCATGTCCTGCAGTCTAAGGAAGATACTGATACCAGAGATCGTGCATATATGACATTCAGTTATTGCAGGAAACTCTATCGCATTTCGTCTTGATAATTCTCTGGCAGGTGCAAACATCCCGTTTCCGGCCAATGTTCTCAGGATCTGACTTCCTGCAGCCGTTTCACCAGATCGGAGCTTGTAGTCTGCCCTGAGCGTCAGGACAAGTTTCATCGAGCGACCACGCTCCTCATTCGTCATTGCAGTGCCGAGCCAGCCAAACTGTCGTCCCAGACAATGGTCACAGAGGCTGTGTGTCTCCAGCACTCGGAGCGCAAGTTCTAAGGGTTCTTTGGTCACTGAACCTATCATAGATAGGGCCCCACATGGAGGCAGAGGGCCGATGTTTCATAAACATGACCTTACATCACAAGTGTGGGCTCAAGAAGCGCAGGGCGCTGAGTACTGACAATACGGCGGTGGGTTCACGGATGAGACGCCATATGACCTGTTTCTGCCGATCCATGTCTCCATGCCTCTGTACCACATCGACTAACCCAGACTGACTTGCGTTTCGGATGAGTGTGTCCATTCCTCTGTCACCCAGAGATGAGAGAAACTTGTATGCGACATACATTGTCCTGAGTTCTGACATCATCGCACCACGCCACCTTCTTTGATAGTCACTCATTCTCTCTTCAGAGGTGTCTTGAGCAAGAACGGCACTCACTGCCACCCGACCTGCAATCCTTCCAGCAATACCACCATATATCACACCGCCACCTGTCGTGGGCTTGGTCATTCCAGCCGCATCACCCACGATCATGATGCCTTTCGCGTAAGTCGTCCTGATTGGAAGACCCGCTAGGACTACGCCTCCAAGGCCGCGTTCCACCTTTGCATGCTTCAATGAGGCAGATAGGATGGGGTGATGTCTCATTGCAGCATCAAGACGTATTCTTGATCGACTCTTGCTTGCCAGACCAACTCTGGCGCGCCCGTCGCCCAGTGGCACAAGCCACGCAAAGAAACCTGGTGCGAAACGTCGACTGTAGAACATCTCCACCGTGTCATCGTCTAGCTTTGCACCCCTGACCTCGTACTGGTAAGCGGGGAGTCTCGAAAGTCGGTTTACACGAGGCAGACCAATGCGGGAGGACAGGACGCAACGGAACCCCTCTGCATCGATCACAATGCTCGCGCACCTTCTGTCACCTTGGCTGTCAACGATCTCATTCCCCTCGCGACCGTTCAGAATCACAGACCGGACACGACAGCCTACCACTATATCTGAACCATTGTCCGCGGCCCTGTCCGCAAGCCAACGATCGAACAGAGCTCTGTCCACAACTAGTGCTTCAGACTTCCCTCGCCCAACCTCGACCTGATATCCAGAGGGGCTGTAGATCCTTGCTTTGTTGACCATGTTTTGAACAACGTCATCGGGAGGTCTGAGCCCCAGTGAGTCCAGCCCTGTAACGCTGAGAATGCCAGCGCAGTGATCGGGCCTGCCGATCTCCTCATGCTCTTCAAGGACCAGGACACCATCAAGACGCTTCGATGCCTCGTGAGCCGTGATAAGCCCAGCGGGGCCAGCACCAATGACAATGACATCATACTTCAAGTCGGTAGCCCACGATGCGAAACCTACCTACATCCTTTTTACCTCTTGCACAGCGTGGGGGTGATACCGTCCCAATGGGGGTCTAGGTAGTTGGTCGAGCGGACCTTCAAGTATAAGCAGGTGATAGTGGTCAGGACAGATCTGGGAATGAGCCGCGGCAAAATCGCAGTACAGGTTGCACATGGTGCCGTAAGTGCTGCTGAACGCGTACGACTCACTGACCCCGGCGTACTGAAGGAGTGGCTCAGTGAAGGTCAAAAGAAGGTGGTCGTGAAGGTCAAGACTGCCGACGAGCTACTTGAGCTGAGGCGGATGGCGGACCTGCATAGAATACCTCACGTTCTCATTCAGGATGCAGGACTGACAGAACTGGAACCTGGAACAATGACAGTGCTGGGCCTGGGACCCGCACGATCAGAACAGATCGACCAAGTGACGGGGCAGTTGAAGCTACTATGAGTCAGCAGTTCTCAGATACAGTCCAACCGATCGAACGACAGATGGGAATAGAGCTCTACTCCACCGACATATCGGGTTTTGGAGGCCGGACCAAGACTACGCCGTATGACTTCATAGTTGAGGAGATCACCCCAGAGGGGACTGTCTTGAATGTCAGCGATGTGGAACAACGAGACCAGACGGCAACTGTCGCTGGTGCGCGGTCCAGGTATGTTCGGTTCACAGCACAGAAGATCGGAATGACGACTGTAGAACTGGCGTCTCTCATAGCTTCACATCTCGGGATACCCACCTATATGGTGACATATGCAGGACTGAAGGACAAGAGAGCTGTGACAACGCAGGCCATGTCAGTCCCGTCTGGAAACGAGACGGGCCTCCTCGGCTTCAGGTCACCACGTGCCATCCTCAGAGACTTTGCATATGCACGACGTCCGATACAGGTAGGCGACCTCTGGGGAAACCACTTCAGGATCACGATCAGATTCTCAGAACCACAACCTGATGAGATAGCAAGGGCTGCAACCACTGTTCTCGAAACACCACTGCTGAACTACTTTGGTGAACAGAGGTTTGGCGTGGCACGGCCCTACACACATCTGGTTGGTCGTGCCCTCGTGAGGCGGGACCCCGAAGAGGCTATTCGACTGCTCCTGACCACATGTAGTGAACATGAACCACCTGAACTGACTGAAGTCCGGATGAAACTCGCTTCGAACATGGTCCCTACGGAGTACATGTTGAATGTGTTCACCAAGGGTATGTGGTATGAGCGTGCTGTCTTGAAACACTTGATCCGACGCACTGGCGATTTCCGCGGAGCAGTAAAGAAGATCCCTCCCCGTGTGTTGACATTGTTTGTACATGCATATCAGTCGTACCTGTTCAACCGGCTCATAAGTGAGAGAGCACGGCAGGGAATGTCGATCGTAGAGCCAGAACCAGGCGACTTCTTGATTCGACTTGATCAGACTCACTCGGGCCGAGACTCATGGTCATTCGTCACAGAGAGAGGGCAGGACCAGGCCAGGGAGTTGGTCGTGAGCGGCCAGTGTGTACTTGCGGCTCCTGTTCCAGGATACTCGACCAAGACCCCGCCATCAAGACAGACAGAGGTGCTGCTCAGAGTACTGAGCAAAGAGGACATCGGTCTGACAAGCTTCAGAAATCCCAGCATCAGGGCTCTGGACTCACCGGGAGGACTTCATCCGGTCTCTATGAGGGCAATTTGCCCAAGCGTCAGCGTGGAAGAATGTGGGCTGAAACTGAGCTTCGCACTGAGAAAGGGATCATACGCAACTGTTGTGCTTAGAGAGATCATGAGGAATCATCCCATAAACAGGTCGTGATCTACCTCCGTCCTGTCATCAACTCTCTCATTTTCAGGTCCATAAGATTGTCCGACTGGGACACCGCGTGAGACCTGCTGTTGGCTGACTGATATTCGAACAGTACTGGCTCTCCCATGATACTCGATGCAATCACCTTCATCTCAGACAGGGAGTACACTATCCTTGGCTGGTCCTCGCTCCTCAGGACGACTTTGGTTTCTCTTGTCCCATCAGGCAGATAGAGTGTGTTGAATCCTATTTCTGTTGCGGGATGGACCATCTGCCTCACGAGGCTCCTCAGTGTGATGGGGATCTCAAAGATAATGGGCTCACCAAAGTAGTGACGGATCTCCTCGAGCAGGCCGTCAGCAGACTCAAGTAGTTCCTTTCCATGTTTCTTTACGACCAGTACGATACGCTGATCTAGCCGGATAGCCCTCGCCAAGATGAGAGATTCTAGGCCTGCATACCTAGAGCTACGGTCAAGCATCCATCTGCTGAACTCGATGTCGAATTCGGCGATCTGTCGATTGTCTAGTCTGCTCTGACAGCTCGGACACAACATGTCCGACTCAAGATCAAAGATGCATACGGGCAGCTTCACGGCCATTCCCCGCTGACGGTTCCTGCAACCAGTAGCAGGGGTAGGCCTGAATCATATCAAAGTTGTGATAGGGCTATCTTGATAGGACTATGTCTATCGTTGAAACGTTGAGTTCGCTTCCCTTGTCTGTCTGGACTGTACTCGTACCAATGAGGATCTCTTTGACCTTCAGGTCGGGCATGAATCTTCGCCTTGTGATCTCTGCCACATCGACCGCCCTACTTATCAGACGGCCCCTCGCCCTTATGACAACTTCATTCTTCCCCTTGTCAAAGAGGGTCTTACAGGCCAGGACATAAGACATTACGTTCTTCGAGCCCACGAGGATTGCTGACTCATGATGCTTGTTGTTGGAGGTCTTCTCTGTGTTCTCCTCCGTCACCCTTGTCACTCCCTGCTCTGTTGAAGGTATTCGAGGTCAACTCTTAACACCCAACTAATATTGGTTTCGGCCACGTGATGATGTAGCCGAGGACACATTGACCACTAAGAACGACAGCTCACCTCAGCAATCATGGGGGATCCATACTGAAAGACGTATGGTCCCGCAGGCGAGAGACCGTCCATGATAGCTCATCGGTGAGAATGTAAGGTTGCCGAGGAGTTTCTCGGGACTGGATAGAGTACTGTCTCAGTCGCGCTGATGGGCAGTCAATAGAAAGAGGGGGAACCGTCCGCTAAGCAGACGCTTCCCCGGGGAGATGTGTTCAGACTGTTATGGTCTTGGATGTCACGATATTGTCCGAGGGGACATAGGTGTAGTCGGTCTTGACCAGGTTCGTCACAGTAGATGTGTAGGTACCTCGACCACCGTTCTTGTAGACAATGGTCACAGTTCCATCAGAACCGGTCGTTCCACTGCCGGTAGCATGACTTCCACTGGGGAGGGTCATGTCAAGATAGACAGTCACGCCGCCGAGCGCAACGCCGTTGCCATCATGTACAGTGATCTTGGTGTAGACATCATAGACCTTGAAGAAGAAGAAGATCGTTCTCGCGACGTACCACATGTCAATTGCTGCAACGTGCATTGTCGTGGGCGAACCGCCGCCATTGCTCACAGTCACTGATACGCTACTGGTACTCGTCTGGGACGCTGTGTCCGTTGCTCTGGCACTCACAGTGTGGGGACCATCCGAATACTGCGTAGTGGCCCAGTCGTAGAAGTAGTTTGTTCCGTCAAAGTTCGCTGTGACATCAACCCATGTTCCAGAGTCGATCCTGACCTCGACCTTGGATATGCCATGGTCGTCAGTTGCAGAAATCAAGACCCGCTTCGTTCCTGAGACCGTGGCACCGTTAGTCGGCGAGACTATTGTGCAGGTCGGAGGGTTGTCAGTGGGCGTTCCCCCGCCAGCAGCCTCTACTGCTGCCGGTGCATTGATCAGTCCATATCCGAAATACTGGTCCCAACCTGGCGCGCCCAGATCTATAGAGGTCGTGTGGAGAATGTTTCGCACCTCCGGAGGTGTGAGGTTCGGGTTCTTCTCGAGGATCAGTGCGACCATGCCCGCGACCATTGGAGTGGCCATTGATGTTCCGGACATGGTGGCATAGTTCTTACTGTAGCCGTAGTAGTTTATGGTGACAGTATAGGTAGGAGTAGTGCTATAGATATTGACTCCAGGCGCAACGACTTCCTGCTCAGCACCATAGTTGCTAAACGATGCAAGGTTTCGATTACTATCAGTTGCACCCACAGCTATTGCATTCTGGTACTTTGCAGGATAGGAGATTGTGCCCTTACCGTCATTGCCTGATGCAGCGACTACGACTATCCCGGCGTTATAGGCACGGTTGATGGCCTCATTGAAAGCCGAGTCATAGCTTCCACCACCGAGGCTCATCGAGATGATGTCCATCCCGTTGTTGACGGCCCAGTCAATTCCAGCGATTATCCCGCTGGTAGATCCGGAGCCCTGGTCGTTCAGTACTCGCACTGCATATATGGAAGCCTTAGGCGCGACACCAATGACACCCTGCCCATTGTCCGCAGCCGCAACAATGCCGGCACAGTGTGTGCCATGTCCGTGGCCATCTTTCGGATCGTTGTCGTTGCTCACAAAGTCGTAACCGCCCTTGTAGTTGGCGCTGAGGTCCGGATGAGTATAGTCAATGCCTGTGTCCAATATTGCCACCTTGACGCCATTTCCAGATATGCGTCCGGGCAGCACGTTGACGGCGTTCTCAGAACCACCCCAGACCACCTCTGCGTCGACATCGTCAACGCCCCAGTCGAGTGTGTCCTCAAGTATGTGCATCTCCACGTCAGGCTGTATCGCGCTGACGAACCAAGCACTCTTCAGGAACTCGTATATTCCTACTGGGATCCTTGCAGCTATGCCGTTCAGGGAAGTATACTGACGCAGGATCTCGGCTCCTCTGATGTTTACGTCGACTCCGTCCTTGAACATGATGATGACATCAATGGTGTTTTCGGGACCACCGCTGTATGTCACGTTGCCCATGGGTATCGTTCCAAGGAGAAAGAGGAGCGTGAAGAAACCCGCAAAGACAAGTGTTTTCTCTCTGTTTCTCATCCATATCACCGGAGTGACCAATTGGAGGAAGTCCTTGCCATGCCACGTGGGCTGGCAATTGTCATGCAGTTATTGCAACCGGGTATTTATACGTTGTGTGCAGTCGTGCGCGCAATTTCTTCCAAAAATGATAAATATATCTGGCAATGTATGCATGAGTTGTGTCGGGGACAAAGAGCCGTACTCAATTTCGGTGCCCGTTGAGTCCTCAGCGCCTCATCAGACGATCGATACTCATCATGATATCTGCGGTGGTGCTGCTCGGTGCGTCACTTCCAGCAAGCGCTGCGTCAATGGACGGCGTTTCTGATATCAAAGTGACAGTAGTCAGTGCATGCTATGGGGACTTCGATCTCGACTCCTACACGGACGACGCATATGTTCTAGTGAGATTCAACATCAATAACCCAATGATTGTTGCATACAACACGTTCTACTATTGGATAACGTTCATGCTCCCCTCTGGTACAACTTACGTATACCTGATATACGTGAGGGCCTGGGCCAACACAGTAGAAATCAATCATGTCTTCTACAACCACGTCACTGAACCAGGGTATTACACAGTGAACGTGATTGCGTATCTGACATGGCCGGGCATCGCGTACAACACCGCAACATACATGTTTGATCCACCCGGAGGCAGTGACGGCGGTGAGCCAACATTCGGGGTGTTCTGAGTGAACAGCCGAACACCATGAGGACTCAGAGGAGTACTGTGAACACATGGGCACAAAGAGACAGTGGAGATTCGACTCCACAGACTATAGGATATTCCTCAGTCTGCATCGAAACCCTCTGCAGAGCAATAGTTCGATCGCCAGAGAGATCGGAATCTCAACAGAGTCCGTGAGACAGAGACTCAATAACCTGAGGAAACAGAGATTCCTCAGGCCTACCAGGCTGATCAACGAGGTCATACTCGGGACTCGTACACAGACAGAGGTCGAGGCAGTCTATGCTCCAAGCAGGCTTGGACTTCGTCGACACCACGTGCTCTTTGAGGACATACCGGACAGGCGTTCACTGGATATGTTGAAGCACATCTGTGATGTGCATCCGTATTCTCATTACAGGGCACTGGCCTACTCCAAGGGTGCTACCCTCTATGCCCAGTTTGACATTCCGCCTTCAATCGAGAAGACCATGTGTGAGTTCTACGACGAACTCGTGAGAATGGGATTGGCACGAAAGTCAAGCCAGTTCTTCACGAACTATGTCAAGGGAGTACATGCTGATTTCACTCGCTGGAACATCAACGAGAATGTCTGGAATCTCGAGGTGTCGAAGGCCTCAGTCGGGGGGCCAGCGAGCATTATCGAAACACTCTGGAATAAGTACATGGAAACTCACGAGAATGATGACCTCACGCCGGTTTACCCACATCCTGCGTTTGGATTTGATCGTCTCGATATGTTACTGCTAAGAGAACTGACGGTCAACGCGAAACCTTCCGTGAGGGATCTGGCAACGATCTACAAGAGGGACCCAACAAACATCTCACGTCGGCTCAAGAAACTTCGAGAGCTTGTCGCTCCGCAGGACATGCTGTACTTCAATCGGGGGCTCTTTGACCTGACCTATACTCAGATAATCGCAGGTAGAATCCGAGAGGGCTCAGATCTCACGCTCGGCAACCTCATGGGGTTCATAGGCTCGGGCACGATACCATTCGACTGCAAGTGTGTCAGTGATGGTAGCGAGTATATTGTGTACATCACAACCCCACCTTCGCTCGCGGCCGAGTTCTCTGAGTTCTTCTGGGAACATACGAGATACACCGGATCGTTCCAGCTCCAGCTCGATTCCGCACGCACGTACTACTTCTACTGTGAGAACTACGCCGGAGATGGCGAGTGGCGCACTGACAAGGAGTATGTCTACGATGAGCCGCTCTCTAGTGTTCTGGCATCAGGTGCTCTGGAGCGGCCTAGAGCAATTCAGTCGCATTAGGTGGAGAGCGATGCATCCAGAGAACACACGACCAACAGTTGTTTGGCCAGTTCACAAACCTTTTCTCTCATGCGGCGGCCGTCGCCTGTGGTTATGACAAGAGATGGCAGAACTAACATTTCTAGGGTCTTGTAGAGAGATTGGCAGATCCGGGTTTCTCCTGACTGTAGATGGAGAGAGTCTACTGGTGGACTATGGAGTCAAGTTCCAAGACAATCCGTTGTTTCCAGCAAGACTGGACACGGATGACCTGCAGGGAGTGGTACTCACTCATGCTCATCTTGACCACTCAGGGGCAATTCCCCTACTCTTGAATGACGAGGACCTATCCCTCTTCTGCACCCCCGCCACCTCGGATCTGTCGTCGCTCCTCATAGAGGACATGTTCTCACTGTCAGGTGGACGGCTGCCATTCGATAGGGAGGACATCTCACGTGTCAGGACGCAATGTCAGTTCCTCAGGTATGGAGAGACAGTTTCCCTAGGAAGGAAGTTCGAGGTAACACTGTTCAATGCGGGACATATCCCGGGCAGTGCAATGGTGTCTGTGAAATACAACGGAAAGAGGATCCTGTTTACGGGCGACTTCAATACAATTGAAACACGCCTCAGCCAGGCAGCCAGTAGAGACCTGCCTTCTCATGACTATGTGGTCACAGAGGCCACCTATGCAAGGCAGAGATACCCAGCTAGAGATGAGATCGAACAAGGCCTGTTGCGCACAGTAGTGGAAACAATGCAACGCGGAGGGTCAGTTCTAATACCCGCATTTGCTGTGGGTAGAAGCCAGGAGATACTATGTGTACTCGCCAAACATGGGATCATGTCCAAGTACCCCGTGTACGTCGATGGGATGGCACGACACGCAAATGAGATTCTCCTGCACCATCCCGAGAGCCTTCGCGCACCACAGGAGTTTGAACAAGCGGTCCGGCAAGTCAGGGTGATCAGCACTGACCAGGACCGCATTGATGCCATAAGGGGAGGAAGTATAATAGTATCGCCAGCAGGAATGCTGAAGGGTGGCGCTTCCTTCTCGTATTTCAAGATGATGCATGGTGACAGTAGACATGCTCTGGTTATGGTCAGCTTCCAAGTTCCCGGAACCCCAGGAGCGGAGCTACTTGCCCACAGGCGAGTGACTGTTGCCAACAGAACGTACAATGTGTCGGCTGACGTCTGCCTCCACCACTTGAGCAGTCATTCGGACTCTCGCGGACTAATGGACATGCTCTTGAGTCAGACGGGTAATCCGACGTTCTACATCGTACATGCTGAGTCAGACTCATGCGAGGCGTTAGCTCAAGAACTGAAGAGTAAGGGTAAGATGGCATACATCCCGGAGAGAAATGAGTCCGTCGAGGTCTAGCTCGTTTCCGGAGACTTCCTTGCCTCTACTATGCTGCACTTAACCCGCTGGATCACAGACTCGGCCTCTTGAGGGGCAAGCACAATTGTGTAGAGGTACTTTTCCGTCCTCAATTTGAGCTTGACATCATTGCTGCCTCTCTTGACGCGACATTCCTTTGCGCTCTCACTCATCTTGATGAACTTCTCGACATCAGTGATCTGTCTTGGCATTTGTCTGACCCTTCGGTTATGTAGTGTGATCTCAAGACGGGGACGATCTAAAGCGATCATGAGCATGGCAGACGAATCATACAGTGGTGGGCAGGAGGGGACATTCTGTACCCGGGGAAATCCCGGGCCCATTCGAACCCCTGACATCCGCCGTGTGAAGGCGGCATCACTCGGCCCGGACATCAGCATTGTACTGACGCCACGTTAACCGCTAGATCACCCGCCCGCTTCACTGCCCCCATCCATCGACTCGCTATTTAAGAGTGATGCATGGCGACAGGACATAGAGCCTGCACCGACGGGGTTTCTGATGTGACTACTTCTTCCTGCTCTTCTTGGGCCTGAGGTCCCGCGTCTTGCATTTGCGGCACTTTCTGGCCGTCAGGGGATTAGTGGCCCCACATGTCCTGCACACCGACTTTTGAAGTATGTAGTGTTGTGCAAGCCTTCGCTTTTCGATGTCTGCAACCGGCATCATGATGACCTCGCAGTTTTTTCTATTATGTGTCGGCCCGTCTATGCCACGCCCGGTCCAGCCATTAAAAAAGTATCGCTAGACCCACGTCCAGCACTGGAGAGGGACAAGACACCTAGAGACGCTCCTTGAGCAACTTGGCAACATCACTTGGGCGTTCAGCCACAGCAACACCGGCATCTTGGAATGCCCTTATCTTGGCAGCTGCCGTACCCGTGCTGCCACTGATTATTGCTCCGGCATGACCCATTCGCTTTCCCTCAGGAGCAGTGCGGCCCGCTATGAACGCCACCACAGGAATGTCCACATTCTCCTTGATGTATGCTGCTGCTCTCTCCTCTGCGTCGCCGCCGATCTCGCCTACAATGACTAATGCTTCTGTTTCTCGGTCCTTCTGGAAGAGCTTAATCGCCTCCACTGGAGTCAGACCAACACAAGGGTCACCTCCGAGACCGATGGCGGTAGTGACTCCAAGGCCTGCATCCGTGAGCCCTGCAGCGATCTCATAGGTCAGGGTTCCGCTCCTAGACATCAGGCCCACCTTCCCGTCGGAGAAGACATGACCCGGCATGATTCCGAGCTTCTGTTTCGAACCTGGTGTAATTATCCCCGGTGTGTTTGGTCCGATGATCGTGATGCCTCTCTGTCTAGCAGCATGTATTATCCGGATCTCATCACGGACAGGAATGTGCTCGGTAATGATCACAATTGGATTCAGGTCTGAGGCTATTGCCTCCAGTGCAGCATCCATTGCAAACGGTGCGGGTACGAAGATGATGGATGCATTTGCATTGTGGGCCTTCTTGGCAGCCCTGACAGAATCGTACACGGGCAGTCCGTTGACTAGTTCGCCGCCTCTGCCAGGTGTCACTCCCGCCACCAGCTTAGTCCCGTACTTCAGCATAGATGCAGAATGAAAAGTACCCTGAGTTCCAGTTATGTTCTGGACAATTGCTCTCGTGTTCTCGTTCAACAGAACCGCCATTCAAGACACCTCCTTCACAAGCTTCACAACTCTACTTGCTGCGTCCTCCATTGTCTTCAGAAAAGCAATGCCTGCGTCCTCCAGAATCTTCTGACCCTCAACCTCATTTGTTCCAACCATCCGTATCACCATGGGTACCCTGATGTTGAGCTTCTCTCGGGCAGCCACGATGCCCTTTGCGACCTCGTCACAACGTGTGATCCCACCCATGACATTGACAAGTATTGCCCTTACACGCGGATACTTCAGTGCGATCTCGATTCCCTTCTGTACTCGTTCTGCATCAGACCCGCCTCCAAGATCTAGAAACGTACTTGCCCTGCCGCCATAGAACGCAACTGCATCCAGAGTTGCCATCGTGAGACCCGCGCCATTGCAGATACATGCGATATCACCATCGAGTTCGACGTAAGCCATGCCATGTTCCGATGCGAGACGCTCACGTTCGTTCTGCTCCATCGGTGGCCTACTGATCTTCTGGAGTATGTCCTTGTGGCGAAATAGTGAGTTGTCATCGATGTTCAGACGGGCATCAGCGGCCACAAAGCGACCATCCTTAGTTAGAATCAATGGATTGATCTCGGTGAGTTCGGCGTCGTAGGACTCAACAACCGACCACAATCTTGTGAAGAAGTCTGCCAGTGCAGATATCTGCCGCCCCTTGAAGCCCATCTCTATGGCCATCTCGCGGGCCTCATATCCATTCAGACCGCTGGAGGGGTCAATGTGACGCTTGATGATCCTCTCAGGATGCTCTGCGGCTAGTTCTTCAATTGACATACCGCCAGACGCACTCCCAATGACGACGTACTTGCGTTCGTTTCTATCGACTGTGATCCCCGCATAGATCTCCTGCATTATGTCCAGCTTCTCTTCCACGAGGACTGAGTTTACAGGTAGGTCACTGATTCGCATCCCCAGAATCAGCTCTGCTGCTTGTGCGGCTTCTTCGGGAGTGTTTGCGAATTTGACCCCTCCTGCCTTACCTCTCTTTCCAGCAAGTACCTGTGCCTTCACAACCACAGGTCTGCCGATTGTCATTGCCCAGTCTCTCGCCTGCTGAGGGGATGTAGCAAGCCCGCCCTGCGGCAAGGGTATACCAAATGATCGAAAGATATCTTTGGCTTCGTGTTCAAACAACTTCATTGTGGATCACCACAACCAGAGCAAGACATACAGGCTCCAGGCTGGGAAAGCACGAGTAGGACTCCCTAAAAAGGTTCGTTAGGAACATCATTTCCTGAGCGATGCCAATAGTCGACCAATTGCGTCTTCCATGTCTCTGGGAGTCAGACCATCTTCATATTGCTCATCTCCCACAATCCGGACCAACAGACCAGCTACATAATGCAGCTCTTCCAATATGTTCTCCACTATCCCGGGTAGATCATCGCATGATATCAGACTTTCATCATTCTTCTGACGCACCGATTTGACGACCTGTTTGACAAGGGATGCGGGCAGACCCGTGTTGGCTATAGCAACCTGACTGATCGCTTCTACCAAGTCACCTCGGCGGCCCGAGGTCATATCTATCATGATCTTCGCTTCTCGAAGCGGCACCCCCATCATTGCAGTGCGCCTTCCGAGGGTAGTACAGAGAATTGCAGACCCGTCTCTGTTAACGAAACCCTGCTGCTCAAGGCTTTCAAGTGCACCAAGGCCCTGAAGCGATCGCCTGATGATAGATGCTGCATAGGGCCTGCTCTCAGCCTGTGAGAGTGAGTACATTGCTAGCTTGGCCAAATGCTTGCAGAGCCTATGTCGTCTGACCCCCTGATACTTCCAGGACTCGCATGAGCAAGAAGCTCCGTCAGAGGTCCTGAGAGCCGCATAGTGCCAGAGTTCACGGGACCCACTATGTACCAGACCCTCTATCTTTGTCGGACTTACCGAAACGAGACGCACACTCTTGTCTGACACTCGTCTTGCCCGATCGATCGTGGACCGTGTGGTACGCTGATGAATCAGAGCCCATGCTTCCTCATCCTCTGGACTCTTGTCACTGGACATCCTGCTCCTCACAGTCCTCATTCTGAATGCCCAGAAGGTATTGTCAAGCATGGCCAGCGGATCACTCCCGTACTCAGACCTACCACACACTTGTCCAAGAATCAGATCCTGAACATGGTCAGGCTCATCAAGAAGGCTATCGATCTCGCTTGGAACTGGTCTGAGACTACCTGAGGAGTCAGTTTCGAAGAACCTCTCAACTACCCGGGCTTTCTCTGAGTCACTATCAACTATTACCGTTCCGTAGGCCTCGGTGTCGCGACCGGGCCGTCCCGCAAGCTGCAGCATCTCAGCGAGCTGCCATTCAGAGAGCATGTACATGTCACCCCGACCAGAGATTTCAGATGAGATATCCTGTGAATACACACCCATCACGAAAACAGCCGTCGCTCTCAACTCACTTGCCAGGACGAACCTTGACGGAACAACCAACACCGGCATGACACCTGCATTCCAAGCGCCTGAGAGGACCTGCCTCTGATACTTCGGAAGCCCTTCATGAATAAACGCAACACCCTTGCGGATACAATCTGCGAGCCTGTGGGTGACGGAACATTGCGGGAATGACTTCTGCACCTTTTCTGCGAGTGCTCTCAGCGTGCTCCTCTGATCCGCCGTGAGTGAAGAGAGAGCGACTGAGCTGTTACTTCCTGAGAGATGGGCGGCTAGGGACTCGGAGGAAGACATGTTTGGACACAGTATCAGGCTCTGGCCCCCTCTGCGGCAAACGAAGTCGGCAAGCTCTGCCACTGCACGGTCCATCTGTTCATAGGCCTTGACACTGAAGATCCTTCTGACCTCTGGTCTGGGGTCCACCACGATTCGAGATCTCAACCACCCAGCCAGCTCGTCCAGATTGGCCACTCTCGGCGTGACCGAGATTAACTGTGTGGAACTTGAGGATGTGAGCAGAAGTGTCATGAGTCGTTCAAGTGCGGGTCCAACATCGGTCTGGCCTACCAGGTCAATGCGCTCTATGTATACTCTTGAGAGACCGTCGAGAATCTTGGGATGTAGTCTGGCAGCAGCCTCCATCGAACGGAAAGTCGCAACGGTCACACGACTAGCAGGCATGGGGAAACTCGAAACGCTTTTGCGGACAATTGATGAAACATCCACGCCAAGTCGAGCACACTTGTAGCCAAGGGACCTGATGCGCATCTCAGCAACATGTGGGTTAGGACAGAGGATGAGGACTCGACTCCGGAGGTCTGACGCGACCTGATTGAGTAGTGCAACTTCTGATATCTGGTATGCCTCATCGTAATCCTGTGTAACAAGCGTCAGATTCGTGTTCTTGAGGATGCCCTCCTTCACTGCAGCACGCTGGAACATCGTCAGATCATGCATACCCTGTCTCCGGAGTATCTCTAGCAGTAGTACAGACACCTGCTCGACTTCAAGCTCCATCAGGGTACTCAATCGAGAGCCTTCCCTTTCTATCGTCGTTTTGCTATTGTTCTTACATATACTATTATGTCTTTGCGGAAGGTCATGTTCAACTGGCAATCTCATTGGAAATTATGCCTCCGTCCACAGACTGAAATATGATGAATGAAAGATGAGCTTGAGATGAAATACAGACAAGTTGGACGTAGTGGCCTAAAGGTCAGTGAGATCGCCATTGGCTCGTGGCTGACGTACGGGTCTACTGTTGATGACGACGCGGCTAGACGATGCCTCGAGACCGCCATTGAGAATGGCATCAACTTCATCGATACCGCTGAGATCTACGCACACGGTCGGGCTGAAGAGGTGATAGGTGCATTTCTCCGAGACCAGACAGTGGATCGACATAGACTTGTCATCTCAAGCAAGGTATTCTGGCCGATGGGTGACGATGTCAATTCATGGGGACTGAGCAGAAAGAACATTACTCGTGCAATAGATGGGACGCTCCGCCGTCTGGGTCTGGACTACATTGACATCTACTTCATGCACCGATTCGATCCAATTACGCCCATTGAAGAAACTGTCTCGGTCATAGACGACCTCATACATGCCGGAAAGGTACTCTACTGGGGAACGTCTGTATGGTCAGCAGCACAGATCGAGAGGGTCAATGCAGTTGCCAAAGAGATGGGGGCTCAACGTCCCATCGTCGAACAGCCCCAATACAACATGCTCTTCCGTCACATAGAACTCGAGATAATGCCAGTTGTGCACGCACACGGAATGGGTCTGACCGTCTGGAGCCCGCTGGCTCAGGGAATACTCACTGGAAAGTACCTGGACGGCGTGCCACAACAGAGTCGTGGGGCAAGGTCTGAGTCAATCAGACGACAACTTGATGACGCCCTCCTCTCAAAGTTAAGGAGACTCGTAGACATTGCCTCTTCGCTCAACATCACTCTTGGACAACTCGCCCTTGCATGGATATTGAGAAGACCTGAGATATCCGCGGCCATAATTGGCGCGACGAAACCTGAGCAGGTGGCCCATAATGTTCTAGCATCAGATGTCCATCTCTCAAACACCACACTTGCTGAGATAGAGGATGTTCTAGACAACAAGCCACGATGGCCTTCCACATATGAGCCAAACGCATACCAAGACAAGATGAGGTATGTAAGGGAGTTCTGAGGTGACATATCCTCTATGACAGTCAGAGGCCTGACCTGTGTATGGAGGATTCAGGCCATCATGAGGGCCACCTCAGGAAGAGAACTCGTACGTGTTCAGAGGATGGCCAAAACGGTTTCGAACACTATTCGCGAGAATGAGGTCTCACGAGACATCACCTGAGTGTCGAAACTCTGGCATACCGGACTCAATCAGAGCGCTCCAATGTCATCGTTTGCCAGCGGGAGTTGTCTTCCTGCGAATGCAACCTGATGCAGATTCCTCGCTCTTGAACCCTGATCCAATGACCGCGGTCCATCGGCATTCTCACCATGACTATGGAGCGGTCAAGAACATATAATGCCAAGCCACATCTGTGAGTCGCCACTGGAGGTCACATCTTGTTACTTTGCCGCGGAAGGTCAGAGTAATGTCGTGTGTGGGATACTAACGGTCTTGGACACATCAATGATTCTGCATCCTGATCGTTGCGAATCTTGTCAACTTCTGATTCGAACATATCCCGCGGGTCATACGACAATTCTTTTCACTCCACTATCACCCAGATGGGCTCATGAGAGTACTCGTAGTCTTTGAGAGCACTCTCGGCCGAACAAGGGCCATGGCCATCGCCATATGCGACGGAGTCAGGTCTCAGGGTATCGCTTGTGATCTCGTACCTGCCGATGAGTTCACCTCTCTTGAGGGAGCATGCGCCGTGGCATTCGGGAGCTCTACGAGGATAAAGCGACCGCTACCAAAGATACGCGAGATCTTGTCAGAGTTGGGAAGCATGGAGGGTATGCCAGCAGCAAGCTTCGGCTCCTACGGATGGAGTGGGGAGGCACCAGACATAATAGCTGAGGAGTTGACGAAACGGGGTGCAGTACTCATCAGTAAGCCTGTGAAGGCAAAGGATTATCCAGATGAGATATCACTTGGTGAGTGTAGGGCACTAGGTGTGGCCCTTGCCAGAAGCTGTCACAAGGAATGAGGGGCGAGGTCAGGGTCCCTGCAGTGATCAGAACTTGGAACCATTCGCCCACCCATATCCAGAACTCAGCAGAGAAGGTCGACACCCGGGATCTATGGTAGCTTGAACAGGAGGTTCAGGATGCCATGACGGTCAATGTGGGACAATGCGTAACCGCCACCATGACGATTCAGGGTGACCACGCTGCCATCGACCAACGCAGAGGTTCCTCCCGCGTGAATATACGCGGTTCCTTCGTATGAGAAGAGCATGTCGGAACCCCTGCATATGAGGACGATCTGCTTTCGCCCCTTTCCCTCGCCTAGGAGGATATCTCGTCCCTCTAGCACCTTCAGCTCCTTCACTGACCTGGACAGGATCTCCTCGACAGAATTCCTCATCCTCTCGTGAAATGTTTCAGAGTTACCTTCGCCTGCTGACTCCGTCTCATCATCTGTTGACGGACGAGAGACAGCAGAAGGGTCCGCCCGACCCAGGTATACCGAGGTCTGGTCCAGATTGTAGGAAAGAGATCTGCCTATAGCTCCACGAGCTGTGTCGACGATGGTGTCTACCATGAGCCTGAAGGGACCCTTGAAGGCAATGCCCACATTCTGATTGTCCTTCTTTAGCGGTAGCCAAGTACAGCCTGGCAACAGCTCGACCAGCGCGTGGTCAGTGGATATTATCCTGATAGATGACGTGACGGTGAACGGTCTGGTACCAATCGTGATCCCGTTCATTCTGAGACCATCCCCCCGCCATCACCGCCTTCGCTGGTGCTGGAACGACCTTCGTCCGTTTCATCCTCGAACGAGATAGAAACAGTTCCGTTCGAAGAGTCATTATCAGTTTCCGACTCAAGGCGACTTGTCAGCCACTGTGCCAACCTGTATGCGAGTCGGCCCTCGACTGTCAGATGGTATGTCCCACGGACCTCGCCCTTCACTACATATCCAGCGTCCAGGAGAGGGTTGAGATGATGTGTCAGAGAGCTGCCAGTCCGTCCAGTAAACTCCTCGATCTGATTGAATGTCTTGGGTCCATCCTTCAGAAAGTCCATGATCTTGAGCCGTTCTTCGCTACCCAGAGGACTGATGAAGCGTGCGATGCGCTCGGGAGTGATACTCTCGATTTCACGGCGTCTGTGTAGTCTGCGCGGAGCATAGATCCTCCAATTGACCCCAGGCAGGTCTCTAAGGCTATGTCGGACCTGCTCACTGATTCCATCCATCATGTCCTCCAGCGCGTCCGTGAGTGGTTTCAGGTCGACAGGAGGGGAGCCACATGGAACATGACGTCTACGAGGGAGACCGGGCCCGCTGTGCGGAGGGGGTCTGTGTAGATCTGGTCCCGGCGGATATGGCCTCTCTCTTCTCAGTTGTTCAAGTTCTCGCTCGAGCTCGGCACGAAGCCTTCGTACCTCATCGAGTTCACGCCTGATGGCATCAATTTCGTCGACCATTGTTCATCACGCATGACGATTATTATAAGTGTACATTAGTACATCGACTTATTAATCTTCGGTTTTGTTACAGTGTGGCCTGAGGGACAGGGACGCGGGGCATCAGTGACTATTATGTGGGTGCATACACAAGTACAAAAGGCCAGGCACAGCCCGCTTCATCTGATGGTCGTTCGAGTAGTAAAAGAACGCGAGGAATGGAAATGGCGTCTGTTGCAACACGCGAGTCTTGTTTCAAGATAATACTTCGTGATGGGTTCCGAGTCGTTCCTGGATCCATCTTCATATGCGGCTTTCATGGACTTGGAGAGGTGGGATTTCTGAGCACCGCCCATCTGACACGCGTACTCAACGCAGAGAGGGTCGGATTCATCAAGAGCGACATGCTACCTCTATTCGTTTCGGTGGAGAACGAGAAACTCGTGCTACCATTCGAGATATACTCGTTTGAGAAGTTTGTCTTCTTCGTCCCCCGGTTCCAACCACATCAGTCCGAACAATGGGCGTTCATCGACCGGCTTGCAGACTGGATAGTCGCGAACAATTTCTCCGAGGCTGTGCTGCTCGGAGGACTTGATTCGAGCTTCAAGGAGGATGAGTCAGAGATGCGTTGCGTTCCCACAACTACGTACAGACAATACATGAACAAGTGGGACATACCAATACTTGAGGAGGGACTCTTTGTCGCCGGTCCACTGGCACTCCTTCTTGCCGAGCTTGAGATGAGGGAACAACCTGCAATCGGGCTACTCACTTACGCGACGAGGGGTCGTCCGGACCCGGGCTCTGCAGCGGTAATGCTCAAGAATCTGAACCGAGTTTACGGACTGAATGCAGACGTTGATCAGCTCATCGAGGAGAGCAGGGAGATAGAGCGGCTGGAGAAGATGCGGAGGTCTATTGAGTCTGAAGACCGCTCTAGCGATATGTTCGTCTAACTGGAACGTCGAATATACCAACCTATGTCCATCACATTCCTCGCGACGAGATCATTACGACCCAGTCGGTCAAACCTGGAAGGGTCTACCGATAGTGCAGCCAGGCCGAGGCAGACATTCTTCTCATCCAGGACTACCACGAGTTGACCCCTTCTGGAGGCGCCCTTCAGACTGACAATGGACTCCTTGATCAGACTCCGGCCATATGTGAAAGCCTGTGCTCCCCTGCTGGACACCGTGATCTTACACTCGGTCAACCTCGAGAGATGTTCAATCATGGGCAGTCCGAGCCGTAGTGTGGTACCGTCCCAGTCACAGAGATGAACGCCGAGAGAAGTCACCGTGAAGGGACCATCGACTGAGCCGAGCAGACTGGGCCAAGACGGAGGAATCAAGTATACGGAAAGACGACCGTCTGTTCGTAGTACCACGGGTAGGTTCTCACCCACAAGTCCAGCAGTGACGCCCTCACCGAAGTTTCCATCAATACGACGTACAATGTCGGCCCACAGGGAGGGATCGGGATTCTCGAGCTGCATCACTCCGCCTCCTTCAACATGCGACAGATGAAGAACCCCTCAGTCCCATGGAGATGAGGTAGGAATCGTCTCGCCAGGGAGATGGAACTGTCGACTGGGACGCCATATGGGCTGGTGTAGGCCGGCGAGCCAAAACTCAGTCCAATCGGCTGGACCTTGACCTCGGGATGTCTTTTCAGGGCCTCATCTATGACAAATTCACCCTCCTCGGGTGCAACTGAGCATGTAGAGTAGACTATGTGACCACCAGGTTCGAGTACCCGTAGCGCGGAGTCAAGCATCTCACTCTCTCGTGTGGCACAGAATCTGATGTCGGCCATTGTCTTGCTCGTCTTCCTTGTTGGGTCTATGGGAAGAAGACCCTCTCCCGAACACGGCGCATCCAGTAGTATGTATCTTGCTCTCAGTCCCAATTCCGAGATCTTCTTGGCATCGCCTCTGAGGACAACACAGTTCGTCACTCCGCACCTGCTGATATTGCTCTCGAGCCTGACAATGCGGCTGCGATCAAACTCAATTGAGAGCAGGAGACCAGTGTTCCGCATGAGTTGAGCCAAGTGAGTCGTCTTTCCTCCAGGGGCGCTTGCAATGTCTAATACGATCTCACCCTCTCTTGGGGCCAAAACGCGGGCAACTGTCATCGAGGGAACGCCCTGAATGTAGAATAGACCCCTCATGTGTTCAATTGTTGCGCCGGGAGAGAGACCATTGAAATCTGCCCACAGGCCCTCCTCCAACCAGGGCACCTTTTCACTCCTTACACCTCTCTCATGAAGCAGTGAGATCAGTTCACCAGGGCTCGTCTTGAGTGTATTTACACGTAATGAAGGACGCACGGGGTGTTCACATGCATCCAAGAAGCGGACCGTTTCGCTCTCGCCCCACAGAGCCAGATACCTCTCTATCATGTAGTCTAGATATCCATAACGGCGAGCAAGATCGCTGACGAGTCCTCGTGAGTATTGCATTCAAGATCCAACCTTCTTGACCATGTTACTCTAGGATCAGCCGTACGAGGATCTGAGATTTCGGTCTCGGGTGATAAAGACACGGATGATGGCCGGTCGTTGCTGATTGACATGTCGAGGGGGCAGATATGTATATCCACACGAACACAAGTGGAAACTGGGCGAAGACTGTTGGGAAGACTAGTCGAAGTGGAGGTCAAACTGAAACTGACAGCCGAAGAACGGACAAGACTCCGTCAGGCACTTCACAGGCTCGGTGCGACACCATTGAAAGAGGAGAGACATGAGGATGCCTACTATGAACACCCCTGTAGACGGTTCTCAGAAACAGATGAGGCGCTCAGACTGCGATGTCGCAGTTTCTTGAGAGAGGACGGCCGTGGTGTGATCACGGAACTGACTTACAAAGGGCCCAAACTTGACGCGTTAACCAAGACGAGAGTGGAGTCATCAACCGGTATAGAAGATCACACTGCCGCGCATACCATACTCACCGAACTTGGGTTCACGCTGGTGGCCCGCATCCGCAAGAAGCGGGAAGTATACCAACTTGAGGGGACTACAATAGGTCTGGACAGTGTGGACGAACTCGGACACTTCGTTGAGTTTGAAAGGATCGTTGAAGCAGAAGAGGAGATTGATGTCAACAGGAACCGACTCCTTGCGATGGTATCGAGACTGGGCCTCGATCCAGCAAACTCGATTCGGGAGTCGTATCTCGAACTGTACCTATCCAGACGCGCGGGCTAGTCAGTCGTCAAGTTCAGCTCTCAGAGCCTCAACATACTGCTGTAGCAATCTGTGACGTTCACCTGCGATCTGTCTGCCAATCTCTGTATACATCATGTCCTTCAGTTTCAGCAACTTCTCCTCAGCGTGGTCGAGAAAGCCCTTGATGCCCCGTCCATTCATGCTTGACTCTGCGACCGCCCTGTATATCCCGATGGCCCCAATGGCATCGATCTTGTCGGCATCGCTGAGGATCTCGCCCTCAAGAGAGGTGGGACGCAGACCCTCGCTGAATCTATGTGTCCGGATGCATGACAAGACATGGTCGATCTCTTGGGGCGAGTAGTCCAGCCTGGAGAGAAGGTCCCTACTCATCTCACCGGATAGTATAGAGTGCGATATGCCAGTCGCGGCCTCTCTGGGTCTACCAATGTCATGTAGCAATGAAGCCGCAACCAACACTCTCATGTTCGCCCCAAGAGGCTTTCCCATCTCTTTAGACAGACGCATCACGCGGCGAGTGTGATCGTATGAGTGTGCGCCGAGTTGCCATCTGTCCAGTTCTCTCCTGACAAAGCCATCAATCTCAGACTCTGGTATCTTCTCCTCGTCAGTCACCATAGGACACCATTTCTCCCAGAATAGGCACCATGCAGTGTCATGTCACATATCGACTACGGCATCAACAAGAAATCCTTTAATTAACTCGTTCGAGGAACGCCCTGGAACTACGTTCTTGCTAGATGTGTTGTCCACTGAGGACGAGGTGGCAATAGTTGGCTGAGGTTGCACGCCGTTCCGGGACAAGAATCGGAACACTGATTGGTTCATTTGTGGTACTTGCGATAATAATCTGGTCGACATACTCCTTCGTCTTGGTCCAGTTTGGGCAACCTCGGTCTCAGATACCTCACGAGGAATATCAGAGCATCGGCCCGTGGCCGTACGACATCCCCTGGGCCGGGGGAAGATCCAGCTGGTTTGAGGGAACAAACTACACCCATCTCCCCCTCGATTGGACTCCTCCTGCGAACCTTCTTCAGAACCTTGACAATGTCATATTCTATGTAGCACCGGAGGATCCACCACAGCTCTGGCGAACGACCGCATATGACTCGTATGATGGAAGTACTTGGGCCAAGAGTAGACCAGAATCGGAGAGAGATCTCTCACATACCGAACTAGTAACTCGGGAAGAGGCGCAACAGCTCGGGAACCCCATCTACATCGTGCTATTGAACATCACTGCAGGTCCGTACGTCGGAACTGTAGAACTTCCGTCCCTGTTCCCCGAGATCCTCGTCATAGAGGACTCCTTCAGAACAGGTCGAATAGTGAACGGACAGTACCAGGTGGACGCTGAGAGCAGACTGATAGACTACGAACTGGTGACAGATGATTATGGCACACTGCTGTTCAGACCCCTGTTGCAGGCCAGGACTGGGGAGAATGTGCTTGTCAGCTACGAGGTAACATACCGAAGACAGGACCTCGAGTACATAGCGTCCGCAGCAATGGACGGCATCGATGCTCCACCGAGCATCACGTCCATGTACGGCCGACCAACACTGAACGATGTGGTCCTGACCCAGAACGTTAGAAACACCATATCACAGTTTGAGAATATTGGCAATGCGTATGAGACCGCCATCGCAGTCAGTCTATACTTCCGAAGTAACTTCGAACTCATGATCATGCCTCCCGATCTCTACGAGAGACCTCCAGCGGGTCAGGAGCTCACGGACTGGTTCCTTGCTAGGGGTGGAGGGCTTCCAATGGACTTTGCAACAGCCTACTGTGTATTCATGAGATACCTCGAGATCCCTGCAAGGATTACGATGGGTTATGCTGTCGGTGATCCAGAAGGAGGGTACAGGTCTGTTCGTGTGCGACATATGATCTTCTGGGTCGAGGTCTATATCCCTCTGAACAATCCATACTTGGACGGAGAGTGGATCCAGGTACTTCCACTGCCCATCCAACTTGACGAACCTCCCGAGAATGTTGATCTGGGTACGGCAGAACTGAGTGTATTCCACAACCGACCCCAGGGATGGGTACAGATAGGTCACTCAATGAACTTCTACGCGAGGCTGACCGTAGGAGGCAATCCCACTGGAACGTCGCTGGCAATCAGATTCTTCGATGTAACGGACCAAGTGGTATTGGGGCAGGCCTATACCAACTCGTCGGGGGTCGCAACAGTCACATACGTGTTTCCAGCTGGATCGAGCGTGGGGCTGCATCAGATCTCTGCAATGTGTCAGATCGGAGGGGTGCAGGTGTCCAATTCAACACAGATCTACGTAGTTGCTGTGCCAGAACCTTTACGCATCCCGACCAGCAGCTCTGGCTTCATGGTGAGTGATACCGTCAGTGTAGACTTGAAGCAGGGGCTGGACAACTACACCGCCTATTGGTTTGACACACTCCGCCTGCATGGAGTGTTCACGGTAAACGGTCAGCCCTACCAGCCGACCTATAACAGGTACATTCAGATAATCTGGGATGGTATCGAGATAGCCAGTGTGATGATAGGGTCAGACGGGAGATATGAGTACCTGCTCCAGGTAATTCCCACTGATCCCAGAGTCAGGCTCGGCATTCACACGGTATACTCGAATTACACGGGTGACTATACTCCAGAAGGCGTGCCGCTTCTTCTACCAGCTCGCTCAGATGACTCTACTGTAGAGATATGGGGGAGATCAGACCTCCGAATGACAGTCAACGCAACACTTGTGTTCCGGGGCGACACAGTCCGTTTCGAGGGCAACCTCACGCTTCTGAATGGAACGAGTCTTGCTGGACAGACCGTGGGCATTGTCCTCGGGGAAGTGCTGATTGGGACCCCACAGACTGAGCTTGATGGATCCTTCACTTTCGAGTATCCGATTCCAGACAACATGACCTATGGCGTATACTATGTCTATGCAGTATGGACGAGTACATTACCACTCATAACCAACAGCACTACCACACCCATCGGCATCAGACTAGAGTCTATGGGAGCTCGAATATCCATATTTTCGAGCGCCCCTTCTAACATTGCACATCCCACAGAGCGCTTCAATCTATACGGAAACTTGGTAGATCGACGTAACTCATCAGGATTAGTGGGAAAGAGTGTGAATGTATACATATACAGCGGCCCTGTTCTGATGAACTCTGGAACAATTGTCACAGGTCAAGGGGGATACTACAACTTCTCATATGCAGTGCCAGCGGATTTCGTTGGCACTCTGCTCTGCTGGAGCGAATACATCTCGACCGATCCGCTCTACGAGGGGGCGAGATCGGAGAATATCAGCATCACGGTCGTGAGCTGGCCCACAAGACTCCCCCTGACCTCCGATCGGAATAGCTATTTCTTGGACGAGATAGTCACCATATCCGGAGGCTTGTTTCTTGTACACAATGGGACAGCCCTGCCGCCGACCAACCTGACACTCCAGTGGTCGGACCGGATGGGGACCCAGACATTCCGGGTGAGGACCAGCAACGACGGATCCTTCGTATTCCACTACAATCTCTCACTTGCAGATAGCCCGGGCAACGTCCTGGTTGTAGTGTCGTTTGTGTCCAACTCGTTGCTCTATCAAGACGTTTCGAACCAAACGAGACTGGAACTTAGACTATATCGACTGTCCATCACAATCGATACTGATCTCACCCTGTATCATCTGAACGAGACCGTCCGCATAGCTGGACAGTTGAGATTTGAGCACAACAGCACACCTATCGAGGGACAGAGTGTAGTCATATATTGGCGCTGGAGCAATGGTACGATCCAGGCGCTCTATCCAGGTCCGACTGGCCCAACTGGAAGTTTCGTCTACTTCTACAACTGCTCCCCAGATAAGGACAGTCAGTCAGTCGTACAACTATGGGCGGTGTTCTTAGGAAACACTGTGAATCCGCTGTGGGACAATGCTACCTCGACCGAACGTGTGATCGAGCTCGCACTCTATGAGCTAGTTCTGAGTATGACTGTTCCGACTAATGTGAACATAGACCAGTCAATCACGATAGAGGGGTTCCTGACTCACGCCAGCACCTCAGCACCGATGCAGAACGTCCTCATCAGGATCTATCTCTTGAGTGGGACCTCATGGATCCTCATTGGCAACGATACCACGGATCAGTTGGGATACTATCGGTTTGTATACATGCTCAGTTGGCCCACTCAGGCCCCTGGTATATACCGATTCAAATGCAACTATACCAGTACAGACCCAATGGTAAGTAGTGTCGAGAGCCCTCAGAGGGAAGTGAATGTCAGTTACCTCATCGTCAGTTGGGGGACGATCACCTATGAGTCGCCGGTCTATAGAGGGCAAACTGTGATCATTCGGGGCACGGTGACACTGAGCAACGGGACTGAACTCGGGGGTTACCAAGTCGTGCTCCTCTGGCGCAACACAATACGGGCGATGAACGTTACAGATGAGTATGGGCGGTTCGTCCTTGTGTATCAGATCCAGTGGAGTGAGCCAGTCGGAGAGCTAACGTTTCGTGTTCGTGTGGTACCACCACAGAGTTACTATCAGAATATCAACTCTCCCTCCAACGCTCTCAGTGTATTCGATATGATTAGCATAGTAGTCAATTCCGTGACGCCAGACATAGTCTACAGGGGGTACCACGTGCTTGTTGTTGGTCAGATCTCAAACTCAAATGGAGGGGTGGGGGACGTACCGCTGACGATCACACTCAACGGCACTCAGGTATCAGGCACAATTCAGACAGGACCTGATGGCACATTCCATGTCGAAATCACGGTCCCCCATTCTCTGGCCGGTGGACAATATGAAGTAAGAGTCGCCATCATGAGTTCATTCTACACGCTCGGCAGCCCTACCACGTGGAAGACCGTGGATCTATTCCTGAGGACACAATTGATGGGTGAGTCGGGGGACAGCATTAGCGTAATGCCACAGGAAACATTCACGGTATCCATACTACTCAGTGATGAAGATGGTGTCTATAGACCGGGACAAATCATCGTACTTCTGAATGCAACTGCCATTGCCAGTATCATGTTTGCGGGCAACGGGGTGCAGTATTTTCAGATAGCAATACCCAACGACTGGCCACGGAGTGGACAGTGTATCTTGACCTTTGAGTATGGGGGAGGCGAATACCTGGGGCCCAGCAACCTCACATTCTCCACGACCGTCCATGTCTTCCGAAACATTGTTCTAAGTTCATTGAGTGACCGGATTGTTGCAGGAGCACCACTCGCCATCTCGGGCAGGCTGACTGACGATGTGGGGTTGCCGATAGCGACTAGAGTTGTGAGCGTCGAGATCGAGGGTATAGATAGGACGTTTGTAGCGACGACAGATCAGGACGGTAGATTCAGTACCACGCTGGCTGATAGAGCTGAGATTGGGATATATTCGTTTAATGTTTCACTGCGTACGCAGCTAGGAGATATCCTCATTGGTAGCTATATCGTCAGAGTAGAGGCAGGTGGTAATACGCAGTCCCCATTCGACATAATGATGGCTGTTGGAGCATTTGGATTCGGCGCAGGGGTAGTTGCGCTGATTTACTTCTTCAAACGGATATACCCCCGTCGTAGGCGCGTGACATTGTCGGGTGTTGACACCTACGGAAAGCTCAGGAACATCAAGAAGCTTGCAGACGCAGGAAAGTATGCGGCGGCAATAATACTGGCCTACAAGACATTCGAGCAAATGTGCGGCGCAAAGACGGGTTCCGAGCGAGCAAGGCATGAGACGCCGCGGGCCTACATGGAGAGAGTCATGAAATCGGTCCCAATTGATCAGACAATGGTCAGCGAATTCCTGGAGGCGTACCAGGAAGCCCGCTTCTCCAAGCACGAAATAACACTGGAAAAGTATGAGAACGCCATGAGAATATTCACAGACCTGTATCCGCGGATCGACATTGGTACGGCCAGGGGATAATAGAGGAGGCAGACCAGTTGCAGAAGAGGGAGGCATTCTGGACACTGGTATTCGTGCTGACATGGTTTCCCATGGGCATGATGGCAGCAGTCAGCCTCCTTGGAGGAACGGTCAACTACACCTATGACTTCAGTATCTACAACGAGGAATGGAATGGCCTTAGCGAGTTTCGAATCATGATTGAAACCTCTGGCAGAGAGGTAAGACCCATTCAGTCCTCCACGAGCGTGGTATCAAGGTACGAGGGTAACGCGGTGTTGGCAATTATGGGACCAGTCAAGGATTTCACCATGGACACGGTCCTTGTGATCTTCCAACATCTAATGGCGGGAGGCTCAATTCTGATTGCGGATGACTTCGGTTCAGCCAACTCGTCTTTCTATATCCTGAATCAGTTTATTGCAGGCCAGATCGGAGGACAGATTCCACTCGAGGGTTTTGTGGCGTTCACTGGCGGCGTCCTGCTCGACTTGGACTCGTACGACAAGACTCCGAAGCTTCCTGTGATTACCCGCTTCAATGCCGCACCAGGCGAAGGGGGATACTTGACGCAAGGCGTTTTGGACGCGGGAGGACTTCATCTCAACTGGGCGACGGCGTTAAGTCCCAAGACTATCGTTGGAATGAGCGGCATTGCATGGACGTCGCCACGTACGTGGTGCGAGAAGAACATATCAGACCCGCAGCCATACCCGGATCCTGACGAGTGGAGTGGCGTCCTTCCGGTTGTGGGGGCTGTTGATCTGGGTCAGATGATGGGAATCGGACTACCTGCAAGGCTTGTTGTGGTGAGTGATCCGAGCCTGTTTAACAACGACATGATAGATCGCGGAGGCAACAGACAATTCTGTTCCAATCTCATTGAATGGCTCGCCAATGGAAGGACAGATATGCCATTTCTGTTCTGCGAGAATCTTCTTGCGGTGCCCTGGCATCAGACGGAGTTCTTCTTTGGCGTGTACATGAGTCGTGTGTTGTGGCTCTCAACATTGCCGTATGTTTCTGCGTTGTATCCACTCATCACTATTGCCGGATTGAGGAGGTACATTCCAGAGCCAAAGAAACCAGAACTGAAGTCAGTTTCAGAGGTTTTCATGCGTAAGGGAGAGACATACTTCTCGGAGAGAATGGCGTACTACACTGCAGGAGAAGACTATCCCAGGGCTGTAAAGCTGCTGTACCGCAAACTCGAGCGGACATTACGAAAAAGCCAGGGATGGACTCAGGTCACGCCCGCCCTGATAACCCAGGAGATGAGGAGAAGAAACCCAAGTATCTCCGAGGAGGAGATGACCAGATCCCTGAATCGTATCAAGAGAATATCGGAAAACCCAGGCGAGAAGGTCAGGAAGAGTGAGATGATGGAGCTATTC
>JAWAQK010000018.1:0-10812 GCA_038893995.1 Candidatus Thorarchaeota archaeon | reverse complement strand
TTCCTGTTCATGGACAGGATACAGTCAAGTCTAACAGGAGAAAGAAGGTGACAACTGAATGACACAAGAAGACCATGAGACCCGAACCACAAACGGAACGACTCCGATGATGAGTATCGACGAGGTTCACGAGATAACAGATGAAATCATTCGTGAGTGCCAACGGGTAATCGTAGGCAAGACCGATGTACTGAGAGATGTTCTCATCGCGTTCCTGTCTAACGGCCATGTGGTCCTCGAGGGAGTGCCTGGACTGGCAAAGACGTACATGGCTAGAACCTTTGCGGCCATTCTGGGCTGTTCCTTCAAGAGGATCCAGTTGACAGTCGACACGCTGCCCGGCGATATACTTGGCGGAAACATCTTTAACCAGAAGACTGGTGAGTTCTGGTTCCGCAAGGGGCCTGTGTTTGCCAATCTTGTGCTGGCTGACGAGATCAACCGATGCCCTCCAAAATCACAGAGTGCACTGCTAGAGGTGATGGAGGAACGTCAGGTTTCAATTGAGGGAGTCACTCGAAAACTCCCTGAGCCGTTCTTGATAATAGCCACGCAGAACCCCATTGAGCAGGAGGGGACCTATCCACTGCCGGAGGCTCAACTCGATCGGTTCATGTTCAGGTTGATCCTAGGATATCCGACTGGGGACGAGGAGGCCGAGGTGATACGCAGGAAACATGTTGGTGAGGCACACGATCTTCGTGTTCTTGCGAGCCCCGAAGTGATTCTGGGGATGCAGAATGCCTGCAAGACAGTCTACCTCGATAACGACATCATCAACTACATCAGGGACATAGTGGTGAGAACACGGAATGATCCGCAGATTCTGTTGGGAGGGTCTCCTCGTGCGTCCCTAGTGTTGATGAACGCCTCGAAAACACATGCAGCAATGTGTGGTCGAGACTATGTGACTCCGGAGGATGTCCGAAGGCTGACTGTGCAGACCCTGAATCACAGACTCTTGCTAAAACCAGAAGCCGAGCTCGAAGGGATGACTGTCGAGCGAATGATATCAAAGATACTCGGCGAAGTGGACTGTCCGGTATAGTGTCGAAAGTGAAGTGAATCAGACTCGGAGGCAACTGCTCTGATAACCATTAGAGGCTTTGTAGTGTTATTCTCAGGCATTCTCCTGATGACCAGTGGATTTGCCTACTACAACTACTATCTGCTTACTCTGGGAGCATACCTCCTAGTTGGACTTGTCGTCACCCTTCCAACGTTTGCCATCACGGCGAACATATCGGATATCGAAGTGGATCGCAAGATCGATAAGGCGCGGATATTCTCGGGCGATTTCCTTCGTGTGCGTGTCATGATACGGAACAGATCGAGACGAGCCTTCGACTTCATCGAGATAGTCGACCAGTATCCGGAAACGTGGGTGCTTGCGATAGGAAGCAACTTCATCGCCACAAGGATCGAGGCGGGAACAAGCATAACGTACTCATACGTACTGCAGACAAGAATGCGAGGCCGATACCACATCGGCCCAACGGAGGTCATTATCCGCGATCGTCTCGGACTACACTACTACAAAAGGATTCTGAAGAGCAGGACAGAGATACTGGTGTATCCCACATGGAAGGATGTTCGCAGACTAGAAACGCTCGGAAAGCAGAGGCAGTTGGGACTAATGTTTGGAACACATCGCACAAAGGTTGTGGGCATGGGGACTGACTTTGCGGGTTTCCGAGGATACGTGCCTGGGGATCCATTCAGACTGATCTGCTGGAAGAGTAGTGCCAAGCAGACGGAGCTTGTCGTAAAACAGTACGAGATGGAAAAGAACATCCAGATATTGTGTATGGTGGATGCTTCTGGGAGCATGGGGAATGGTTATCCTGAGAATACAAAGCTGGAATACGCAATTAGAGCTGCAGTCCTACTCACATACATGGGTCTTGAGCGACAAGATCTAGTAGGAGTCTGCGTGTTCTCCAACACTGTCCACTCGTTAGTTCAACCTGGTGTCAGCCCCAATCAACTCTACAAGGTTCTTGATGCTCTAGCAATGGCAGAACCAGGCGGCTGGAGCAACTACGAGGATGCAGTAACGACGGTCATTCAGCGATTGAAAAAGCGAACGTTGCTCATATTTCTGACAGACCTCGAGGAGAGTCCCGCCCCCCTCTTGGGCGCCATGAAGAGGGTCATAGCAAGTGGGCATAGAGCTCTTGTCATCAGCCCGTTCGGACCCTGGTTCGAGGCTCCAATGGGACAGTTTGGCCCAATTGAGAGAGCAATCGCAGAGGCAGTTTCGGAGGAGCTCTGGGAACGCAGAAACAAGATAGCAAAGGCACTGTCGCGTTTTGAGATAGATGTTGTGAATGTTGGGCCAGAGGACTTCCTGCCGACTATCATTCGACAGTATCACCTGGCAAAACAAAGGGGGGTCGCACTCACATGAGGCTTGTCACATGGATTCTCCGTGCCCTCTCCACAGTGCTATTCGCCTACATGAGCTGGCGAGTGTACTTACTCCTACAAGGATACTGGAACTGGAACGCTGCCTATGATTTTGTGGTGTCAATATTCAGATTGCTGTCGCTCGCGATACTGTTCGTGTCGCTGAACATCATTGCGATAGTAACACAGTCGATCATGCCAGGCGCCCAGAGTCTGTTCACAGGAATCTACGGTGTGTTTCTCGCGAAAATGTGGTATCTCTGGCCTTCCACGGGTTCAGCTGTTGTGCCCGATTCCACGATGATCGGTGAAATGCTGCGGAACCTCTTGAGCAGGTCGTCGATAATCATTGACGAGGCGTTCTCTTTTCTCTACTTGATGTTCGCTGTGGTAGCCGTCATGCTATTTCTGCAGTCAATCGTGCGAATGGACCACAAGTTCGTGAGCGGAGCGTTCGTCTGTGTCCAGCTTATCCTCGCAGTAGCTGCGTTCCGAGGCATATACCAGTACACGTCGATATCCCAAGACTTCCTCCTGTTCCTGCAGAGCGATCTCCAGATCCTGGTGCTTGTCTCATTCGCCTATCTGGAGGTCAGTTACCAGATGATATACAGCCATACAGTGGGCAAACCAATCGAAGACCGAGAGGAGTACTTGAAACAACAGCTTCTCGCTCTCCGTAAGGCAGCAAGAAAGCAGGAGGCACTGGAGCGGGGAGAGGATCACTCAGGTCTTACTTCCAGCAAACTTGCAGGAGCAACCGTATTCTCGTTCTTGAGGGAGGTCATGGAGAGAAAGGCATCAACAGAGGACAAGATGGCATTTCAGCTACTCGACACAGTCAGTGACGTACGACGGTTGCAGATCTATGTGGATGAGCTGATTGCCAGCGATCCAAATGCGTCTTCGGAGTTGACGGCAAAAGCATCAGCACCGTCCCAGAGATACGTTGCACTATCGACAGTCATGGGATCACTAGCAAGGTTTGCGATAGTCATACCCCTGTCCTTTATTCTACTGAGCCCCTCAATAGTGTTGGGCGCGCTCACACCTCCGATTGGAGTCAGGTCGAGTGTAGAGTTCGTACAGCCCGAGATCATCATGTTGTACTTCATTCCAATCATTCTAGTCTTCCCATTCACCGCAATGCTGATCCGCAATGTGTTCGGGCGAGACCAGTCGGAGGAGAAGAAGACTGAATCTGACGAAAGAATGAAGAAGAGGGAGATCGCGCGTCGTCTACGAGAAGCCAGGGCTGCCAGAAGGAAGATGAAACGTGAGGCACGAAAGACGGAGAGTGGACACGAGGAGGACGAGTGGGATAAGGCGCTGTCGGAGATGACCCGTTCTTGAGGGAGGAAACAGAATGAACTCAGTGATACTGACGCACGGAGACCTTGATGGGATAACATCAGGCGCAATTGCACTCATGGCATTACCTGGTTCCAGCGTGTTTTTCACACGACCATCCCAGATCCAGCACGATCTGGCTCGTCTGGCTCGTGACGAACCTGAACTGATATCCATAAGCGACATTGCAGTCAATCGGTCGTCATTTTCTGAGATACTCAAGGCGCTCAATCAGATTCCCAGCAAGACAACTGTACTATGGACGGACCATCATCCAATCGATAATGAGCACAGGAAGAAACTCTCGGAACGAGTGGACTACTTCAATGAGACGGGTAGTTGCGCGGCGGAGCTTGTCTACAGGAGGTTCGAGGACCGGCTGCCAGATGGAGCAGTACTCCTCGCGCTGTATGGATCAATTGGAGACTATTGCGACAACTCACCCTTCGCCGTGAAACGATTCGAGGACCTGGACAAACGTACCATCTATTTTGAGGCGGGAATATTGGTGCAGGCGCTTCAGGAGATGGACTACACGAAAGGGGCCAAGGAAACTCTCTACCATCTTGCCCTGGGAATCCAACCGAGTTCAATGAGTCAAATCGTTGAGATGGCAGTGAAGGCAACACGAGTGGAACACGAAGTGTTCAGATATGTCCAACAACACGTCAGGAAATTGGGTCCAGTCGGTTACGTGCTTGACATGCCTTTGAATGGATACCGGGGAAAGAGTGCAAAGTTCGCTGCGTACTGCGCGGGAGGCACCATCGGTATCAGTGGGAGATCATTCGGAAACGAGGTCGATCTGTCATTGAGAAGACGTGACTCTGATATTGATCTCAATGTCGCTGTACAGCGGGTACTGAGTGGCATTCCTGAGGCGCAGGGGGGAGGTCACCCAGCAGCAGCAGGGGCAAGCCTCCAAAAAGTACACTTCTCTGAGTTTGTCAAGAATCTTGCGGAATATGCCATTAGAGCAGGAGCAGACTCAGTGCACCTCCCATGACCCAGAGAAACGTGACTATCGCCTCCCCTGCGATTATCCCACTGAGTATGCGATTGAGACGTTGCCGATTCGGTACCTCCTGACTCATGCATGTCTCGCTAGAGGGGGGATTTGTCGACTTCAGTTCAAGGAAACCGCCCAAGAGTATGGCCAGAGATGTGGCAGGCGGGATGAGGAAACCTACCGCAAGGCTGATTGCACTCGCCCCGCGCCTATTCAACTCCCGTCCCAGCAGATAGCCTCCGACAGCGAATGACATCAGGTAGAGAAATGACACGAAGAACTCCAGTGAAATCGAAAACGGAACTGTCATGCCAGGCAACCTGAAATCACTCAGGCCCTGGAGACCGGTCAAGAGGAAACCAAATAGCTGGGCTGTTGGGCTGGGAAAGTCACTGCCTCCGAAGCCATATACCCTATAGATCCCGTATATCATGAGGGCACCCGAAATGGTGGCCAGCATGATGCCGATGAATACGGCCTTGAGCACATCCCGGGCCCTGACTCCGGTGAGCGATCCTAGCTTGATGTGAAGCAACGCGGCAATGGCAGAGTCTTGGAGAGAGCCGACCATTGCCATGAACGAGGTCATTGCAGCAAACGACACTCGAAGGAAAACAATTGCGGGGATTGCAATTACGTCGGAGATATAGCCCGCTAGCATTGCGGTCTCACTTATTGCTCTGGCCGTGAAGTAAGCAGACACGAGAACAAGGGGCGCCCCTAGTATGAACAACAGCCAGTGAATCTCTAGCGGCTGAAATGCTCTCAACACAGAGAAGACCACGACTCCGACCACCGTAAAGATGCCAAGGGACAGGAAACTCAACCAATAGGGTAACCGGCCCTGTTTGGAACGAAGGTATGCGCGAGGATTCTCTATTATGGCACGAATCTCATTGCGGATCTCGCTGATTGAAACCAATTCGGTACGAGTACGGATGACTCTACGAATCTCAGATGCATTGTGGGGCGCATCTATCAGGAAGCCATCATCCAGCAACGCGTTTCTATGATTCGTGTACTCTTCAAAGATCGTGGGCGAGAGTACTGCATTCTTTCTAGATGCAACCATGTCACCCGTGACGATTGCTCCAAAGCAGCCCAGGACCAAGTAGAGTATTTCTGGACGACGAATGTGTTCTGAGAACTGCAGAGGGGCTGCACCCTCTAGAGCCAACCATATGCCCAGTGAGATGCAACTTCCGATCACGAGTGATACGGCCCGCTTCCAGCCGACAAAATAACCAATCGCGGCAATGAGCGGAGATGTGCTCAGCCCGATCCACTCGGGGACAGAACCGACAAGCGCATTCGGTAACGACACAATACGCCTGGATGTGACTTGCTCGACCGTTCTCAGAGATCCAGAGAATCCCACAGAGAGCAGGACTCCTGTCAGGACATTACGCTTGGCGACTCTATCAGAACCTATGGACACAATACACTCTGCCTGTGGCCGCACCTGAGGCCATGGATCGTTCTCGAAACGCTCCCGGAAGGGCAAGAGTAGCATGATTCCGAGCACGGCGCTCATACCAGTAAGAAACGCGATGAACTCATATGTCAACAGAGTCGGTGCGATGGGGTCGACAGGACTATCGAATATTGCAATTGCAGGAATGGTGATGAGCGTTCCAACCGATATCATTGAGGAGCTGTTGGCAATCGTAACAACAATTGTATTCTCCTCCTTCGTGTAGCCGCCCCGTGCGCCAAGTAGGATTGCCCCCAACATCTCTGCGCCTACGAAGTAGATGATGCCAAGCTTGAGTGAGAGGTATATGCCCAGGAAGGTCATGACTGTTCCTACTACCAACCCAGTTGACAAGGCTCTCTTCGTCAGTGGAAACCTTGGATTACTCATCAGGATCATGTAGGCGGCTACACCTGCACTCACCATCAGCACCAGCTCTGTGACAAGGTCCATTGCCAATGCAAGGACGGGAAACAGGACCATCAGAAGGCCGAGAGCAAGATACGCCCTATTCGAAAGATGATGAACCCTGAGTGAGGCTACAACCAATAGCATCTCAACGGTCAGTGCGATGATTGTGGTGGGATCGGAGGCCCTTCCATTCAGCATTGCAAAGACAGCATATGCAGCACCTGCGGAGAACAGACCTACACATAACATCCTTGTCGGTCGTCGGTCCAGGTCTGCTAGGAGGCGAGGTCGCCCCACTAGTGTGACATAGAGAACGACTACTCCTAAGAGCATCATGGACTCTGTGAGGTTTCCAACCAGCGCCAGCGCAGCTGAGTACACCAAGACAGACATCAGTGCGATAGCAGACTCTCTCACGGTCGGTGCGGGTCTGAACAGAGATGCATGTATCACATAGACCAAGGAGCCCATTGTGACTACTGATGTGATATCAAGTCGACCTGACAATATCGATGTGGCCACCACCAACATGCCTGCAGCTGCACTTGATGCCGAAATGAATCGGGAGATCTGTCGACCGGGCACTGATGACCTCACCTGTGTATGGCCGAGAAGGTTTCAAGATGGAGGGTACTTATCTACTCACCTAGGGAGCGTTCAAGTGACGCGCGGACCTCATCAGTCCTGAGACCAGAGACCAGAATGATCTTCTCACGTGACCTAGAACCAGAAGCAATGACTACGTCGGAAGTCGAAACTCCGAGTATTTTCGCCAGTCGTTTGACGAGTTCGGCATTTGCCTTGCCACCTTCTGGAAGCGAATGAATGTTGACTATTGCAACTTCGTCGTGGAGTTCCGTGACAAGCCGACGCTCTCTGGGATTGAACCTCACATGCACTCTGAGGAGGACACCTTTGTCCGTCTGTCGTAGCATGGTATCTGACATCGGTCCATCGCATGGTGGAGGCTGTCTGGATTAACTTAAAATGTGATGCCATGCTAGAGCATAGCAGACCACAGAGTCCAACATCACGGGGTGAAGAAATGTGACAGATCCAGTAATGGAAGCATACACACAGGCTTACAATGACTCGAACCAAATGATTCAGGCATTCGGAGTTATAACTACATCTGGAAGAGTTCTGTGGCAGAGCAACAACTGGGACCTGACTGCTGACGCACCTGCACTGAGCTCGGCCGTTGCTCAGAGGGCTGCGTCTGTAGTACAGAACCAAGTAAAGTACAGCACTATACGCTCCACGCCGGAGAGTCTTGTGGCCCGGAGTGTTGCGGGTAATGGAATACTTCTTCTGGCAAGAATCGACAACGACAAGTTTGTTGTGGCTTGGGCGAGTCCCAATGCTGCTCCAGATCAGGTGTATGTTGATGTGGACAGAGCAGCCAAACGACTCAAGGGAAAGATCTAGTCAAGGGTACTGAGGGGTGCGGTTGATCAAATCCGCACCCACTGCGCTCTGCCAGAAAGGAGAATAAGACGATGGTCGATGGAGTGTCCGAGATCGAGAAAGCGTGGGCAACACTGTATGGTCATAATCCTAAGATACAGGCCTTCGCGGTTTGCCGCGGCTCGGAGGTCATCTGGCAGACATCCAATTGGGATCTGGTGCCAGTTGCTGAAGCACTGGTCTCAGCTGCGAAGGAGGCTACACCCTCCGTCACGATTAATGGAGTGAGCTATCGAAGAATCACATCGACTCCTGAGTACTACGTTTCGACTGCAGATGATGGGGGAAACTTCCTGACCTTTCTTGTCGATGGGACAACCTGGCTCTTGGCATGGTCGACCCCGGACTCAGTACCGGAACTGACGGTTGTTGACCTTGGGAGAGCAGCAGTCAGTCTCATCGGAAAGATATGACGGGGCTCCGTACGAAGATGGGCAGTCATAAGAGATTACTGCGAAGGAGAAGCAGTCGAATCGGAGTTCAGGCTGCCAAAGAACGAGGGGACAGACTGTGATCCAGACATCCAGGCGGCTCCAGGTGTCACAGGGCAATTTGCTACAGAGCCCAGTTGTCAACGAATGCCCTCGGTCGCTTATGTCACATGTGTGGCTTTGGGCTTACAGCCTGTGAACTGCGGCTAAGGGCTAGGAAGAGTACAAGGCTGGCTACCGAGCTGATGGCTGCAAACCTCATTATTGGGATGTAGTCTTGAAAAACCGAGAAGAGAATCGCAGCAATGACAGGACCAATGACACTAGAGATCGATAGTATCGATTGCAAGAGGCCTACCGATGTGGCGCGTTCCTCATTGTTCTCAACAACGAAGCGCAGCGCACCCACATACAGACAAGCCCACGAGAAACCTAGCAATACCTGAGTGGGCAACAGTTCGAGGATATCCGTGGCAACAGTAAAGGACAGGAATGTGACGCTACTGCTGACAAGCCCGATCGAAACGAGCCGTCGTGAGTCTAGGCGGTCGGTTATGGCGGCCATGAATACGACCTGTGCGAACGAATTGATGCACTGTATCGTAGAGATCATCAGATAGTCCCCACCAAGACTCCTGAGAAAGAGCGGCCAGAATGTCCATACTGCTGATGCGCTGCTATGACGTACGAGGACCGCAACATAAGGCGCAATATTGCGCTTGAGGGTGGCCACTGGGAAGAGTGGTACGGAGAGCCTTGGTTGATCCATGGGTGGCAGACTCATAGCACTGACGAACGCAATGACGAAGAAGAGAGAGGCGACCGCAAAGGATGCTCTGAGATCGAGGAAAACAAGGGCAGAGAACCCCGCAAGAACTGTGCCTGCTCCCCATCCGACTGCACCGAATGAGGCAAAGCGGCCCATTCTCATATGAGAGTCGTAGGCGTAGGCCGCAAGGGCGCCTGGATAGATTCCTATGGAAAATCCGTTCATGAGGCGGACAATGTACAGTGTTAACGGGCTATCAACAAACAAGAGTAATGCGAAACTGACTGCAGACAGGAGTAGGCCCACCCTAAGTACGGACCGTCGTCCGTGAATATCGCCAGCACGTCCAGACAGATAGGACGATATGAATGAGGCTGAGGCGTAGCTCCCTACTAGGAGGCTGACAAAGAACTCATCGGCCCCCATTGATTCACGTGCGAATATGGGCACGAATGTTATGGCGGACAGAGTAGCAGCACCCGTTGCAATCTGTATTGACTCTGTCTTCAATGGCGGTCCCTGATGCGGAGAATGGGCATCCCAATATCAATGATTCGAGATGGACATAGGTTGTGTGATAGAGGTCGTTCTCCACCCGGTGTTAGGTGCGTCCAGACACAGGAGATGCGAGGCTCGTACTTATATCTGGGTCGCGCTGGCAAGATTGGACGGTGATATGATGGACCGGCACAATTACCATCGCATGCTGTTCCTCATCGCGGCACTTTGGAATTGGATACTTGCCATTCTGTTTCTGAGCCTGCCCAGGATAAGCATGGACTACTTCTATCTGGCAGGGCCCATAATCCCCGCTCGGGAGAACATGATCTGGTTTGATGCGTTCATGGGCCTGGTCTTCGCCTTCGGTCTGGGGTTCTTTATTGTGAGCCGCAATGAGAAGGAGAATCACGGTCTGATAATGATTGCCTCCTTCGAGAAGACATGGGTGTTTGTGGTGGGCCTACTCTACTTCCTCTTCATGCAGGCCACACCTACGCTACTCTTGGTAGTCACGGGAGATCTGATCTTCGGCATCCTGTTCTTGGAAGATCTTACTGCAATTCGGCGTATTCGTTGATTCAACGCCATCTCTGTGGTTACATATCTCTATCTTGGCAATAGTGTCTGTGGGGTGTTGCATACCTTGACCTCGATGGTCTGCAACTCTGAGGCCAGTGACTGGAGTCACTGATCCAAGTTCGGTACTCAAGGCGTCAGACTCACGTACAGGAGTTCAGTGGCAACGGACACTTGGCCGAAATTCCAGGATTGAGATGGGCCCGTAGGTCCCCGATGTCAGCAGAGACTACACTCAACCTCTCGCAGACTGAGGTTCAGCACGGTCCGATAATCGCATGCTGGACCAGGTATCAAGTCGAGATAGAGGGTATGTCATAGGTAAGTGCCCATAGTGATAAACTCCCACAGACTGCAGCCAAGTTCTGCTCTCCGAATGAACACGATCGAGGTCAAGGATCCGCAGGAGATGAGA
>JAWAQK010000017.1:0-40943 GCA_038893995.1 Candidatus Thorarchaeota archaeon | reverse complement strand
GATATCACGAGAAGTAGAAAGACCACTATTGCCACTTGTTTCACTCGTCGGACGGTCTTGCTTGACACTGATGCGATTCTTCGTTCAAGTATAGTGGATTCCAGGCGCCGCCATAGGATGCTCAGCCCTGAGGGAACGTAGAATGGAACTAGTACCAGCAGCGCAAAACGATATGCCTGTGCGTACCCCGTAGCAATCGCAGCGATTAGGGCGAAAGCATTCCAGTAGGCTATCAATGCCATGAATCTCGACCGAGGGTCTTTCCCGTATCGAACCGCAGATGCTCCAGCCGCCGCGACGAAGAGAATCAGGAAAGGTTCTTTGAGAAATGGCTCTGCCATCCAGAGGGATAATGGCTGCAGAGGTCTGGTCTCAGACATTGCTGCCACGATCACCGAAGAGAGGCTGCCAAGGGCGCCCCAGATGGCGAAGACGCCGAGGGCACCAGTTAGGAGAATCACAGTTGAGAGGCCCAGTTGCCATCTGGTCATGTTACGTACGTGCGATGCCAGCTCTCTAATTGTGATAGGCTGTATTCTCCTGGGGCGTCTGGCTAGGACCAGGTATGGGCAGAGAAAGACGATGGACCACAATGTGAAGCTGAGATGAGTCACGCTGAGAAGCCCAACGACCAGTAAGATTAGCCCCGTTTCTGTGTACAAACTCGCACTCTCGTCCGTTCCGCGGAGATGTAGTGTGGCAATCAGCGAGAGAAGGAGGACAAGGAAACCAAGTGAAAGGACCTGGGCATACAGGTCATACGTCAACCTCGCGAAGGAGTAAGTACACACAGATGAGATGGAAACTACTATAGTGCTCCAGCTTGAACCGAAGACTCTATAGGCCGCAAGGAATACGAGCATGCAGAACAGCCCGCCAAAGATGAATGGTAGCGCCATCCCGGTCATCGAGATGCTCCCAGTCACTGACCAGACTAGGAAGGAGATCGCATTTGGTATTACGCGGGCATTGTCAAAGACATGAGATACTCCTTCCAGGGAGATTATCTCGCCCTGGTATACATAGAATCCCGTGTCCCATCCGGTAGGGGTACCGAGTACCAAGTAACGCGAAGCAAGTATCAGAACCATTGCGCCCTCCGCCAGTGCCATGGCTCCAAGCAGTTCGCGTCTGTTCCACATTCTGGTCACCTGTACGGTACTGGCAAGTTCAGTGTGATTGTTAACATGCAATTGGTTGTAGAGCGGAATGAGCACAATGACAGAAAACAACAATAGACCAGTTGAAGCTGACAGTCTTTGGCTCAGGACATACACGAACATGGCGAGCGTCCCGACGTCGATAGTCGGATAATTGAAAGATGTAATGATCACACTGACCGCAACAGAAACCGCAACAAGTAACACTCCGATGACCAAGATCTGTAGAATGAATTCTGAGTTGTTTGACTGGCTCGTCAAATCCAATTCCACCCCTTATGGATATGCGTTTCGAGAAGGTACTTAAGAGTGCTTCCCCCAACGAGGGCCATCTCAAGCGAAATCTACCATTCACAGGGGGTTCGTCGAGGATCTGATCGACTGTATGAAGCAGGCATGTCTTTCACAGAACAAGAGTCACGGGGTTCGCGGTACTCAATGAGATAGTGGAGCAAAGCTCAATGACGAGGGTCCCACGTAAGGACAGATACTGGGTACATTCACTCGTCTGAAATACCGCCTCGCTCGTGCTGATCGGCTATGTTCCTCCGACAGAAGACGAGAGTCTTGGATCAGGCCTCACAATCAGGCCTTCCGAAGAAATGACGAATCAGCGGTTTTACTGTTTCATCCCATGAGTAGAACATCTCGACTGATTCCTTACCCCTTGCAGCCACTGCTCTGAATCGCTCAAAGTCGTTGATCGCACAGGCGAGGAGTTCAGCAAATTCATGCGGTGTTCTTGCCTCCAGGTAGTCGACTCCAGGCCTTATCCCTCTGATTCTGCCGACTCCCTGTGGACCGGAGACTACCAACAGACCCGCAGCCATGAACCTCATGGCCTTGGTCCTCTGACCTCCCGTCAAGAGAGTGTCATCAAAGAAGGGGAGTATCCCTATTGCGCACTCGCGTGTAAGCCTATCGAGTTCACTGTCTGAAATGAATCCGTGAAACTTGACAAGCTCCCTGACAGTCTCAGACTGAAAGGATGGTGCGGCTGAGATGGGCCCTCCAACGATCTCTATGGTGAAATCTCCGGCCTGACGCCTGACTTCCTCTGCGATACGAATGACATGCCCCACTGCCACTCTGTTCTGCTCGAACGAGAGGTTTCCAACAAAGAGTAGTCTTCTTGCGGAACCTGTTGTGCTGGTCTGATCTCGCCTGCTGACCTCAACTCCATTTGGTGTAAACAGTACTTGTTTGTTAGGCTTCCATCTTCTCGCAAATGCTACGGTCGCTGATGAGGCGGTGGATATGGGACCGGGGCCCAGTAGACTCAGCATATCGACCATGACAAGTAGGGGCCGGGGGGCAAAAGTGTATGCCCCGTGAAGAAGATTCAGATCGTCGAGTACTACTCGCTTTGAGAATCCCAGTAACAACATGGAGAGCATGATCGGAAGACCGACTATCTGTTCAATCAGGACAAGACACCGGCTTTGCAGACACATCCTGAGCACCTTGGGGAATGCCTTGACCAGAAAGAGTAGGTGTGCAATTATCTTTGCACCTCCTCTGAGGGATAGCGCGCTGCCAAAGAATGGGACCGACGTGCGCAAGACTTTCACCTTGTCAATGTCAATCGACTCGTCCCTACGTCCCGGACATATTACAGTGCACCGTACTCCCTTCCGCTGAAAGGCGTTACATATGCCCCTGACTCTGTCGGCGAGCCCGTGGGGTGCTCCGAAGGGGACATAGGATACTAGTATAAGCTCATCGTATGTCATGCACAGTCCTCCCCTGTCTCCGTTGGCTCTGGCTCATCAGCCCGCTGAGTAACCCATGCTATCGTCTTTCTGATGCCCTCCTCGATTGTTGTTCTGGGCGTATACCCGGTTTGATCTCGAATCTTCTCGATACCTGCCAAGCTGTGTCTCACATCACCAGTTCTCTCTGGTGCATGTACTATCGGGGATTGGGACCCTGTTGTTCGGCGTATGGTGTCTGCAAGACCAAACATAGATACTTGCGACCCACTACCGACATTGTGGATCTCTCCCGCTGTATTCTTAGTCTCTGCGACCCTTATGTTAGCGTCCACGACATCATCCACAAACGTGAAGTCCCTTGTCTGACAGCCATCCCCTTCCATGGTTAGAGGAAGAAGCCTCAATGCACTTGAAATGAAGGCGGACGCGACCCCAGCGTAGGAGCCGGACCTTTGCCTTGGTCCGTAGACTTTGAAGTAGCGCAAGGCAGTCGTATTCAGCCCGTAGGTCCTGTAGTAGGACATGACAATACTCTCCTGGGCCAACTTCGATGCTGCATAGGAAGATGTCGGGCTGGGCCGCATCGACTCGACTCTTGGAAGGATCGGCGTGTCCCCGTACACCGATGACGAGGAGGCCACCACAAATTTCTCCGCGTCATGTCTTCGACATTCTTCCAGCAGCAGTCCAGTTCCAGTGACATTTATCTCCAGGGTGGTCAGGGGATCCTTTACGGAAAGGGGAACGCTCGGCCTTGCAGCCTCGTGAAATACAACTGACGCTCCGCCTACAGCCCGACTGACTGCGTCCTTGTTCCGGAGGTCATCCTTGATCAGCTTGAACTTGGGGTCGTCGAGCCACCTGCTACAATTGTCCATCGTACCTGCACTCATGTCGTCTATCACCGTGACCTGGCAGCCAAGCTCCATCAACTTCCCTACATGTGAGATCCTATGAAACCTGCACCACCGGTGACCAGCACAGAACTGTCCTCTAAGAGCACATTGACCACAGGCCTCTAAGCGTCTGAGTCCCTTCATAAACAGCGTGCTCAGATGAGGATATGTACGTGAACAGATGTGTTTGCCGAACACCAGGTGTCCTCTTGACCAAGTTCGTGGTGTCAGAAGCTGGAATCAGGAAGTTCCGACGCAGAGGTTTATAAAGGGTCACCTTATAAGTGCGCCACTGACCCCTGTTTATAAAGGGCAAGCAGGTGAAGAGATGCCACGTCCAAGACCGATTACCAAGATCGAGAATGTCGTTGCTTCTGTGATACTCAACCAACGTCTTGACCTGGACGAGATTGCTGCCACGATGCCCAACGTAGAGTTCGACCCGGAGCAGTTTCCCGGTCTGGTATACAGACTCAAGAGCCCCAAGACGGCGACCCTGATATTCAACAGTGGCAAGATGGTCTGCACAGGTGCCAAGTCCGAGAAGGAGGCCAAGAAGGCAGTACACAAGATCGTGAAGAACATTCAAGAGGCGGGCATCGAGATTACTGGAAAGCCCATCATAGTAGTTCAGAATATAGTTGCGAGTGCAAGCCTAGGTGCAGAACTCAATCTTGAGCTTGCTGCAATGAAGCTGGAGAATACCCTCTACGAGCCTGAGCAGTTTCCCGGACTCATCTACCGAATGCGAGATCCGAAGGTCGTCATCCTACTGTTTGGTTCGGGCAAGCTGGTCATCACCGGTGCCAAGTTCGAGCCCCAGATTCAGGAGGCCGCTGAGAAGGTCATGGACAGGCTCATCCAGCTGGGAGTCATGAGGATCCCAGAGGGTGAGGACTGGAGTGGAGACTACGAGGACACAGGACCCCCACCAGTCGCTGTGGAGGACGACGATTCAGAGGACGAGGATCTCGACGACGAGTAGGTGTATGCTGCACACTATCTGGCACGAGCATGCCTCGTGCCCTGTCCATGCCGTACGAGCAAGACTCAGAACGCTCTCATCGTTCAGAACATCATGAGCGAGAGAGGGGGTATACACAGTATCAAGACGATCATGACCAGTATGAACAAGACCTGTCGCCCCCGCGATAGTGGTACGGTGTCGTTCAGTGGGCCCGGGTGCTCTCTGCCCTGGGACAGGAGCAATACTAGGATGGCCATCATGAAGAACCCAGCCAATAGCATTGCGATGATTGCAATATACCCGATCTCCTTGTGTACTCTCGCCGGCACAATGGCACGAAGGGCATGTCCGCCGTCAAGTTGACTCACCGGGAAGAGATTGAGAGATGTTACCAGACAACCGACCCATGCCGCGAAACCGATCGGATGCAGGTATAGCGTACCTCCCTCCGGAATGAACCCTGCGAATACTACGTCGAGCAAGAGATACAGCAGCGGTACTCCAAGCTCACCGACCATGTCTGGGAATTCGGCCTTGATTGCGGCAAGTTGTTCAGCAGTGATGGGGAGCGAGAGGAGGTAGCCCACCACTAGTACGACCACTGTGACTGCAAACCCAGCCAGTGGTCCTGCCACACCCAGGTCGAAGAGGTCACGACGGTGTCTGGGAGGACTCCTCTGTTGAATGAAAGCACCAAAGGTCCCGCCCAGATCTGGAATGCCGGGTATGAAGTAGGGAGGCGTTGCCTCGACTCTTCGCCGCTTTGCCATGAGATAGTGCCCCATCTCGTGTGTGAAGAAGATCCCCATTATCGACGCGATGAACGAGAATGTGACAAGCGCAATATCCAGGTAGGTCCACCCATTCGGATAAAACAAGGACAGGAACACGGGGTTTGTCGCCTGCAGGAAGCCACCAATGGCTATAGTGCACATAGTAGCAATGAAGAGGGCATAGTTGATCCGGACATCAGACGGAGGCAGTTTCTGCACACGCACAAAATGGGCGACATACTCTCCCTCCTTCCTATTTCTCCATCGGACCACGGGCCACACGCCCAACCTCTCTGCCTCGCTGTCGAGCTCGTCGAAGACCCTTGTCTGCTCGTCGGAATGCGGGACGATACCATTCGGCCATCGGAAAAGGAACACGGGCATGCCATACTCGATCGCACTGTCAGTCACCTCAAAATGACGACTTATCACTGCATTCAGCTCGCTGAACAGAGGGTATGTCAGAATGTCATGCGAATAGATGTCGTCGGACAAGTCCTGTTACTCCTTCTTGTTCCGTGGATTCCGATAGGCTCTGTGGCCTTTAAGAATGATTCCTGCGGCACTCAGCTGAGTGTCAGCCTGTTGGCGAACTGATAGGCAGAGTGTACAGCTTCAAGGAGGTCCATGGGCCTCTCCGCCGAGCCCACAGGGGCACACGGGATGCCTGCCGCCGACAGACTCTGGGCAAGTCTGTTCCGGGGCTCAGGAGTCGATGCAACAACTAGTAGATCTCCCGAGAGTAGTCGGACCTCTCCCTCCTCGTTCAGGATCACAAAGTCCTTTCCGACCTGCGAGACTCGTACTCCTAGATGGAGCTTTACATGTTCTCTGATCTGTTTCATGACAATCCAACGGGTCGTCCTGCCGATGTCCTCACAGATGTGCTGACGTTCAGTCAGGAGGTGGACACACTCGGCGATCGTGCTGAGAAACAGTGCCGCATAGCAGGCCATGCTTCCATCACCAAGCACAATTGCGCGACCCACATTCTCGGGGGGATTCTCGAGTACAGTGCATGCGTCGAAGACAGTCGGAGACTCAACACCATCTACTGGCGGCGCCGTCGGGATGGTACCAGTGGCGCAGACTACGAAGTCGAAGTCACCCAGTTCGTGACGTGCAACGGTGTGACCCAGATGCATCATGATGCCTAGTCTGGTGAGTTCTCGTTGCATGAACGACGTGTAAGCCGCAAACTCGCCCCTACCCGGGATTCTTGCAGCCAGTCTGAGCAGACCGCCGACCCTGTCGTGACTGTCGTAGAGGTGGACCTCGGCACCACGCAGTGCCAGGACTCTCGCACACTCCATTCCTGCGGGTCCTGCTCCAACGACTGCAATCCTGCCTCTCAGCGGATCTCCAATGTGCCTTGAGCCCTCGAAACCGGCCTCGGGATTGATCGCGCAGGTGACAGCCCCCATCATGAAGACACGATCAAGACACCCCTGATTGCAGCCAATGCAAGTCCTTATCTCGTCACGGCGACCGGTGCGGATCTTCTCAGGAATGGCAGGATCGCTGAGGAAGGCCCTCCCCATTCCAATCAGACGTGCCTTGCCGCGCGATAGAATCTTCTCTGCAAGAGTCGGAGAGTTGATCCGATTGCAGGCTATCACAGGAACGTTCACCACCTCAGCTATCCGCTCGGCCAGGTACGCAAAGTGACCCCGTGGGACGTCCATTGTAGTCTGAGGAATTCGGGTCTCATGCCATCCTCCTGTGACGTTGAACGCATCCACTCCCTGCTTCTCGAACAGTGGCGCAAGTCTCACGTTGTCCTCGATAGTCAGGCCGCCCTCCACGAAGTCTTCGCCGCTCATTCGATATATCACGGGATACTCCGGACTGGTCATCTCCCGTACGCGTTGTATGACCTCCAGCGGGAAACGCGCACGGGCCATGAGATCGCCTCCGTACTCGTCAGTACGGTGGTTCGTCACGCTCGCCAGAAACTGGTTGATCAGATATCCCGCAGAGCCCAGTATCTCGACTGCATCAAAGCCTGCAGTCATCGCCCTCCTGGCTGCCAGACCAAAACTACGAGCGGCGGCGTGCACCTCCTCTGTCGTCAGTGCTCTCGGTATCTCGTTCGTGAGTCTGCACGGGACCTCGGATGCTGACACTGCCCGTTCTCCGATGACTAGGGAGTGGGCGTATCTCCCGGCATGATACAGCTGAGCTGCCACGGGGACACCGTGCTCGTGTATCGCATCGACCAGTTTCCTGAGACCATCGATATAGTCGTCGCTACTTATTCCTATCATGCTGGGTAGACTCATTCCAACATGCTCTATGTAGCATCCCCCCACGATGATCAGACCTGGCCGATATCTCGCCCGGTGAACATAGAAGTCGACCACTCTGGACGAGACAACTCCATTGCTACATAGCCCAAGATGCATGGGCAGCATCACAAGTCTGTTCTCCAGCGTGAGGCTTCTGATGTGCTCAGGTGTCATCAGTAACATCATGTTCGCCTCTCTCGCCTTCTCTTCCTGTCTCTAGAGGAAGGCAAACCACATTGTCACGAGGGCAGTGACGAGAGTCATCAGGATCGCCACGACGAGGCCGTAGCGGATGACCTCACCTTCAATCCCAATCCTGTCGATGACAGCTGCCGCATTCTGAATCTTTGCAGGACTCAGTACGCTCGCGAGACCACCGCCGATCCCATTCGAGGCGGCAACGACGATCGCATTTGCCCCGATGAGGTTACTCGTCTCGTAATGGTAGCGGGTGAACATCTTTATCGCTGAGGCCTCACTGCCGGATATGAATCCTGCCAGCAGCCCGAGGAAGGCCGCCGTCATCGGGTAGAGCGGACCGAGACTCGAGCTGGTCAGAGTCGCCAGCAGGAAGATCATGTTGTTGCTCGGATCGGTCGGGAAGGTCCATCCGCCTGTTCCAACACTGTAACCGCTGAAGTTCATGACCTCAGCCATCGAGAAGAATATGGCCGATGCAAGCACAGGCCTGGGTGCCCTATGAAGGGTCTTGATCATAGTGTTTCTGAGAGTTGCCCGATCGTGCCTCAGGAATGGCATAGAGAGTACAGTCGCGATAAGCATCAGCGTGTAGGCCTGCCAGAGGAATCTTGTGGGTATTCCTGCCCCGCCGGGCGTGGGATAGTCTCCGACCTTTACGGGGAAGGTCAGGACATTGAACAGCAGATACTTGATCTCTGGAATGAGATTCGTCAGGAGGCAGAGCGCCACCAGTATCACCCAGGGAGAGGATGCTCTGACGAGGCTCATGCCTCTCTCTGTCCTCAGGTCGTCCTCTGTCAGTGTGCTCCTGTCGACGAGCGAGCGGTGCCTCAGCCTCGTGTAGATCATGAGGACCGTCATGACGGCAATACCTGCTGCCACATTTGTGAGAGTCGTCTGATTCACCAGCGGAGAGTTCATCACGATTGCCGTGGTGCCTGCCGTCAGGCCACAGATGATGGCCAACAGGATGCCCTCTCTGTCCCTGACCAGCCTCCTGCCACCTCCAATCCACAGCATAGCAATTGCAATCCCGGTGGTCACGATGGGCATGTACCACGCAAACACTGAGCCTGCCTCGGCCAGTGTCACATCCGGTTCGTGGAGCCCGTTGTACTCGGTCCAGAATACGACGGCCGGGACTCCGAGCAGCGCGAATGTAGTCAGCGGGTCATAGCCTATTGCAGGAAGAGCAACTGCCACCAACGGACTGAAACCAAGTGCAAGCATGACCGGAGGCAACATGGATACGGGTGTCGCGCCTATCCCGACAAGGAACAGACCCAGTCCAAGACTGATGAGCATTATCTGCATCGGCCTGCTGCCCCCGCCAAGGGTCTTGAAGAAGACTATCAACCTCTGGAGGGCACCTGACTCCTGCATGTAGGTCATCATCAGGATCGACGTCGCGACCATGAGCGAGATGGGAAATGAGTTTACGATTCCTGCGGCGCTAGCAGTGGCCGCTATGGCAGGGTCAGTCTGGAAGGCGAAGACCGCGATGACTACCGTCAGTAGCCATACCACCACTCCCGTAGTGTGCGCCTGTCTCCTCAGGAATGCAAGCATCACAAATGCCAGTGCGATCGGGAAAGATATCAGCAGAAACCCAATGAGACCATCCATCACTGTCTCCTCCGCTCAAGAAGACCGTTTGCCCAGCACCACTCGATCTCACGGCGAATGCCCTCCTGCATGGTCACCCTCGGAGACCACTCCAGCAGGGTCTTGGCACGCTCGTTCGAGTACCAGCGGTCCTCGTCCATGCTCTTGACGGTCTTCATGTGCCACAGGAAGGTGTTCTTCTTCCGGTTCTTTATTGGACTCAGTAGGCCAATGCCCATCATGGCGAGTCTGGTGGGGATTCGCAGACGCGGCGGAGATACACCAAGCTCGGCAGTCACAAAGTCAATGAGTTCAGCGTAGGTCATTGGATAGTCGGGGCAGAGGATGATGGTCCTGTTGAGGGCCTGTCTTGAGCTGAGGGCCTTCACAAATCCCTCAACGACGTCATCCACATGGGTGTACATTATGTGCTTGTCACCCTTTCCAGGCAATACTGGGACCTCACCGTCGTTAAGCGCCTTCAATAGTTCGTAGGCTGTATACAGATCCCCCTCCCCCATCACTCCAGTGGGCCTGAGGATGATATGATTGACCCCCGTGTCGGAGGAGATCTCCCTCACCACTCTCTCGGCCTCTGCCTTGCTCTTGGAGTAGTGGAACTGTGGATTCAGTTCAGTGTCTTCATTTCCCGGTGGGTCCTTGACTGGACCTATTACCTCAGTGGTTGAACAGTAGATGAACCTCTCGACGTTGGTGCCAACACAGGCGTTCATGAGCTCCCGAGTGCCATCGACGTTGACACGGTAGAGAAGACCGACATCGCTCGGATAGAAGTCGAAATAGGCTGCAAGGTGCATGACCGCATCGATTCCTGCAACAGCAGACTCTAGTGATGCCGTATCCAGGACGTCGCCGTAGTGCAACTCGAGCTCCTTGGGAAGGTGGGTGACATCACTGGTCTTGCGGACCAGAGCCCTCACCGAATGGCCCTCTGTTACCAGTCGCTGTGCAAGCTTTGATCCGATAAACCCGGTCGCTCCGGTCAGAAGGACCCTCATGGGCATATACCACCGATGGGGGGACTTGACAACTCCGATTTATCTCTTGCTCAGAGCTGGACACACAGGTCTCCCGCAGTTCGGACTATGGCACCATCGAGAGAGCATCGATGTGTCCCAGCCTATGTGCCGGTCACTAGCTCGTCGAGCCTCGCCATTGTCTCGGCCGCCTTACCGGCTAATCGGACATCAGATATGTCTGTCAGTGGAGTCCGATCGGGGTTTATCTCGATCACATGTCCTCCCAGAAACTTCACTATGAATGGGAAGGTGGCTGCCGGCTGGACCAGTCCTGAGGTCCCAATCACGAGGCAGACGTCAGCTGACTGAAGGTGATGGTAGACACTCTGCAAGATCGATTGATCGAGGGCCTCCCCAAACCACACCACATCTGGTCTGAGATACGCTCGGCACTCAGGACAGACAGGTATTCCCTCTATCTGGACCGGTGTTGGGCCCCTGTACCTACAGACTGTGCACCTCACATGGTGTATACTGCCATGGACCTCAATCACATTCTTGGACCCTGCGGCCTGGTGCAGGCCATCGACATTCTGAGTGATGAGTGCCTTGAGTAGGCCCCGGTGTTCCCAAGATGCCAGCGTGATGTGAGCTCGGTTCGGCCTGCACTCTGAGATAAGACCTATCCTCCACGAGTACCACTCCCATACGAGCGAGGGGTTTGTCTCAAAAGCATCTGGCGTGGCAAGCCTGCTGACGTCGTACTGTCTCCACAGCCCATCCGTCCCCCTGAATGTTGGAATCCCTGACTCCTGCGACACTCCCGCACCAGTCAGGGCGACCATGTGCTGGGAGTCCTTGATCAGTCTGACTGCTTCTTCCACATCTCTGTCAACCGTCGTCTCTGTCACACCGACCTGATCCGTTATCGAGAGTGATTACCCTTACAGCAGCCTTATATGAGGTCTCTTCACAATAGTGAATATCAGTCCGTTGAGTGATGAGTGATATGCCCGCGGATGTGGTCAGAAAGCGTGGGAAGAAGAGGATCTGGCTGATGCCCCAGGAGCTGGAGGTCTGGTACGTCATTCCTGCCCTCCGACGAGAACTGGCCCACGCCATGATCCAACGTGGTCGAAGCCAGAAGCTGATAGCTCGAATCCTCGGCGTCACTGAGCCCGCAATCACTCAGTACAAGATCGAACGTTCTAGCCGCTCACGGGGCGACCAGATTGACATCCCAGCGGAGCTCCAGCCGGAGATCGAGAAGGCCGCAGACAAGATACTCGAGGCATGGGACAACAGGGGAGACCATGAGAACGTCTACGAGGTCATGACTTGTGAGATGAATCGGCTCATCCGCATACTGAGAGAGACGGGCGCAATGTGCATCTTCCATCGCGAACACTGCAAAGACGTTGGCGAAGACTGCAGGGCCTGCTAGGTCGCACACGACCGAAATGGACCTGACGTCAGTCTTATCTTGTGCCTGCGACTGCACGTGTGTCGAGGCTAGAGGCAGATGGAAGGAGACATCGAGGTCAGAAGAGACGGTCCGATTGCAGAGGTCACGATATCACGTCCTGAGAAGCTCAACTCGGTCACGTCACAGATGCTTGAGAAGTTCGAAACGGTGATATCGGACCTCGATCGCGACGAAGAGTGCGCAGTGATAGTCTTCACTGGGAAGGGTGAGAGGGCGTTCTCAGCAGGTTTTGACATACAGATGATCAGGTCGCTCAGGGGTGAGGCCAGGTATGCTCTGTTCAGGCGACTGGAACGAGTGATTGCCGCAGTCCGGCAGCTCCGGAACAGCGTCACAATTGCAGCAGTAAATGGGTACGCAGTCGGCTTCGGAGCAATGTTGGTCTCGGCGTGCGACCTGAGGGTATTTGCCCAGGACTCCGTCTTCAGACTGCCTGAGATCGATGTCGGCGTATTTCCTGGTTCTGGTGCTGCGTGCAACCTCATGTACCTTGTAGGTCCTGCGAGAGCAAAGGATATACTGATCAGTTGCCGGCCCGTCTACGCGGACGAAGCACTCAGGATTGGGTTAGCCGACCGTGTCGTACCGCACGACCAGCTCAGATCGACAGTTGAAGAGATGGCCCGTGGTATCGCGTCGAAGAGCAGACTGCTAGTGTCACGTACGAAGACTCTACTCAATGCAATTACCGGACTAGACTACTCGGCCTCATTCAGACTCGAGTCACAGTTTACTGAGGAGTGGCTGCGGGACGACCGTTCCAATGGGGCATAGAACACCTCCAACGTGCAGTGGAGGCGGTCCCGACGCATCACTCGGGAATCCCTCGGTCAGGAATTGGCCTTGGAGCTACTTGGTGACGCTCGGATACTGCCTGACGAGAGAGCAGGGACAACGCACATTGACGAGACACATTCTGACCGCGAGAGTGAGACTCATTGGCCGATCGCCCCTTCGCCCTCCGGGCTCGTCGATGCACTGACCAGAGAGCGCAGAGGGGCAGCTCAAAACGTAGAATCATATCATGATGATACATCCAACGTAGTAGTCAGACGGATGTCTGATGGGCGGAAGTACATGGGACATCGGTAGGAGTTTCGTTCGCTCCGGCAGCGCAGGTCCTCGCGACGTGGGATTCGCGAGGACCCATCCCACAATAACTCCTCTTCGGCGGATCTACAGTTGGGGAGTGAGTCAGGACGCGACTTCCATCGTGAAGTACTTTCCGGAGACATTGATACCAGCCGGAGGCCGAAGACTCGCCCAAACGTGAACAGATTGGACGGCGACGCTGGATATCCGCAGCATACACTGACTGCGTCGGCTGTGTCATTCACGGAACCCGACCAGATGATCGTCCTGAAGCTCCCAACGGTCTCGTGCAAGATACAGACACCGTACGCTCAAGGGGACGTTTCATCCTTGGGTCTCTTATGATCTCGCAGAGACAGTTTAGAAATGCTTCTCGGTAGAAGCTCTAAAGGTAGAATCATATCGGGGTCGTGCACATATGTATACGGCAGAAAACATGAAGGCGGCCCTGTTTCGATCTGGACTCATGCTCACAGTGCTCCTCCTTCTCTTCTTCAGCTCAGGTTTCGGTGTCGTCATATTTGTCTACTACGTAGCCAGCGCCGGGCCGGGCGACACGAGGCTGCCAGGAGTGCCCGTTGGGGAACTGTCGTTTGGCAGTCTTGTGAATGACGAGCCGGACAGGGTCATATTCCGCGGCCAGTTCGTCCAGATTCGAGACAGACCACGCATTCTCGAGTTCAGATACTCAACCCCGGACAGGGTCATCTCGAGACAAGAGGCCCTGAACATCTCCTGGCAGTTCATTCCCGAGGCCTACAAGGACTACCTCGACAGATCACCTGCTGCCACTCTGGATGGCTACAGACAGTCGATCTCGGTCCGGTGGATGGGAAAGGTGGCGGATCACGAGCTCTTGGTGACTACCATTATCAATGGCGTTTCGGGCAGGGTGCTCGAGTACGCTGTGATGCGGAGTCCCGAGGCCGCCGACATACTCGGGCAGAGACCCATCAACAATGATACAACTCCAGCAGCTCAGAGCGTCATTGAGGAGCGACTCATTGACTTCATGACTCTGCACGGTTACAAGATTCCAGCAAACACTAGGCTGATCGAGTGTGCTCAGACAGCTGCAGAGGACTCTGGCACGTATTACACCTTCAGACTCGGTATAGTCCATGGAGACCTGCTCTTGGATCCCGACTACGAGGGTGTGTTCGCCAAGGTTGATGCAGTCACAGGCGAGGTGCTCACCTTCAGGTACCTGCACCTGGATGGCGGTGCAGTTACGACTGTGGGTGTGAGTCGACCAGAAGTCGTGTATCAGCGGGTTGCGGCCAGGGAGAGTATCGACGTCCTGTATAGTGACCAGATAGAGAGTCATCTTCGGCTCGTACAGGTGTCGTTATCTCCGTATGACACTAGGCTCCTGTTTCAGCTATCATGGGCGTTCCCGCTCAGGGGGGCACAACTGGTTGAGTACTATGGAGATGCCTTTGACGGCAGCAGACCGGGAATCTTCAGAAGAATGTTCTCGCTGGAGGATCTCTTCGACCTTGGGCAACCATCTAGTATCCGGGATGTTCTCGTCACCACAGTCGTGGCTCTGACCGTTGCTGCCTTTGTGTACGGCCTGGCAAGGCGCCGAGTCACGGGTGGCCAGAGCCGGGACAGTACCTCGACCCGCTAAAGCTTATCTCTCCTTGTGCCTGTAGTCGTCTTGCTGGCCAAGATGATCAGCAGAGAGCCTCAGATACATCTGCAGCTTGTGCATCCAGTCGCAGTGCATCCTCACGGCCCTGCGGGTCAGGAGCGAGGCGAGAATGAAGGCGCCAGTCGTGACTGGTGCAGAATTGGTGCCGAGGCCCCGGACAGCCCATTCATGGTCGCGATCTGTGCCACGTCAAGGCGCCCTGGGGTCACGTGCCAGACAGCTTGACGATCCAACATGCGGACGGTAGACCGAAAGGAGGAGACGGATAGCCCACCCACAGCGACAGTCGCGGATGAAGGTGATGCCATGGCATCTGATGATGGACAGATCGTCGAAGAAGTCAAGGAAACGACCCTCAGGGTGTATTTTGAGCTCATGAAGAATGACGATCAGATGACCCTGCGTGAGGTCCAGAGGAGGCTCCATCTGTCCAGTCCAAGCCTCGCGCTGTACCATCTCAACAAGCTCAAGGATCTTGGACTAGTCGAGATGTCTCCGGAGGGAGGATACCGTGTCGCACGGCAGATCAAGATTGGGGCTCTTCGGTTCTTTCTGGGACGAGGCCGCTTCATGATGCCCCGCTACCTATTCTACGCGACATTCTTCTCGGCTGAGTTGATTGGGTATCTTCTTGTGTTTGGATTCAGCCCCACACCGCTGGATGTGCTGTTGATCTTGACACTGATGGCAGCACTGGCCTTCTCGGTGTGGGAGGCACTGATGATGTGGCGTTCACAACCGGCCGGGTTTCGCACATAGGCGGAGATGTCAACTCACGTCTAAGTGCTCCCTTTCCGAATCTGCAGAGAGCATAGAGACGCGCAGAGTAGATGTCACACGACATACGGGCAAGTCCGGCCCATACATCAGAATGTGATTTAAGTGAGTGTGAGGAAGCTCAGCCACACAACACTAGGAGGTCTGACGACTTGGCATTCGGTCTGCTACATTATACCTTCTTGGTCACGGGAGTAATCGTCACGGTGTGTGTGCTCGTACTGTTGAAACGGTATTTCAGTCAGAAGAATACCATGACACTAGCATTTACAGCCTTCATGGCAATATACATGACGGGGCTACTGACCTACGCTTCAAGAGGACTATTCGACCTTCAGTCAGCAGGTGACATCCTCTTGTGGAGAATCGGAATTGCACTGACAGGCATCATGGGCGTGACACTGTCTATCTACTTTGCATATCCCACTATGAAGACCAAGGCATCGGTGTGGAGGTCAAGATACTCAGCTTTCGTGCTGATCACCAGCATTGTGTTTCTGGGCATCTTCTTGACCCTACCATTTGTTTGTGATGCCTCTCACACTTACACTGACAGCTACGGACTCTCGCACTATAGGCTCGAGCAGGTGGTACCATTCGCATATGAGATAGTCATCGGCGCGGCACTGATTACTGTCCTGTACGTTGCAATCTTCCTGTTTGTGGCAATGAGGAACGAGAGCGATCCGTTTTACAGGCTGCGAGCACTACAGCTACTTGTGGGCTGGCTGGCCATCACACTGGGCCAGGCATTGCTCCTTCATCCGACCTTGTCAATCCTTCATCCGGTAGTAGCAGTGATTGGAGCGCTTCTACTCGTTCACGCTGTCGTCCGGACGAAGAAGTAGTTGGTGGAGGCATACCGAGTAATGGCCGGTCATCGTGGTGGAAGGTGATAGACGTTGGTGATCGGCCCATCTCGGCAACTCTTGGTGATGTGTGCAGCTGGGGGTCCATGAATTGAGCGCGAAGATCCTGAAGGTCGCCTTTGTGGGCTCAGGAGCAGCAGGAAAGACAACAATAGCCACAAGGCTGACCTCAGGCGAGTTTGTTGATGTGATGATGACCGTCGGTCTCAACGTTGAGACATGGTCGATAGCCAACGAAGAGGGGCAACCACGAGTGAAAGTCGCGTTGTTTGACCTGAGCGGCCAGCCCCAGTTCAGATTCATGCAGAACGCCCTACTGGTGGGTACGCATGCAGTCCTGATAGTCGTGGACATGACAAGAATCACGTCGTTGTTCGAGGTTGATAACTGGATTCCACTGATTCGACATGTCCCTCGTGATAGATGGCTGCTAGTGGGGAACAAGGAGGACGAACCCACCACCGTTACCAGAGAAGACATAGAGAACAAGGCAAAGGATCTTGGAATACCTTATGTGATCATCAGTGCAAAGACGGGCAAGAACTTCGAAGAGCTCGTCTCTCGTCTGAAGAACCTGTGTCTCTCATGAACAGGAGGCCATCAGTAGAAGTCTTTTATGGATATCATCAGCAGTATAGAGCACGACCGGACAATCACCTCTGATCGTCAGGAGGTATGGACAAGGATGTCACAGGCAGACGGTAGGACCGTCTTTGTGTATTGTGAGACATGCAAGAAGAATGTGCCCCTCGCGATCCCTACCGGAAAGGACTCCAAGAGGACGGGCGGCCTTCTGTCGATCGTGTCAATTCACGGCGCGCCCATTCACGCAGTAGTGGCATATGTTGACGCTATGCTCAGGGTAAGGGGGATTGAGTATCCGGAGACATCCATGGCGGATGATCTAGCGTCAAGGGTATCAGAGAAGACGCTGGAACGACTCGAGTCTGAGGCTGCATTTGACCTAAGTGACGTACTGGGCCTGCTGAACGAACGTCAAAAGGATGCGATCAAGGTCCTGGGCCTGATGTTGACACAGGCCGTGACTGGGAGGCAAGTCGTCTGTGTTCACAGCGAACGAGACACTGCCAGAGGACTTGTCGATATGATCCGGCAGCTCTTCTCGGGTCAGTCAGTGAACATCATTCCTGCATCCCATAAAGAGATGGAGGGACAGGTACTCAAAGACATCTGCGTATTTGACATGGTTTCAAGAAGGTTCATCGCGGAGGGTCCAAGGACAGACACTTCGTATCTGAGTAAGGTGATAGAGGATGTACTCGCGGGGGAGAACGCGTACGCCCAGCTCAAGAGTGAGGTGAGCAGGATATTATATGCCTACGAGAACATGAAGCAGATACTCACCTCTACTGACAAACCCATTACCGACACGAGACTGGCCACAGAGGTGTCCATCGACCTGTCGCTGGTCCCCGTGCTCCTCGACATCGCTGAGGGTCAGGGACTCAAGCTGAGGGACAAGGTGCTGAGGAACGGTCTGGGCCGTGCCATAAGGAGTATCTGATCGTCCGCTGTGCCATCTGCCTGTGTGTATCCATGAAGGTCCGAGCTCACGACTTCGCAAGTCCCTCGCCTTGACCCTGATCCTGCCCACGCGCCGCGGGGATAGGAGAGTCATAGCAGGGGCACTCGATCCGATTGGCTAACGGACACGGTCAGTTGCCGCCAATCTGATCCACTTCCAACGAGCTGATACATCCATGACTCAGGCCCCCGCCTCAGCGACAGGGGCTCGATCGAAGACATCCGTCAGATACGGTCGGACGGAGACCAGATCGCAGCGTTTGACCGACTTCTCCATTCCTTGCATTGTGGGTGGGACCTGCAGACGGGTCTACAGGAGAAGCTAACCCCCAGGGTATCCCAGTTGACGACCTAGTGTTCCGACTCTGTACCTACAGCGGCATGTTTCCTCACCAGGACATACCCTGGTATCAGGGCTAGGAACAGGAACACCCATCCCAGCTGCCAACCAACCTGGTAGGACCCCACCAGTTCGACCAGATACGCTATCATTATGGCCCCGATTGCAATCTGTCCGACGTTGGACAAGCTATTGTAGAGGTTGTACATGGTACCGCTGACTGCTCGAGGGGAGTAGTCCATGCTGATGCGCATCTGAGTGGCCTCGTAGCCGCCATTTATCAGTCCGACACCGAAGAAGAACGCGATGGCCGTCGGCACTGTTCCGAGGTCGATCATGAGAACGATGGCTACTATCATCGCGTAGGCCGCAGTCGTGAAAGGAAGGGTGTATCTCACAGAGATGCGATCTCCCAGCAGACCGAAGAAGACCGCTCCTGCGAACATCCCGATGGAAAAGACCATGAACACAATCCCGATCGTGAAGTTGTTGAAGCCTACTCCCTCCTGCAGAAATGTCTGCATGATAGGTAGAATGGCCAGACCTGCTCCGGCGAGTATCTGAAAGACCAGGCACAGCTGGATACTCCGTTCGCCGAACTCAAGGGAGGACAGAGTGACCCTCGGACGCGAGACTAGGGGATTCTCCCTGAAGACGAGGACAAGAAGCGTAGCAGCGCTTACGAACAGGCCAGGGACCGCGTATATCAGGAACCAGACGTTCTGATCTGCCATCAGTCCCACTGCGACAGCGGAGATCCCCACTCCCAGGCCTCTCGAACCCCATGAGGCGCCCTGCATGGCACCCCTACGTCGAGGCGGGGTGATGTCAACTGCAAGTGCATCGATCACGGCGTCGCCCATGCTCGTCCCAAATGATGCCAACAGACCCGATATCACAAGCAGGACGCTGAACACGGTGTGCAGACCTAGCGTGAGCCATCCTATGGCTCCCAGGACTCCTGCAAGGAAGATGTAGGGCTTCCTTCGACCCATATGTCTGATGGGGACACTATCGGAGACAATACCAAAGATGACCTTCAGGTACCACGGAGCCCATATCACCGCCTGGATGACTATTCGACCAAATGGATCTATCGAGAGATAGTCCAAGAACGCCGTCAGGAAGAACAGAGCGCCCATCGCGATTCCCTGAGCGAAATAGAACAGGCCCTGAATGACGAGGTAGTAGTCTCGCCAGACGTTGTATGTGCTCTCGAGAGTGATACCGTCTGAACTCATGGTCGTCGCTCGGACAGGCAGGCTATTGACTGTTGTGGGCGCAAGAAACACACGCCCAATGGGCCTGATGGATCACCGCACATCTATCGGACCTGGCACATGAGCTAGGCCCGAAATCCTTAATTTGCCGATTTAGCAGGACCATCATGCATCGTGGGCGAGGATGGTATCATGATGTTGAGAATCTATACAATAGTGCTTGTCGTGAATCTCCTCATCACGACGACATTCATACCTCTGTCTGGCGCGACTACCGAGAATGTGCCAGAACCGGGTGTGGAAAGGATAGTGATGACCAAAATCACTGCACCAGACAATCTGGTGAGCGCTCTGATCAGCGGGGATATCGACGTGTTCAGCGGCTATGTAATGCTTGATTACTGGGACCAGCTTGCCACTGCGGAAAACGTCGAGGTTGCAAGATATCCGTTCGGACTCTCTCGGATGCTGATAAATTGCGAGAGATATCCTCTCAACATCACGGCGCTTAGAAGGGCCATTGCGTTGGCATTAGACAAGAACGAGATTGCAAATACGGCACCTGATGGCTATTGTAGTATACACGACACGGTCGTTCCAAGAGGTCACCCTCTGTCACTGGAGAATAGGCTCAACGAGACCTACTATGAGAGCGATATATCAAGGGCACAAGCCCTTCTCAACGATGCGGCCTTCCTCGACATCAACGGGGATGGGATCCTCGAGGCTCCGGATGGGTCTCAGTTCCACCTCGAAGTGATAGTGGCAATGGCCTTCTGGGTGGGTGCTGCATTTCACAGCGCACTAGAACAGCTGCATATCAACCACACCATTGTTGAAGGCTACATTCCCGATTACTGGACAAGGTTGTGGGCCGGAGACTATCAACTCGCAATTCTTATGACGCATGAAGATCGCGACATCAGGTCCACGATGTATCACTACACCTCTGCATCAATCCCTTACGATAACCCGAGCCGGTTCGTCAATGCCACATATGAGGAACTCTATCAGCGTCTTCTGGAGTCTCCGACGCTAGATGAGATAGTCAGGATCTCTTTCGAGATGCAGCACCTGCTCTGGGTCGAATGTCCTGTAATTGTGCTCTATCAAAGCAACGGGATCTGTGCCCATCGTAGAGATGCGTTTAGCGGTTTCGTTAACGATCCTTTCGAAGGGTTTGGAAGTTGGTGGAGCTACATGAAGGTGAGACCAACTAGTGAGCGGCATACTCTGTATACCACAATTGAGTCCACCACCTGTCTCTTCAACCCAATGACCACGGGCGCCCCCATTGTCACATCACTGCTCTGGGACACCCTGCTCGCCTATGGAACGGAGAACTACGTCATTCCTAACCTTGCGCAGTCGTGGACGATTAGGACTCACGCGACGGACGCAAGCGTTCCGGATGGTCATATGATAGTTGCCTTCAACCTATACGACAGATCGTCCGATTCAGAAGGCACCCGGATAAAAGCACTAACTGTTGCTCTCTCTCTGATGTGGCAAAAGTCAACCATGTCCACACTGAATCCCTACTACGTCGAAAAGATGGTCTCCGCGTACCCAGTCTCGGACTACGTTGTAGAGGTCGAGTTCTCAACAGAGTCATTCTGGAACGTAATTGATATCGCCGACACACCCATATTCTCAGTTAGCGTCCTCGCAGAGCTCTACACCACCTCATGGACTAGTTGGAATCCTGCGGGACCCGATCTTGTCACGACCGGTCCATTCAGAGTCCAAGATGGGGACACGGTCGTCCTGGTTCGGAATGAGTACTACAGTCGTCCCGAGGCTCAGGCTCCGGACGATGGCAATTCAGCATCTGGGGATGGTCTCTGGCCATACGTTGTGGTCATAGGTGCTGCAGTTGGAGTCGCAATCATGACCGCGCTCTTGATACTCCGCAAGAGAATACCCGTGAGATCCTCCAGCCAGTAGAAGACTGCGAGAAAGACCGCTGGCTCGATTCCCCCGGCCGGTACAGTCTGCGACCGTGGTCATGCAGCCGGACCTACGATATGTGCATAGGACAGTACCCCCGGGGGAACGGTTAAAGCCATACTGTAGTGCACTGCGAATGCAGGTGTAAGAAGTGTCCGGAGGCCATCCCCAGTCCATTACAGCACTACCACGCGTCAAGACATCGGTCCCTGGTGTTCGCGGATGGGTGTCACAGGGAGACACCTCACAGGTCGTATTCTTCGAGATAGATGCGGGAGTATCCATACCTGCACACTCCCACTGCGAGCAGTTTGGCGTGATCATCGAGGGCGAACTGAATCTCAAGATCGGTGACAGGGTGAAGACCTACCGGGCCGGTGACTCATATCATATCCCCAGTGGCGTCATCCATTCTGCTGAGTTCAGATCGTTCGTACGCGTCATCGACTTCTTTGCGGACCCCCACAGATACGAAACAGAGTGACAGTCGCTCCCAGTCTTACTGCTGCAATACTCTCGACACAGCCGGTGCGGACGACTACTCCTCGCTTCGGCAGACTACCTCAGCGACCTGCTGCCGGGCACCGAGTACGTAGAGTGACATTGATATACTGACTGCCGTGTGCCAGGGCTGTGTCACCCATGCTTCGGAAGCTACGATCTGAGGACTATGCACAGGTCAGTGACCTCTGTTCCACTATCTGGGAGGGACACGATTACGTCCCCATGGTCTTCGAGTCGTGGGTTGCGGACCCTCTCTTTGACATCTTCGGTCTCTTTGAGTCAGACCTACTGGTTGCCATTGTCACGCTCGAGAGGCTGGAGGGAACATCAATCGGATGGTTGGAGGGTCTCCGTGTCAGGGAGGGATATCGAAATCGCGGCCTTGCCACTCACATAGTCGGTCATGCCTGTGATGTTGCTCAAGAGAAGGGAGTGAGCACTCTGTGGTATGCAACCGGCAGCATGAACAGAGAGTCGATGGCTGTTGCCAGGAAGTCGGGTTTCAGACTAGTGACAGAGGTGGGTCACCTGAGAGTGGACTGCATTCCACGTACATATCCGAGGCCGAGCCCCTCAGTAGTACCCCTGGTCGTGGACGCGGGCAGACTGTCAGACCTCATTGGGGAGGCGCCCGACGTCGTCGATGTTGAACGGATACCGTTTGCCTGGAGGTTTGACCTCAAGACGGTCGACGGGCTTCTTCGCATCGGCAGGGACACTCAGTTCAATGTGGTGATATCCGACGAGGGTCGGATGACCGCCCTATACTACCAGAAGTATGTGATGGACGGAGACCGAAGACGTGCTACTTACCACGTCTTTGCCAATGACAGGTCGATCTTCGTTGACGTGATGGCCCGCTGCATGACTGACTTTGGGGCTTCTGGAATGAACGACGCTGTCTTCTTTGTGGGGCCACGGCTCAGAGATTGGTCGAGGGGCCTGGGGTATATCATGGAGGAGTACTTGGACCGCTCCTTTCTTCTATTCGAGAGAGAGTTGTAGAGCCCCGACTATTCGTTGGACTCTTCCTCCAACAGATCATCAAACACACTCCACTGGGGAACATAGCTGATAGGTTCAAGGTCCCTGGCCTCCAGATGAAGTCCCTCAACTCTCGCAACCTCTCTCCTCAGCGTGAATGATAGGACACCGTTCCAGCGTAGAAAATCGTCAAGATCCGGGGAGAAACTACCCTGATAGTGACCACAGACCCCCGCGCAGAAGACCTTGTCCTCTCGGAGCTCCAATGGACCACCGCACCATCTACATACGGCCTCGAATCCGTGCGTGAACACTCGACCATCGACCAACTGGACAAAAATGACGGTACCATCGAGGTCACATACACCCCACTTGGGCCTCTCAGTGATGGTCTTTTTCCAGATCTGTCCGGTGTCTGCTCTGTTCCTCAGACGCTTCTCGGGCATCTTCAGGGACCCTGACTCATCAAAGTCTGTCAGTCGAGTCTGGATGCTCACGACAAGTCACACCATATCATGTAGGTCCGGGCGTATATAAGCCCCCAGACTTCACGTAGACAGCTCGCCAATCACATCGAGCATCCATTGCTCGAGCTGCTTCTTCTTGGTGAACACATCTTGTAGCGGGGTCTCCACGACATCTCCTCGGACCTCGCCTAGCATCACTCCTGTGACCCCACCGAGCATACACTCAACGGCCCTGATGCCGAGTCTGGTGCCAAGGATCCGGTCGTAGTGCGACGGGTTTCCTCCTCTCTGGATATACCCAAGGACCGACACCCTGCACCTCTCCCCGATCATGCCGGATAGCTGTTCCCCAATCTTCTCCGCATTTCCCAGCTCGTCCCCCTCGGCGACAATCACTATTGAACTGGAGCGTCCGGCCCTCCTGTCTCTCAGTAGTTTGTCGGCCAATGCTTGAAGGTCCGTCGGCGTCTCTGGAATGATTATTGCGGACGCGCCACATGCTATTCCGACATGGAGTGCTATGGCCCCAGATGATCTGCCCATGACCTCTATCAGAAACACTCTCGCAAATGACTCTGCTGTGTCACGTATCTTGTCGATGGCCTCCAATGCCGAGTTGACAGCGGTATCAAAACCAATCGAGAAGTCCGTTCCGTAGATGTCATTGTCGATGGAGGCGGGAATTCCAATGACCTGTCCTGACCAGTATTTCTGGAGCTCATGAAGCCCTCTCATTGTTCCATCTCCGCCAATCGCCACCAGACCATCAATCTTCTCGTCATCTAGGATTGACGCGGCCATCTTCAGGCCATTTTCGGTCTTGAACCGGTCAGACCGACCAGTAGTGAGAATCGTTCCGCCTCGGTGGACTATCCTGGCCACAGAACGTGGAAACATCTCCACAAACTCCCTGTTGAAGATCCCCTCGAAGCCTCCACGTATTCCCAGGACACACTGGTCACGGCTGCACCCTATTCGCACTATTGCTCGTACCACGGCGTTCATGCCGGGTGCGTCCCCACCGCTGGTGAGCGTCGCGATCCTCATGGGGTCTGACGGGGGCCTCCATGGAGATAAAGTATTTTCAATGACCAAGAGGCTGTCAGGCTCCACCAGCAGGCCCTGGAAGTGTGATGGGGCTCCGATCGAGTTCAATTCATGCGAACAGTCGTCTGATCGTCCTCCAGTTCCTCAGCACACGAGGCCTGAACATGAGTCTGAGCGCAGCCAGTGTCATCTGTCGCTTTGGGCCCAGGAAGAACGGCTCGAGATTCGTGTTTCTGAGGCAGGCAGCAACTTCGTTCAGTTCCGCATCGGTCATCTCCAACATCCTCAGCATCAGCCGCGCCTCGAACTCGACGCCCTTGAACACGTCGCCTCCTGTGAATAGATGCTGATATCGCTGAATCAGTTCGGACTCCATGTCAGGTGACCTCACCGCAGCTGCAGCCGTCAATCCTGCCTCCCTGCCCATGAGCATAGCGATGCAGTTGGAGGAATGGCCTAGTGGTGCCACACAGTCGCCAGCCGCTATGAGGCCTTTGGTTGCAAGTGCAGCAGGCCTATGCAGCACCATCAGACATCCTGACTGACGATACTGCTCACCAGGACTCACGATCGACTGAAGCCAGGGGGTACTGGCGATGTACTCGTCGAGATAATGGCTGATCGACTCAGAAACAGGCCACAGTCTCTGCTGGGTCGTCAGGGCCAGCATCACCATCGCCTGGTCGTGCCCGATAGTGTGCATTGTGCCGGTCGTACTTGGCAGGGAGGGAACAGCGGTCCCGAGTGTCCCCTTCTGCATGAGCTCGTCATCGCTGAAATCCAGGCCCCTGAAGTAGCGGGCAAGAATGTACACGTAGCCCTCTGGGGACCCTGAACAGAGTCCTGCAGCAGTTGCAAACTTTCGCGACATGCCCTCTGCAGCGATGACCATCTTCGAATTGACCTGTTCACTACCCGTCTTCACTCCCCTGATTCTCGCGCCATCCCTTACAAGCCCTGTCACATTAGTACTGTAACGGAGTGTAGCGCCTGCGGCAATTGCACGGTCAGCCAGTGCCGAGAGTACACGTCTCTTGTCAATCTGGAAGACAACATCACGCAGCCGTCGGTCCGTTATCCGCATTCCAAGAGTAGTGCCATCCGGAGAAACGAACTCCATCCGATATGGGTGGGCGAGGATCATCTCTCTTCCGAAGCGGAAGTCAACCTCACTGAACAGGACACCCCCCCCCCGCTCAGACGACTCGAGTGTCACAAACCCTGGTATGGGCGCCACCATGCCGCCGCACGGGTGACTCTCCTGTCCGGGTGACGGCCGACGCTCAAAGAGGATTACGTCCATGCCAGCCCTTGCAGCGTAGTACGCAGCTGTCAGACCTGCGGGGCCTCCGCCAATGATCGATATGTCACATTCATCAGGCATGAGTAGTAGATCTCCTGCTTCTGAATATTGCCCGGGGACATGACTATCTTAGTCAAGCTGGTCACCAGAGGAATGCGGTCCCACGACGCTCACAGACCAGCTCACATTCTTAGACCTATTCATGGCAGCACAGAGCTGACAGGCATCCGCCCGACTGTTGAGCCAGCACTGACCAGACTTCCCGGGTCGCACATGCCCGAGGCTAGATCACGACACTCTCAACCTCGACCTTTCTGTCCTTGATCGAGAGGGCGTTAGAGGGCATCTTCTTGCCACCGAAGAGCTCAGCCTCAGGAAGCCCCCGGTACAGCGCATCGACTATCCGTGCGATGGCATCTGCCTTCATTATGCCTGAACCGCTTGTCCCGTTCGCGACTATGAGTCCAGGCTCCTTGTAGACGAGCGGTATTGCATCTGGGCTGTAGCAGTACCCGCCGCCCCAGCTACCACTGGGCCTGACGTCCTCGAACGCCGGGAAGTACTTGGAGACCACGGGATAGATACTGTTCTCGTAGTAGGCGCTCTCACCGGTGAGGAAATCGTCTGTCTGAACGTAGTGATATGCCCGACCCAATTTGTCAGCACATCCGACCCAGAAACCCTTCTCCTGCAGCTGGGGTCTGAAGTAGGCTCCAGCAGATGGGAGTATCGTGAACGGAATGCATCCCTTCTCGTTGAAACCTCTGGAGTAGAGCAGCTCCTCCAATTCCTTCTTCTTGGCATGGATCACAAACATCTGACGTTTCTTCGCCTTGGTCTGGCTATCAATGCCTATCGGGTCCAGTAGCTCGTTGGCCCAGGCGTCTGTCGCGAGCACCACAGTGTCTGCCCGTATCTCTTCGTTTCCGGTTGACACTCCAACGATCTTCTTGTTCTGCCATACGAGGGGCTCTCCAGGAAGATCGAGCTTGGGATCTGCCTCAAGGATCAGTCGCCTGACATTCACACCGAATCTGGGCCTGACCGAGGACATCTTCACAAACTCTGAGTGATAGAAGTCCACGAGACGGGTCGGGTCCACTACTCCGCAGTCACCGCCGAAGAGGCCATGACTGACCTCCCTGAGGTTCATCAGCTGGGCCGCGTCGTCGGATGAGAAGTCGGTATTCAGGCCGGGAATCATCTCCTTGAGCTGTTCTCGGTTGTAGACCCGGTAATGTATCCCGGATGCGGACATCCGGTCCATCCACAACTTCACGCTGGGACTCTCGAACTGGTCCTTTCCCAGCAGCCAGAGGTAGCCTATGTTCTCCCATAGGAGTTCAAAACCCAGTTCCTCCTGGACGTGTCGAATGAATCGGATGCTTGTATCCGTGAGAAGCTGGTTCGTTGAGGATGCGAACATGTTCCGGACAGCAGCTGCACTCATGGCTGTGTTTCCCTGTCCCGCGGCGGGAAGCCTGTCGAGAAGGAGGATTCTCCTGTCCGGATTGTTCTTCTGCAGGTAGTAGGCCGAGGCCACCCCCACAATTCCAGCTCCGACGACAATGATGTCAAACTTCTCAGTATCGCCCACAAGATATACCTCCGGAGTCGAGTGAGAGGCTGATGTCCGATTAAAAACAGTTTCCGTTGAAACGAAGAGTCTGGCGTAGGAAAGAAGATATGCACAAGAATAGAGGTCAGAGGCAGGTGAGAGGCTCAGTGCCTGGTCTAGTCGTCAGGAGAAGTAACGGTGAGCTGAGATGGTACCCATTCTTCGACCGGGGTACTCACTACACATTCTATCCCTCAAAAGAACATGGTCAGCCCGATACGGGCTTCAAGATAGGTACCGGCTTCAAATTCGTAAAGTACCTGCCTGGGTACTGGATCAAGAGCGCCCGGCCTGGACCCAGGAGGATCGGAGGGGGCAACTCGCTCGTGGTCCTGGAGAAGGATGGTGACCTGAAGTACTATCCCCTGGTGGGTGGTACGTTCATGGTCCAGAACGCAGGTCGTACGGTCGGAAAGGGCTTCTCTGAGAACTGGGACTACCTAGTGGCTGAGTGGACTGCGAGAGGCATGTCTGACCTACTGGTACGAAACGATGAAGGACGACTCAGACTGTTTCCCTGGGACGGGACGAAGTTCTCAGACCTGGGGAAGGAGGAGAGAGTTGGTGAGGGGTTTGATAGAGAGCGCTTCACACATCTGATCCCCGGCTACTGGACAACAGACAGCATACCGGACCTGCTGGCCAGAGAGAAGGACGGAGACCTCATCCTCTACAGGTTCGATGGCAAGACCTTCAAGGTGAAGGACAAACCTAGGAAGATTGGCGCCGGTTTCGACAAGAGCTTCCTGGACTTCTGGGCAGACAGTTGGACAGGAAAGAGTTCTCCAGACCTCATCGTGAGGAAGAAGAACGGTGAGCTGATACTGTACAGGTACGGAAAAATCCAGAAGGATGGTGAGCCAGGCTTTGAGGACCCTCCCTATCCCGTCGTCGGACGTGGGTTCAAGGACAAGTGGACATATCTGGTTGGTCACTATCGCACGCCAGGTAGGCCCGATCTGCTTGTCCGTGACGACAGAAACAACATGAGGTTCTATCCATTCGATGGCAAGGTGTTTGTGGACCTGCCTGAGAACCAGAGAATAGTCGGAAGCAACTGGGATTTCACTCATATGTGGGACTTTTACCCAGAGTGATCCTGGATGCCAGGATGACCCGCGGACTGTCGCCAGGTCACACACAGAACCCCAGTACCGCAATACAGGCTGGAGTGAGCTTCACGCGAGTACGAGCAGATAGGTTTACTAATGCATTCCAGCTGTCCCTGCAGACTCCCCACCGGGGTGATGAGATGGAGAGAGATTCCACCCGGAGTGATGAACTGGTACTGTTCGATCGTAAGTCGCCCACTGTTGCTGTTGCAGTCGGTGCGATCCTGGCTTCAGTCTTCGTTGTAGCAGAGCTCTTCCCTATCAGTCTCTTCATTGGCTCCACAGTCTTGGCAAACATCACGCTATCGATTGCCATTGCACCGCTCTTTGGCATACTCCTTGGGCCCTGGCGCGGTGCGGCATTCGGGCTGGTCGCTGGCATCCTGAGAGCGACCCTCATAGGAGGTCTGAGTCTTGTCGTCCCGACCATCATCTTCGGGCCTGCCATCTCAGGACTGCTGACGGGACTCTGTGTGAGGGCGGTGACTGATGCTCGGGGCCACTACGCCTACGGACCCCTACTGACATCGCTGTACGTCTTCGTGATAATCATCCTCTACATGATTCCCAATGCAGGATTCTGGTGGTTCATGCTGCCATATATGTGTGCAGGTGTTGTGGCGCTGATATTCGCGCTGAGAGGCAGTGACATTCGTCGGTCTTTGAGTTCGTCTGGTGGTCTCACTCCGGCCATCATCATCGCGTTAGCACTCGTGGGTACGATCACAGACTTCTCGATGATGACTATGGGTGCGGTGTATATCCTCCAGATCCCTGGAGAGGTGTTTGGATACCTCATATTTCCCGTGATGTTGGCGGAGCGGACTTTTGCGACTGTTGCCAGTGCACTAGTGGCAGCGACAGTACTCAGGGCAGTACCGGAGCTCGTGTGAGTAACGGTGTCTCCGTACCAGCCACATATCAGGTCAGTGCTAGTAGGATGAAATACGTCCCCAGGGCGATCTGAAACGCGCCGACTAGCACAACCAGCCAGTTCACGCCTCCACGACCTGTGCGTCGGTTGATCTCGTCCGTGGTCACTGCCAGAACAGCTCCGAACATGAAGTCCGTGGATATGTGGGTCAGGTAGATCAGCGCTCCTGCCACGAGAATCGTTCCAACGCCAACCTGCAGCTCGTACATGAGGGTGGAGACCGTACCAGCACCTACTGCGAACCACCACAGGATGAAATAGGGTGACAGTATGCTCACGATGACTCCCTGGGACGTGGCCTCGACTACGGCGGATCTGTTCACAAGATGTGGCTGCTTGTGCCCGTGGTCGAGGTCGGGAGGACGTCGCCAGTCCTTCAGGGCCAACATTCCAAATAGGATCACAACAACTCCCCCAAGACCCTGCATCACCGCGACAGTCCTATCATCCAGGACCACTGAAGAGATACTGAACGCCAGGAGGCCAACTATCCCCAACTCAACAAGCGAGTGGCCGACCATCGGAAGCATACCGTATAGCCTCCCCCGCTTGGTGGCCTGCATGACAACTGCTGCAGAGAGAGGACCTGGAGCAAGAGCTCCAGTCAGGGAGAGAGTCCACCATACGATCAGCAGCAGAAGGACGTCCAACTTGCACTCAGACCGAATGATGACCATGCCCCCAAAAAAGCGTTGGCATAGAGACAGGTGCTGCCCATTCGTCCGGACCTGTCTGAGGTAGGCAGCAGTAATACGCCGATTCGCACAGGAAACCCTTTAACCTTCGAGAGTGCAGTGGATGTTCGTTCTGGCAGTGGTGATACGATGAAACAGATGCAGGTCGTGTTGCCGTACGACAAGACTGACAGAGTAATGGATCTGTTGATCGACCAGATGGCAATCAAGAATGTCTTGAGATACACGACTGACAACGCTCATGTGCTGCAGTTCCGACTTCCTGAGGAACATGTGATCGATGTCATTGAGAGACTGAAGGCTGAGGGAGTCGGTGTAGATTATGGTTTCATTGACGTCCTGGACCTCAGGACGTCGCTTCCGCGCGAGTCAGTTGAATCAAAGGAACGGGTCCGACAGAGAGAGGCAACTCTCGCTGTCGAAGAGATCTACGAACAGGTCAAGGCAAGAGCGTCGTTGAGCTTCGATTTTGTCGCATTTGTCATTCTTGCTGGGGCAATTGCAGGCCTGGGCCTGCTCGAGGACAACGGCACAGTGATACTGGCCTCCATGCTACTGAGCCCCCTCATGGGTCCAATGCTTGGTGTAGCATTTGGGTATGTGGTATCGGACAGGAGCCTCTTCATCCGTGGGACGAGGAATGAGCTGACTGCACTGACGATCGCGTTCGGTGTTGGCGCAGTGTTGGGACTTCTTGTGGCACTGGCATGGCCAGAGTTTCCTCAGGGTGTCAATCACGACCTGCAGAACGGCGTCCTCACAGAGATAACCAGGCGAAACGGGTTCATAATCCTGGACTTAGGAATCGCTGTCTTCTCAGGGGCAGCAGTCGCGGTCTCCATCACGAGAGGCGACATGTCCTCACTGGTCGGAGTGGCAATCTCTGCGTCTCTGATGCCTCCTGCTGTGAACTTCGGAATGTGCCTTGCCATGGGAGCTGTGTCTGGACTCTCATCAGTCGTATCGCTTGCTTTCGGTTCACTTGGACTGCTCGTCATGAACATAATCGCAATAGACATCGCGGCGATCGTGATGTTCAAGATCAAGAAGCTCAGCCCGATAAGAGACAGGTCGGCAAGGTGGACAGCTGTGACTGCATTGAAGATGAGAAAGTCTTCGGAACTGTATCATGCAGGCATCTCTGGTGAAACCGACACTGCTTCGTCAGCTGTGGTGTTTCGAAGTGCGAAGGACGAGAATCATGACGGAGGCCCCACATAGCATAGGGGACGCGGTCGGGAATCGGTGAGGGTTTCAATCAGGCCAGACATCTTAGGGGCGCGCTGATGATTCGGACTCTCAGTCGTTCAGTCGGGCAGCAAGCCAGATGTTCGTGTGCACACAGCGAAGTCTTTTTCTATCGAGCTAGGGACTATTTGTTTCACTAGACATGTCTGCGCGGCACTCTGTCGGTAGTCGCGATGTTCAGTGTGAGTACCGTTGCGGGAGCGCAGGCACGCTGGCCGATGTGAACAGAAGACGTACTTAGGGAGGTGGTCAGACCATATGGCCGAAGAAGGACGACAGCAGCTTGACAAGGTCTTCAAGGCACTTGGCCATGCGACCAGAAGAAGAATACTGCAGCTCATTGCACAGAACCCCAGATACGCCTACGAACTGAGCAAGGTACTCGACCTCAATCGAAGGGTGGTCCTCAAGCACCTCGAGGCACTGGAGGAGGCAGGTCTGATCCAGCAGCACCCAGGGTCCAGTGACGTCGGCCCGGACAGGAGGTACTATGGGCTCAGTGTCAGCTTTGGGCTCTCCACGACCATACTGCCCAACGCTTTCTTTGTGGGATTCACGCGTGCTGACACCATTCGACTCGGAGACGAGGACGCTGTATCTGTGCGGGATCGCATTGGAATTGAGAACATACGGATGCTCCTCTCCAGGCTCGAACGTGTCGACCTACGTCTCAAGGACCTCGAGGATGAGAGAATGCGTCTGACCGCACTGAGAGGTAGACTCGTCGCTCAGATAGAACGTACGATGCACGAGTGTTCACTTGACAGACAGGTCTGTCAGCAGATTCGCTCGCTGATAGAGCCCATCGAGGACATCAACCTGCTGGGTGACTCTCGCGAACCCATTGAATCGATACGTCAGGCTATTTCACTGATCGACGAGATCATCCGCAAGATGACGACTGATTGTGTAGCTAACCACGAATCTGATTGCGAGCGCAGACCCAGGTGAGGCTACCAGTTCAGTAGAATTCCCCAGTCAGTCCGTCTCGCGCCCGAGGTGTCTGGCACGTATTCGATCGTGTCGCACTTGAGGTCAACACCAATGGACTTCTTGACGTCGAGATAGTACTTACCCTTTGAAGTAGTGAGAGTCACGAGCCCATGTGCGAGCGAGAAGAGCTGATTCATGGTGACACTGTCCGCCGAGTCTTGGTGAACAAGATAGAACTCCCTTGAGCCTGACTTGACAGAGTCCTCGACCGATTCCTTGAAGAAGCGCACGACATCCCTCGGAGAGAAGTCGATTATCAGCGGGGTAAGGGACTCAAAGAGTATGACCCTGGGTCTGTAAGAGTTCCGGAGCTCTCTGAGCGTGATATTGACCTCATGAAGTTGGGGGGCACAGACGTATCTGCTGAGTGAGCCCTGTCCGTATGTCACCTCCATGACGCTGAACAGGTCACTCTGAAGGCTGCAGAGTTCGTTCATCAGCTCTCTGTTTCTCGGCTCAGTTATTACGTCGAGTGTGCTCAGCCCCATACTCAGTGCGGTCCTCAGAAGCGTGAGCATGAAAAGGTCATACCTACTGTCCTGTGAGGCCAGGATCACAAAGACGTAACCATCTGGTGGTCTACACACCAGATCCTCAATTATTCGAAGCCTGTCTCTTGCATCCTCTAGCTTATTCAACTACTCATCTCACGCTCTAGGCATCTGGGAGTCCAAGATGTCTGCGGATCGTAGCCACCAGGTCTCTGCCAGAGAAGGGTTTCACAATGTACTCATCGGCTCCAGCCTCACGGCCCCGTTCCACATCATCGAGGAAACTCCTTGCCGTGAACATCAGCACTGGCACATCTGCAGTGTAGTCGTCGCTCTTGATCCTGCGGCATACCTCGAAGCCGTCAATGTCGGGGAGCATCACGTCAAGGAGTATCAGGTCCGGGTGGGCGACCCTTGCCAGTTCCAGACCTTCCTGACCGGTGTTCGAACAGATCACCTCGAAACCATGACGCTCGAGAAGGGTGCGGGCCAGCTGTGTTGTGACCTCTTCGTCGTCCACAACTAGGATCTTGTACTTTCGTTGTGTCATTTGTCGGTCTCCTTGTAAGTCCCTCCTCCCAGGTCATGACCTGGTCAGGCCTCACCGATCTCACATCCTTGTCTCCTGGAATCCCTGTGTTGCCGACGTCCAGTTGGAGGACATCATCATTGAAAGATTCTGTAACTACCTGTATAAAAGAAGCTGTGATGGTTCCTCATACAAGCGGTATGAGCTCGTAGTCGAGGAACCCCTCTGCGATCAGGGGTCGGAGGGCCAGGAAGCCGGTCCTAGGACTGACGCCGGATATACTTACAACTCCGCAGATCTCCCGCACCTGTAGGCGAAGGTGATGAAGGATGGAGTTGACACGTAGATCCTGATGCTTGCTCAGCACGGCAACGGCTATCTGTCGGGAGTTCTGCACTAGAGATGTGAGTTCCGCCAGCACTGCATTGGTGGCCGAGGCACCATACATGTTTTCCATTGCATCCAGAAACATCACGAACATAGCAGGCTCACCGAGGACCTTCTCTAACTGGTGAGCCTCATAGCGCATCTCATAGAGTGTCTTTGCAGGATCAGGCTCAAGTATCCTGTAGTTCTCACTCTTGCCGGCGTACTGTCTCCCAAAGAGGACCAACCTGTCTCTGACGAGGTCTCTGTCTACGAAGCGGCTGAGCCCCTCCACGAATTGGCGGGATGACCATCCCTCCGGCAGCACAACAACGATGGGACGCCCCAGCTGGAGATGGTTTGATATCAGCGGAATGTAGACAGTCTCCACATAGGGGGCTGCAAGGCTATCCAATTCGAAGATATTGAGACCGCTTCTCTTGATGCCACCCCCGATTAGCCTGTCAAGGCTCCTGTTACCTGTCGATACTCTCGATTCGGAAGTGTCAGGAATGGGTGTCCTCTCGATCGTAATCGGGGGATACACATGTTCATACCACGGAATGTGAGTGAATCTCCCGCCGTGAAGGGTGAAGAGGAACGTGTCCTGCTCGATGGGCATATCCCTACTCTTCTCAATGATAAGACTGCGGTAGACCCTGCCCTCGGTCCTTGATCTGCGGAGTCGCACAACAAGGTCCGCCCAGTGTGACAGAAGTCGCATCTCGGCATCAGAGACACTACTGACCGTCAGCACAAGACGCTTTCTCTGCTCTCGGGCGCGGCGTATGAGTTCGGACAGGAAACCAATGCGCTCCTCAGGGTCGATGGCGATCGACATGACATCCCAAGAATCGACGAGTATCGCGTCGTGCTTGGACACGCATAGGGTGTCAACCAGACTGTGTGAATCAATGGCACTGCTGCCATGTGTCTGGCGCTGAATGGGCGTACCGAAGGCCACTATCCTTCCCCGTGTCTGACTGGACTCACTCCGACCCGAGTCGACCTCAATTAGGCGGCCATCCTGAGCAGGTACGACTATGACAGAATCAGGAAACTTCCGGAACAACTCCATGACCAGGAGGGACTTGCCTGTGCCGGGTCGGCCAACGACCAGACACACACAACCGCTCTCCGACTCCAATGCTCTAACGATGGCAGGCGGGATCACGCCAAGGCTCATAGTGCAGGACCTTCTTGGGAAATCCTGTGGGTCGATGACCAATCAATCTTCCGCATGTACCCGTTCCACGAAACTACTGAGGTAGGGACACAGGGACCCCGACCAGAGAATGTTGCCAAGGCATTCTTTACGGAGTGTGCTCCTGTCAGCACGACAGACGAAGTTCATCTCCTGGTCATAGAAGATGCATGCTGTGCTCTCGATGGACTTGTCTTCGAACGCCCTTCTCCTCGCCTCTCTCATCTGGAGCAGACAACTCTCATCAGACCAGTCTTGAGGTGCCCCTAGGATAGCCCGCAGGTGTTTCAAAACATTTCCATCAGGGCGTCGACCCAATGCCCACGAGGCATGTGCCTCATCTACATCCGTGAGGAACACAAAGAAGGGGTTGCGATATCGTTCAGCCACACTTCGTACTTCGCGTGCTATTTGGGCCACTTCTTCGAACCAGCCCAACAGATAGCTCACGTCGGACCTCTGAAGCATCGAAATCAGCACGATACCTCTGTGACCAGCTCTCTCAGCCATCACGCGGGCCTCCTCGTAGAGCTGTATGGCCCGATGAAGATCACCCCTGACTGCAGCAGCATCCCCTAGGTTCATCGTGGCCAGTGCTGCACCTCTCACATATCCTGACTCCATACCTATCTTGCGCGCCTGCTCGTTGTAGTCCTCCATGAGCTCCATATTGTTGAGCTGTCGCTCGGCCTCACCGATGTTGACCAGAGTCCGGACCATTGCCAGCTGATTGTTGAGCAGATGGCACAGATTCAGGAGTTCCTCAAACTCGTCCTTCGCATCCTGAAGGTCACCAAGGGTCAGGTGGATGAGACCCCTGAGGTTCATTGCATTGCATAGTCCATGGAGATATCCCATGCTAGAGCAGCTAGTGCATACACTATCGGCCAGGCTCAGGGCCTTCTGGTCGTCTCTCGCGTCGTGCAGTATCAGTGCTCGGAGGAATCTGATGTCAGACAGTGCAAGCTCGTGCCCGAGACGGTCTGCTGTGACCTCGGCAGAATCAAGACGCATTATGGCCTCCTCGCGCTTCCTGGCAAGAATAGCAAGCTGAGCCAGCAAGATCCTTGGCTTCAGCAGTGCCTTCTGAATGGCCTCCCTCAGACTCTGATCGGCTGGCGCAGAGATCAGGCGCTCCATCCCGTCGTGGATCATCTGTTCAGCAGTTTCAAGATGACCCATGTCGATGAGGACGGATGCGGTCTCTCCCAGAAGCCCTGCGTACTCCACCAACCTCTGTGCATCCCATACCCGGTCCACCTGGCCCCTGAGGATATCGGGCAATGACGGATCGATGCTCTGTCGCGACCTCGATAGGACAGCATATGTCTCACAGACCACATCCGGTCGGACCCCTGCAAGGATCTGGTTGAGATCATATCTGCCTCTCAGATAGCAGGCGTGTGATATCAGAGACAGAAGGCCATCAGACGCTCTTTTGATGTTCTCAGATGTGACGAGATTGATCAGTGCATCTGTGAACCTTCTGAATCTGTTATCCGATCGCGCAATTGTCCCACTCGATGGGACCTCTCTGGCAATCTCGTCGAGCTCCCACTCAGGTACTATTGCAGCGTAAGGTTCAAACTCGGGGGGGAGTTGATGGGGCAACAGCCATGGACCTCCGCGGTGTTCTAGATGCAGCACGAGTTCTGCTAGGCACGAATACGAGAGTCGCTTCTATCAAGATTGATTGCTGATGATTTCCCTTATGAATCTTGATTGGTCGTTTCCGACGGGGTGCCTGCTGTCCATTGAAAGGATTAAATGGTCCCGACTCATCTGCCATTGCGGTGGCTTGCGTGAACGGCAGGGTCAGTAGTGGAATAGAGGGTCTCGATCTCCTTCTTGGTGGAGGATACCTTCCGGGTAGGACCGTAGTGATCTCAGGCGGACCAGGGACTGGGAAGAGCGTCATCTCGTGGCAGTTTCTCTTCGATGGTTCGCATCATGGTGAGAGGGGTGTATTGATGTCGCTCGACCAGAGCTCGGAGAGCATCCTTGCCGACATGAGATCGTTCCGTAATTTTCCTGAGGAGGAGTACCGTCGAGGTTCCATCAAGATCCTCTCGGGCGCCATAACCGTAGTTGCAACACCGGGAGGGTATGAGTATGTCATCTCGTTTGAGGAGGCAGGCCAGAGAGAGAAGCCGCTCAGCGTAGAGAGACTCGCATCCTACTTGGTTGACGCGATCACTCGCACAGGAGCAAGGCGGGTAGTCATTGACGGACTGGGGCCCCTGCTAGAGATGGCAGACAACCGCTTTGAGATGAGACAGACCGTCTACAGCTTCCTCAGACAAGTACGTTCGAGGGATACGACTGTGATCGTGACCCACGAGATGAGATCTGGCGGCGTGGGTGACGACCTTCCCCACTTTATGGCCGACGGTGTCATACGTCTCGACATGACCCAGTATGGGGGAGAATATGTGAGGGTGCTACAGGTCGTCAAGATGAGGGGCACAGGCCACGTCATGAAGCCAGTCCTTTTCAAGATAGGGACGGACGGAGTTCAGGTATTCCCTGAGACGAAGATTGCTGACCGCTAGACATCTCAGTTCTCACCTACGTGGTGCGACCTTAGTCAGTGTTGTTATTAGGTCCAGCGTGCTGAAGGGCTTCTCGATGTAGGCCCTGCAGCCAGCGTAGAGGGCCCGCTCACCAAAACCGGCACCAGCATGCGTGAGTGTCACGATTGCGATGTGCGGATTGATATCGAGTATGGACTCTATCAGCCGGATAGTCTGTGTCTCGTCAAGACCTAGATCAATTACCACTATGTCCGGATTGAACTTGGTACAGGACAGGAGCAGCGTGTCAACATTGTCAGTGTCTGCAACTACCTCTATCCCCTCATCCTCCAGTGCCATCTTGAGCAGAGTGCGGAGAAATGGCATGGAGCCTCCCATGACGACCTTCAGACCGAGGAGTAGGTGGCCCAATCTACATCCGCTCAATACAGTGAATCTCGTACGGGTAGTCAGCTTCCGTGAGCGATGTCTATGAGCTCCAGCATGTGTCTTATGGGTATGGGTTTGAGCCCAAAACTCTTCGCCCCAGACTTGAGCGCCGGTTCTCTCGCTCTTGCATCAGCACTCACGAAGACTATCTTAGCATTTGGGTCGATCTTCAATATCTCTTGCATCACCGCAAAACCGTCCTTGTTGGGCATTCTATGGTCCATCACGATGACATCTGGCTTTGGATTCATCTTCTTGAACTTCTCGATTGCCTCAAGGCCATCGTAGGCGTCGTCGATCACCACATGTCCCTTCAGTGCGAAGACTTCCCTGTACAGCTTGTGAAGGACTACCTCATCATCCACTATGAAGATGGTGGCCATCGACCCTTCCTCGTCAGTCGCGGGAGTGCTCTCCGACTCTCAGCTCTCCGTTGTGCCTAACATCCGCACGGCGTGATATAAATCAATGGGCGATGTAGCCTGCTGCTGGCCTTCCATGCCTGCCGTCTGGGCCACAATCGCTATGCCTACCGCAGTCTACCCTGAGGTCTCTTACCTGATGCGCCTTTACCTGACTTGACAATGTCTAGTAAGATTGGTCTGGATGAATTCCGCGCTTCGGAGAGTCATCGGCGTCACTCGATCTCATGGCCAAACTGTCCGCCTAATGGTTGGGTGTGACTGGGCTAAGAAGAGATAAGTGGAGGGAGGGCATAGATTCGTACGGTCCGACGGGACTATGACTGAGCGTCTCAGACAGGGTCAGTCATTAAAGAAACTGGCAGACCTTGAACCATGAGAGCTGAAGGGTATCAGGGTGGCTGGTCATGGGCGAGCAGCGAGTTCATATCGTGTACCAGTCTAGTGGTCGTATTTTGATAACGAAGAAACACTACCGGAACTGGCGTGACATTCAGGAATCGGTTGCCGATTACATGACCTCTCTCGGTCCGTGGACAGTGGATGAGGTCCTCCGCTTCCTTCAGGAGGAGTACGGACTCTCAGACTATGAGCAGGCAGCTCAACTGCTGTCAGACTTCATGCTGTCAGAGAGGGAGGAGATGGACCTGGCCGAACTCTCGCCCGAGGAATGAGACCTGAAACGCAACTACTATGAAGTCTCTGAGAGAGGATGAGGGGGCCGAGCTACCGTAGGATCAGTGGCCGACGACAGGCTCTGGCAGTGGCATACGGGTCTTCTGACGACGGAATAAGCCCATCTGACTGAGACTAGCCCCCGACGATTGAGGCCTCTGACATTCCACTCTAGGACTCTACGCATGGGTGACTCTTCCAACAAATAGAGTAGTCTCACTCTCCCACACGGCGAGGCAGAGTGTTTGAATGTTGAAGAGTGATACATACGCTGACTTGGCGAACGTGGTAGCCCAGAGATGACATCACGATGCCGCGTGTTTTCTGGCGCAGCAGACTGTCGAGTTCTTGGTCGAGGGACTGTTGATCCAGAGGACTGGGGCCAAGGCGTACTCCCATTCACTCATAGAACTCTTCGACGCTCCGAGCTCAGTCGGGCTGAAGGCTCCCGACAATGTGGTAGACCGCGCGAAGCTGTCAGCGGTCACTACCCTCAGACAAGTTACTTCGATGCTCGATTGAAGCAGTATACGCGAGTCCTGTTCCAGGCTCAGAGTCATCTCTTACGGCGTGCCGTGTGATCTCGAGACTGCAGGACCTGGTCTTCTTGCACCATTCCTCGCATCTCTCTGCCCATCTTGACTCGCGATAGAGGAGGCCGCATTCCTCACACATAAACAGGCCGTTTTCAGTCCTACGCATACTGACTGAAGAGGGTACGTAAGCAGTAGTACTTTTGGATAGGGCGAAGTGGTGCACTGGCAAACCACTGGACGAAACCGTAGGAACGCAGATCGTTTCATCTGCCATGACCACGTCTGCGTCAGCTTCTGACTCACTGAACCTCTGTCAGGACTGATCCTGAGGCCATGGCTAGCGCGAGGCATCGGGACTGACTGACTCTCGAGTTCATCGGTCGGGGTAGCACAGGCAGACCGACTAGGGGTACTGCCCATTTCTATCACGGTCACACACATTCTGACTCATCTGTACGGAGAGCAACAGTACGACCATCAGGACCCCCAGGATGGCTGGGATGAGAAGGAGTGTCCAGATCGCGTAGCCCGTCCAGAATGACACCGCAAGTGTCAGGCTGCTCATCACTCTGACGTCGACTGAGGGCACCTGTCTGGCCCCTCCGGAGAGGAATACAAAGAGAAGAGCATTGGTTACGAGTGCAGTCAAGAACCAGCCGGAGTAATTGGTGAGTGGGATGCCGTAGTATGGCCCTGGTTCAGTCCAGACCCAGATATTCAGCACGACGGCAGCAGGGTCCAGTATCAGGTCGACCACCACGAGGACGAGTGAGCTCAGGGGTATGGCAATCCGAGGGTCGCCAGACATTCGTGCGGCCACAGTGAAGCTTCCGAGTACCAATGGCCCATAGGCGAATGCGACGCTCCACGGTACGAGGCCGAGGAGCTTGGGGCCCATTCGGTCAGTGTAGTAGAATCCACCATAAGGGATCCCTGTCGTGATGCCGATCGACTCAACTACGAGAGGGAGCACGCCGAGTATCACGATCATGCCGAGCCCTCGACCCACTCCAGTCCACCGACACAGGTAGTAGTAGGCCGGAACCGCCATGACGATGACAAACAGCACTGATGCCAGCGGCGCCAACTCGCCGATATTGACATTGGCAACCAACCAGCTGGCTGCGAACAGTGCCGCGGCCAGCACGTAGAGTATCAACCGATCCCGCGTCAGCGCATGTATTCGGTACGCCATCCTATATCTCGACCACCCCTGTACACATCTCACTGAGACTACAGGACAAGCCGAATCATGAAACTCAGTGTCATCACCATCCCGAAGAGTCCTGTATAGTACGGGAAGTACCAGTAGACTCTGTCGATACTGATCG
>JAWAQK010000016.1:0-42091 GCA_038893995.1 Candidatus Thorarchaeota archaeon | reverse complement strand
TTCAACTCTGGGTTCTGCATCTGACAGAAGACAGTGAGGTATTCACGCACAGTCATGTATGGGTCCACTACGGTCGCCTGCTGCAATAGTGATATGGACCGTCGCACGCCTACCGGGTCATCGTTGACATCGTGACCACATACCACTGCGGTCCCGCTAGACTGCCTGAGTAGTGTCGACAATATCTTGAGTGTCGTCGTCTTGCCAGATCCATTTGGGCCGGCCAGGCAAAAGACCATGCCACTGGGCACAGTCATATTGAGGTCCTCTATGCCACGCCTCTTGCCGTAGTGCTTGGTCAGATGCTCGGTCTGAATACACTCGGTCACTGGATCACCCACCTGAGGAGGTTCGAGTTCTGCTGAAGCATCGGTATGAGCACTCCAGTCGGTAGACTCACCAACTGCCCTGATTGCTGAAACACTACATTGCCCCTGACAGCACCACCCAGTGGTCCCAAATAAGAACTGCTCTACTCTTCATAGGGAAGAGCTGATGACAGGTCCCCCTGGCTAGTTGGTATGCCGGTCGTGCTCGGCCCTTCTCTTAGGCTGAAGATGTAGCTCACTGCCGGACGCGGAACTCGTCGGTTGGTCTGTCTGCACTCGCCGTGGCTGGGATACCGCACTGCGAGCATCTCCGGTTGAGAGGTCAGGTTTCGATGCTGACTATGAGAACCTGACATAGACCAGGGGCAGGAAAGTACTCGCATACGAGAGTGCTGTGGCCAGCAGCCAGAACGATGCTGTTGCAAGGACATAGCGTGACAGACTTCCCTGCTCTGGTAGACACTTTCCGAGTCTGGACGCCAAGCCGGACCTGACGGGAATGATGAAGGGTGTCCTACTGCAGTAGTCTAGATAGTCCTGGCCGTACTTCTTGCGAAGGCCGAGTTCCTCCAGGTCCGCAACGACAAGAAGTAGGAATGTCACAAGCAGGACAGAGATGAGATCTCCAGGCCGGATACTCAATTCAGAGCCGAGACCGCCAAACAAGATGTTCCGTAGAAGTGCAGGAAGGATGAGCATCAGAATGATTCCCAAGTGTTGAGGATGTCTGATCCATGCGTACGGCCCGTTCGTCGCCAGGCCTACACTGTTCATTCGCGCAGATGCCAGTGTACCAAGTCCGTACAAGAAGATGACGAAACCAGACACAAACGTGCCCAATGAGATCAACCAGATGAATGCTGTGAACAGGTAGTCTTGCATTCCTGTGATAGGGTCATGAGATGGCACCCATAGACAGGACCATGTCTCAGAGAATGGTATGACATAGCCCAGACCGTACCAAGTCACATACCATGCAGGGAGAATCCACAGCATCGGTGTGATGATCCCTGCTATCACTGGCATGTAGCCCAGACTAGCCGTTATCACCGCAGTGGCGCGCCCTATGAAACTCCTCATCTCACCTATACTCTGGTTCTCTGCTCCCTCTTCAGTCTTACGGATCTATACGTGCAAAGGGGACGTGGACGTTACGGTCCGAGTCAATAATGCCAATCCTCCGTCGACTAATCCGCCAGTAGTTTCGGACCCCGCAATCCCGGGCGTAGGAGGAGCTGGGATTGTCGCTGTCCTCGCATTGGTCGCGCTGGCGGGAGTTGGCGGAGTTCTCTTGGTCTCGCGGAGGATTCATCCCGCGTCATCTGGCAATGTTCCGGCGTCAAAGGTACTTGTCGTGTGTCCATATTGCGGTGCCAAGAGCGAGCAAGGAATAACACGATGCGAGAAATGCGGTGCGCCACTGTGATCTCGATGGTCAGGTGAAACCCAATGGTGACGTTGGCCTCCGCTGAAGCAATTCCAGATAGAGGAAGGTGAGAAGCCCTTTCTCCCCCTCCACCTCGTCCTGGTCCGTTGGTGTACTTATCGTAGACGACTGACTTGTCATCTACGACTTGGTTTCACCAGTAATCTATTAGTATCTCACTTTCGTTCATTGATGAAAGGGTCCTCAACATCTTCGTTCTTATCTTTGCCACAGACTCCTCGGGAGGCTCGCGTTCTCCCCACAGGAATCGATCGCGACGCAACAGTATGGCGCTCAGGATGTATATCATCAGGAGGACCTGCAGTGCAGGATAGTCCGATGCTAGGGCCCTCTGTGTCAGGGCCGTCAGAGTCACCCAAGTCATCCCAAGGAGCGAGGCAATCACTACAATGATGTCCAGTCTCCGGCGACGTACGAGTTCCCTGTCAGTGAAGAGGTACTGTTCGTCGTGTCGTTTATTGATGTGATGACACTTGGACGAGCATGGTCGAGGCGGCCCTGCCCTTGACAGCAGTCCAAGTGTGCTCATGAACAGCATAGTTACAGCAATAAGTAGCTGAAAGGACATCGGTCGACCTGGCGTGCTCTCACTGGCATACGACCATGCCACGCTCAGCAGTGTCACTAGAGACACTGAGATGATCCCCAGGAGCACAGCGAGAACAGTCCTTGAGATGTTGCCCCATGAGACGCTGACTCTCTCCAGTACTTCAGCTGCTCTCTGAGTGTCTCCGGCCTCGATCAGCTCTCTGTGGTCGAAGTCGAGCGCTCTGCAGGCCCTTTCCCGTTTCTCCTCTGGTATCTCCTCTGCCGATAGGACTCCGACCAGTACAGAGAGTGCTGACTCATCTCTATCAATGCGAAAGCGTCGTATCAGTGGAATCACGTACTGTTGGACGATTCTAGGGGTGTATGCGTCCGTGACATCTCGGAGCACAGACTTCAGGTCGCCCGCTCCTTCTCTCCTCGAATCCTCGACTGAGCCCAGGCTGAGCTCAGAGTCATCCCTCCTACGTTGGGCCTTCGGCTCTCTTATCGGCACTCCGACTAAAGACGAGAAATGCCAGATTGAAACCCAGAAACCATACGCGCCCATGAAACCAAGGCCTAATGACGCCGAGGTCAGGTCGAGCGAGTACAGTATCACGGCGATCGACACAGTCACCGATGCACCCACAGTGACGCCTGCTGCGCCGTAGCCTCGCCAGCACCGCCTCATCGCCACCAAATAGAGGAGAGAACCCGCAAGAACACTCATGGTGTCCCTGCCGGCCATCATCAGTGCGATTACTAGGGTCACCGCAGGCCGGAGGGGTTGAATGATTGTCGCAATACTCACTAGACAGAGACCTATCAACAAGAAGCCAGGTACGGGGTAGAGTAAGATGAACCAGATAGCCCTTCGTACAGACCGCCTGGAGGGAGGCCATCTGCCCAGATGTCCCCTGTCATAGACTGCAAAGACGATGACCCATATGACCAGGCCTATGACTGCTATCTCGGCCGCATGTTCAAGGACAATGGGGACTGGCTCAAAGAACCACCTAGAAATATCCATACCAGCATTACCCCCTAGATGGTGGCATATGGGGCGCGTTTCCCGGTTTCACCAAGCCCGATGAAGTCCACAGTGCGCTCCTGCTCGCAGACTTGCAGTGCCATCTGCGGATCACCACACTTCCACGATGAGTAACCATCTCCGAAGTTCTCAGTATGCCCCTGGTCCCCTCGATCGTTCTGATGGACCTCGAGGCAGGTGTGTGACCTCCTCCACCTGTTCCAACTTATGTCTTTCTCACAGCATCCGTTGAGAATGCTGGAAGCCATCGTGACTGTAAATGGGAGTCCTCGTACTGAGGCCCAGCACTGACAGTCACTCGTGAGCGGTCCACGAGAGCGTGACAACGTCCCCCTCCGAAAAGGCGTCAGCTAGGACGCCTGATATTGGAGGTATCAACTTCAGTGGGACTCTGTTCTGTCTGATGAGAGAATTCGGGTAGATGTAGGTTGAGACCCCGTGGATGCGGATGTTGTCAAGTCTGAACTCACATGGTTCAGTTGAGAATGATGAGAGACCGGCCCGACAGCAGACCAGTCTGCCTAGGGGGAATGTCCCACAGAATCTCATGGCAATTGAAACCGACTCCTGTAGTCCGTACGCACCACACACAGGATAGTGAGGCAGCCCTGCATCGATTATGCCTACGAGTCGTCCAGTGGAGTCCACTGCCGGATGACCGACGAACGGACCGGCTGAAACGACAAAGTCATCAGAGGCGGCGAGAACATAGTCCTGTCCGGATGACACGACCTCGAGCAGCATCTCATCGTTGGTCCTGGCCGAAGAACGTATGACTGTTAGTCTGTGCGGCGGCACATTCAGCGGATAGGATCGTGATGACCTCCGATAGTCACTCTGGTGCATCGCCTCGACATGGTAATGCGGTGATGTCCAGAAGCTGAAGAATCGCGATCTGAGTGTATTTCCCAAGCAGTCACCAACGTCGACTCGGTCACCCTCCTGTACACAGGGTCTGCAGTGCAGTATCCTCACAATCGACTCTGGATCGGAGTCCGGTCTTATCCCGATGGCGTGGTCGTAGTCGTTCCCGTCGAAGAGGTCTTTGTGTCCCATCGTGATCTCTGTGAGTCTGACGACCACGCCGTCTGTCGGAGACAGTACCTCCTCTCCCCACTCTCCCTGAGGGGTGTATACATCAACTGCTGAGGCCCTCTGATGACCTATGTACGGGCTGTTGAAGAACGATATTGGCGAGTCGTCAGGCGTCCAGATCTCAATCCCATTCGACCTACAGATCACGTGCATTCTCATGTGTTTCCCCAATCAGTCGAAAACGGGCTGAAACAGTGATGTCAACTCAGGTCGCCTTCGCCGCCGCGTATATGGGGTCCAGTCTCTTTCTCCACTCTGGAAGACCCTCGGGTGTGTGTGGGTACTCGCGATAGACCGCCTTGATCTGGTCCATGAGGTCTGACACTCTGAGGATACGTCTTAGGAGAGATAGTCGACCAAGTCCGGAGCCCAACCTTCTGAGCTTCTCAGTCAGAGGCATCTCCATCTTTCCGGTCATGCTGACCCCGAGCATGTCGTATCCGGTGACGATCCTCTTCTTGAACACGAAGTTGATGTCGTCGTTGGTAATGTTGACGAGAAACCATCTGAAGACGTCCAGCGATGCCTGTTTGATCCCGTAGCTCTCAATGTACCGAGAGTTGTATTCCCAGAGAGACTCCTTCGACGTATCACCCCTCTCAAGGGCCTCTGAGGCGACGATTCCTGCATGTGCTCCGCCAAGCATTGACGAGCCTATCCCGCCTCCGTGCACGGGATTGACCTGACAGGCTGCGTCTCCCACCAGCATGAAGTTGTCGTCGACCAGTGCGTCCACAGGTCTGCGAACCGGAGCGATGCCTCCTCCTGCATGGACGAGCCTCAGTTCGGTCTTCATGAAGTCCCAGTTCTCCCTGACGTACGTCTGGAAGATCTCCCTAGGCTGCCGGTGGTTGGGCAGTGTCATCAGCCCACAGCCCACATTGACTCTGTGCGGTCCCTGAGGGAAGACCCAAGTGTATCCACCGAGGGTCTGTTCCTGGTCCCAGATTATGTCGAGAATGTCGGGCGTTTCAAACGTGTACTCGGGTGTTTCGTAGATCTCTCTCCAGGCGACCATCATGTCCTCCTTCGCAACAGTCTTCTCGACCAGAGTGGGCTCCGGGAGCTGCCTCCGCAATACCCCTGTGGCTCCTGTTGCGTCAACGACGATTCTTGCACTGACAGTCTTTTCTCGTCCAGACTCCTCTTCAACGAGCTGGACACCCTTTATCTTTCCGCCATCCAGAGCGAACTTCGTGACTCTTGTTGATGCCAGCACCTCGGCACCAGCAGCCTCCGCCTGGCCGACGAGCCACTGACCCATCTTGTGTCTGTTGAACGAGTATCCTGTCGTGGTAGGTCCCTGGACCCTGAGTCTGTGCGCCCTATCAGGTGCGACCAGGTCTATTCCGCTGACGTCATGCTCTATGACATCTCGTGGCATGTCCGGTAGGCCTATGAGCTCTTTCATCTCTCTGAGATGGTGGCTACCCAGTGCATCACCACAGGTCTTGTCGCCTATTCTGTCTCGGGGCTTCCTGTCAACGAGCAGGACGGAATGGCCCCGTCTGGCGATTGTGTATGCAGCGATTGCTCCGCCTGTTCCTGCGCCTGCGACAACGACCTCATAGTCCACCATCTTGAGCACATCACCACAGTACTATAAGTCGAATCTGGTGTTACCGAAGTTGGCCGGAGGCCTGCTTAAAACCCTTCTGAAATGCAAAACCGGTCAGGATCTCCTTGACGACATCCCTGGCCGTGATTGATGTGATTCCACAGTGGTCAATCAGGGGGTTCATCTCCACCACGTCCGCACATCTGACTCTCCCTGTCCTGAATATGACTCGCAGCAGACGGAACAGGGTCTCAGGGTCAAGACCGCCCGATTCTGGGTGTGCCACTCCAGGGACCGACTCCGGTCTGAGCACGTCAAGGTCCACAGACACGTACAGGTAGTCCGTACGCTGTGCGATCAGATCGAGCTCTGTCTGAAGTTGATCGAGCATCGATTCTGAGTTGTCCAGGTGTCTTATCTGGTCGCGGTGTTCAGGCAGTGCAGCTCTCAGGTCGACGGACAGGATGTCATCTCTGTTCACAATGCCATTGTTCACTATCTGCCACAACGGCGTCGCGTGAGACAACTGATTGCCTCCGTAGTTCTCATAGTAGTCTGCATGTGCGTCGATCCAGAGCAGTCCAACCCTCTTTGACAGACCCCTACGGAGCCCCTTTACTATTGGGTAGGTCACGAAGTGGTCCCCGCCCAGGAAGAGCAGGTGAGATGAGTGCTTGGCAAGCCTATACACGGCATCTGAGATGTCGTACATCGCCTGTTCTGGCAGTCGTGATTCAAGCTCGAGGTCTCCTATGTCCTCTAGAGTGATCAACTGGGACAGATAGTCACTGACGTAGCTACAGTCTCCCGTGATCCTGAGAGGTAGACTGTGTGAACGTTCGTGGGTCGTGGCCATGCGGATGGCAGTAGGTGCGAATCTCGAACCGGGACAGTAGCTGGATGTGGCGTCATAGGGTACACCCAGGACACCGACGTCTGGATCTCCGTCCTCTGGAGGACCAATTCCAAAGAATGTCGATTGCGGCTTGAGGAATCCGTTCAGATCGTCTCTTAGTGCCATGGGCTGTCGAGGAGCAGCTGGCAGGCCGCACACATAAAGCATTCTAAGGGTCAGTAGCGATGGTGAAAGAAAGAGATGACTCGCAGTCCATCCGGAGACTGCGAGCCTGGTTGATGGTCTATGGGTTGTACGCACCGGCGCCCCGCGACTTGATGATTCCTCTGACAGAGTAGAGTCCGACCAGAGCCACGAGAGCCAGTATCGCACCACTGAAGGGCATCCCGTCCATGATCGCAGACCCGATGAAACCCGCCAGGTCCTGGCTCACGACCACAGACTGGACTCTTCCGAGTTTGACATATGTCCTGTTATTGTAGACGTACTGCAGGACAGGTCTTGGGAAGGTGTAACTGCCCTCGTTGGTGAACTGGACCTGATAGCTCACAGTCAATGTCTGGTTTGGTGCCAGGACTGGTGCGCTCTTGCTATTCTCTCCGGTCAGTGAGATGGTGGTGTAGATACCGCTCACGCCCGTGTCGTTGAGGAACAGGTTCTCAATGGGTGCATTTCCCTCATTGCGGACAGTCACAGTGACCTGTGCGCTCCCACCCACTGCAGTGAATGAGGGTGTGATGGTCCGCTCTAGGCGGATCATTGGTGGGAACTGTTCAGCACCAAAGTATACCCTGTAGTCGGGTTGGACGCCAAAGTGTGTTGCATTCCAGGCGACCATGTTCGCACTTGGATCGTAGAACGAGTAGTTCTCAGCAGACGGTGTGAAGGACGTGATGTTCACAGATGTCGGCATGTTGATAGCGACCATTGAGAGAGCACCGCTCAACGGAGTCAGTGATGAAGCTCCCAACAGCTGCGCGAGTCCAAGACTGGTATCTGTTGACGATACTACCTGTTCGCCCATGTAGCCCGCCGCTGCAACTACCATCGGGCCTGTGAGGTTGGCCATCTGGGCCAGGGTGAATGGTGACAACCCCTCTGCTAGACTGCTGGATTCCGTACTGCCAAACAAGTCACCAAGGGCAGACATGTCCGGAACTACGAGGATTCCCGTGGCCGCCATTGGGGAGTCGATGAATACATTCGTGCTGATGCCGCCAAGGATTCCGCTGTCATCCATCACCTGAAACACGGAGCTCATTATGTTTGGAAACTCGTTCCCGATAGTGTATGAGTAGAGATCGATGGAGTCGAATGGGATCTGGTCCGCCATCTCGGGCGGGAACATGGTCTTGTCGATGCGCAGTATCAAGAAGGGCGCGAATGAGAAACCAAAGTTGGTCGATAGCAGGTTCAGCACCTGTGAGATCCTCCCCTGTGAAACTGCCTGGTCGATGTTGACGTAGATTGCGACAAGCAGCTTGATGTCACTACCAAGCATTCCTATGATGTCTTGTGGTGACTGGGGCATCGTCTGGGCGGGGGCGTACTGCGTGAGCGCGGTCATGCCCTGACTGGAGCTGGAGTTCATGAATCCCACCATCTGAAGTATGTACTCGAGGACTCCTCCGCGAGTGGCAACCAGTGCCATCGCCAGACATCCCTGATACATGGGGTCTGTGAGCTGAAGGACGTCGCTCGGAACTCCAACCTGTCCGTAGACTACTATCGGTACTCCGCCATCGTCGACAGATGCCAGTGCCACCTCTGCACCCCTGGTCAGGATGAGGCTGATGATATCCTCAAAGTCAGCCTGAGATGGTGCGAAAGGTGTCCATGCTGCGACAGATGGGGCCACTGCAAGGACTGTCAGGAACAATAGCCCAAATATCGTTGTCTTGTTTGTTCTCATTGTCTCTCACTCCTTTTTCCTGATGGTGGCTCCTACAATGGCTGATACTACCGCGATGACCACTGGGACTATGATGTAGACTAGGATGGGTATCAACGCAGTGGCCGGATCGATCGATCCACCGCCGGACCCCGCTATGATGCCAAATATGTCGGTGATCAACGTCTGGACAAGTGGTACAGTCAGTATATTGAGTATGGACTCTCCCTGTGGGATAGGGGGTAGGGTACCAAGCTCAACACCTGACAATACCACCTGGATGACACAGAAGGCCAGTAGCACGATACAGCTGAGCCAAGTGAACAGGCCCACCACGAATGCGCCCTTCTTGGTGCCAGCGATCATTCCGCCAACCAGGCCTGCAGCAGCCCAGATTGCGGTCATGATCGGGTTGTTGAGGGGGTTCAACAACAGGGCGTTGACCATCACGAGAGTTGGGCGTATGTAGTTGCCCAGCTGCGGTGCGAGCCAGAGTATCAGTGTGTTGTAACCAGATGGCAGAAGGTACCAGCCAGAGATGAGGACTATCGCCAGGGATGCTAGCCATCCAAAGTACTTACTTCCGAAGGGAATCTCGATACCTCCTGAACGTATTGCTTCATCTATGGCCATACATGCTAATAATCCTATGTGGGAGATGTCTCGGGCTCCAAAAGGGTTCAAATACAGTCAAGTACAATGATTCACAGTCAAATACGACCCACGTACTCTCGTGTGAGTCCCACGACCCGGACGATGTGCGACGAGTGACACAAAGAACTAGTTATCAAGATGAGACTGAGATGGACAAGGACGATAGACAACCGCTGTACGATCTGGTAATGCTCATGAGTTCCCTCGGCGACACTAGGAGGGCAATACTGCTGGCACTTGCACACATTCATCCAAGGAGCGTCAGTGGGGTGCAGCTTTGTCGACTCATTGGTTACAGCGGGAAGTCAAGGAGTCTATACAGGGGCGTACTGGCTCACATGAGAGACGACAACATGATCCTGATAGACCAGCTGACTTCAAAGCTGTATGCTATCCGGATAAACGAGGAGCATCCTCTGCTCCAAGTACTCGTCGACCTGTGCAGACGGTACGGTGAGACGCAGAGGAGGATCTACGAGACTGCAGTTGGTGATTAGACAATGGACGAGAGGCTAGAGATCTCCCTTGCGCTCTACCGAGAGCGAGTCAAGATAGTCGTGTCGTCTCTCGTGGCCATATCCGCGGTGGCAGCGTATTTGTCTTTCAGCCCACTGGTACAAGACCTCTTGTCAGTCGCCCCGCCAATGTGGGCCGGCGAGGGTTGGGTCCTGGGCAATACAGTGTTCTATGGATCTGCTACCCTACTCTTCGTGGTCACCACTGTAGTGGTGGCCCTCGTCTTGTTCGCATGGTTGCGCTGCTCTCTTCCATATCCGCTGGCGAACTACATCCTTGAGGTACTGAACTTCGCGTTCGGGTTTCACGCAGTGGTCTTCCGAAGGTTTGGTGGGCGTTTCAGAACGGTCCTTCCCGATCACGTCCAACTGGACATCCTGTGTAAGTTTTCCAACAGGGGCAGGGAGGATGGTCTCTGCTTCCAGGTTTCCGTATCGCCAATCGAGGCATCCAACCTGGAGGAGATCGCAATGCGGCACGGCCTGCATGTGAGAGACCACAAGCTTGGGATGACCGCCTCGGCCGATGAGTTCCGCTCACGCACGATATTGCTGGCCGCAGCTCTTGGGAACGCGGTACCGAAGCTTGGACTGACAGTCTGGGGTACTACATGACCAGATGTTGTCGCTACTCGCCTGCGACTATCGAACTGCCCGACTGGGCTCTCTGACTCTAATGTGCCACTAGAGGCCCCTGGTCCGCTATGTTCAGTGCAATTACTGAAAGAATGGCTCCCACCCAACCAACTGACTGTGGTATCTGGACGGAGATGTCGATCACGATGTTGTTGGACAGCACTGACTGGACCAGGCTGGCTGCGAGTCCCATAACACCCGTAATCACAGACACCAAGAGTAGCTTCCTACCGAGTAAGACTCTCGGTGTAGTCAGAAGGCCGCCTGATACTACTATCATGATCCCCGCCATGACCATGAGGCCCCCTAGTATGCCCATCAAGATCGATGCGGTGACTCGAAAATGAGGTCCGAACATCATCCCCAGGTCGTCCACGAACTCTGTTAGCCACCAGAGCGAGCCTGCGATTCCAGACAGCACCATCAGGGCACCTCCGGTGACACATAGCAGGAATGAGGTCCTATTGTGGAACATTGCGCAGAACCTCAGACCGCATCGTGGGGAATGCGATTTAAGCATATCTGGGGGGATTCAGTATCGTGTATCCCTGTTGGAAACGTTCAAGTAGAAAAGGCTAAGTCCCCGGTTGGGGGCCCTTCATCGTCATGTTCGTACACACTGAGCGTGCCGGCAGCACGAGTCTGAGACCGGTGGTATTAGTCCATGGTGCGGGCGGGTCATCTGCGACCTGGTTCATGCAGCTCCGAGGTCTGAGACAGGCTGCACACGTGGTTGCAATTGACCTGAACGGTCACGGGTCAACACCAGACAGGAACGAGCCGGATGTGACACAGTCGTACATTGATGATGTTGACAAGGTCGTTGGCGAGTTCGATAGACCTGTTCTTGTAGGCCATTCAATGGGCGGTGCCATCGCTCAGTTGTACGCGCTGTCATATCCGCGGAAGATCGGCGGACTTATCCTAGTTGGGACAGGCGCCAGACTAAGAGTCAACCCCCTCATATTCGATCTGCTGGACCGCGACTTCGATTCGTACGTGACAAGCATGGCAAGCTACGTCTTCGCGGAGGGTGCGGACACAGAGATGGTAGAGGCATCGATCGCCGAGATGCGCAAGTGTCCGTCGTCAGTTGTCAAGAGGGACTTTGAGGTCTGCAATCGGTTTGACATAATGGATCGTGTCCAGGAGATAGTCGTACCGACCCTGATAGTCGTGGGCGACAAGGACGTGATGACTCCGGTGAAGTACTCGACATTTCTCAGGGACAGGATACGTGACAGCAAGCTCGCCGTGATATCAGATGCAGGCCACATGGTCATGCTTGAACGACATCGCGAGTTCAACAGTGCAGTCGCAGGTTGGCTCAACGAGCTTTGACAGGTCCGCACACAGCTCAGTTCTTCAGTCTGTAGGCCCTCCTACTCCTCTCGACCAGCTCGACTAGCCTCGTTCGGTCGAAATAGACCTCGTTCCTCGATATTCTTCCCTCGCGCAGTTCGACTATGTCCACCCCGACCTCCTCGATTGTCTCGCCTCCGACGTTTATCCAGCATTTCCACTTGACAACCATACCTCTGGGTGTCGGAAACACCTCAATTGGCTTCCAGACCCAGTCATGGTATACCGCTAGTAGTTTCACGAAGTACTCTCTGATCTCATCCTTTCCGCGAAGGCCATCTCGGTGGGCTGGGTCTGCATATATGGCGTCATCCGTGTAGAACTCAAGCAGCTTCTCAGGTTGGTTTCCCGTCCATGCTTCGAGCCATCTTGAGGCGAAGTCCATCATCTCATTGGCGGACCTTTCTTTGACCATTGTGCAAGTTCTCCAGCCTGTGATATGCGTCCACCCGACTACTGGGGGTAGTTATCGGCGAAAGACACTCATAAAAGGTATTCGACCACCGAAGGACAGCACTCCGTCCAAGTTGCCATTGAGTTGTCCATAGTTGCGGATCAGCAGACTATCACGCGACTGCTCGTGAAGGGACCCACAAACATCCTTCATAAGGGTCGGCGATACATCTTGGCCTGCTACAAGAAGGTGGGAGCGAGACACCCCTGATGGCAGACCCGCGAAGGAATGTCTACCCTCTGACGGTATCCTACGTGGCTGGTCTCGCCCTTATACTGGGTCTGTATGTCCTGACGACTGATGCTGGTCGACCAGGAGGAGCTGTCCTGCCGTCTCCAGCGTTCACACTTTGGATGTTCATACTCGTCTTGATGCTGGCCGTGTCTGCCGGGATCGTGTTCGCTCATGCATTGATCTCCTACGTACAGCTCAGGAGTCCAGAGGACCTGATTCTCTCTCTTGTGGCCGCAAACATAGTCGTGATGACGTTTGTCTTCTTTCTCACACACTATGCCTTCGAGGGTCTATCGCCTTTGGCCAGCCGCGACAGATTCCGGGTCGTGGTCTGGTTGATGGGACTGTCGACTGTGACAGGGTTATTCGCTGTGTCGCTACGCGGTCAGAGGCGCTGGATAAAGATACTCAGGTTGGTCGCCGCAGTCACAGGCTGCCTGGTCGCTCCAATGTTGATGATTGCGGTGTTCGTCAGTCCCGTGCTACCGTTTCTCGTAGTCGTGCCGGGTACCAACGATGTCACCCCTCTCGGTTCAGTGATGCTTGCCTACATCCTCTGGATGACCGTGTCGACCCTGGTGATCTTCTCGGTCAGATGGGTCTGGGTTCATCGCTCCACTGATCTGGCTGCAGCGATGATGTTGAGTTTCTGGCTTGTGGGAATGATGATCTTTAGCAACCAGCAGGCCAAGTACGAGTATGGGGGACTTCTCTGGATCTCGTCCCTATTGTTTGGGCTTGCCATCCTGGCCCTTGCAGTCGTCGTTAGGGCAGTCTTCGAGACGAGAACTACACTCGAAGAGATCATTCAGGAACGCACGAGAGAGCTAACGAGATCAAGACAGGAGTCAGACTTCTATCTCAGAATGTGGGCGCATGAGGTCGGGAACCTGCTTCAGGGACTGGTCGTCTACCTTGAGCTTCTCTCAGAGCGAGGCGGGGCAGACGAGACCATGTTGGAGAGCGCTCGCATGTTAGTCGAGAAGTCTGCACTCGTCAATCGTCAGGTCGAGATCTTGGGCCGGGTGAAACAGTCACCAGGCGATGTTCTCAGGCCAGTTGGCCTCATCTCGACGCTGGCTGCAGCGATCGAATCTGCCAAGGGGACGACGTATGACTCGGTGAGAATAGTACTGGACGACAGGACATGTCGTAGGCCGATGGTGCTGGCTGACGACCTACTCGAGCTGATGTTTGTCAGTTTCATGGTGTTTGCTGCCCGCTACTCCTCGAACAAGAATCCTGATGTGCACCTAGACGTGTCAATGAGCGGCGACCTGGTGTACGTCAACCTCGCCTTTGCGGCCTATCGCATCCCATCGGAGATTGAGACCTCGCTCACGTCAGATGAGGTCTCCTGGAACACCGCCCTTGGCTTGGACCTCTCGGTCGTGAAGCTACTGGCTGAGCGCTATGGTGCCCACGTGAGGTATTCGTATCAGGAGGAGCAGGGATGGAACGTGATAACGCTCGTGTTCCCCTGTGCACCCTGCTCCCCTGGGGATACTGCAGATACTGTCTAGACCCCGGGGGACCTGGATCCGTGCCCGTGTCATCACAACACATAATTGGGGGCACGTGGCTTGGTTTCAATTCAGGGGTGTTTGAGTGGTCAGATATCTTGCAATTGCATCGGGTTTTCGGAGGACCGGTGGCCGACTTGAGCCGGTGAGTGACGATCTTGTGACTCCCCTCGCCCTCCTGTCAGTCGAGAGTGCCAGGGGAGGGCGGAAGACGGTCACAAAGTTCTCTCCTGTCGTCTTTCCTATCTGGGCAGTCCAGGTGACGCCTCACCGCTCTCTTCTGGTGGCAGCATCTGGTGGTGTCGATCAGACCGTCGAACTGACCGACAGGAAGAGACTCAATGAGTTCAGACGTATCCTGACGACCGAGATCCACGAGGCAGCAGATGTGGTGAAACTCCGAGATCGACTTCTTTCTGCGGTAGAGCATATCGATAAGTCTGTTCAGAAGATCGGAAATGTCGTTCCGCCAGAGTTGCTTCAGGGTGTGGGGGCACTGACGTCGGAGGCAGACCTGTCATCCTCGCCCAATCTGATGGAGATGAGAACGGATTCGCAGAAGGCCCTGTCAATGGCGGAGGAGTACAAGAGACTGCTAGAGGCCTGTCGGATGAGAGTGGACACTCTCGAGGAGCTGAGGCGAGTTGCCCAGGAGAGATTGGGCAGTCATATCACGGTACTCGACAACGTCATCTCCAGTGAGAAGGGTAAATGGGACCTACGTCTCCGGCAGGCGGAGGAGCGTGTTCAGCAGGACAGCGAGACTCTGAGGAAGCAACAGAAGGACATGGAGTATTCTGCCAGAGAGAAGCAGAAGATGGAACTGCGGGCGCTCACGGCTGAGCTATCGAGGTCAATGGGGGACATAGAACGCTTCTTCGAGGACATACTAGAGAGAGTCAGGTCTGCCCGGGCTGAGGTTGGCCAGTGTGGTGACAACGTCGTATCTGCTCTGTCAAGGTACGGACGCCTCACAGATGAGATCTCAAAGTCTGTTCCACGTTATGCCGAGGTGATCAGAGACGTCGACAGGAAATCGGACGAGATCAGGAGGTCTGCTGAGACCACGGAGACGAGGGTCAGGGAGGAGATCTCGCGTATCGATTCGGAGACACAGAAGCAGCTCGCTGAGAAGACCAGACGTGTGGAACAGACCCGGCAGGAGATGGATCGTGCACTTGCGGAGCTGAATGAACTCAGGACGAATGTCAAGAACTCAGCCGACAGGGTCCTAAAGGCACTCGATGACGCAATCGGCGACCATCAGTCTGAGTTCCTCAGGCTGACATCGCTATCTATAGAGAGCAGCTCAATAGCCGGAATCACTCCACTCACACAGATTCAGATTCATACCTATGTCGGCATCTACGAGGACAATTCGTACGCTGTAGTGGTACCTATGGTGATCCCAGAGGACAGGATCGGCGAACGAGTTGAGTTGATCCCCGTCGACAAGGGTCTTGAACAGACATTCAGGGGTCTCATTGACCAGTGGATGCTTCGGGTCCCGGGATTCAGGGGTGACCTCATGGGCGCATGCACGAGAGGCAACCTGTTCACCAACCCGGAGGGGCGTGAGAAACTCTCGAGAGGCCTCAGTGCACTTCAGTCCAGACAGCTGTTGAGAGAGGGTGTTCTCGAGCGAGTACAGGCGCTATGGGACTCATATTCTGGCAGATGTCCCAAGTGTGGTGCTGAGACAAGGGGTGCCAAGTTCTGTCCCAAGTGCGGTCAATCTCTGTGAGCCCCTCTGGAATGCAGTCCGACGCACCGCTGGACCCTGCGGTATGTGACAGGCCTCTAGTGTCTGGATGAGAGTGAGGTGTGATTGCTGTGCCGGCCCGTCGAATGGATGATTCATCCATACGATTCATCCAGACATCTCGTTCATAGGCCGTATATATGCCGGCTACGATGAGGATCACATGAGCCTAGACACGTACAGGACCTTTGCACTGGCTCTAGTGCTCCTGCTGGTCGTGCCAGCGAGCCTGACGCCTCTGGTCGTCGGCTATACGCCAGGCGACGAGGCTGCAGTATTTGGACACACGTTTGCCGAGGACTACTGGACCAACAGCTCGATCCCAGTCCGACTGGGCACCGGAGCGAATGCGACGATGACTGCCTCGTATGTCCGTGTCAGTGACTTCCAGGCATTCCTCATTGCATTCAACGAGATCTACACGACTGAGGGACTGAAGTTCGTGCTCCCATATCAGTTGTTTGGGATGCACTACCTGACACCGTCTAACAAGGAGGTATTCATCGGTGCCATATTCGCCTTCCTCCTGGTCCATAACGAGAGCTATGGCAACAACAATCTGCCGGATGTCGGCAACGAGAACGCCTGGTTCATCGTTCCTCTTGCAAGAGACACCTCTTGGCCAGACGTCGAGGCGGACGTTGAGGCGATCCCAGTCACAGTGGTGGAACCCTATCACTTCAGGTTCGGAATGAGGTACACCAATCTGACCTGTAGGGTGGTCGATGCCAACAATCCCGCGGGCTTCTGGTTGTCATTGCTGCTACCGATCATGAACATTCTGATCAGCGAGTTCGTGGTGCAGTATGACGTTCGTGTGGGGGCAGATGGTGTGGTCAGGGCCGAGACTCTCTACACGATAGGTCAGGTCACGAGGATGAAGTATCTTGGTTTCGAGATTGACCCAAGCCTCGTGATCAAGGACACGATGGAGATCAGTGCCGTCCACTACCTCTCGATCTTCACGAGCAACTACAACGTTACACGCTCGTCGACCGGACACACGATCACTCCACCGACATCAACGACTCCAGCCTCTGACAACATCACGATCAAGATTGGTTCGAGTGAGAGGGCATTCGACATTGGACTGGGTCGAAGATACTCGCTCTACGACGAGTCCACGACTCCCTGGACATTGCTGGGCGATGACTACCAGGCACTGAACTGCCTGCTGGGCGCCCGTCGGGATGACTTCGCTCTGATCGCATGGCAGGCTCCCTTCTCGGCACTGATATTTGCTCACATGGCCTACGGTCTGTCTGCCAGAGTCAGGTCAATGTACGCAGGTGTCCCACAGCTCGCGGCAAATGCCATGAATGCATTCCACAACTCTCAGTGGTGGTATGCTGTCACATTCCCTGAATGGAATGGGTACCGCGTGCAGCAAGACCCGACCTACGTGGCCTACACCAACGTATCGATAGCTGGTGGCGGTGGCGGCGGAATCATCGTGATTGCCGCAATCGTGGTCGGTGTCGTGGCGCTCGTAGTCATAGCAAGACGCAGGTAGTGTAGCCTCGGTGCGGGAAGTGGACGACGGTCCATTTCCCATCCCTCTTTTTCACTTCAACCGACGATCTATCCTATGCCCTCTGTTCCTTCTCGTATGGCACCCCTATTGCCCTTGGCGGTATTGACCGTCGTATCCCTGCAATCGTAACAATGACTACGGCAAAGGGTATCATCCTGAAGAAGTTCGATAGGGCAACGAGGTCCGGGAACTGAAGGGCCACAAAGTACTGAAGACCATAGAGGAATCCGAAGAACAACCCTGCGAGGAAACAACCAATCGGCGTCCAGTTTCCAAAGATCAGCGCTGCTAGCGAGATGAATCCCCTGCCGGCAGTCATGTTCTTCGCGAAGAAGTTCTCGATTCCTATTGACAGGTGGGCTCCACCAAGACCTGCGAGGGCTCCGCTCACTACGACTGCGAGCATTCTTGTCAGGTCGACGTCGACTCCGGCTGTATCAAGCGTGCTGGGGTCCTCTCCCGCCGATCTTATCCTGAGTCCCAGGGGGGTCTTGTACATGACATAGTAGCATGCTGGAACTAGTAAGAACATGACGACGACCAGCGGCGAGATTGAGCTGATGGCGACCTCGAGGAAACCACCGATCAGGGGTATCTGACCAATGCCCGGGATCACCATGTTGGGAAGGCCCGTCACAGAGTCTGATACCCCCTTCCTGCCCCATATGACCTCAAGCCCGACAGTGGTCAGACCAAATCCGGCCAGGATTATCCCCGTTCCGCTCACGATCTGATTGCCCTTGAACTTGACACAGACGAGGGCGTGAATGAATCCCAGTCCCGCACCTGCTGCAATTGCACACAGTACACCAAGCCACGGGTTGCCAGTATAGTGAGACCCGGCTGCGGCCGCGAACGCACCAGTGAGCATCATACCCTCGAGACCGATATTGACTACTCCCGACCTCTCTGAGAACATGCCCCCGAGCGCAGTGATGACCAGAGGTGTGGACATCTGCAGGGTCGTCTTCAGTAACCATGCAAACAACACGGGATCGATCTGTTGCATACGGTCATCAGTCCCCCATGTGTGGCCCCTCTGCCTTGACACGCCATCCCAGTGCAGCAATGCTCGATCCGACGATTGCCATGACCAGTGTGGGTAGCGAGCTGGGCACCCCCTCTAGGAGCGAGGCCAGAGTCGCGCCACCCCAGAGGAGTGAGGCAATCAGTGCCCATTTCAGTCCGCGTCGGTCCCTTCTGAGCATCCCGATGAAGGCGTACACGCTGGTCGCCGCAGCGAGTGCCAGGACAGACTGTACTGCGATCGAGGGTGCTGCCGACGCAACCGTAATGGCGATGATGGGTGACAGTGCCGTCCACAGGGTCATCGACAGATGGGTCAGACCAGGCACTCGTGCATCCCTCACCCAGGCCGAGTACTCACCACCTCTCTTGATGACCCACTGGACGATCCTTGGGGCAGCCACGAACAGTACGATGAATCCCTGGATCACGCTGACCATCTCGGCAGGGACGCCTGCCTGATACTGCATGGTGTTTCCTCCTGCTCTCAGCGCGCCGAAGAACAACGCACCAAGTAGGACTCCCCACGGATTGTTTCTGCCCAGGACAGCCACTGTGATGCCGTCCCACCCGAGACCGGTCGACCAGGCATCTCGAAAGCGGTGGTGGTATCCCATGATCTCCGACGCACCTCCAATACCTGCGAGTGAGCCAGCAATCCCTAGTGCAAGTGCGGTGTTGAGTCTGATGTCTATTCCTGCGGTACGAGCCGCTTCTGCATTCAGTCCCACTGCTCGCATTTCATATCCGAGTACTGTGTGGTTGATGATGAAGTCCACAGCGATGACAGCAAGGACCGCTAGGATCAGACCTGCGTGCAGGAAGGGAGAACCGAAGAGACTGGGAAGCCAGGCCGTGGAGAACAGGGGTGGGGTCTGGGCAATCCACTGTTGCTCACCTGGTTCCTTGAGTGGATAGGTGACGAGCCACTGAGTGAACAGCAGCGCAATGTAGCTCAACATCATGGTGGTGACGACCTCGTGTGCACCCCTGTACGCCTTCAGAAGACCCGGTAGGAAACCATATGCAAATCCGGAGAGACCTGCCACTACTAGGCAGGCGAGCGGATGTACAATGATCGGCAATGCCACCATGTATCCGATGATGGCTGCAGCCATCGCACCGATGTAGAGTTGGCCCTCCGGTCCGATGTTGAAGAGCCCGCACTTGAACGCGAAGGCCACCGAGAGACCGGTGAAGATGAGCGGCGTGGCGTAGAAAAGGACACGGTCCAACTGTACTAGTATGCCCCTGAATAGCGCTATGTAGGCCAGCAGCGGGTTGTAGCCCACGAGCATCATGATCGCCGCGACAATCAGCAGGGACAGGACGATCGATCCACCGGTCCAGAGGAGTTGCTTCATAGTTTCCTCACTTGTTGCCCGCTCGACTAGTCTCGATGTCCCGTTACGGACTAGAGACCTGACTCTTGTGGCGAGGGAGTCCGCCTCCTCGACTGAGCCCTGTCTGGCCATTGACTCATCTTCGCTCATACCGACGATTCGACCTCTGTTCTGTCATCTACCGACTGACCTGCCATGAGAAGCCCCAGCTCCTCAGGACTCGTGTCAGGCTCTCGGAATGCTACAATTCTACCATTGAACATCACCGCGATGCGGTCAGAGAGACTTCGCACCTCGTCGAGTTCTGCTGACACCAGAAGTATTCCAGCACCTGCATTCCTCATCTCGATGAGTAGTCTGTGGATCTGTTCGGTGGCACCTACATCTAGCCCGCGCGTTGGCTGAGCAGCAAGAACGGCCTTTGGTCCAGAAGAGAGCTCTCGGGCCACGACCACCTTCTGCTGGTTCCCACCGGAGAGAGTGCCTGCAAGTGCGGTCACAGTAGGCAACCTTATCGAGAACTTCTGCACAAGCTCGGACGAGATTCCCCTTACCGCAGCGTGGTTCAACAGTGCGTGAGCGGGACCAGTCGTCGTACTTGGAAGCCTGTGCGAGCCCAGTATGAGATTCTCCTCCACGCTGAAACCCAGTACGAGTCCTCTCTTCTGGCGATCCTCGGGAATATGACAGAGTCCAGCCGCACGTACCTGTCTTACGCCCTTCCCTGTGACGTCAATTCCCGCGACCAGGACTCGTCCTCGTGTTGGTCTCCTGAGCCCCGCCACTGTCTCAACAAGTTCGGTCTGGCCATTCCCCTCCACTCCTGCAATGCCCAGTATCTCTCCCTGTCTGACACTGAGATTGATGTCCTTGAGTACGGACCTACCCTCTACCTCTAGTCCGAGTCCTGTGACCTCGAGGACCACCGGTCCAGGTGTCGTAGGTGGCTTCTCCACAGTGAACTCCACAGGACGCCCCACCATCATTCTGGCCAGCTCAGCAGGTGAGGTGTCCTTCTTCTGAACTGTCTTCACGAGCGCGCCATCTCTCAGTACGGTGATCCTGTCCGCAAGCATCATTGGCTCTCGCAGCTTGTGAGTTATCAGGATGATGGTCTTCCCGCTCTCTCGGAATCTCTCAAGCGTCACGAACAGGTCGTCCACTTCCTGAGGTGTCAATACTGAGGTGGGTTCGTCTAGGATGAGGATGTTTGCGGACCTGTAGAGGCACTTGATGATCTCCACCCGCTGCTGAACACCGATGGGGATGTCCTGAACCCGCGCGTTTGGGTCTACCAGCATTCTGTTCTCCTGAGCAATCACCCTGATTCTCTTGGCTGCGGCTCTGAGGTCCATTGGCATGAGTCCGCTCAACATCTTCCCTGCCCCGCCCAGCCTGACGAGAGAGCCGGCGGGTTCCATGCCAAGGACCACGTTCTCGGTGACTGTGAGAGTTGGGATCAGCTTGAAGTGCTGGTGGACCATCCCTACGCCTCGGGCTATCATGTCCATGGGAGAGCGTGGCTCGACAACCTCTCCCCTGACAATGATCCTTCCGCTGTCTTTTGAAATGAGACCGTACAGGATGTTCATCAGAGTCGTCTTTCCAGCACCGTTCTCACCGAGCAGTGCGTGGATCTCTCCCTCTACTATCCTCAGTGTGATGTCTCGGTTTGCGATGACCCCGCCAGGGAACGTCTTGCTTATGTTCTCGAGCTCGACTGCGTAGATTCAGGCTTCCTCCTGCGGGTAGACCGAATCCCTACACCGACGCATGGCCTGAGCTCTGCCAGACTATATAACGTTCGCTCTCACAAAAATGGGATGAGAGGGCATTGTGCCCTCTCTCATAGACTGGGTCCTACAGTGTATCTGGAACTGTTACTGTTCCTGCTATTATGGCCGCCTTCAATGCCTCAACTGCCTGGATGACACTGGTTGGTAGAGTCAACAGGTCTGTGTTGATCTCGTAGTCAAGACCTCCGTTTGCCAGGTTGAAGACCTTGATGCCGCCAGTGAACTGGTTGAGGTAGACGTCCTTGATGATACTGTAGACTGCAACGTCAACTCTCTTCAGCATCGAGGTCAGACCGACTGTCGGGGGTTGAGGATTGTTGGGGTCTGCACATCCCAGATACATCTGCGGGCTGTCGACACCTATCACCCACAGAGGGTTCTCGTAGCCAGGCGTACCGTTGAGGTTCTTCGCGCTAGTGAACACACCGAGACCGGATCTACCGGCTGCCGCGAAGATTATGTCCACGCCAGAAGCGTACATGCCATCTGCAAGTGCCTGGCCCGCTGCGGTGTCAACCCAACTTCCTGTGTACTGTATGCTCACAGTGGTCTGGTTGTTCGTGTAGTTGGCACCGAATCTATACCCAGCCGCAAACTTGTTGATCAACGGGATGTTCATACCCCCGATGAACCCAAGCTTGTTGGTCCTGGTCATGAGACCTGCGATTGCGCCGACCAGCGCTGAACCCTCATGCTCACTGAACAGCAGCGAAGCAACATTGCTTGTTCGGTTGTTGAACATGTCCACTATTGCGAACTTCTGATTCGGATATTCTCCTGCGACTTTGTACAACGCCTCGTTCTGGTCGAAGCCAATCGAGATTATGATGTCGTATGGTGCCCTTCCCTCGTGAGCAGCAAAGTCACGCAGGAACCCCTCGTATTCTGCAATTTGGGTGGGTTCGGCGTATGCGAAGTTCCATCCATAGTCTCTCTTGAAGTCCATCACACCCTTGTAGGCAGCATCGTTGAATGACTTATCGCCTAGTCCACCAGTCGCAAAGACTATCGCCACTCGCGGCTCTTGCGGGAACAGTGTTGGACCAAGTACGACGAGTCCAACGCCTGCTGCGACGATGACCACTACTAGGACAATGGCCAGAGTCTGTCTCTCCAACTCTCTCTTTCTCCTGGACGCCATTCGGACAGGGTTTCGTCCTGCCACCCGGGCGACCATGTCATCTATTGGGTATCGCGGCCTTTAAGTATGGCCCTCCTGTCGACTACGACTGTGACGATGCACGAACCAGTCCCCGAATGCTCGGACCGTCCACCTGGTCTCTTTCGAGCCCGGTTGAGTATCAGTGGTGATGACCTGTGCCCTGTGCGTGGTGTGATCTCAGGATCTCTCGCACCAGTCTCTGAGATTCTATATCGGTCTTGCTGCTGCCGAGCAGCATCACATCTTCCTCGCGGTCAATATCAAACTCCAGGTCTGTGTCCACATACTGTTCGAACCTGGCCCCTGAACGAATTGCTTCCTGCCTGTGTGCCTCAAAGCTGTCGGGCCCAAAGCGCGGACGGATGATGCCGGCCGGATTCATCAACAGCATGTTTGTTCCATTGTCCTTTGAGCGTGTTGCCATCACTAGTGGTGGGCCCAGCTGCCTTGCCCTGGTGACGATTTCCTGGAGTGTCGCAGGTCTGAGCAGCGGCACGTCACAGGGAATGACCACCATCATGGCATGAGGATTCTCACTATGGACCAGGTCGGACATCCGGGCGACAGCACCATTCAGGTCCGAGTCATCGATTACGGTCTCTGCCCCGATAGCATTCGCCACATTTGTCACCGAAGTGTCAGGAGTGATGACCAGAGTCCTCGAGGCGACCCGGCTGGCGAGGATAGCCCTCAGAGTGTCGCCCAGCATTGTCAGGGCCAGTTCCATCCTGTCGCTATCCGGCATGATGCCTCTCAGTCGGCTCTTGGAGTCTCTGAGTCCCTTCACTGGCATGACAACGATGACACTTTCAGTCGCCAACGGACGCAGCCTTAATCACCTCCCTGGCCAGCCGCACCTTGTCGTCTGTGGTCTGCATCACAGTGTTCGTCACAATGGGTACGACACCCCGTGCACTCAACTCATTACTGTACTCCATATCCCGCGTGTCTATCACGAGATGGGTCATCATGTCTCTGTAGTAGTCTGCCACCCCAAGGACCGACACATCGTACCCCAGTCCTCGCATGAACTCCTCCGTAGGCCCCTTGATTGCCCTCCCGCCAACTAGGGGTGAGACCACCACCACTGGGCAGTCGACGGAATGCATAGCCTCTCTGATCTGCCGCACTGAGAGGATCGGCCCTATTGAAGCGATGGGGTTGCTTGGACACACGACAAGGATGTCTGCCACTTCGATAGCCTCTATTACTCCCGGAGCCGGTGCTGCGGTTTCTGAGCCTGCGTAGGACACTCCATAGATCCTGTCTCTGCACTGACGCTTCACAAAGTACTCTTCAAAGTGGATTGTTTCAACATCACCGATGTCTACCCTGGTGCAGACAGTATCATCCGTCATCGGTAGGAGCGTCATGTCAGTCAGTCCAGACATTTGACACAGTTGTCTGGTCGCGCTCGACAGCGGTTCTCCACGTTTCAGCATCTCTGTCCTCAGGACATGTGTTGCAATGTCACGGTCCCCGAGTCCAAACCAGGTGTCGAGATGATACGCTCTGGACAGCTCGTCCAGAAAGTGGAACGTGTCCCCAGCGATGCCCCACCCCTTCTGTGGATCCGCCCTTCCGCTGAGAGTGTACATCACGATATCGAGATCAGGAGAGATATGAAGACCAAACATCTCGATATCATCGCCCGTGTTTCCAACTATTGTGAGCTCACCAGGCGAGAGGACACGGTAGAGTCCGAGTGCAAGCTTGGCTCCGCCAATGCCGCCTGACAGTGCGACGACTCTCATTACCATCACCCACTACATTATCCGCATGACTTCCTCGGTCGTCCTCCTAGGGGGTAGAGGTGGGTTCTCAGCCGGATGGCCGAGCAGCACAAATGCCTGCGGGTCGTAGTCGTCGGGAAGACCCAGTTCGGACTTGACAACGTCCTTGCAGAACAGCGGTGCGCAGACCCAACAGGCACCAAGTCCCTCTGCGTGCGCAGCCAGAAGGATGTTCTGGATTGCTGCAGACGTACTCTGGACGGCCATGGTGTACTCATGGCTCGATCTTACATCGTCCGGATATGTGTGCATGTTGCGCATGGTCAGGCAGACGAGTATGATGATCGGGGCTCCTCCTAGGAGTCGATCCGATTCCTGAAGTCTCTCCCGTATCGTTTCTGGGTCCAGGCCATCCGCAGTCATGTCTGCCAAGTATCTGTCTGCCATTCGCCTGATGAGTCTACTCCTGGTCTCACCCCTGCGAAGCACGACAAACCTTGCTGGCTGTGAGTTATGTGCGGAGGGGGCTGCAAGTGCTGCTTGGACGAGACGCAAAATCACATCATCCGTGACGTCAGCGTCTGAATACTTTCGTACGCTTCGCCGACCAAAGAGCACATCATGGAATCTTGGATTCATCACAGGACCTCCCACATGCCCTCAATACAACGGTATCGGTCCAGAAGCAATCGTCGAATTCGCATCTTGACCTCTTGGCCGAAGGCATTCTACTTCAGGGCAACGCACTGTGATGCACCTGATTCCCAGTGACAATCCTTGAGAGCCTTTCCCAATGGACTCGTCAGTGACATTGAGCTGGCATTCTCTCAGGCTTTACACATCACCGGGCGCCCCGATCCTGCCTCGGGTTTTCGACGCGGGGCAGTCGGAGCAGATAGACAGTTCCTGCAGAGGATCGGTCTGGAACAATGTTTCTCACAGACAGTTCTCCTCCGAAGCTCTCGACGAGTAGGCTCGCCACGTAGAATCCAAGGCTGACCCCACCATTCATATTCTCTCCCAGCGCTATAGGCCGGTCCGGCTGTTCTGATCGTCCTCTGTAATCTGTCAGTGATACATCCCAGAGAGAACGGCTTGCTGTCTTTCGGGGTGTGATCTCGATATTTATGATCGGTTCTCCGACGCCCTCAGCAGCTCCTGAGAGGAGGATCAGAAACACGTCTAGCAGTAGTGGGCTCGCCATGGTGAAACACTCGCCCGGTTTTCTGTTGATTTCTAACTTGATTTCCTGCCCTGCGTTCCTGGTTGCCACGGTCCTGAGAGCCTCCTGAGCGACCTCTACTATGTCTGTCACTACGAGAGCCGACCCCTCTGCGCTGCTGATTGCACCGATTCTTCTGACGTTGAGAATAATGTCGTCTGCCCTCGCTAGGCACTCGTTTGCGCTCTTCAGGACATTCCGGACCTCGGCTTCACCCAGCTTGCCTGACTCGATCAGTCCCAGAGACAGTGATAGTGCCTGATGATAGTTGGAGATGTCATGCATGAGGAGGTCTGCGTACAGCGCTGCGCGTCTGGCGTGAGCCTCCCTCTCATTAATCTCGATTATGTAGAAGTGTCCCATGATGACTGGACCAATTAGAAGACCGGCAAACAGCACCACCTCTGCGACCCACCATCCCGCGGATGTGTGAGGACAGATGGCCTTCACCAGAGAGGGGACAACCCAGACAATGATGAACCGGACTGCAAAGAGGTCTATCGTGACCCTGCCCCTAGTCGCAGATGCAGCAACGAGGTCCAAGTATGCATAGACAAAGGCGATGAAAAGTACGATGACCACTATCGTGACGCGGACTGCATTGGTCAGAGTCGCAGATCCAATCACTGCCAGAGTGGCATCGTGTATGACCTTCAGAATACCAATGCCAGCCAGGGTTCCACCTATCACGCCAATGTGCATCAGTCTCAACTTCTTGCGAGAACCTTCTGGTGGAGGTGTCACGATCCAGCGGAGGGCCAGGCTCAAGAGCAACAGTGTGGTCACCGCACCCACCAGCTGATTGCGCAGAGCCGAGTCTGCATCAACAATGGTGCGAGCCGAGATCGCTGTGATCACCTGCACAGTTTCGACGACCGACCATGAGGTCAGGGACGCAGCAATTGGATATCTAGCCCCGGAAAATCTGCCCTTGTCGTAGAAAATGACGAGGACTGACATGCTAGATGAGAGCACAGCAGCGCCGGCATGAATCAACGCGTACGTCTGGTACTGGGGAAGGATGCTACCGTGGATTGCCCAGGTCGTCACGGCCGCAGTGGCCGCTGGCAAGATGACTACTGATGACAGAATGACGACGTATATGAGGGTGGGCCGCTTTCCCCATCCGGCCATCCGAAGGTGCGGCAGTGCACCCGACATGAACACCAGCTGCATACCGATAAGCCTGAGGACTGGAGATAGGCTCCAGGACGCGCCGGCATGGAGAGTATTGAACACTGTGTGGCCCCAGGACAGGACAAGCATGAGGAATCCTGCTATTAGTACCGACGAACGATAGGCCCGGATGCCCTTCATCTTCACCCATGTTATCTGAGCAGTGGTCAACAGGGCTATGGATGATATCACACCTGCTGCGAAAAGGGTGGGAGCTTGGTATGTAGCTTGGATCGCGAAGAGGATGGGATGCATTGATATCTCGGAGAGCGCGAACACGATAGCAAGGGACGAGGTGGCCCAACCGTCCCAGGAGCATCTAACCATACCAGTGTTGACGAGTGTGGCCAAGAGTACTGTTGCAGAGAAGACACTGGCGTTGAAGACATCCAGCAATGCATACTCGACTGACCTGGCGATATATGTCTGGTTCCCGAATATGACCTGAGCAACCCTGTATGCGTACGTCACAGCGGAGTAGATGAATGGTATGTGGAACAGCGTCGGTCTGTCAATACCCATGTCAGCATGACGTACTAAGATAGTACCAGCACAGACCGCCGACGTGAACACTGTGAGCGAATCAAACATGCTGGATGCCAGGATAGGCTCCCCTTCCCAGGCTGGAAGGGTGACGATCCATAGGACTGTCGCAGCCAGGATTCCAGTCGCTGCCCAAAGGACAACAGCGTGGATAGAGGAAGAATTACCGTACGGTGACGTAGTCATGGGATCCACCCTGAGAGGAGGCTGAGTGCAATAGGACAGTCTGACCTAGTCTCTCGTGGGCCGTTGGAGATGCAGGAGGATCGCATTCAGCGTGATGGCAAGTTACACTGCGTCCGCGCCTCCAGCGAAGGCCACGCGAGGTCAGCCTGTGTGTCGAATCGTGATACTGTCTGGCCAGTAGTAGGCCATGTGGCAGTATCTTGTATACGGTCGATCGACCGCATGGACAACTTGATCGACCCGCCCCCCGTCCAGGTGAATACACTGCTGCCGGACATTGAGAACTAGGACCGTGACCTGATGTATGTGAAGTAGCAAGAATCACCGGATGTTTCTGTAGGTGAGATGACATGTCAGAGCTGTCCGGGATAGAGGAGTTGTCGCTGTATCGTAGCTTCGACGTTACTGTGGTCATTGTCAGGATGCACTCGTGACAAACGAACATATTAAGATGGCTGGACACTGGTCAGTGCAAGGTCTTCCGCTACTCATTGGCGTCACTGGTGGTGAGTGAACTTGCAGAGAATAGACATCAGAGGAACTATGCTCAATCTGAAGGCAGTCGGGAATGGACCCCCTCTAGTGCTTGTCCATGGTCTGGGTGGTGATCACCGGTCGTGGGAATTCGTCGAACCTCACCTGTCTGAACGATTCAGGGTCATCATGCCCGACCTACGGTGTCACGGGTCGTCAGACTGCCCAGAGGGAATGAGCATGCCATCAGACTATGCTGCAGACATTGCCGGGTTGATGTCGCATCTCTCAATTGAACGGGCACCGGTCGTGGGCATCTCCATGGGCGGAATGGTCCTCCTTCAGATGCTCCTTGACTTTCCTCGTCATGTGTCTGCAGCCGTCCTCGTGTCGACAACCCCGTGTGTCACTGAACAACTGATCGATGTCGTATACTCGTGGAGAGAGGCACAGCTCCAGGGGGGTGACGAGGCCTACTGGTGGGCCTCGACGAGGGATGCCTTTACGGAGAGTTTCATCGAGGACAATCCGGACCTCATGGACCGACTCAAGCGTAGATTCTTGGAGGATGCTCGACGGTTTGATGTCAGTTCTGTCCTTGGCTTCTCCAGCTTTGATGTGGTCGACCGATTGGGTGAGATCAGTGTGCCTGTGCTCATAGTCCATGGAAGCAAGGACCGCATAATGGACCCTGCAATGGCCCGAATGATGAATGAGAGAATACGTGGTTCACGGCTGGTCATCCTCGAGGACTGCGGTCACAGTCCCGATGTGGAGCAGCACGAGCGGCTCGCCAGGCTGATCGCAGACTTCATACTGAGTGTCGGGCAAGAGGGTACTGGCAGCGACAGGCCAAGAGAATGACATCTGATAGGGCTCTTGCCCTAATCGACGGAGAAGACTTGGTCGCCCAGCGGGCCATCCGTGCAGGCATTCGCAGCTCTTGCCTCGCCATCGGCAGCCGCCCTGAGTCTATCGACTGAGGCCGACGCGAGGCTGCGAAAGTCGACCGTGTCGAATCCTGCATCCCACTGCGCGGGTGGCGAAGCATTCAGTGCCTCCATGTATGCATTGAGTGCGTCCTTCAGGCGACCCATCCCCTCCAGTGCTTTTCCGAGGTGATACAGAACCAGATGGTCTTGAGGGTTCAAAGACCTTGCATGGGACAGAAAATCTGCTGCCGTCAGGCATCTGCCCTGTCGAAGAGCCACCATTGCCGAGTGGTAGTAGGCCCTGACGTTCTTGGGGTCCAGCATCAGTGACGCAAGGAGCAGACCCTCTCCTTCAGCATCGAATCCCTGTTCGGCCCTTGCGATACCGAGGTACATCGTTGCCTCGGGATTGTGCGGGTCGATCTCGAGGCATCTGAGTGCCTTCGACTCGGTGGTACGCCAGGCATGTAGTCGGGCTGAGACCGCGGTTGATCTCAGCAGGTACGCAAGTCTTGACTCCTGTGACGCATCTCTGTCTGAGAAGAACTTCTCGAATCTGTCGAGCACACTCTGAACATCCTCTTCAGCTCCCGAGACTGTAAGCTCGACGCATCGAGGTCCCTCCCGCTGTCTTGACATTCGTATCTCTAGGACGATTCCCGGGGGTAGACCGTGTGCAACGACCCCCACCTGGTCCTCTACAGGCGTTTCAGACCCAGCCTCGTGACGCATACTCACGGTGACCGTCATTCCTGTCCTGTGGTCTCCCAGTGTTGTCCGAGATACCCTGGTGCCGTCTGGCTGGGTCTGCTCTCCCAGCTCGACCCACGTCTCTGGAGGGTCATAGCCGGGGCAGATGATTCTTGCGGACTCTAGCAAGAACCCCACGAGTGTGATGTAGTCGCCGTCGTCACCATGACATGGCTGAATCCTTCTCGTCAGTTGGAACATCGCCTTTCTCTCCGCTGCCAGGAGTGTGAGTGCAGACGTATCCTCCTGAAGGGAACGTCGCGGGCACTGCCGTCAAGAGACTCGAATGTCCTCACGGAGGTAGAAAGTCGATTCGTAGGACCTCGCCGGTCTTGGGATCCTTCTTATAGACGCAGTATCCTTCATCGTCCTTCCCGTACCACAGTACCTCGGTGAACCGCATGAGGGATGGATGTCGCGAGGGCAGCCCGACCTTTGTCGCGTCAAACGCAAAATTGGCCTTCACCCGGTGATCGTATTTCAGCTGGGGCATCTGTCACTCCTTCCTGAAGCTGATGCAAACATCGCTGAAACAGATACGAACCCCCTCTTTTGAGCTTATGCCAGGAACCGACGTGCTATCTCCATGTAGGCTCGGGTAGACATGTCGATGGACCCCAGAGATATACGCTCGTCTGTGCCATGGGCCATTCTCATGAGTTCGCCGACGGGAATACTACTGTCGAACAGGCTGAAACCGTAGGCCTGGGTGTTCCATCTCTGTCGGAAGAACCTGCAGTCTGTCACACCAGGCATCAACATGGGTACCAGCTTCGTGTCATCCGAGCGGCACTCGGCGGCGACCTGCTCCATGATCTCCACTAGAGGTGACCTCTTGTCGCTGGAATTACCGTAGGACGGCGTCGCGCCGGCCTCCCTAGGCACAGGTCCGATAGTCACGTACTTCGCTGCCTGCCCAAGGGCCCTCTTCAGGTGCTCCGCCACGTACTCTTGGTCTTGGCCGGGCAGAGTACGTATGTCCACGTCGACATACGCCTCGCCTGGAACGACGTTGACCTTTGTACCTCCCTTGCACAAGTTGGGTGATATCGTCATGCGGCTGATGGAGTAGAGCAGGCTTGCACGGGCCGGGTCTGTACGTGAGATACTCCTGATGGCAAAGTCAAGCAGGCGCCTACTGGTGACGATTCTCTTTGAGAGCCAGCTCATGGGAAGGTCCTGGACGAGGTCCCGTATGTGGTCAGTGGAGACTGGTGTCCTGTAGCAGGCGAGCCTCCTCACTGCCTCTGCCATCTTCAAGACTGCATTGTCTGATCCAAAGGGCATAGAACCGTGCTGTTCTCTGCCCCTAGTGCTCAACCTCAGCCAGGTTCCCCCCTTCTCTCCATGGTTGTACGCGACTCTGTGGGGCGCGATCTCGTAGCCGCCTCCCTCGGTGATCAGGTAGTCGACCTTCACCTTGTCGGGGTGAGTGTTGACCAGCCACTCTGCGCCGTAGGTACCGGCAGCCTCTTCGTCACACACGACAAGGAGCTTGAGATCTCCTCTGGGCCTAAACCCCTCCCGCCAGAGCTGAGCAAAAGCCACGACCTGTGCAGCGACGACGTATAGCATATCGAGAGTGCCTCTGCCCCATATGCATCCATCGTGTATCTCCCCGGAGAACGGATCGTGGGTCCAGATGGATGGGTCTGCGACCGGCACCACGTCCACGTGACCTGGACCCAGCATCAGGCTGGGATGCTTCTCGCTCCCCTTGACGACACACAGTAGGTTGCCCCGGTCTGGAGCTGACTCCATGATGTCACAGCTGACCCCGTAGGTGCTGAGGTACTTCTCGATGGAGCGTATCGATCTCATCTCGTTTCCCGGTGGATTGACGCACCTATTACGCACCATCTCCTGGACAAGGCCTATTGCCTCAGTGAGGTAGTCCAGCTTCGTCACCACAGGTGACTCGGACATGACATCTAAAGAATCCTCCGGGACACCAGCGACATGACTCCATGTCCCCTACAGACTGTCCCAGACTCAGCGACCCTCCGCAGTCTCGTCTACTCGGCAGTGTGGCGCTGACCAACTCAGTTTTATCGTGAGTCTGTGAAAGAATGCTGCGATGACGTGGTCCTATAGGAATCGGACTGAGGCCGGGACAGTCCTCCGGGACATGCTACTCAGAGAGGTCCATCCTGTCGGCCGGCTGCTGGTCCTTGCCATTCCCAATGGTGGCGTGCTGGTCGCAGAACCGATAGCGAGGGGGCTGCATGCAGACCTCGACATCATGATAGTGAGGAAGATACAGATTCCTTTCAATACTGAGGCAGGGTTTGGAGCAATTGACTCACTGGGTGGAGTCTTGCTGAACAGGGAGTTACTCGCCAGCCTTCATCTGAGTGAAGAAGAGGTTCAACAGGCCATTGAGAGGACCCGTCGTCAGATCGAGGAACGAAGAGCTACATATGGTGGACTGGTGGGCACCCACACCCCCAGCGGGAGAGATGTGATCCTGGTTGACGACGGGCTAGCTTCTGGTTATACCATGATGGCTGCTATTCGTTCAGTGACACAACGACGGCCCCGGTCGCTGACAGTGGCTGTCCCCACAGCGTCCAGCTCTGCCTATGAGCTGGTCCGGAGGGCAGTAGACAGGCTGCTCTGTCCCCGCATCGAGTCTGGGTGGAGCTTTGCAGTGGCTGAGGCGTACGAGCTCTGGTACGATGTCTCGGACAGGGAAGTCGTCGAGGTCTTGTCGAGATTCTCACTTTCGGAGAATGGGGTCGGTTGAGAGCCCGTAGACTCGTTGGTACAGGCGACAGGTACTGGCTCGCACCATGCCACCGTACCCAGTACGGGGGGAGTTCTCTGCGCTCCTCTATTTGGCTTCTATCCTGAGCTAGTCCTTGACTGGTGCATTCAGTCGATGATACATCTCCCGATTCTGCCTGTATAGGTGCAGGAACTCAGAGTACAACTGATCGTAGATCTTCCTGTTCTCGGGATTTGGTTCGAAGACTCTGGAGATTCGCACAGTCGATGGTATCTCGTCAGGAGTGACATATCCGAGAGCCATAGAGGCTATGAGCGCTGCTCCTCGTGCGTTCGCCTGAATGGGGTCGGCCACTCTCCTTATTCTTCTGTTGAGCACGTCTGCGTATATCTGGCACCAGATGTCCGACTGAGCACCGCCTCCGATGATGTTCAGGGCGTCCATTCTTCTTCCGACAAATCTCTCAACAAGACCAAGCAGCCACCTGCTGTTGTACGCGACCCCCTCGAACACGGCCCTAATGACGTCGCAACGTTTCACCTCAAGGGAGATGTTGAACAGTCCCCCTCTTATGGCATGATCCTCCACCGGAGTCCGTTCGCCGTACAGCCATGGCGTGAAGATCATCCTGTGGCTACCTGGCGGTGCAGTCTCACATATCCTGTCAAACTCCCTGTACATCCCCGGATCCCCGCAGCACGGCGAGTCATCAGGGAAGAGGAGGCTATCCCGAATGAAGGTGAGGCAAGCACCAGCAGTCTCCTGTTCGTTCGCAACGAAATATCGTCCTGGAATGGGCGAGGGAAGTGTGGCCATGTTGTGAAATATGTCTGTCTTCTTGAACGGGACGTGGCATGTGAGCCAGCTGCTGGTGCCGATGTAGATGTGTCCTTCATAGTCTCTCACTGCCCCTGACCCAACTATTGCAGACTGCACGTCGGGTGAACCCGTGATCACCTTCGTGTCCGGCTTGACACCGATCTCATGTGCCGCATCGGGTGTCACGGTCCCGAGGATGTCGGTGGCGCGTCTCAGGGCCGGGAGCTTGTCGAGATGAATGCCCAGCTTCTTTGCCAGTCCACTATCGTAGTGGACCCTGTCGATATTCCTGATGTCCGCGACCCAGTGAAGTGCAATCGAGTCAAAGGAAGCAGCAAACTCACCAGTCAGTGCCAGATTCAGGTAGTCCTTGCATTCCAGAAACTTGTAGGTGTCCCTATATACGTCAGGCCTCTCGTGCTTCAGGTACATGATGTGAGCTATGGGATCCTTTCCGCTGGCGCTGGGAATGCCCGCCGTCTTCCTGAGCCATCTCACGAGGTTCAGGATGCCGTACCCCTCGACATTGATCAGTCCCCTGAGAGCCGCCTTGACGTAGGGGGCGCCCCTCGAGTCCATCCAGATCAGCGCGTTTCCGATAGGATGGCCCTCCCTGTCCACAGGTACGGTCCCAGACCATTGACTGGAACAGCACACTGCCCGAATTCTATCGACTGGTACTAGTCCTCTCTCCAGAAGCCCGCGCGAGCACTTCACGAGTGCAGACCACCATTCACCGGGATCCTGTTCAGCCCCGCCGCCAGGTCTGAGCTGAAGCCCAATGGGTGCGCACTCCAGCGCTAAGACGTCACCTCTCATGTTAGCCAGCGCTACTTTCATGGCGGAAGTGCCGTGATCCACCGCCAACACGTAGTCCTGCTGGGAGTCATCTCGCATGCCTGTTTCCTCAGTCCAAGTTACCCAAGACGACGATATTAGGATGACTGTACTCGTCCCCTGACCGGGACTTCGGCCAAGAACTCCCGACGATCTGACAGGGGCAAGGTGGTATTCCGCTCTCTGACGGACGCCCGAGTCAACCCCAGTGATCGGACTGACCAACACCTGAGCAGTCGTCGTCTGACAGATGTCTACGCCCTGAGTATCATGTCGATATGTCTGGACCCGGCTGTCATCGCATGTCGCTGGTCTGCAGGTCCTGCACCCCCTGTGACCGGGGCTGATCCCCCCGCATCAGAGGATGCGAACACGCATCAGACCGACTGGAGCTCCCCGACTCTGTGACAGGTCTGGTATCCTCGACCCTCAAAATCTTAATAAGCGTCCGTCCGAAACTGCCGCTCCGTACGGTTGCCTGAGAAGGAGCGACTACTCGACATGAGAAGACCCAGGCCGCGCCACCAGTGCCTTGGTTTCTTCAGCTGACCCATTCATTGTCACATTCCTTCAGGCCGCGCAGGAGGCTCCTCACCAGAATTGAGTAATGTTAAGAGCAAAACGCGACTAATCTCATCTCTTATTGTGTTTTCCATGTTGATGGGGCTAGTGACGCCATCAGTCATGGCTGCACAGATGCTCCCGGATGACACTCTGCTACCGGTGCCCTCACCCCCCTATGAGCTTGATGAGATATACATTCTGTTCGATCCGAACGATGACATTCTCGTCTCGGTTGCCGAAGCAGTGAGAGAGATACTCTCCTATCGGCTTGGTGGTGTGAGTACCCATCCGGTGAGGTCCAGCGGAGATCTCGAGGCTTTCCTGGTCGATGCGCCGTGGATAGCCATCTATGCGCTGAGGTCCGATGTCCAGGGCATCCAGTTCTCTGACAGAAAGATGAGCTGGATGGACTTCTACCTGACCATCAGGGAGTACAGCGCGACTCAGCATGTTGTGGGGACCGGGAATACCCTGTCTCTCCAGAAGTACCTCTCCACACGAGACCTCAATATTTGGCACGCGGAGTCTGAACAGACCGATGGTCTACTGCTCATCCTCTACGACGTGTGGACAACGGCGGACATAATCGACACGCGGGCCGGTTCCGATCCTGTATATGATAGGGCAGGAAAGGACATCCGGGCCATGGCACTCAAACTCTACTGTGACAATCTGAGGGAATTCCTGTATCGCACGCTAGAGCCCGTAGACCCAGTCGGTGAGGTCGATCCAGTCGCCCTCGAGGAGCGGACCAGGGAGATGTGGGAACGTCACGCCCCGACCATCAGACCCGCAGCCTACAGGTTGGTTGGCGACTCTCTACAGGAGGTCCCCATCGACTCACTTCCAGCTGACTTTGAACCTGGTATCAAGCTGGTGTCTCCGGCGGAACTGACTGCGGATGACTACGTACTTGGGGAGATTCCTCTGTTGTCAGGCCTGAATGGGCCCATCGGAGACATAATTGACATACTACTTGACGTCCTCATTGACGAAGGAAAGACGACACTGGCCATCCCAAGCGACATTGTTGATTCGATAGTCGAGGCATTCGAGGTGATCCGACCGTTCCTCGGCCTCGTGAATGACTTTGATTCGGATTCCGCTCTCAAGGCGGTCGTTCTTGCTCTCTCGGATCAGTTTCCATTCATTGCTGAATACAAGCCCTATCTCGAGATCTTGCTCAAGGCCCTGTTCAATCTCAGGGGCGACCTGAGTAGCATACTCGAGGTAGTCACAGAGATAGTGATCGCACTGCTTCCGGAGATCGTACCTGAGTCAGTCAAGACATTCCTGACTGACCTCATAGGTATTGGGACCGAACTGTGGGACATGATCTCCCAGGCCATGTCTGAAGGAAAGGGTGTCTACGATCTCATCTTTGGTTTCATAACGAAGAACAGCCTCACAAGGGTCATTCAGACAGTCCTTGCAGACAAGATCGGTGTTGTCAGTCCTCAACTGGTGGACCGAATCACCAAATTCGTTACTGCCACTGTGAACTTCCTGACTACTCGAGACTATGCAAGATTCTTGACAGAGGTCGGTAATGATCTACTCAGTTCTCTGCTGCCGCTGACGGGCCTACAACCAGCAATTGACAAGATCATGGCAGTGGTCAAGATGGCCATGACGGCAGTGAGCCTTGTGGATCAGTACGATGCCGCAAGCATGGTACAGCTTGTCAGTGACCTTGTGACGACATTTGCTCCTACGGGCCTGGTGAAGTCGTCAGAGGCCTTTGCCCGGGAGCTCCTGGGTGTAGTAAAGACATACATGGAGAACGGGCTCACAGATCTTGCCGCGTTCAAGTCAGAGATCATGGCAATCATCGACAGTGCAGTTTCAAGTACTGTTCCCACCAGCACCCGCACGCTCATTCGTGATGCAATCACTCTCATCTCAGGATTCTACAACGAGGGCTTTGACAAGAATCAGTTGCCCGACATATTCGAACTCGCGACAGCGATCATACAGGCATTGAATCTACCACCTACCCAGATGGGATATCAGCTGGCACAGGAGACCGAGTTCATCAACGCCATGAACAATGTTGTCCGCCCAGTGCTCGGAATAGTCGCCTCGATCACTGAGTCAGACAGCCTGAAGTGTCTCATTGCAAAGACGGTGAGTAGGTTCGAGACACAGCTGGGTTCTCTCCCCAACATGGTCAAGAATGCCCTTCTGTACATGGACCTTGAGCATTCTATCCCAAGTTCCCCACAGGTACAGGAGATCATTGCAAAGACCGCAGAGATAGCTGCTGGTGCTGTAAGCCTGGTGCGACTTGCCAAGGGTCAGTCATTTGCGGGCATAATGCAGTCCCTGCTACTCTCGGCGGGATCTCTGCTGGGAACACACCCATCGTTTGAAGATGTCCCGATAGATGCTCTGCTCGAACTGCTTCAGACGTTCTTCCCCACCGCCTTTGGTATCGACCCACAGGACCTCCCCAGCAAGACAGAGGTGATCAACCGGATCATCTCACTTGCAGCGGGCCACCTGAGCGGAGAGATAGACGTGACCATCCTGACGGAGATGCTCAGCTTCTTCATGAACATCAAGGACATCTTCACGGGTGGAGTCAAGTGGCTGCTGGGGATGATATTCGATTGGCTCAACGGGATGCTTGGGCCCCTCTTCTCAGAGCTCGAGGACATGATAATGTCCCTGTTCTCAGGCATAACTGACCTTCTTGGGTACAGTACCAAGATTCCTGTTGGACTGGGTCAGTGGTCACTGTTCGACCTGACAATCGCACTCGGGTTGCGTCTTGGCTTCAACATTGACCTGTCGCCGATGTTCGACCTCATTGCCAGTGCCATCTTCGACGCTCGTAGCGTGTTCTCGATATCCAGTGTCGGTGATTTCCTGAGGCTCATCTTCTCCTTCTTCGAGATCACCCCGCAGTTCTTTGCTGAGCTTGGCGTGTCTGGGTTCGACTCCTCAAAGAACGCAGTCATGGGTGCAATGCTGAAGTCCCTGGGTCTGGAGCTGGCATTTGAGGGGAGCGCGCATTTCGTCTTGAACCTGTTCACGTTCAGGGGTGGCGTCTTCGAGTGGGAGAACTTCATGAAGGTGGTAGAGTGGGGACTCCACATCAAGATCACTCTTGGTAAGGTATTCACCCTGGCAGACTTCTTCACCTTTGGACTAGGAGGCGGTGCTCTCTCTGCTGTTGCAGAGTTTCTTGGACTGGACATGATCAAGATCACCATCTACTTTGCCATCGCCCTGGACATAGTGAAGAAGGCGGCCTCTGCCATAGCACCAGAGGTTTCGACGCTGACACTGACCATAACATTTGGCATCTCAATTCACATACCGATTGACTTGCTCATAGTAGCGATCATAATTGATGGGTCTCTCGAGATAATCCTGACCTTCTTCCAGGACTTCGCCTCGAGCGATCCCATGAAGATCACACTCAGGTTGATCTTTACACTGAAGGTCAAGTTCAGGTTCCTATTCTTCGATGACACTGCGACCTGGACCTGGGAACCGGGAGGTCCATGGGACCTGAGTCCAAAGAAGGGGGAGGCCGAGTACCAGGAATCAGGCATGGGCCTCGACTCCGATGACGACGGCCTGAGTGATGAGTACGAGAAGGCAATTCCGGGATTGGACCCGCTGAACCCAGATACAGACGGGGACGGTGCGAACGACAAGCTTGAGGTGCTCACGATGGGCACTGCTCCCACGAATCCGGACTGTGACGGTGATGGTCTTCTCGATGGTGAGGAGTGGGAGCTGAGCACCAACCCGATGTGGGAGGACAGCGACTGGGACGATCTGTCCGATTACAACGAGGTCCACGTCTACCTCACCGACCCCCTTTCACGTGACACGGATGGTGACGGACTCAGCGACTCATATGAGGTCTACACCCGGTGGGACTTGACGGGCGTAACTCCGACTGTGACATACGTCACAATTGGCGGCGTGCGCTATACAGACCACACCGACCCACTCAATCCTGACACTGATGGTGATACTCTTCTCGACGGACAAGAGGGTCCGATGGGCCCCTACTATGGGCTCGACAAGCTGTACAACGACACGGCAGGTTCGGGCTTTGACCCGGCTCCTCTGATATTCAATCATGGTTACACTCATCCGCTCGACGCTGACACTGACGATGACTCCTACCTGCAGTTCTACAACGGCGACATTGACAGGATGCTCATGACCAAGGTCGGTCCCAGAGAGTTGCTGTCGCAGGAGTATCCAATGAACGATGGTGCAGAGGTCAGGGGGTTCGACGTCATTCTCTATGACGACGAGGGTGAGCCCTATCTCAAGCACGTGTATACCAACCCCTGTAACCCTGACACCGATGGTGACACGGGAGTCACTCCAGAGCAGCGAGAGAATCCTCCTGCAGGGGCGTGGTTGAACAGCGACGGATACGAGCTGCACCTTGATCCACCGAGCGATCCGACCAATGGAGACACCGACAGTGACGGGTTGATTGATGGTCTCGAGGGGGTCTTGAGGCAGGACAGCATGCACACATTCTATCGCGACGCGGACACCGACGACGACGGTCTGCCTGACATGCTCGATATTCTACTCAACACTGACCCACTCTCCCCAGACACTGACCTTGACATGGTCTCCGATGGTGATGAGTTCTATCTCTACGGTACAAATCCCGCGATACCAGACACCGACTTTGACGGTCTCAGTGATGGTGAAGAGTTGTTCTTCTGGCATACCAACCCATTCTCGGACGACAGCGATGGTGATGGCCTGTCCGACGGCTATGAGGTCCTGGTGGTCGGTAGCGATCCAATGGATGAAGACTCGGACAACGATGGATTGACGGACTTCGAGGAAGTCATGGTGTACTACACCGATCCCTTCGTCTACGACACTGACAGCGATGGTCTCAGCGATGGGGCTGAGGTGAAGGTCTGGCATACTGATCCCCTGTCATGGGATACGGACCGAGACTCTATCGTAGAGCCCAACGGTCTTGGCGAGATGACCTGGCCCATGTCCGACTATGACGAGGTCATCACCTGGAACACGACGCCCACAATGCCCGACTCGGACATGGATGGGCTCGATGATTCGATTGAACTATATCTGGGAGGCTGGACCCGATACTATGTTTCCAGCCCGTACCCGACACCCCCATGGTTGACGCCGCTACCACTTGACCCCAACGATAGTGACACTGACGACGACCTGCTGAAGGACGGTTCTGAGCTGATACTGGAGAATGTATCGGGGCTGATCTACCCCTATCGGGCGATAACAATCCTGTATCGTTTCAACACGTCACCGGTGGACGCCGACTCGGATGATGACCTCCTGATCGACTACCAGGAAGTGGTAGTCTTCAACACGAACCCGAGGAGCAACGACACTGATAACGACACTATATCTGACTGGTGGGAGGTCTGGGTATATAACACATCGGCTCTTCATGCTGATACCGATGGGGACGGGCTCTATGACTGGGAAGAGTCGGTGGAGGAAGTCTATCCCTACGGACCCTGGCCACCGACCAATTGGTCTGTTGGTCTTCCAAGTAGTATTGAGCCAGCGTCTCTGCAATCGCCGTCAGTGGCTGCCACTCTTGGGCTGCCGCCAGGTGCGCATCGACCAGCCCAGGCCAAGTACGCCACACTGGCAACAGATTCAGACTGTGACGATGATTGGTTGCCAGACGGAGCGGAGATACTGCTCCATCATACGAACCCACTCGATATCGACTCGGATGGCGACGGGATCCCAGACACCTTCGAGTTCGATACAGACTACGATGGCCTGCCTGACGGAATCGAGTTCATGATAGGACTCCAGGGGGTCCCCGGCGGGGGCATCTTCAACCCTGACAGCGACCTGGATGGACTTCTGGACGGTGACGAGTACTACATCTACGGCACCGATCCTAAGAAGGGAGACACGGACGGTGACGGATATCCGGACGGGCTCGAGATCGCACTGGGTCTCAACCCGCTGGAATACACCTCGGGTGCTGATTTCAACCTCCACCTGGCCGTTGCTCGTGGCCAGAGCACCATGAAGATCATGCTACCAAAGGAGGGGGCAGTGGTCTACCAGGACCAACAGCTTGCTGTGGCAAACTTCACTCCCTTCCAGGAGGTCTGGTTCAGGTACAACAATGGAAGTGGCTGGAGTGAGAACTTCACGACTCAGTACAACAGTGCAACGGGCATGTTCCTCAGTATCGGTCACAGATGGAGCCCTGGTGACCTCACCGTGCAGGTCTTCGCAAGGAACTACACAGGTGTCGTGTCAGCCTCAGTGGTCCGCTTCACAGTGCTGCGTGGCGAGACACCCTTCCCGTGGGCACTCACAGCCGGTGTTGCTGCATCGGTGTTGGGTGTGGTCTTAGTGAGCTATCTTGGCTATAGGACAGGCACCTGGAGCCGACTACGCCGTAGGGTGACCGGTACAGAGTCACGGAAGGAGAAACGTGGGGCAACATCTACTTCAGAAAAGGGCAGTGGGACTCGTCGGAAAGGGACGGCCGGCCCATCCCCAAAGAAGGAGGTAGAAGGAGGTTAGAACGATGAAACCGATTCGGACGACAACTCTGGTCTATATGGTTGTGTTGCTAGTGGGAATGTTCATGGTCCCGGCCGTACCGAGTCTTGCGGCAGACTTGCAGGACCAGAAGATACTCACAGAGCCCATGGATGCTGACAGGGACGACTTCCCGAATGAGGTCTTGAGGTCTCTCTCAGACCTGGATCCCCCCATACGGAGTGATCTGGACCTGGGCCCCATCCTCCAGGACAGGCCGAACCTCTACACCACCATCTTCGAGCCGTGGAAGACAAAGGCTGCCATCCATGCAGTGGCCTACCACGAACCGACAGGGTTCCTCGCACTTGCCGGGGGGTACCTGTATGACAATGAGATCCACATCTGGCGTCTAAACGTCGAGACGAACATGTTCGACAAGGTCTGGGACTCTGGAGACAGCATAATCAGGTCTGATGTATTGGCTGTTGCGTGGGGTGACACCGACCTCAACAACCTTCTCGAACTCCATCCTGTCTCCGGGGGACTCGAAGAACTCGGTGTATCTGTTAACGATGTGTTCCAGCGATGTCTTAGACATTTTCAACCACCTTGCTGAATCCGAGCTTCTGCCCTGCGATTACGTGCTCATTGCAGAGGTGTTTGTATTCATGTCCTCTGGCCTTATGGTACTCGGCGTAGGCTGATGGTTTAGCCAGTTGGAAGATATGTTTTTCGATGTTTTTAAACCCGACAGCTCGCATGGCTTCTACAACAACCTCCGGAATCGGTGTCTTCAACGTCGTTGTCGCGTGTTTAACTATCAGCACACACCAGCCGAACCGCCTCAGCATTATGTAAGCCGAGGCG
>JAWAQK010000015.1:0-47586 GCA_038893995.1 Candidatus Thorarchaeota archaeon | reverse complement strand
GTATGCATCCTTGAGGTCGTGAAGCTTGCACAAGTGGTCATCCTCGCGCAGGATCCCGACTCGGGTTCTCCTGAGTTGCTTCATATGCGCTCCGACTCCAAGCACCTCCCCGATGTCGTAACACAGCTTGCGGACATAGGTGCCTGCCTCACAACCTATCCGCATCAGCACAAGTCTGTCCTGGATCTCCAGTACTTCGTCGTAGTAGATCTCTCTCACCCTGACGACCCGCTTTACTGATGACTTCAGCGGCGGTCTCTGGTATATCTTGCCTGTGAATTCCTCAACGACCTCTCGTATCCGATCTTCAGCAACCGCCGAGTGAAGCTCCATCACGCAGACGTACTCCTTCCCGGCAGGCAGTAGTGCCTGCATCGCCCGCGTTGCAGTCCCTATCCCGATTGGCAGGATCCCGGAAACTGCAGGATCAAGCGTCCCCGAATGCCCTGCTTTGCTAACCCCAAGAATCTTACGAACCCACGCAGCGACCTCGTGGCTTGTTGGACCTGGCGGCTTGTCAAGTACGATCACCGAGTTGTTAAGGAGATACTCCATGGGTAGGTTGTCCAGCGAGTTGAACCCGTACTTGGGATCAGTCGTGTCGTGTGCCTTGACCAAGACCTCACGAGGTCTATCGGAAGGCAAGATACCCTTCATCCGTCATCTTCCCACCGTTTGAGGTAGGGGTCACAGTCTTATCTTGGTACGGAATCTATCGGTCAGACCCGCCTGTTCGACTGCTTTCATCACGGAGTCATCGTCAGCGCCGCTGCTGATCGATATTACAATATCGAGTGGCTCGAGATGCTTGATGTTGCATCTTCTCCTTCGCACGCTGGATAGAGGCTTTGGTCCCGTTATTGTCACAAAGTTGTCGTCCGCCCTGTCAACAATCACGCAGTATGAACCTGTCTCGCGGCCCATTGTCTTCACACAGACTCTTCCGACTTCGAACACGCCCATGTTCTGTACACCTCACCCTTTCATGGGTCAAACGAAACTCCGAGTCGCCTTGGAGGATTCATCCCCATGGACTGGTGAATGAAATTCAGTCCCCACGAATTCAATAAGAGCCTTCCGCTCTGATTCACTTCGAGACCCACTGTTTTCATGCAGTACCAGTCAGTTGGAGGAGTGTCTTTGTATCTCTCCTGTCAGTGTCGTTGACATCGACGTCATGGACTTGCCGACCGAGCGACCTCACATAGGCTTGACATACCTCTTGATTGCAAGCGTCACTATGTCGACTACTGCGTCCAAGTCGTACTTTCCGGTATTCAGGATCAGGTCATATCTTGACATGTCCCGAAGGTCTATTCCATAGTAGCGCCGGTACCTCTCTCTCTCACTGTTCTCTCTCGAGATGGTTTCAGCATATGCCCTGTGGTAGTCGGTTCCGTCTCTCATTGCTATCCGTCTGACTCGAACCTCGAGTGGTGCCGTCAACAAGATGTTGATGTCTGCATAACCTTCGGCCATCCAGGCCCCCAGCTGGGCATCTATTACGGCATCCCCCCTGGCTGCCTCCTCTCGTAGTCCCTCGTCTAGCGCTCTGTCTATCTTATCGTCTTGCTCCGCGACTCTACTGAAGTCTTCGAGGGACATCTTTCGCTCTGCAGCAAGCCGCCTGAACAACTCTCCCGCCGAAACATACCTAAGTCCCAGTCTCTCAGAGAGCATTCTGGCCACAGAGCTCTTTCCAGTGCCATGAGGACCGGAGATAGTCACCAGTAGGTGCATACTACAGTTCTCTGACCCTCTGGATGATCACACGCCTGACCGCACCGGATGTGGCACATCCTCCATATGGTCTATTTGGCCTCTTGGCTGATCGGCTTGAGCGTGTGCTGTTGTCCTGCCTGGCGCCCTTCTTGAGGGACATGGGCCTTCCAGTGAGTCCGCAGGTACCCCTACATCTGTATACCTTTCGTCTGTGCATGACAAGTCGTCTACCTGGCGTTCTCACCAGTCTGTTTACCCTCGACCTTGTTAACATACCCGGTCTTGGCATGGTTTCTATACCTCCAGGAACCTGCAAGATTTCGCTTGGCTCTTCTTTTAAGGTGAGTGGTGATATGTGAGTCACTCAGATAGTCATGTCATTCTGATTCCCTGCATACGCTGAATTATCTGCCCGAGGCCCAGACCGACTAATGCATAGAACCCGAAGAAGTAGAGTCCAAAACCACCGTCCACAGCTGTGCCTATGAATCCATCGAGGAAAGGTAGCAACTTATGGACACTGAAGGGCACGACAGCAACAACTCTAGGTATATTGACGCCGCCAACATGATCTGTGTAGAACCCGCTCAGCGAATAGAATATGGCCATGAATGGGATGAAGAAGAATGCAAGTGGTTTGCATCTTGATGTGAACATCTCCTTCTGTATCCTGTCGATGTAGGCCTTTCTCCTTCTGACCTTCCTCAGAAGTTTCTCGTTCTGAGTCTTGTTAGCCTGCTTGGAGAGCTCTTGGTATGCCTTGATCTCGTCGCTGTATCTCTTCATGCGTGGTACGTCAGTAAACCTCTTTGTAGCAAGATTGCTCATGATGGTTATGGTCATGGACACAAAAAGTATGACAACTGCAGACCCTGGGGGGTGGGACGCCCACTCGAGAATGAAGTCAAGAAGGGGAGTTTGCATCGCTCTCTACTCCATCAGTGTGTTGCACAGTTCGTTGCCAGCAGCCTCCGCTTGTCCCTCAAGGTTCTTGACTATCTTCACAGTGGCTCCCACGAGGGTGGCCGCTGCTACGGCTGCTGCCCTGCACATCTGCTGGTGGGTCTCGATATCCTCGATCACCTGTTCGTCCCTTTTCCTAGAGGCGTCGTTTGACCTTCTGGACGCTATGTCTTTTGGATCTGACTCAACCAGCACGATCGTCTTGGGCTTCAACGCCCTCACGACCCATTCAGGAAGTCCGATGAGGTAGCCATTTCCAGTCTGGATGAGTGTGTGTGTGTCCACTATGACTCTGGACGTCTTGGCCATATTCGCGATCTTCTTCCCTGCGGCCTCCTGGAGTTTTCTCTGCGCTGAAGTTGGCAGTCTTCTCATCTCGTCGCGATCCTTGACTCCCCTCTTTGAGGCCAGCTCGAACATGGCAGTTCCGAAATTCAATACTAGGATGTCCTGGTGATGGTCCTTCTTTGCCTTCTTCACTGCGAAGTCTATCACGGTTGTCTTCCCGACACCGGGAATCCCGGTCACTATCACAACCCTGCTGTCATCACTCATAGCGTTTCACCAGCCGGTATGGTGTCGCTGAGTGTCCTCGTTATATAGCTTCTGCACATTTGATCTCTGTGCTCAAACGACGATGACAATGCGATCGTCGTCCCGTATCACTACCATTCCAACGACTGAACTGGGCTCAGGGAAAACGTGGCATGTGTCTGTTTGCTGGCATGCAGGGATCAATGGCACCTTCTGAGCCTTTGACTCGATGAATATCGAGGTCACTCATGTGATTCCCAACAGTCCTGCAATTCCCTCACCGCCTGCCTCGGCGAGTTGAGCCTTGGCAATGGTTTCGTAGTACTGCTTGATTATGGAAACCATGAGCAGTATTCCCGTACCGCTGGCGAGCGCTCCGAGGACATCTGCGACGGCAGCAAGGATTCCTATCATAAGACCACCGAGGCCGGCCACGACTGGAATATATCGCTCGAGCAGACGTTCAAGTACCTTCTCGCTTCGCCTGAAGCCCGGCACTATGTACCCCGAGTTTAGGAGCTGACGGGACACGTCACGCGGTGCGATGCCAGATATGTCGATCCATATGCGACTGAAGCCCCAACACAGCAATACAGTGATGACTGCATAGAGTATCACGTGGAGCCATCCGTCTGGTTCATATAACACGCTGAAGAGGCCTCGAGGCGGAGTCACATATCTTGCGAGAGTACCTGGGTTTGCAACCATCTGGGTACTCCCACTGGGCTTCGTGAATGTTCCGAGCCAGTTAAGGAATACATTCTTTCCTTCGGGGTTGAAGTTTGTGAATATTATCTGGCTGAAGAAGAGTATGTTCGCATACAGAGCCTGCGTCAAGATCACTGGTATGTTAGATGTGTAGAGCAGCTTGATTGGATACTTTGCCTTCACTCCTCTGTATTTGGCATATTGTAGCGGCACCTCAACACGCATGCTCTCCATGACCAACACCGCCAGGAATATTGCGAAGGTTATGATCAGTCCGAAGATGCTTGGATCGTTCCCATTCCTGAACAGTAGCCATCCGAGATCTACCGGCGGATACTGTCCCGGGTTTAACAGTCTCAGAAGGTTGGCTACCATTGCAGCGATGATCCCCTTTGGGAGGTAGGTGCTCGGAAAGGTTGGATACCCGTCGGGTGCTGAGGGGACCTGTGTGTTTCCATATGTGAAGTAACCACTCTCAGTGTCAATCGTGTTGAACATGCTGAAGATGACCTGACCAGCAACGTTAGTCATGATGAACAGGGATACTCCGGATCCGAGTCCCCATCCTTTCTGGACTAGTTCATCCATCAGAATGACTACTACTCCTGCGATCATCAGCTGGGCAAAGACCGCGACTGACTGGTTTAGGTTCAGGTCTCCGTATGCCTTTCCAACGATATACGCAATTGCCTGGAACGCGGTCATGAACATTGCCAGGACCTTCTGAGCCCCTGTGAACATTGCCCTGTCGTCGGGGTCGCTGAAGTCTACATTGATTATCTTTGATCCCGATAGGAGCTGCATCACTAGACCAGCCGTGACAATGGGCCCTATTCCAAGTTCCATGAGAGTTCCTCGGCTGCTGGCTAGTATGACTCGCAGCGCCCACAGATAGTCAGTTCCTACAGATGGATCTACTCCGTAGAGTGGCATGTGTGACATTACCAGGAAGACAATGAGTACAAGTATTGTCCAGATGGCCTTCTCTCGGAAAGGTACTTTTCTGTCAGGGCTCTTGACCATTGGCATGATCCTGACGAACGGGGATAGGGCTCTGAGGAATCTTGAAGGCAATGCCTACGATCTCCGTGTAGGTGATTTCCTGCATGGCTCCTAGGCCCCACCTTTAAAGATAGTGGTGCTCCTTGCGATTCCGTCCAGTCATGACCAGTCTCGTATCGCGACAGACTCACCGGGTGGGCAGCCATCTTCCTGGGGACGTTATGGTCGTCGTCAATGACCTATTCCGCAGAGGCAGGCACGTCAATAGTTCCCCCGGCTGAGAGGATCTTCTCTCGGGCACTACCGCTGACCGCCTTGACTCCCTTCAGGTCAAGTGCGTGTGTGACTCTGCCTCCACCTAGGATCTTGTCGATGGACAGTTTCGATACGTCCACAGCGTACCGATCTCCATCCTTGGTTGCAATGCCCCTCTCCAGCAGGCGCGGCAACAGCGAGTCGAGCTCTCCAACATTCATAGTCTCAACGTTTGTGATGTTGCGTTGGAGTGGTTTGAAACCCCATTTACCAAAATACCTAGGATTCGCCTTAAGGTACTTCATCTTAAGGTGTTTCTCGCTTCCCGCGTTGCCCCTTCCGCCTCTCTGACCGGCTGCCCTATGGCCCTTCGCTGAACCATAGCCCGATTCTCTTCTTCCCCTCATCTTCCTGATCCGCTTATGCATTCTCTGCAACTGATAACACCTCTCGTTACTATCGCTCCTTCTTCAGTCGTACCTCAAGGACTCCGTTCCTGAGTGAAGACCTGGATTCGTCTTTCTTGACGTCTGCTGGAAGATCTATCTGTTTGTGGTAAGGCCTATGAGGGTTGTCAACGTCGATGATCAGCTTCTTGCCTTTTATTCTGACCTTTATCTGATCTTTCTCGACCCCTGGCAGCTCTGCCACGACGATGACCTCTTCGGGCTCCTCGATCACATCCACTAGAGGCTCAATCACATGTGATCTTGGCGTTTCTCCCGTGATTGCAGGCGGTCGACTCCCGAACCGCTGTATTATTGGTTTTCCGTCGGGTCCAACTCTTATCGAGAAGCCAAACACAAATGGATTCAGTCCATGTGGGTCCTCCATCATTCTCTTGATCGAGTCCATGTCGAGGGCGCGGCCCTGACCTATCTCTTCCTGGATTCTCCTCATCATCTCCTCGATCTGCCTGAAGAACTCCTCTGGAATGAAATCTCCAGCCCATTTCCTGAATTCCCTATTGAACTCATCATCGTGGTCATCGTCGTAATCCCAAGGCATTTTCTCTCACCTTCTCTATATCATCTTCTTCGCAAGTTCATTTATGTTTGGTCCTCTGTAACCGGTGATGCCACCCACGGTCACTGGTAGCCGTCTTATTCCCTTGAACCCTCCAGCAGGGGGTGTCAGTCGAAAGACTGGCTTCAGACCCTGAACATCGGATGTTCTGGCGTCTCCCTTGACGAGGGCCTTTGCAAATGCCTGTATGCTCTTGTATCCGGAGTTCTTCCTCACATAGTCGTCAGTGAGTCGTCTGTTGCCTGTTATGCGTCCTCGCTTGCTCAGAAGCAGAGTCGCCGTTTCCTCATCTATCTCTCCCCAGGTGATGTAGTCCTTCGCGTGTTGTATCATTCCTCGTAGGCTTGGAGTCATCTTTATGACTCTAGCCATGTGTAGCCTGTTCAACTTGAGCTTCTCGAGCGTATCCTCGATCTCGGGTCTCACCTTCGGAAGACCCCGTACCCGGATGGCTAGAACTACTGGCTCCTTGGAGGCACTCATGATTGAAACTCTCCTATTGTTGGTGATGACGGGGCAATTGTTGACCATTCCTGTGGAGGCAGCATTCTATAGGTCTTCGCCAGGGCATCAACAACGGCCTTAGCGAAATTCGATGACGTACGTGACCTGCCCTTCACAATGGACCAGACATCCTTCATACCCGCAATCCTGAGCACGACCTTGCCGACGTCTGAAGTGACGATACCTGTTCCTCTGGGTGCTGGCTTCAGTATGACACTGACAGAACCTGACTGCCCCCTGACCTGGAACGGAATACTGTGGGGTTCATTGCATCTGCACTCCCACGATCCACATCCGCGTCGGTAAACTGTAGTGTTGAGCTTTGCCCTACTCTCTGCAGCCCTCACTGCAGGCACGAACTCGGCTGCCTTACCAACACCGATCCCGACGACTCCTGCCCCATTGCCGACAATGACTGTGATCCGAAAGCTCTTCAGCTCGCCAGCGTCGGACTGTTTCTGTACCATCTTCACGTCAACCACCTCTTGCTTGAGGTCGGGAATGAGCATGTCGACGATCTCGGGCTCACGAATTCGGAGGTTCTGCTGGATGATCTCTTCAATGCTGTTTATCAGACCGTCCTTTATCATCCGCCCCAGTTTGGTCTTGGGAACCCATTCCTCAACTGGTTCCTCCTCGATGTGGGGTTCTCTCCGTCGTCTGTCCTCCCTACTCATTGTTCTTCACTCCTTGAACTCTTCTTCTTGGTCCGTTTTGACTTTGATACAAGCCTCTTGGGCTTGGGCTTTCGGGGTACGGCCCTGGTAACAACGATCTTTGGTTTCTCACCAGCAGGCCTGGTTTCGGCCTTTCTCTCAGTTCGGAGGGACACTGCGCCTGTTGGTATCTTCCTGAGGAGTTCCTCATCCGATAGATTGGCTATCTTCTTCTTCGTCGACTCAAATTGCTTTGGAATGTTCTTTGCGGACTTCTTGTCGAACGTCGAGAACATTGTCCCCTTTGGGTCATTCGCTGAGTAGTATTCGATGGCTCTCACAATGTGTTCCCCTCTGATCCTGCTCTCGTCAGGGAAGACTTCCTCGGAGTGAGGCACGTCTACTCCAGCGTCAACTACACCTTTCAGTGCAGCATATACTCCTGACCCCTTTACAGGTAGATTTCGCCCGATATCAAGGACTGCATTGGTCACTCCCCTAGCGATGGCCCTACGGCCCGCCAGGAGACCTGTCAGATATGCAGCACACTGATTACCCGTTCCGAACTCCCAACCAAGTCCGCGAAGTTGAGTCGATACTGCAGATGCGACAGTTTCATCGCCATTGACAAGGGCATTGACGAACTGCACTGTGTATTTGGTATTTGACTTACGGACTACAAGTCGAGTCCTTCTCGACTGGAGGAGTCGGCGGCGTCTGTAATAATTGGTCTTGCCCTCTCTTCTTCTCCTAAACTTGGTCCTGTACGTTGGTCCTTGAGCCATCAGCGTGAAACCTCCAGCTTATTGTCGGCAATGTAGCTTCTCAGATGTCCTGTGTTTCTGAATGCATTACCCTTTACCTTCATGTAGAGCTGCCTGTACACGCGACTTGTGATCCTCCCCTCGTCCCTCAGTCGTCGAAGCTCGCGACGCATTGGTCGGACCTTCAAGGCCCATCTCATCTTACCTGTTAGGACCGCATTGGCTCTACCTTTCTTACTACCTGGTCCTCTTCGCTGGCCCTTTCGCCTCTGTGCCGCAATAAAGCGAGCTCTACCACGACTCACTCCTCTCTTCTGCTTCGATTGTATTGCTCCTTCGTCGACTAGTCGCCTGATGTCATTCTTGGTTATGGCTAACGACACATCGTCCTGGAACTGTGGGTCAATCCATACTCTCGACTTACCCGTCTTCATTACCTGTGCGGCCAGTCTTTTCTGCACATTGAGCTTCACTGTATCACTCCTCCAGCTCTTCCATGCCCTCCAGTTCTGAGAACAGTTCTCCTTCGGTTGTAGACTTGGGAACGTTCAGATTAAGCACTCTAAGGCCTGCAGTTTCAGCAGCCCTTACTAACTGCGTTCTCTTTCTGCTGCCCATTGTGCCTGCGATGCGAATGGCATGGATCTTCGGATCAAGTCCCTCAATCTCCGATGCATGATGTACTAGAATCTCTCGATATCCCGAGGGATGAATGCCTCTGATTGCAGCAGGCTTCCGATATCCCACAGCGACGAGCGCTATATGTCCACGGCATCGCCTACGTGCATCATTGTCATTTCCACGGACCTTTCTCCAAGAGTCGCTGAGCCGTTTCCAGCGATGAGCCTGGTCGCGCCTGAAGTCTGGTTGTCTCTTCTTCATCTCCTCGGCGATTCTCATCAGTCTGCTCTTTCTGATCTCCTCTCTGGTGAGTATCTCTGGCTTGACAACCTTCGGTGGCTCAGTTACTACTTTCTTTACCTTCGTCCGTGTGGTTGTGGTGCTGGTCTTCTTCTCTGTTGTTGCAGGCTTCTCAGATATTGCCGTCTTGGTATCGCTCTTCTTGGATCTTCGTGTGGCTGGCTTTGCCTCAGCCATCACCAGTTCCTTTCCTGTTTCTACAGGCTCCTGGGGGACCTGCGGCTGATCGGTTACGGATTCTTCTCTCTGTCTTGGTGTCTTCCTTCTGGTAGTAGTGGTTCTGGTCCCCTCTCCGCTCTCCTCTGTAGGGGTCTTTCTCTTGGTCTTGGGTGTGATAGACTCTGTCTCCTCTGGCTTGGCCTTCTCTTCGCCTCTTGTCTTTCGTCTGGTTGTCTTTGGCTTTTCTGACATCTACTCGACCTCCTATACCACCGATGTGACCTGGTCACCACAGCGCTTGCGGATGACATAGACCCCGTCCATGAATACTCTCCTGTCCTTTCCGCGAAGCCTCAGTGATTGTTGTATGTTGGCTGCGCTCTGCGATACGTGCTCCAAGTCAATTCCAGTGATTATGATTTCGTCCTCACGTATCTGGAGCTTGATATCGTCGTAGACTCGAGCCTTTCTTACTCCTCTCTCTCCAATGAAGTTCTTTATGATGATCTCATTGCCCTTGTGCTCAATTGACATGGGGAAATGAGAGTATACGACCTTCAACTCGTATGTGTAGCCATGGAGTACCCCCCTGAACATGTTTCTTACATGTGCAATGACTGTGCCCACCATGGCTCGAGCCCTCTTCCTTCGCAAATCCGTAGATGCAGTGAGTTCTCCGTTCTGAACTGCAATCGTGAGGAATCGTTCAGGAAATGTCCTGCTGAGGGTGCCCTTTGGTCCACTGACCGTCACTGTCCTGTCCTCGACCTTCACAGTACAGCCTTGAGGTATCTCGATTTGTTGTTGAAAGACCGAGCGAATAGTACTCATTCTGACCACCTCAATAGACATATGCAAGAAGCCTTCCCCCGAGACCCTTCGCCTTTGCCTCGTCGTGGCTCATGACTCCCTCTGGAGTAGTGACTATGAGTACCCCATAGTTGTAGGCGGGAAGATACCTCTTCTCAAACTTCTCGTAAGCATCATGCCTTACGGGATATCGGGGTCGGATTGCGCCACACTTGTTTGTTCTGCCCATCAGCTGGATCCGAAACCTTCCAGCCCTGCCGTCGTCGATTCTCTCAAACTCGCCGATGTACCCCTTCCTCTGCATCACTCTCAGGACTCGTTCGATCAGCTTTGATGCTGGTGCGACTATGACCTCTGACCTGCCTATTATTTCGTTGTTGTATATTGTTGACAGCATGTTTCCCAGTGGATCAAGCAGTGTCAAGTCTTCAGACCTCCTCAGTTATACTTCTTGAAGCCCATTCGGCTGGCGGTTTCCCTGAAGCATCTACGGCACATGTTGAGACCGTGAGAGCGGATGATAGCCTGATGCGTCCCGCAGCGCACGCAGACTCTGCTCCCCTTGCCGTACATCTTCCGCTTCTTCGACTTCTGTTCCCTCTCTACACTCATCACGGGTCACCTCTAGAATGTATACGTTCGTTCACGCTCCTTCTCAAGGATCTCGACCCCAAACTCCTTCTTGACAAACAGCATGCTCTCCTGAGGTGTCATTCGGTGTCTCCAAGGCACATGTGACCTCTGTTTCAGTCTTCTCTTGACCCTGTAGCCAGGGCGTTCTACACACACGGTAATGTTCATGCCGGACACCCCCAGATTTGGATCGTACTTCACATCTGGTATGTCTATATGTTCACTTATGCCAAATGCGAAGTTACCGTCCTCGTCCCAGTTTCTGTATAGCAGGACACCATCCTTTGCCTTCAGAGCGCGCACGAGGAATTCACGCGCTTTCTCATGTCTGAGTGTGACTCTGACTGCTATGGGTTTCTTCTTGCTTATTCCAAAGTCACGGATTGTCTGTTTGGCTCTTGATCGCACCGGTGTCTGCTCAGTCAGGCTCTCAAGAATTGCAGCTGCCTTATCGAGCGCGTTGCTGTCAGCGTCACAGATGTCGACGACTACCTTGGAGATGTAGGGCCTCTTCATGGGATAGCTCTTCCACTCTTCAAGGATCTTCTCCTCGTTCTCAATCAATACTGTGCACCCCCGTCAGTTCCAATCTCGATGTCTGGAGCCTTGTTACCGATGACGAATACGTATTCCAGTACAGTTCCTAGAGCATGCCCATTCTTGTCTTCTACAAGAGCCATGCTCGCATGAGTCCCGTACCTCTTCTGCATTTCCTTGATCACTCCCTCAGTTCCGGTGTTCGTTCCTCGACTGACAATTGCGTAGGCCCCCTGCTGTAGCGGCAGGTGAGCCAAGATCTTCTGGTCTGGGAGTGAGATCTTCAGTGTGTCTAGTATCCGATACTCCGAAACCGAGGCTCCTTCCGGGAGCAAGATATTGCGTCCGTCATGTAGAGTGATCTGTACTCTCCCACCGTCGACCATCCTCTTACCACGTATCTGGCAGAGTTTGATCTTCGCATCCTCCTCGCTGATCCTTTGGAACCTGAGTCCGTATCTCTTACTTGGAACTACCCTGAACCGTTCTCCTGCCGACTTGATCTCTATCACGTCCATGATACCAATGGGGTATCTGGGCTCCTTCCTCACTTTGGAATCAACGAGTACGTCTCCCGAGTCGAGGATATGCTTGACCTCCTTCATGGTCTTCGCATAGCCTAGGACCTCTCTGAGAAACAGTGCAAGCGTCATGCATTGTTCCTTCGGATGGGGCCCGGGTATCACTCGGGTGGTGAATTTGTACTCTTTTCTGCGGATGGGCCAGTGACTCGGTGCTGGCAGTCGTTTGAGGTGTCTCTTCTGGCCAAGTCTGGTCATCTCAGCTACTCGCCTCCTCACTGGTCAGTGCACTCAGTCTTCTCTTCCGCTCATCGTCGAGCTGGAGCTTGACAAGCATCAGGTTCGATGTACTCACGGGCACGGCCGCCTCCTTTCCATCGGCCTTTGTCACAGTCACTGAATCGATGTAGACCTTTCCTCTTCTGTAATCGACTCTTGTGATCTTTCCTTCAGTGTCTCTGAACTGCCCTCTCATTATCCGGACAAGGTCTCCCTTCTTGACACACAGCGATCGGGTACCATATTCCTCTCTCAATGTGTCATCAAGTCGACATCTGAGCAGCCTTCTACGACGGTGAATAGGCATCTCGTAGAGGATCCTTCTCTGTTTCCTGGGTGCCTTGGGACTTGTTCTGTCAGTCATCAGCATCACCCTCTCATACAATCTTGGACGCAATAGCAGCCACTTTTGGCCATCTCAGCGTCACCTCACGTGCCATTGGTCCTCTGAGCTCGGTGCCTTGTGGCTCTCCCTCGCCCTTTATCAACACCGCAGCATTGTCCTCGAATTGTATCCACGTACCGTCAGGTCTTCTGTACGCCTTCTTCTGTCTGACGACGATCGCCTGTAAGACCTGTTTCCTGAGTTCCTGCTTTCCCTTTGTCACCGAAACGTTGACGAGGTCACCTACACCTGCCTTGGTAAGCTTGCCCAGTGTTGTCTTGTAACCCAGGACTGTCATTATCTTCATTTCCTTAGCTCCTGAGTTATCCGCGCACACTACGGTTGCGCCCACCGGGAGCCCCCTCGTGATCTTGGGAGTGAACTTCCTGATTCCCCTTGACATCTTTCTTGACATCTTCTATGCCCCCTTCTCAGTTGATGAACGAGAGACCTGTATGACGACCATCGCCACGTTCTTGCTTAATGGTCTACACTCAGCAACCTTTACCCAATTCCCGACCTCCACATCGAAACAGTCGGGGACATGTGCATGCTTCCTACTACGTCGTCTCTCATATCGGCCGTACTTCTTCACGAGTGTCAAGTAGTCCCGCTGGAAAGTGATTGTCTTGTACATCCTTGTACTCGTCACTACACCCTCGAAGATCCTGCCCCTCACTGGCAGATCTCCGTGGAACGGACAGTTACGGTCATTGCATTCCTTTTCTGGAGGTTCAATACCAGGTATCCCTATGTTTCTGACCTTTCCCAAGCCTCTCACAAGCCTCCTCTGACTCTCTTCTTCAGACGGTCCTCGGGTCGCCCCCTCAGCAGGTGCCCCGCCACGCGGACTGTCGAGTCCTTCGTTGTGATCTCGAATGTGCAGATTGATTTCGGGACATTCAGTGTGCTCTCTGTCGAGCGAATGCAGAGCATCTCCTTTGACTCGCCTATTATCGTCCCGCTTCGGCAGACTATGCGTGGGTCAGTTGCCTCTATGATGTGAGCCTTTCTTCCGATAAGGTTGTCATTGACTATGTCATTAGTTCGCCTGGTCATCCTGATGTCCGCTCCATCTCGTTTTCGATAGTGAGTATCCTTGCGATCGTCTTTCTGATGGCCCTGATCCTGTAGGGGTTGCTGGTTCCCCCACCCATCGCGACCTGGACCTTTGCATTTGACAGTTCATTGTAGAGTTCCTCGAGCTTCTTCTTTCGCTCAGTCGGTATGAGCCTCCGGAGATCCTTTGCGGTCAATCTCGTCATCAGTTGTCGCCTCCCTCATCGGTATCTAGCTCGTGATCCTCCTCGGGGAAGGAGAACTCGTCAAGTTCCTCTAGCTCTCGAAGCTCATCAGGGCTGGATATCCCCTGCAGTCCCTCCTCCACTTCGGCCATCTCAGTTTCCTCAACAGGGGCCTCGATCTCGCCTTCATCATGTTTCGCCAGGAGTTCTGGACGAGGTGCCTTTTTCTCACTCTTTGTCACCGTGAGTATGCCTGGCATCTTGGCGTCCGGTTTCATTATCCTAATCTTGACGCCTATGACGCCTGGTTTCAATATTGCAAAGTCGGTTGCCTCGTCAACCAGTGTCAGAGCGGGTTCTCCTGCCTTCGCCAAGGTGGCGTGTCTAAACTTCTGATATCGCGCTCGTCTGCTTGATAGTTTACCCCTGACAATGATCTCACAACCCAGCGCACCTGCACGAATTACGCGTCTCAGTATCCAGTATGCCATCCTTCTGAACCGTATGCCCCGCTCAAGCTGTCTGGCAAGTCTAGATGCCATGACCCTGGCGTCTAGCCACGGATTCTCGATGTTTGCGACTTCGACTTGTGCATTCTCGACACCATACTCGGTTTCAAGTGTTTCAGCCAGGTCCCTGATCTTCGACCCTCTTCGGCCTATAACCACTCCAGGCCGGGATGCATGAATTATGACGTCCGTGCGCATAGGCAGTTTCCTGATCTCGACACCACCATAGCCCGCCGCACTGAGTTCTCTGGCGAGGTACTCGTCTATGAGCAGTCTGGTTCTGTTCCGGTCAACAAAGTACCTGACTACTCCCATCAGGTCACCTCCTCCACAACTATCTCCACGTGAGTTGTATACTCGTAGTAGGGGCTGCTCCTGCCAAAGGCCCGCTCGATAAAGGCCTTGTATATACGACCGTGGTGTGCTGCAGCATGGATGATCTTTAACCGGTCGATGTCAAGTCCCTTGTTGTCCGCGTTACTCTCTGCGTTCTTCAACACCTTCAGAATGAGTTCAGATGCCTTTACTGGATGTCCACCGGGGCCCCATTTCATGATCCCTGGGTGGTGACCCCTCTCCTTTCTGTGTCGTTTGTAAGGAATCCATACTTTCTGGGCAATCACTCCCTCCAACATCTCTATGGCCTTGTCGAGCATCATCCCTCGAATTGCATTACAGATCTCTCTGCTGTCTCTGGGAGAGCACCGCATGTTCCTACCACTGGCTATCGCTGTCTTGTCAGGGTCTAGCCCTATTATCGAGTATCGATATGTTGGCACCTCTAATCACTTCCAGTGACCTGATGCACACCACTCATCTGGCGTATGCACACAGGCTACGCAGTTGGCATGACAGCTTCACGACCATCCCGAAACGTGTTGGCACGCGTCTGCAGCCCGTTCCCGCGAACAGAACAGTCTGGTCTGCACTGTCTCCACTGGTTTCGGAATGGCCTTTACCGAAAGCCAGAGCATTCCCTTCTGGAAGTCAATTTAAACATTGTCACTCAACCAATCTTGAATGGTGCTGGTCTGCTGTTCTACCTTCTCATCTGTTGTCACCGAACTCCTCGGTCACTCTCTTGAGGATGGGCGTCGGAAACGATTCCTCAACAAGCCGGAGACCCTTGTGAGTGAGAGTTCCCCTGACGAATATCCTTCCCGCCGAAACTATACTGACATAGCCCAATTCCTTCAATCTATGTATGCTCCCGAGGACTATCTGGGTCAGCTCCTCGTCTGTCACTTCCACCGCATTTCCGGCGGTCTGAACAAGGTCGGTCATTCTCAGCACGCTCTTCATGCTACTGAGCTGTCTCCTCTTAGTTTCATACGGGTTGGAGTAGATCCACAGCAACACAATCATGTCAGTAACTGACAGACCAAGGCCGGGGTTCCGCTCTACTGCCCTCTTGGCGACAAGCTCCACAATGGGCATTGCAATGCACTCCTGAATCCGTCACTCTGACCCAGCGTCATAGCAGCTGAATTATACCGGAACGTGGTTCAAAGACTCTTCCGGTCTGCATCAGACGTTCAAGTGAGTTCTCTATCGATTCACGGGCCACCCCGTTGTCCTCGTAATGCCTGATTATTGATTCGACCGTCATGGATCCTCCATTCTTCCTCAGCATACGTAGGATCTCCTGTGTGAGGTCTACCCTTTGCTGTGACCTGCTTGAGTTCTTCGAGTCGTGGGTCAGCCATCTTATCAACCATGGCTTGGGAAACACAACGGCTCCCTCGCTTGCCATCTTGGTTATTGCTTGATCGACCCACTCCCACTCCAGCGAAGCTCTCTCCGCCGCAGCCTTGAAGTCATCTAGGTTGCAGGGACTGTCAGACGCCATTGTCTCTAGCAGTTCCATCAGCCGTCTCATCTTCCCCGATGTCGAGGTGCTCTCGATTGGCTCTTCCTCCGAGTCCTCTATACTCAGGGGTTGAGTCGGCATGAGCGCTCTGATGCGATCGCGAGAACGCTGGACCGCCTTGTCAAACTCGTCATCTCGTCCAGCATTGAAGCGCTGGACCGCGAGTATTGCTGCGTGTTGATCGTCGAAGAGTGCAACGTTGGCCTTTCCGATGTCTATCGTGGTACCACAGTAGCTACACTTTCGGTGCTTCTGCCCTACTGGCGCGTTGGTGAAGTTCCTGCACTTGGGACACATGAAGACATAATAGTGCTTCAATCTGTGACACCACCTCTGTGTTCACGTCGTCACTATTTAATGAGTAGCATCTCATACTGAGATATCGTTATAACAACGTCTATCAGCGACGACTCTGGATGGTCCACTATGCCTAGGAAGGCAATCGCCATTGAGATAGATCCCGTGTTATGCAAGGGCTGTCATATCTGCATCGCAGTATGTCCCCATGACGTTCTCCGGGCTTCGGATAGGGTAGACAATCGTGGCTACTATCTGGCGTCTGTACATAACTTGGGCTCCTGTCGTGTCTGTCGTCTGTGTGAGATGAGCTGTCCTGACTTTGCCATATGCGTTGTTGAAGAGACTTCGGAGAGTATTGACGACTCCCAGGGAGAGTCAGTGACCTCCCACTAGCCCGGGTATCGGATGATATATGAGTCGGATAGCTTAGAATTGCACAGAGGCCGCTACTCGTTGGTGCTAAATGTGGAAGATCCCCGTATCCGAACACTTCTCGAACTGAGGAAGGAGCTGGAGGACGAACTTGACCAGCTCAGGGAGAGATCAGAGAGAATTGAGGCGTTCATCCAGGCCCTCGATGAGATGATAGGCTCACGCAGCTTTGCCACCGCCGACACAGTTCTCCCGGAGAAATCGTCTCCCACTGTGCCGTCACAACCTCCTGTTACTGCCACTGTTTCGGAACCCCGTAAGATCGAGCTACTCAACAAGACGCGTGATCTGCTGCTGGCCACGTTGGAGGTGACAGACACAGAGATCAAGGTCGTACCTGCACCCCACGCGTCATACGACATAAAGCGGGGTGCCTTTGCACGATTCTTTGTGGAGAGGGTCCTAGGGCAGTATCAACAGGAGGATAGACGACGCGTCGAGAATGACGAGATTGAATGGGAAGATGCCTTTGACTTTGAAATAAAGGCAGATGATGGGACTCTTGTGTCAATTCTGATACGCAACTATGGCGGGTCGACCAGACTGAACGAGATTCAGAGAACCCTGAGATGGGCACTGGAAAAGACCTATCGTGAACGATAGTCCATTTGGCGCGGAATGTCACTCACCTGTACTTCTGATGCAAAGTACTATATTGGGGCCATCTGTTCCCCGCAGCAGTGAGGTGAGTCTCGAGTGTTTCAAGAAGAGAACGCCTCAGTGTCGGTTACGCCTCACAAGATTGCCAGCGTGATACGGGACGCGTACGAGTTCTACTCTCAGAGGAACGTTGACGAGAAGTATGCGACTGTAGCACTGGACCTGATTCGCAGATATGTCCAACAAGAAGGAATCCCTCGAGAGAGTGAACCCATGTACGGAGCCGCGCTCTACATAGTCTCCCGTCATCCGTGGACCTATCCTAATCCTGTGACAAAGGCCGAGTTTGCAGCAAAGCTGTCGATGAAAGAGTCCAGTCTAGACTGGTACACGGAGAACATGGTTGAAAGACTTGGTTTTCTTGGGATCCACGACCGGACCCGCCAGAAGTTCTTCATAGACCCCCAGGGGATAGTTGCCAGCGTGCTCGAGTCTGTTGTCAGGGGAAGTGTGGGCGAGGAGGTCGTCAGGAGCATAGTCCGTGGGGTACCACTGTCCTCTGCCGAGCTGGCTGAGATGATTGTGGAGAAGATATGTCACGTCGTCAAGATTGTGCCGGCATCCTTTGAGGATGACCTCATGACAGTAGTACAGAAGATGATAGAGGTCGAGAGTCGCAGGCTATCAAGAGAGATGGCCAACAAAGGAGACTAGTCGTCCTCTGGCTGAAGTGGGACATTCTCCACAATTCTCCTACCCGCAAGGACCTGATCTATCGAATGTATCACTGCACCTGCATCCTCTAGTATGGTCTTCAACGCATCGAAACTCAGGTCTTCCCCCTCGAGAGTCACCGATATGGACTCTGTATTCTGGTCTACTTCCTTGAGCGTAATATTGACACCAGTGACTCTTGGGTCTCGGGCCAGCATGACTGCCAGATCAGGCAACATTGGACTGTGTGGCTTGAGGACGTCGAGCACTAGTCGTCGGATGCCGTGGGTCATGTATTCGTCCTTTCTCAGTGTCCCCATGATTGACATCTATGAGTCTTGATTTCCTGTTAAAGGTTGTTGATGGTGCTCCGACATCTGTTGTCATTGCCGGCCCTGAACCCTATCGTGGGTACTCAACCATCTCAACCCTTATAATCAGAACAGGGATGAAGCCTCAGTTGTCACTCGACTGAGGGAAGCAGCATGAAACAGGAAAGACTCACTTCGATCGCAGGTGAAACTGAGCGTACTGCTGAAGCACCCCAGACCTGCGGCCTGCGCAGGGCCATCCCGACAACGTTTCTTGAGGTAGACCTCCGGAAGTTCAGGGAGGATCCTCTCTGGCCCTTCTTGGTTGAGGCCGTACACAGGAGTCCTCTCTTTCCCAACCTGCTCCAGTACACACGTGAGTTCATAGTTTCTCACGAACCCGAGATCACTCCCAGAGACCTGGCCTGTCGTCTCTCCATATCTGTCGGAGAAGCGCTCGTGATTCTGAGCGACCTGAATCCATAGCGTTAAGGGTGTCATGTTCCATACCTGCTCACTCTGGAGATTTCCCCGTTAGTGGTCCGAGGTCCTCAAGATGTCAGAGAGTCTAGCTAGGTTTCAGGATCGTCGTTATGTACGCACTGTTGTGAGGGAGATCCGCAGACTATCCGATGGTCGAAGGATACGGATCGTCCATGTATGCGGGACTCATGAAGATACCATAAGCAGCTCAGGGCTGCGGAGTCTCCTCCCCGACAACATTTCTCTCATTGCGGGTCCCGGCTGTCCTGTGTGCGTTTGCGCAGCCAAAGACATCGATGTCGCGGTAGAACTTGCTCGTCAGGGGAAGCTGATTGTCACATTTGGCGACATGATACAAGTGCCCTCGAGTGACTCAAGTCTTGCCAAGGAGCGCGCGGCGGGTGCCGATGTGCGAGTAGTATACGGGGCCAACGATGCAGTACGTATCGCTCGTGACAATCCCAATCGCGACGTGGTATTCATGTGTGCAGGGTTCGAAACCACTGCTCCAACAGTGGCGGCTGAGGTCGTCAGGGGTCCTCCCCAGAACTTCAGTGTACTCACGTCCCTCAAGGTGATACCCCCTGCAATGGAGATGCTTGTCGATATTGAAGATGTTCATGTCGATGGCTTCATCACGCCCGGACATGTCAGTGCTGTGATAGGTGCCAGAGCGTTTCAGCCCATTGCCGAGAAGAAGAGGGTACCCTGTGTTGTGGCCGGTTTCGAACCGCTGGATGTTCTTGAGGCAGTCCGGATGATCCTCAAGCAGATGTGTGAGGGTCGTGCGGAATCAGAGATCGAATACAGTCGTGTCGTCAGTTGGGATGGCAACATCAACGCCCAGAGGATGATTGACAGGGCATTCATCCCAGAGGACGCAGTTTGGAGAGGAATAGGCGTCATCCCCAGATCCGGCCTTGCTCTCCGGCCAGAGTTCTGTGACCACGATGCTCGGAAGCTCTTCGAGGTTGAACATCGTGAGTCTGTTGACATACTCCCCGGCTGCATCTGTCACCGAGTAGTCCTGGGTATGGCAGATCCCACAGAGTGTCCGCTCTTTGGGAAGCGATGTACCCCCGAGGATCCCTACGGCCCATGCATGGTGGGACAAGAAGGAACCTGCAGGATACGACACATATACCTCTAGTGGGGACGACCAGACGCGATCTTCTTCTCCAGCTCGTAGAGGTCGCTGACGGTATTGATGTTCCTAAACGTCAGTAGCTCAGGATCAAAGCAGGTCAGTGCATTTGTCGATACATAGAGGACCTTCTTCATGCTCTCGAGCAGGTCCTGCATCCTTGTCTTCCCTGACTCCATGACCTTTAGTCCAGTAGCGTAGGCATATTCTGACAGGTATGATGCATGTAGTGGCTCAAGTTGTCCAGATGGCCACTTGGGAACCACCGCATGATGACCTGGGCAGAGATCCGCAATTACCTCTAGGAGGTCCGGGTTCGCGAGCGGAGTGTCAACTGGCAGAAGAAGCAAGTACTTTGCCCTAGAGTACTCGAAGGCAGTCAGCGCACCTGTCAGTGCGCACCTGGGTGCATCTCGGGGGTCGACCGCAACCTGGACACCCGTTGTACGCTCCTCAACTGTCCGGGCCTGCTTCTCATCTGACACCACCACTGTGCAGAGGTGTGATAGCCTTCTCGCTATACCGATCATTATGTCCAGCATTGGTCTACTCTCGAACTGAACAAAGGGCTTCTCACCACGAAAGCGAGTCGAACTGCCACCCGCAAGTATTGCTACCTCAATCTCAGTCCTCTTTGTCAACTGTCATCTCATGCGCTGCCACGGGTACTTGTACATATACTATGCGGCATGTTCCCGAAGACCGTTTCAGCAGTCCGGTGCTGACAACTTCCTCTGATGCAATGCTGGACCCACGACACGTGGGTCCTCTCTCAGCCACGATTGGTTTCATCAATGAAACCTTGATCTGCTGACATACTGTCAACTTCATTCGGACGCAGACAGGTACTCCTCGATCATGGCCACTACCTGTCCATCGGTGTAGTGTTGTGATTTGATTGCACCACTCGGGCAGGTGGCAGTGCACGTACCGCAGCCCTTGCACACGGCGGGGTTGACCTGTGCACGTCCTCGAGCGTTGAACACGATTGCTCCGTATGGACAGACAGACGCACAGATCCTACATCCTGCACATTTGCTTTCATCTACAACGGAGTAGTATGGTTCTACGGTGAGTTTCCCTCTGCCCATGAGTGACATTGCACCGGCTGCTGCGGCCTTTGCCTGTGCAACAGTGTCTGGTATGTCCTTTGGCCCCTGCGCCATTCCCGCCACGAAGATCCCATCGTTGAACGAGTCGACAGGTCTCAGCTTCGGGTGAGCCTCGAGTAGAAAGCCGTCAGGAGACCTACTTAGATTGAGGACTCTGGCGAGCTTCTCCGCAGACTTCGGTGGTACAATCCCAGTCGACAGTACCACAATGTCTACATCATCCAGCTGGATTGGCTTTCCGAGCAGCGTGTCTTCGCCGCGAACAGTCAGAGTCTTGTCCCTGTCGTTCTGGACAATCTCAGCGACCCGACCACGAATGAATGTCACTCCTGATTGAGCTGTTGCCTCATAGAACTCTTCGTAACCCTTGCCGAAGGTACGCAGGTCTATATAAAACAGGAACACCTCTGCACCAGTCTTGTCCCTTATCATCCGGGCCTGTTTGATTGCGGTCATGCAGCAGATACGAGAGCAGTATCGGTTTGTCTTCTCGTCACGACTCCCGACACACTGAATGTAGACGATCCGTTTGGGCTCCCTCAGATCTGATGGTCTCACCACATGACCCTGAGTGGGACCTGCAGAGCTTAACATTCTCTCGACCTCTGGCAGATTGACAACATTCTCGAACTCCCCGTAACCATATTCATCCTTCACCGATGCGTCGAATATGTCAAAGCCCGTGGCCACAATGATCGTCCCGACCTCTATCTTGAATAGTTTCTCAAAGTCGTCGTAGTTGATCGCTCCCGCCTCACACGCCGTTGCACACTTGCCGCATCGGATTGTGTCAATGCCAAGACAGCTATTGAAGTCCAATACATAAGCGGACGGTACCGCCTGTGCGAATGGGATGTATATTGCCTTCCTGTAAGAGAGGCGATAATCGAACTCAGAAGGAACATCTACTGGGCATACTTTTGTACAGTCCCCACATGACGTACACTTGCTGACGTCGACATAGCGAGGTTTCTGCCTTATGGTGACTGTGAAGTTACCAACAAACCCCTCCACAGACTCCACCTCTGCCATTGTCAACAGCTGTATGTTCGGATGTGAGCCTGCCTCGGCCATGCGGGGCGACAAGATACATTGAGCACAGTCTAATGTGGGGAATGTCTTGTCGTGTTGTGCCATTCTGCCCCCGATCGTTGGCTGTTTCTCCACCAGATAGACCTTGAATCCGGCGTTTGCGAGGTCCAGCGCAGCAGATATCCCCGCAATTCCCCCTCCAATAACCAGTGATGCCTTCTTTACCTCGACGACAGTTTCCTCGAGGGGCTCTAACAGTCTGGCCCTGGCGACGGCCATTCTCAGGAGGTCCACCGCCTTCTCTGTTGCTGCCTTTGGATCGTTTGAATGCGTCCAACTCACATGCTCACGCAGGTTGGCTATCTCGAGGAGATATGGGTTCATGTTGGCATCTCGAAGAGTCTGTCTGAATGTAGTTTCGTGCATTCTCGGCGAGCAAGAACCGATTACGACCCTGTCTAGCTTGAGTTCATCTATTCGGTCCTTGAGCATCTGCTGACCCGGTTTTGAGCAGACATACTTGTAGTCCTCCACGTGAACAACGTCCTTCAGCTTTGCGACCCTTGCCATGACAGTGGGAATGTCGATCACGCCTGCAATATTGCTACCACAGTGACAGAGGAATATCCCGATTCTGTGTTCCTTCATTGTTTCCACTCCTCTAGTGACCAAGCCAGATCGCTCCAGTTCCGGGGGCAATAGCGGTAGATTCGCTCAGCATCTTGAGTAATAAACAGTGTTGTTCTACTTGGTCCCCATAGGTGGACGTCATGATGTTTCGTAAGGTTCACTCGTGACGTGGGCCACATGTCTTGCCATTCCGCATTCGGCGACGCTCACAACAGTGTCTTCAATGCACTCTGCTCTTCACTCAATCTCACCAAAAGTGTAAAAAGGGGCACAAGCACGGCGCATGAGAACCAGGAGACAGTCACATGACTGGCAAGGTCTGGACATATGTCCAAGAGAAACTAAGGTCCGAAGGCGCCTGTCACTTCTCACTGCTGGACCCGGACCCTTTGAAGGTTGATACGGAGACCCTAGTTCAACTTGCTCGTCTGTCCGAGAAGGCTGGTACCGATGCAATCATGATGGGTGGCAGCACAGCCTTTGGAATAATCGATGAGGCTGTCAAGGCCGTTTCGGATGCGGTCGAGATCCCAACCATCCTCTTCCCGGGCAATATCTCTGGTGTTTCGAAGTATGCAGACGCCATGTTCTTCATGAGTCTCCTGAACTCAACAAACCCGTACTGGATCATCGGCGCACAGGCACTCGGAGCAGCTTCTGTGAAGCTCTCCGGGATAGAGACAATACCCATGGCGTATCTGCTGGTTGCACCTGGGAAGACTGCGGCATGGGTTGGTGATGCCAAGGTCTTTCCCCGTGACAAGCCTAAACTCGTATTGATGTATGCACTAGCCGCACAATACCTCGGATTCAGGCTTGTCTATCTTGAGGCAGGCAGTGGTGCCGAGGGAGGCGGAGTCCCGCCTGACATGATTGCCACCGTGTCGCAGTTTGTTGATATTCCGGTCATCGTTGGGGGTGGATTCAACGACAGAGACTCAGTCGTGGGGGCTGTAGATGCTGGTGCATCGATAGTCGTGCAGGGTACATATGTTGAGGAACAAGTACTCAACGATGGTGGAGAAGGACTGAAAGAGATAATCAGAGGTCTGAAACAGGCCGGAGCCAAGAGAGTTTAAATACGTGATACATCTTCTCCGGCGCAGACCCCACGGAGGATAGTATCGGTGTCAAGCAAGGCCGAGATGTTGCGAGAGCTGTTGCAAGACTTGAGCAGGGCCACTCAGGGCAACGTACAAGCTAGCCTCCTGGTCTCGAAATCACAAGGTCTCACCATCTGTGTATACATGGCCGATTCCGTCCCGAAGGACAGCCTGCCTGAAGAGGATGTTATTGCAGCCAGATCCACGCAGATCGAGATGGCCACGAGAGGTCTCTTCAAGCAACTCAAGAAGGGTGAGCTCTCCCGTATGCTGTTCGAGGGAGAGACTGGGTACGTTGTCATATCTAATGCTGGCGATGATGCTCTGTTGGCTGTTATCACGAACAAGAAAGTCAACCTTGGTCTGCTGTTCTTCATGATGTCACGCACAGTGAACAAGATAGTCAGCATCCTGTGAATTCCCGTGCCATCAGTCTTATGAGTCAAGTTACCTGGCTGAATGAAGTGGTGAGTATTAGTCTTGAGCAATGACAGAAACAACAACAGTGACTTGGACGTCTCTGACAAATGGGCAAAGTGGAGAAGGGCTGGTATTGTTGCTAGAGGTGCACTTGAAGTGGCAAGACCAATGATCAAGCCCGGTGCCAAAGTGATCGACATAGTCGAAGCAGTGGAGAAGTACATCCGAGAGAACTCGTCAGGGACTTCATTCCCGTGCAACATTGCGCTGAACAACATTGCTGCGCATTACACGTCACCGCTCGGAGATGAGACTCTGATTTCAGAGGGCGACTTGGTGACAGTGGACGTTGGTGCCCATGTTGATGGCTGTATCTCTGACAGTGCGTTCACAGTGGCGCTAAACCCTGAACACCAGAGTCTTGTCAGAGCCTCAGAAGAGGCCACGAGAGTCGCCATTGAACTACTTCGTCCTGGTGCCAAATTGAATTCTATCGGCGCCCTCATTGAGGACACGATCAAGAGTGCTGGTTTTGAACCGATCAGACAGCTCTCTGGCCACCAGCTGAGAGAGTATGAACTGCATGCAGAGAAGCAGATTCCCTGCGTGTCGGGGAAGTCAGAGGTAGTGGTCGAGGCCGGTGAAGTCTACGCGGTGGAAACGTTTGCAAGTACCGGCTCTGGCAATGTCACCGATCTGCCTAACCCTCTCATCTATCAGATGTTGCCAATTCGAGTTCCCGCCCGGTTTGCTGGCACAAGGCGTTTTCTGTCCATTGTCCGAACGGAGTACAGAGAATTCCCCTTCGCGGAGCGGTGGGTCGCTCAGAAGATGCCGACCGCACAGCTCAAGATGGCCATCCGTGAGTTACGTCAGGGTGGTGCACTCATCGCTCACCATGTCCTTGCTGAAGAGAAGGGTGAGTTCGTTTCCCAGAGCGAGCACACTGTGATCATCACCGATGATGGTCATGAACAGACTACCTAGTCACAAGATCCAAGTTTCCTCAGGTTTCCAACCACAGAATTCCAGGCTAAATCCCCACAATCATTAAAAGAAGCTCTGTTAATCTAGTTACATTGCGCATTCGGGTATTGAGGCTGAGCATCAACACCACTGGATGCGAGAACCGCCGGTTGCTCTTGTAGGGGAGGTACGACATGTCTGGGTCTGACCCAATCAGGCCTGCACGTGAGAGAGTGCAGTCTGAGGGGAATGTATGTCCTGAGTGTGGATCCCAATACATAGTCGAGGATCAGACTCGGGGCGAACGTGCGTGCTCGAGATGTGGTCTTGTCCTGTCTGATCACAGGATAGAGACCGGTCCTGAATGGAGGGCCTTCACATCTGAGGAGATGAACTCCAGGAGTCGAGTCGGGTCTCCGGTCAGGCAGACGATTCATGACAAGGGCCTGTCTACGGTAATTGATTGGCGTGACAGGGATCTATCGGGGAGACGTTTGACACCGACTCGCAGATCTGAGATATACAGGCTAAGAAAGTGGCAGATACGGTCAAGAGTGCACAGTTCGACAGACCGGAACTTGGTTCAGGCGATGTCTGAGCTGGAGCGTCTTGCGTCCCAGCTGGGGCTCACCGCTCCTGTGCGTGAGCTCGCTGCGATACTGTACAGAAAGTCAATAGCTCGCAAGCTTGTCCGGGGGCGGTCTATCGAGGCCATGGTGGCGGCCACTCTCTATGCCGCATGCAGGATAAACCAGACTCCCCGTCCTCTCGACGAGATCGCTGATGCCTCTAGAGTCGACAAGAAGAAACTGGGTCAATGCTACCGTCTACTCCTGAGGAATCTTGGTGTCATAGTCCCGTTGTCAAACCCAGTGGACTACATCAACAGATTTGCCACAGAATTGTCCCTCTCCAGCCAGGTGAAGCTCAGGACAATCGAGATACTCAACCAGAGTCGAGAGAAGGGACTCACGATAGGACGCGATCCTCTGGGGCTCGCCGCTGCCGCCATATACGTGGCATCTATCATGATGGACGACCGTCGGACTCAGCGGCGAATCGCAGAGGTCGCCAGGGTCACAGAGGTGACTGTCCGCAACAGATACAAGGAGATAGTCCGCGTACTTGACATTGGAACTCTCGGGGATGATCTGGACTAGCTCACCGGTCTTGTGATAGTGGGGCCATGTTCACCTCCTGAACCTGCGACCATGCCATGCAAATGAGGGGTACCCGGCATCACACTTGGAGTGTCCACTACTCCCCAGGCACATGCTCCATTCGTGAAGCGGAGGGCTGGGACCCTTGTCATTCTGTAGGCAAGGTCGCGGACCACACAGTCTTCAGAGCCTGCCAGGCTGAGCAGGTCCCGACATTCGGTGGCCGCTCAGACATTGGTCCAGTCCACTCTTATCATGTCTGGAGAGAATCCCAGACCTGTGAGGACGTCCATGATGACTCCACGGTGGTCTCCCTGCAGCTCTATGTGGCCATGCTTTGCTGCACCTCCACATGCGAGCTTGGTCTTTAGCTTCGCAGCCATCTCGGCGAGGTCAATGCTCTTGTCGAACCCCGTGATCACAGTCGTCAGACGACCCCACTTTCGACGTTCAATACTCACCACTATTCTGGTTTCTTCCTGTGCTATGGTCTCACAGACACAAAGGTCAGTTGGAAGACCACACTTTGGGCAAATACCACCTGTTTCCGACAGATCTACTTGCTCCTTCCAGTTGGCTTTTGTAGCTTCAAGCTGTGCATCTAGTGAACCAGTGTGGCATATAAGTTAACCTACACTGGACATGTCGTTCAAGGTGCTCCCCATGATCGACGGAGTACTGATTGTAGATGCATTGGCATCAGGTGATGGAAGACGGTCCAGCTCTCGTGACGTGATTGGCGTAGGACCAAGGGCGGTGGCTGGAGTCATGGAGCGACATGACATTCCGTGCAGGATTGCACGAGCAGAGGACATCATCTCAACGCCAAACCGGATCAGGTCGTTCAGCCACCTTGCATTGAGTGCCATGTCAATGGATCTCCCAACGGTACGTAGAGTTGTCGATCTGTGGAAACGTCTGAGGCGTACGGGTCGCATCCTAGTCGGAGGGCCGATCTCATCTGCACCGTCGCTGGTCCTGAATGAAGTTCGGCCCGATGTGGTGGTCATTGGGGAAGGAGAGATCACACTCAGTGAACTCGTGTCGTCCGGCTTCTTTGAGGACAGTTCCCCCGACCTATCGAGTATTGATGGGCTGGGGTACATTGACGGGGGCCAGGTCCGCATAACGCCCCCCCGAGAACTGATCCCTGAAGAATCAATATCGAACCTAAGACCGTCTGTTCATCGCATAGTTGACTATCCTTCCTATCAGGCATCAAGAGTCTATGTTGAGGTCGTACGCGGTTGTTCCAACTTCATGCGTCCCCGGCTCAGATTGCAAGATGGGCGTCAATGTGTTGAGTGTGGTGGCTGCGAGTCAGAGGACCTGAAAGAGCGCATTCGCTGTCCCGAAGGCATACCACCTGGATGTGGCTTCTGCAGCGTTCCTGCGGTATGGGGGCCCCCAAGAAGCAGGAGTGTTGAGTCTGTGGTCGAAGAGGTGCGTCTCCTGTTGGAGGCGGGAGTTCATCGCGTGGTCCTGGCGGCTCCCGATTTCCTCGACTTCCATAGGGGCCCCCAGCCGCTCACGGACCCATGTCACCCTCCTGCAAACCTCCGCGAGATCAGGAGGCTGTTGGAGGCATTGGTTCGTCTTCCTAGTGTCATGAACGGTCTATGTCATATTGGTATCGAGAACATCAAGGCCTGTCTGCTCACCGAGGATGTGGTCAGGGTCATCTCCGGGATCCTTGGCGACACGTCAATACACATTGGCCTTGAAACCGGGTCTGGTCCTCATATGAGAGCAATCGGTAAGTATGGCAGCCCCGAGGATGTATTACATGCGGTGTCCGTGGCCAAGAAGCATGGTCTACGCCCATTTGTGTACCTCATCTATGGGTTACCTGGCGAGTCCCCCGAGACCACGAGAATGACTTTGGACATGATGCATCGTCTGTATCAAGCAGGGATGGAACGAGTTGTCCTCTACGGTTTCAGACCACTTCCGGGGTCTGCATTCCAGGGCTCATCTCCCCCTTCTCCCAGGGACCAGTCAAGTAGGGTACTTCAGGAGGTCGCCAGACGTCTTAACAAGGCACGGAAGACCGAACAGATAGGCAAAGTGGTCAGAGGAATTGCAGCTGAGATGTCATCATCCCGACACGGTTACACAATGGTCTATCCTCTCGGAGATGGGCCCATCATGACGGTTCCTGGTGGTTTCTCAGCAGGCAGGATTGTCTCGGTCCGGGTCACCCGGGTTTTGACACCGGAGCTGGTAGAGGGAATAGTGATCGAGGAGAGCTGAGTCAACAAGAAAAGCTTCATATTCGCGATGTGTGCTGAACCGTTAGGTCGTCAAGCATGGTATACATGTGTCATACCTGTCATAAACAGGTGACTCCTGACCAGATGAAGACTCTGCCTGGGGTCAAGTGCCCCTACTGTGGAGCCCGAATCCTGTACAAGATACGTCCCCCGGTCGTGAAGAGAGTCAAGGCCGTGTAGTCGAGCCGCAATCACGGTAGTGTTGACACGATCGCGTATATAGTGGCGGCGACTGAGAGCACAAGAATAGTCAGAAACACTGCTGAGATGATCTTTCTCTTTGTTGAGTATTTCATTTCATCTCGACCTCGCCTACTAGTATTCTCGCCAGTGTTCTTAGCTCATTGATGCCTCTTATCTCCCTGTCGAAAAGGGGGACCTCCGTGATCTCAAGGTCTCGATATATGTCTCGGATGTCCAGAATGTTCCTCCTCTGCATCTCGTGTCGCACTGTGCAGAAACGACAGGACGGGTTTTCCGGCACTACTTGATTGATGATCATATGGCTAACTGGTATCTTCCATGTGTTGAGACTTGCCATCAACCTCTGCGTTTCAAAAAGGGCCATCGTTTCTGGAATCATCACAACGATGAACTGCGTCATTGCAGGGTCTGACAGTATGTCTCGTGCAGCCCTGATCTTCTCCTTTGTCGCCTTGAGCGCCTCCCATGAGTCATCCTCTTGCTGTGGTCCGCCGAACATGCCCCTTATTCCGGACAACAACGAACTGAAACGTTGGCGCATAGTCACGATCTTGCCAATCCAGGAGTCGAGTAGGTCTGGAAGTTCCAGCAGCTTGAGCGTATGACCCGTGGGCGCAGTGTCGAAGACTATGCGATCGTAACTGTTGTCGCTGATGAACTCGAGCATCTTACCAAATGACATTGCCTCATCAGCGCCCGGGGGTGTCATGCTATCCAGGTCTCCTATCAATGCAATGGCCATGCTGGTCTCCTCTCCGAGAACCCCTGAACCAATACTCTTCTGAAACTCCCTCATCCCCTTCTTGGTGTCCACCTCCATTCCCCAGAGGTCCCTGACCTGTTCGATGGCAACTGCCTCTCCACCTGAGAGATTCTGGTCAAAGCTGTCGCTGAGACTGTGAGCGGGGTCAGTCGATACGATGAGGGTGCGTAGTCCCTGTTCTGCCGACAAGATTGAGATGGCGGCAGCACAACTCGTCTTTCCGACGCCTCCCTTTCCTCCGCTGAGAATGAATCGCACATCCGGGTCGTAGACTATCCTACTGACTGTCATGGCTCTGCTTGCTCCGGCCTCGCGTCCTTTGCTGAGGACTTGGTTGCCATAGCTCAATATCTTTAAGCATATTCTGTTCGATGCGACGACCTCGGTTCAACACTCACTCTGGGTCTTGACGAGCCACGTCAGAGGCATCTGTGATGTCGTTTCCTCATATCCGAACAATAGCGAGAGAGTTCCCGTCCACAATACTGACCTTCATGAATATCCAGGTACCGGACGGTCTTCCTCCTGCCAACGCAGACTTGGTATCCAAGTTCAGTCCCAGTGGCGTAGTAATGATGATGGTCGACAATTTCGGCCTATTTGAGGCAGTAGTGTATAGACCCGAATGCATGATAAAGAACCTGGAGGTTCTCGCGCTCATCGAGGACTGTGACCCATACGCAGTCTCATTGACCAAGTCCCTGTTGAGTACAGGATCTGGTCTCAGTCTGATCGAGCATGTCAGGCAGTTTGGAAAGTCCGTTCGTGTAGTCTGCCGTGAAGACGACATGGACGTATTTGGATTCCACCCTGCCTACACGGTCACCACTCGAGATGACATGTCCACCTATGTAGAGTCAACCAAGCTCATTGGCAGCACAGACCTACTCTATCTGCATTTCCTCGACTTTGAGAGCCTATATGCCCAGTATGGTCACATGACTCCCCCCAAGACACTCCTGGAGAAGATCGTTCGACGGATAGATAACTGGACCAAGATACTGCTTAAGCTGTCGCGAGTAGGCACGCTGTTCGTAATAGTAGGAAATCATGGACGACATGTGATCCCGGTGGACTACGAAGGAAAACTCGCTGAGTGGAGATCTGCCAATGCTCCCGTCGCCCTGATATTTCAGAAGCGATCAGAATAGTCCTGGTAGTCCGATTACGAGCGCGATCACACCGAGGGTAAGACATAGTACTGCCATGCTCACCCTGCGGGCCAGTCTGAGCAGGAATTCCATGGACGCCAGTCCAGTCAAGAAGACGACGATCTGCATCAGGAACAGGTCACTGACGGACACAATAATGGGTGACTGTGCTCCTATGAGGGCCTCGAGCACGAGTATTCCCAGGACAGCGGGCACGCTCATCAGGAAGCTGAATTTCAGTGCGTGCTCCTTGTCAACCCTCTGACCCAGGAGTGTTGCAATTGTCACCCCGGATCGACTGAGACCCGGGATCACTGAGAACCCTTGCATGAGTCCCGCGATCAACGCATTCCGGTCCGATACAACAGCATTGCATGTCTCTGCTGTTGTCTGTTTCTCTGATGCCCGAACGACCTGACTCGTGATTATCAGCGACAGACCGACGATGAGGTTGAGGAACTCTCCGTTCCTCACCAGATTCAGTATTAGGAAGTATGTTGGGACTCCAGTCACTGCTGTGGCTGCTGTGGCGACTATCAAGTGCTTGACCAATGCGCGATCTGCAATCGTGATGATACTGATAAAGTCCGAGCGATACCGAACTATCACAGCTGCAGCGGTCCCAAGGTGGAGCCAGACTGCGGTGTGAATGGCGGTTTCGATGGGCACTTCTGCAGCATTGTACAATACGAGGATCGTCTGACCAGAGCTACTTATCGGAAGCCACTCTACCAGCCCCTGGATGAGTGCTACAAGAAATTGCCACGGTTCCATTGTGATGTCTCTGTACTGACCGACCTCTGGCGAAGATTTAAAACCGATTCTCAGGCGGGGTACTCTGGGATGCACATCAATGGTCTTGGATGCCAAGCGACAGAACAGTAGTGAGCTGGCCAATATCACTCAGATGATTGACGAACATTTCAGGCTAGCTCTGTCTTCGACCAAGGTCCTGGTTGGTGCGGTGCTGGCTTGGCTTGACTCTGGTGCGGTCATTGGGTCCGGAGATCTTTCGACGGTAACGGATTACGAAGAGAAGGGCAATGAAATCAAGTGTCAGATCCTTGATGCTCTCGCCGCGGCTCACTCACTCATGCAACGAGAGGATCTGCTCCGGCTCGTAAACTTGAATGACAAGATACTGGATGGCGCCGAGATCGCCTGCTATCACCTTGAGGGGTTCATGCGCGACTGGATCCCCAGCGACAAGCTCAAGGACAAGGTAGACGAGTTGATCCACACCTATCTCAACCTAGTGACCGAGTCTAGAGAGGCCGTCCGTTTCCTCTCAATCAACATCGAGACCGCGATGAACAAGGCCACGGAAGTGTGTCGTCTCGAGAAGGTGATAGACTCACTCATGCGAGACGTGTGGTCTCTCCTATATCCGAGTCCGATACCGCTTGCGACGATGCTCAGGATGCGTGATTTCGTCAACACCCTCGAAGAAGTGAGCAACTTCTGCGAGGACATCGCTAACACGATTCGTGGCATATCGTTGACTCTCAACGTATGAGACGGTGGGTCACTTGTCCGGGACTGACGAAGACGATGTTCCCCTGGCAGAACTCGTCATTGACAGAGCAATAGTCTGGAGCCCCGCACATGGTACAAGGCTGTATTCAAACGGGTACTTTGGACAGCCCGTCGGAATACGAAAGCCTCGCACTCCTGAGTTTGATCGCCCTCTCGAGCTCTCTCTGCTGGAGTGCGCCTATCTGACTGACAAGGGACTGCTGAAGGTACACGATCCAATCACAGACCGGTTTCTCTGTAGGGACGATATCATCGACATCGGTCAGAAGAAGTCGGACACATTTCGTGACAGGCTCTTCGTCTACACTCAGCTTCGAGAGCGAGGTTTTGTTGTGAGACCTGGTCTGAAGTTCGGGACGGACTTTGCCGTTTACGAGTACGGGCCTGGAAAGGACCACGCTCCTTTCCTGGTGCATGTCATTCCTCAGAGACTGGGCGTGATGCCGCTGGATATCGTGAGGGCGGGCAGACTGGCAACAAGCGTCCGTAAGAGGTTCATCATAGCGACGGTCAAGACGAATGGTGAGATAGCGTACTATTCATTCGTCTGGCACAGGCCCTGACGGTGGCCGCGAGCAAAAGAAATAAGCCAAGACTACCTGCATTCATGTGTTCCACCTAGCTAGTAGGGTGAAACTCAATGGGCGACAAGTCTGAAAATGCCAAGGCCTTTGGGGTGCTTCTTGCAAAGGCATGGGAGAGTACACCATCTTTCATCTGTAGCAATAGTGACTACATCTACGTACTGTTCCCAGCCGACGTTGAGAAGAAGACTTGGACTGAAGCATCAATAACATATCCGGATGGGACTCTCGAGCAGAAGCAGATCGACGCGGTGAAGGCCCTTGCCCTGTTGATCGAAGAGCTCAAGGTACTTCCGAACTACGGTGTGGAGTCCATTGTTACTACGAAGGCCAAGTTGGATGAGGCCGCAGCCAGGCTGGCTGAGCTTAAGTAGAATCCACAGGGTCTGTCATGTCACTCTTGACTGGAACCAGTGTGCATAAGGAGGCCGTTGTTGTGACGGCTTGGTCCTCACCCCTAACACATTCATGTCTTGGATGGTGCACGAAGTGCCATCGGTGTTCAAGGGCTCTAGGACTGACATTGACAACAAAGAGACCACAGTCTGTATTGCCACGGTGTACTAGGGGTGTCCTCAGAGGTGTCTGGCCCAGAACGCTTCCTCTCTGTAGACGGCATGGATGACACGGATGCTCAGTCGGCGTCAGTCGTACTCCTTGGGACGGTGCTGAGGATGTCCCGAGAAGAGTCGGATGATCATCACCGAACAACTCGATCGAGCTGTCGTTCATACGTTCCACAGGTCGTTGGTTGTGTTCTGAACATGAGGCGGGCCGAGGCATTTGGGAGTCGTCTGAAATCGCTCGTGGTCCCAAGACAGGAGACTCGTGGTCCCCTGTACCGGCCAGCAGTTGGGCCTATGACAGCAGCTTCCCATCTGTCAGTCCCCTCACTCGAGCAGCACGATGGATCTCATGCGACTAGACCCCTGGTCTGTGAGGAACCGGGAAACAGGGTCAATGCCACGACCTCGCGCTCCGAATCTGAAAAGCGAGCAGGGACAGGTCTTGTCTGGCTGCGGATCCATACTGCCGATAAGATGACCTTCTGTCTGAGGCCTGGACGTCATGTTCCACGATGCAATATCGGCGTGCTGTCTTGTACTTCACATGGCCCTGTACTGGTCTCTGAAGTCGACCTCAATGACCTGGGGGTCCAACAGATGATGACAGAACCACCGGAGGTTGGCTCGAGGTGATGATTCTCTGTCCAGAGTTGGAGTCAGGAGGACAGAATCATGTCGGAATCTAGAAAGTGTGCTCCTTCGTGCAAACACTTCGTCTGCGAAACTCGTCCCCCATCTCTCAAGCTGGTAAGCAGGAGGGGACAAAGACTATTGTGGTGTAGGATGGTAGATGACGAATGTGACGGTCCGTGGTGTCAGTATGCATCCTGTGACAGTCGCAGGATGACCTCTGAAGGTCTGTGTCGTTCACCCGTGAAACACGTTGACGACTTGGACGAGGACGTATATGTGGAGAAATTTGTAGACCCGGCGTCGATACCGAAGAAGTACGCCAAGAAACTGGGTGTAAAGGGCAACTAGACCAGCGCGGCCCCGTTGTCCACAACCTCTTTAAGGGCCACATCAGCCTCCTCTCCGTGGTGAGCCCAGTTGCTCGACGGGATACGACCGTTGATGAAGGCCCTAATCCTCCTGATGATAGGAGTGTCTCTGCTTGCAATCGGCCTGCTACTTGAACAGAAATCTCTCGTCATTAGTTTCCTCGGACCGCCATGAGGTACATGTTTCCAGCGAGGGGAGTGATCTTCCTTGGAACGATTGGACCAAATCGTGAGGATCCTCCTCTCATTTGATGGCATGAGAAGAAAGATGGTCCTACCCGAAGTGGCGAGGCGGCTCGAGCAAGACTCCTACAGAGGAGATGTCACTGGTACCTTCGGAGAGGATTCCGCTGTTGTCGAAACGTCTTGCGACGAGTTGCTTCTCATAACAGTAGACTCCATCGCAGAGGATCTTTGCGCCAACTATCCCTACTCGGCAGGGTTCAATGTAGTCCTTGCAAACGTGATGGACATATATGCAGCGGGAGGGGTACCGACTTCCATCTCGGTAGTCGTTTCCTATATCGATGACTCGATGCGTGAAGGACTGCTCAGTGGCATCACTAGAGCCTCTCAGGTGTTCCGTGTGCCCATTGTCAGAGGGCACACAAACCCGGGTTCCGCCCGACCATATGTTGTGGGTTGTGCCACTGGCCGAGTGGATAGAAGGTGTCGTCTTACATCCTGCGGTGCCAGATCTGGTGACACATTGTTGCTACTTCACGACAGAGTTGGCGCCCGGGGCAAGAACTACAAACTCGGGTGGGACTCTGTGACCGGTCGCAGTCCCGATGAGATCCGGGTCAGACTCGCTGTGATGAACAGTATAGCTGAACGTCATCTTGTGAATGCCTCGAAGGACGTCTCCGTTGCTGGCCTGATCGGGACCGCAGCAATGATGGTCGAACACTCGGGTCGAGGGGCAGTGATTCACCTGGATCAGGTTGAGAAGATCTGTCCTCCGGAGGTTGGCATAGAGGACTGGCTCCGAATGTATATCTCTCTGGGATTCCTGCTGTCAGTCGATGAGGACCACGTGAAGGACGTCATCAAGATTGCTGCGGACCATCTGATGAGTGCAAGTCCTATTGGTGTCGTGGATGGGAGCAGAGAGTTCAGGCTGAGACTAGGGCGCGAAGAGAGAATGTTGTTCGATTTCTCTCATGGTCCCATCTTGATACCTCCAGCCCAGCAGCAGGGAGCGTGGCCGTCATAGTTATAATGCACGTCCCTCCTGACATCTATTTGGAGAGGTCTGCTTTGGAAACGACGAAGACCTGCAGCATCGAGGGCTGCAATAAGCCCTCGAAGAGGACCTTTGCTACCTCGCGTATCGCAGATACTATCAGTCGCTCTGGTCTTAGACTGAGGGACGTCCGTACTCGCAGGACATATCTCTGTGCTGACCACTATAAGCAGGTCAAGAAGAATATCAAGGAAGACCTGAAGCCTGAGCGGCTGAGATGGGGCCACTGACTCATTGATTTCATCTGCCAAGCGGTTCCGATTGACGAAGTGAGGCCAGTTTGGAGAAAGACAGGAAATCTCGCCTGAGACTCAGATGGAAGATCTGGTTCGAGATCACTCCCCAGCCAGGAGGTGACAGAATCACGTCCGGAGACGTCGGTCAAGCCGAGCCAGAGTTGGCGTCCGTTCATGTGCGCCGAAGGCCCGTTTTCGGCGCTGGTGTCTACGTACTTCTAAAGTCGATTCATGAGACCGGAGCTATCACTGGAGGCGCAAGGGCACTTGGAATGTCATACAGATACGCGTGGGGACTCATAAGGGATGTGGAGCGTGAACTCGGTGTGCGCCTACTGAATACGCGAAGGGGCGGTATGGATATTGAACATGGTGCAGGTGGAGGCGGATCTGAGATCACCGAGGAGGGCTATGCCCTGATGCGACTGTACTCGGAGTCAGTCAGGATCTTCGCCGACGCGGCCTCCAATGTCGAACAGGAATTCCTAGACAAATCGGACTGATATCGCCTTGTTCGGACAGTGGCTCTTACACTCCAGGCACAGTATACAGTCCGGAGAGTACATGTGCTGGTATGGATACCTTCGTATCCTGATGTTCATGGGACAGACGGCTTCGCAGATGCTGCACGTGTCAGGTGTGCATCTGGCGGGATTACGGCCAATACCCACGATTGCGTTCTTGGAGAACAGTCCATAGAACCAGCCTGCTGGGCAGAGCCACCTGCAGTACCATCTTGGGACCCAGATTGACACGATGACCACGAAGACCACGAACGCTATCTGCATCCAGACAAGGGTCCCGAATGTCATGAGATACCAGAGCTTGCTGAGGTCGGTCGGCCAGTTCTGACTCGGTATTACAACAAAGAGAATATGTGCAGGGTTAAGAGGATTGAATGGAGAATCAAAGAACACTCCTAGTGCATTGCGCAACGTATTGACCTGGCCTGTGAGATAACTGCTTGATATCCAGAGAGTGACAAACATCACGCCTACGAATACGTAGGCCTTGACTCTTCTCATGCCTTCTTCGGTCTCTGGAGATACCCTGATCTTGTGGGGGTTTGGCAGCGTTGCAAAGTCTTGGACAGTGCCTATCGGACAGATCCACCCGCACGCAGAGCGTCCGATGACTGTAAGAATCACAATCGCGCCTCCGATTGTGAAGAATGGAAATACCCCCCGTGTAAACTCTCGTTGCAGAGCATCGAAGGATCCCGCAATGACCGCGTAGGGTGCGTCCAGTGAGGCAATTATCGGCAGCGTTGGGAGCATATCCCTGAACTGCTGCCACAGCGAAACTATCCAGTCTGCGGCAAACCAGGTGCCAAGGATGTATGCATTTATGCCAAACAGAAAGAACACCTGTACGAGTCGTCGAAGCATGCGGAGATTGACAATTCGACCCACGACACGGCTCACATAGTCCCGGGCCCGTGTAGTACTCTGAGCGATGCTCCTCCCCGTCTGTACCTTCTGTTCCTTTCCACCTTGATCTGAGTTTCTTGGCTGGTCAGCTCTTCCCTTGTCAGCAGCCTCGGCCATCTGTTGCAGTCCTCACCAGACGGGATTTGACCGCCCTGTCCTAGGGGCGTCATTTTAAACGTTGTGTTAGTATGGCCGTTGACTCACGAAAACTCAACGTACAACGCCAAGTCATTGCGCCATACTCTGAGTAGGTAGACTCCTGGATCATCTGGCCCAATCAGGACGATTCCGGTACTGTAGTCCTTTGACCACGTCGTACCTACTGCTCCCTGTGGCTCGAATGTAATGATCAGGGTTTTACCGACTGAACTCACCTTGACATCTGTGGGCACGATCAGCTGTGTGAGTACGGAGGAGCTCTCGCCGCTATCTACGAGAGTCACATACTCGTGAACCTTCACTGCGAATTCTCTCGCTGTTTCAAGTCGGGACGCGGTGCTCAGTATGCCCATCGAGTATAGCAATATGGGCGCTGCGACGATGACCACTGTGCTCAAGCCAATGGCGATCAACATCATCTTCTCAAGCGACCTGGAAACCATACTCTTCTATTTCTCCAGTCTCCCGATAAACCACTCTACATTCCAGACCGGACTGATGACACGTCCGTACCCTGCCTACTGGGATTGCTACCCCCAAACTCTTTAAGTCTGTCAGTCTGACTGGATGTTCACGAGTTGCTGAGCGAGGATCCGAACTGGAGATGACGGATGAGAGCTTGAAGGTCTCGAGGCAGATCGGCTTTCAGAGCCTAGAGCCTTCTGTTGTCTTCAAGGTCGTGTGGTATGCGGTTTCCTCTAGACCGGGTGTCCTATTGGATGAATACAGTGAACCCGAGAGCCGGTCCTTTAGTGGGACAGCACGTTTCTCAGTGAACATTGGTGGAAGTCACGCACAGGTCGACATAGGTATTGACCAAGACGCCAAGGTCGCGATAGTCACACTGCATATGGCTGACAGTGCACTGGCTGAGAGTTACATTGCTGAACTCAGTGAGAATATCAAGAGAGCAATTGACAGGTACACTGCACTGAACGACGAGGACCGATTGCGGTTGCGATATGCACTCATCTCCAAGATTTGCTGGGACCGAACAGTCCATGCCGTACTCAAGAAGGCCCCCGCCAGTGAAGTCTACTATCAGGTCGCTCATGGAAGAGAGATGCTGATCAAGGCCATCGAGGGACAAGCTGCGACGGCCTCAAGCCTCAGCACAGGAAGCTGGCTCTCAGTCGTCGAGCGACTGCCGAGAGATGAACCACTTCCTGGTGATGTGGCCACTGAACTGGCAAAGAAGTCGGTGGAATGGAAGAAAGAGACCCACTCTATCATTGCCAAGTATCTACAGTAGCTTTCCTGGTCAATGCTGTCACTGGTACCGATGGTTGGGTCAGGGGGGTACCGTGCCCCTATTCGAGCAGGACAGACACCCGCCCTGGCAGGGCCAACGCCGACTTGCCCTGAGGATCGTACTCGGGTGACTCGGCACTATGTACGATCACTTCGAAACCGAGTTGTGAGGACATGTAGCCTGAAGCGTTTCTCATCGTTTCGAGTTCAAGCTCCGCGTTCTCAGAATATGGCCAGAGACCGTTCTCCTTGGCTATCCTCTCGACTATCCTACTAAGCTCCTTACCATGTTCGCGGAACTTTGACTGGCTCATCAGGTGTTTCATGATAGAGCTCATAACCAGTGGCAGCTGCGCATCACGGATGCTATTCATTGCATCAAACATCCACTGCGGGGCCACATAGAGATGTACCCTGCTCACACTCTTGTTCCTGAGGAGCCTCACTATCTCTCGGACGTCACCAATGGTTGAGTCAACAACATTCTGGGCGATCTCAATTCTCGTGTCTATGAGGGACTTGTCCGCCTCTGGCCAACGGGCAAGGGAGACGTATCCCTCTCGTTTCATCCTTGACCAGAGCTCCTCTGACAGATGAGGTGTCATGGGTGCCATCAGTCTGACCCATATGTCACAGACATACGCCATCGTCCCATCTCTCTCCTGACGTGGCACGTCGCCCATCCTGAGGTACCGGCTGATGGTGCGCTCCATCTCGGAGGATGCGAGGATGGCATAGTCTCGGATCTTGAACCTCTCAATACAGTCAGTGCAGGCCTCAATGATTGAGTTCACCCTTGACAGGATCCATCTGGTCGCCAATGTGGGTCGATCCGACTCGCGATATACCCTTGGCGTCTTTCTACCGTATTTCAGGACTGTATCGAAGAACTGTTGTAGTCTGGTTCGTACAGTGGGTATCTCCTTCTCACGCCAGTCCATCAATGTACCTGGTTCGGCTGCTGAGAGTGTGTAGGTGCGATACACATCGGCGCCATACTTCACCGGAATCTCCGCAAGGGGAATGGTGTTTCCCTTGCTCTTGCTCATCTTGGCCCCTTCCATGTTGACATGTTCGTTCAGACTGATGCACCTCAGCCAGTGTCTCTCTGGGAAGATCGCCACGTGGTGGAATATGGCAAAACTGAGATGATTCGAGATATGTGACGGTGCAGTGTGACGCTGGTCATTCGGGTACCAGTACGCGAACTCATCGTGCATGGCCCTCAGTATGTCTGCACTGATTCCCGATGCAGTCGCAACGTCCTCCACCTTGCCCTTGTCGAGAAATACGAAGTCGAATACCTCAGGTACCAGATTCTCTGGCTTGATCCGATTTGCAGTGATTATGTGGGCAATAGTGTAGAACGCCATGTAGATAGTAGAGTCTGAGAGTGACTCTATTATCCAGTCTGGATCGAATGGCAAGCGTGTGCCGATGCCCCTCTTCCTCGCACATGGTCTCTGTGTGAGCCAGTCAAATGTTGCCTCGAAGAGCCGCCTGTACACATCGGGAACTATGGTCATCGAGTCAAGTGCCCTACGTGCCAGGTCTTTCCATCCTGGGCTCTGATAGTCGAGGAACCACTGACCCGCAAACACGCCCACTTGGACCTCGGCACCGCACTTGCAGATTACGGGTCTGATGTCAGGCTCGTAGAATACGTCACAACGACCATTCGACCTCATCCACGACACGACTTCATCCTTCGCATCTCTTATAGGTCTACCCGCAAACTCGCCACAGTTGTTCTTCATGACGCCCCCGTAAAACTCGGCCTTGTAGATCTCCTGAGTTGCCTCCTCAAGGGCCTGGACCTCGTGTTGACTCCTTATTCCCCTCTTCTCTACCTCCTCCTTTGCGGGAAACTCGCCATATCCCTTGATGTCGATTATTCCTATTGGTAATATTCCTCTAATATCCTCGGGGGTGATGCCATATTGAGCCAAACTTGTTGGGTCCTCCCACAGGTCACGAAGTGCGACATAGTCAAACGGTGCGTGTGCAGGGACCGAGTAGACCACACCCGTGGCATTGTTGGGATCGACAAAGTCCGCGGGCAGGATCAGTCCCTCGTGTTCGTCATGGACTGCCCTGAACCTCTTGTTGACTAGTCTGGATCCCTTGAATCTCTCGATCACCTCCACATTCTTGGCCTGTAGCCTCAGCTTCTCGACTGCAGCCTCTGAGACGACCCACTTCTCTCCGTTGACCTTGGCCCAGACATAGTCCGCAGACGGGTTAACCCACATGTTCGTCACACCGAAGATGGTCTCAGGTCTCAGAGTTGCAGGAACGATATATCCATCTTCGAACCCAAACTTTATGGCCGTGAACTCCTTGATCTTTGCAGAACTCCCCTCAAGCAGATCATCCTCCCCGACTGGATTCTTGTCCCTGGGGCAATACAGGAGCGGATAGTTTCCCTGCCTTATGTACCCCTTTTCCTTGAACTTTCCGTACTGCCACTCGATGAACTTGTTGTATATCCCATCTCCAGTTGTGAATCGTCTCCTCCAGTCGATGCTATATCCTAGTGCATTGAAGTCAGACGAGATGGCGTCTGCGAAGAACCTTGCAGTCACCCACGGGTCCGTGAACTTCGCCAGTTGTGCATTGACTTCCTCTTCAGTCTTCAGATACACTCGGAGATCCCGCTTGTACAGCTCGATTGCATCTCTGTCTCCCGCCTTCAGTCTCTCTACCATGCCCTGTATCGGGGTCCCCGTCATGTGTGAAGCCATCGGAAAGAGTACGTTATAGCCCCGCATTCTCTTATAACGTGCGATCAGATCCCCAACTGTGTACGTGCGCCCATGACCTACATGAAGGGCGCCATTTGTATAGGGGTATGGTACTGTCAGGAAGAACTTGGGTCTAGACGGATCCGGATCCGCCTCAAATACCCTGTCTCTGCGCCACCGTCTTTGCCATTTGGTTTCTATTCTATGGAGTTCACTCATGATCATCTTCATCCTTCTGATACGAGATGAGAGACGGAGTCAGCAGGATACTAGAACACGCTATAAAGGGCTCGCAGAATGAGTGATGCTCGTCAGAGAACGCGATCCATCCTGTGCACTCCAAGCACTGCTCGCCGCTGATGCTAATAAACGATTTGGTCCCAAGTTCGCATGTCTTGGAGGGAGCTCTTGTATTCTCAGTCGGCGACACTCACTAGGCTGCCTCTGAAGATAGAAGCGTCGAGTTCATAGACTTCGTGCACGCGGTGTTCTGTGGTGGGCCAAGGATGTTCATTGTTTCTCATACTGCACGTGTGATACTTGAGGCACTCGAGACAGGCCTTGACGAAGTCGAGATATCACTCGACCTTGGTCTCACGAGAGAACGATTGCGGGTCCGGACCTGTGGCATCACAGTGGATCAACTCAGGCAGATATCTGAGGACAGCGACTCAATTTACTTCAAGACACCAGATGGCGTCTTCATGGCCGCAATACGCGGGGAACATTTCTACAAGCTATTTCCCACCGGTCCCGACCATCCTCCTGCCCTGATGATAGACGGAGTCCTGATGCACCGGATCAAGGACATTGACCCGCTCGGCGACGCGAGGTTGAAGGCAAGGCACATCCCCGCTCACTGCTCAGACGTACTCGACATATGTACGGGTCTCGGCTACTCTGCCCTGGCGTGCATCGAACGTGGAGTGCAGAGAGTCGTGACAATCGAGCGGGACCCCAATGTCATGAGTCTAGCACGACTCAATCCATGGTCCAGAAAGCTGTTTGACGATGACCGGGTAAGTATAGTCGTGGGTGATGCGGTCGAGGAGGTGGCAAGGCTCGAGGATGAACGGTTCTGCGCGGTCCTTCATGATCCTCCTCGTTTTGGCCATGCGCCGTCCCTGTATAGAATCGAGTTCTACTCTGAGATCAGGAGGGTCCTGAAACCTTCTGGGGTCCTGTTCCACTACGTGGGTAGTCCGGGTAGCAGGTTCAGGAGCACGGATGTGCAGAAGGGGGTGATGAATCGACTCAGGAGTGTCGGATTTGTTGACATCCGCCGAGATGTGGACACTCTCGGAGTCGTTGCCAGGAAACCCTGATGAAGCCACCATTCCTGAAACGGCAGTATGAAAAGAGACCCGACTGGCGTCGCCTCATGGCAGAGGACTGGATGTTTGAGGCAGGCATTTTCGTGGATGTCCACTCCCGGCTGATGCCATTTGAGCAGGCACGAAAACTACTGTCCGCAGTTGAATTGTCGGGTCTTCTGAAGGAGTACTTTGGTGGCGCCAACAGTGGTCATAGACTGATCTTTCAGGTACTCAGTCAGGAGTTTGTTAGTCAGCTTGCATCTATGATCAATGCAGTGCTCGCTGTTGTTGACTCGCCTGGCCCCGTACTTGAAGTGATGAGCGGAGGCGGCGAGCTGTCAGAGTTCCTTCGACCTCTGCTGACACGGGAGATAATCGCCACTGATTCAAAGTCCGACGGGTACAGGATCTGCTATCCAAAGTGGGTACGTACGATGGATGCGATTGAGGCAGTTGACTTACTGAGTCCCTCATTTGTGATAATCTCATGGGAGCCCCATCTGTCGGTGGTGGGACTTGATATTGTGGCGAGGGGTCTGCCACTTGCCTGGATTGGAGAGACGGCTGTCTGTGGTCATCCCGAACTTCTCGAAAAGCCGCACATTCGAGTGAACTCTTCCTACGCGATTGGCAGGCACGACAGCATTCTAGGAGGAAACTTCAAGACGGACATCTATCTGTTCAACTGTGAAACTGTGACTCGTACCAGAGACGTGTGATACACCGCTTCTTATTAGATGGGTTGGGATGACTGACAGGAACTGCAGTCATGAAGCCGAGGGTCACTGCGATAGACATTGATGTGAAGACAGGAAGCACACTGGGATTCTACGAGTACGGTGACGATAAGCCTGAAGTGTTCGTCCTGTCAGGAATGCATGGAGATTGCGCGACTGATGTCTATACAAGCTATCTGCTGATGAAGTATCTCGATGGTCTCGAGAGGATTGACGGTAGCGTCAGCGTGCTGCCCGTTGCCAACCCGCTTGCATTCAGGTTAGGCATGCGGACATCCCCTCTTGACTCCAAGGACCTCGACAGTGTCTTCCCTGGCAGTGATACGGGGACCGTCACTGAACGACTCGCCAGGGAGATATGGAAGAGGTCCACTGGCGCTGACTATGTCATTCATCTCTGTGGATCGGTGAGTCCCTGTATCAGCCACGTCGTCTGTATGCACAGGCAGTATATTCACGTGAGGAATCTGGCCTGTCAAATGGCACTACCACTCGTTGTTGATGCACCTCCCGAGCGTGGATCTCTCTCGGTAGAAGCAGCTCATGAGGGAATTCCCGCTATCTCGATCATCATGAGGGGCGGACGTGAGAACGTTGAGCCACAGGCTGCCGTAGAGGTACGGGAGGCGATAGTCAACTTTCTCAGGACTCAAGACATGGTGCCGGGCAGCCGGATAGACACGTCCCCCGTTCTCATGGCAAGGCAGAAGCCGGTGTATGCTGAACAGGAGGGTTTCTTCGTCCCCGTTCTGAATGTTGGTGAGGTCGTGTCTGCTGGAAACGTGCTGGGCCATGTACAGGAAACAAAGCCTGTGGTGTCTCCGTGTGATGGGGCGGTGGTCATCATGAGGGCTCTGAGCTATATCTTCGAGGGGGACCTGATTGCACAGGTGGCGCCCACTCTTCTCGAGCAGAGACCTCAGGACGAACCTGGTGAAACCTCCAGACCCCCGGTGAGAAGGAAGTGGTAGTGATGATACACTGCGGCGACTGTTCCGGCCTCATGTGCACGAATGTCGGTGATGAACGGCTCCGAAGGAACAGGAGGATCCTTCTTGTGGGCTCCTGCGTACCAACTCGGTTTCCTGGAGTGCTGGAGCAGTGTCGTGCTGACGGGGGTGAGCACATCACGCTGACAGTATGTCTTGAGGAAACCCACATGAACATGGCCGGATACAAGCTTGCCTCAATGGTGAAGTATGCAGGGATTGAAGCTGTGAGGGTCCTCACGATCGATGGCAGTCCTCACTGCACGCAGCTTCATCACATGGTAGAAGACGTCAAGGTACATTTCGCACCTGAGCTGGAAACCGAACACATCGTGATTGAGAGGGGAAAGGTCCACCACGTGTCGTCAGCAGCAATCAAGAGGGCGCGACATCTGTCGAAGATTGTTGTGAACGAGGACGAGTGAGTGGTCCTGCAGACGCGAGTTCCTCATTTCACCCAACACAAAGCTTAATAACTAATATTGTGCTTGTTATCTATAGTTAATTAACGATGGTGAACGATTCATGACAAATGTGACAGCTAACCCATTCTCTCCAGTAGAGGTCTACGGTGACGGCAAGGTAAAGGTCAAGGAAAATGATCAAGAGAAGCTGGTGAATGCAAAGCACTACCACATTCGCTATGTGGTCGGTGAGGGCTCTGACAAGAGGTACATAGACTCTGGTGACTCCGTGTCTGAATTGCACGAGAAGATGCTCTATCTCGCCCCGTCAATCCACAAGCTGACCGGTGAACCGCATCACTACGATATCTCTGCAGTCCAGAGATTCACAGGCGACGAAAGCGATGGCGGGAAGATCAGGTGGCTCGTCCGTAGTGACCAGTGTGAGCAACACCCAATCATCGAGGTGAGCTTTCAGAGTCCTGGTCTTGAGTGTTGCGCAATGAGCATGGATGAGGCCGACAAGCAGGAGGTCCCCGTTCAGTATCTTGCAGGATACCTCCTGGGTAGGAGCAATGGCCTTCTGAAAGTTGCCCTCACAAAGACTGTCCTCGAGAGCGGAGAAACGTACTACGAGAGCATTCACATAATTCCTGAGCAGGTCGTCCGGGAGTGGTCATGTCTCGACGCCAAGGCTTGATCCGGCAGATGAAGAGACTTCACGGTCCTGGATACTGAATCAGGTGATGGCCTGGACTTGGCTGAAGAGTTCGGGTCATCACCACTATTCTATGTTAATACAATGTTTCACAGATGCTTAAGCTTATAAGCACCTTATGCTCGCGGTTTGCACTAATCTCCGTCCGAGATGAGATTCTATTCTCCTCCTGTAGGGCGACAGCTGCCCGTGTGCCGGACGGGTAAGAAAGGTGAGTGCAATGGCAAGGACAGACAGGGCCACAATGGAGCGTCACATCCCAGTCATGGTGTGCTCCATCTGTGGTGGTACAGAGTTCCACGAAGACAGTACACGCGGTGAGACAACATGCACCTCGTGTGGTTGTGTGATCAGCGATCATGTTCTTGACGTCGGCCCCGAGTGGAGAGCATTCACTGCAGAAGAACGTGAGGCCCGCGCCAGGACCGGCTCTCCCATAACACTCACCATGGCTGACAAGGGTCTAGCAACGACCATCGGTTGGAGCGACCGGGACGCCAACGGTCGTGTGATTGCAGCCAATAGCCGTGCAGCCATATATCGCATGAGGAAGTGGCAGATCAGGACCCTTGTCCACAACTCTCAGCACAGGAACCTGAGTATTGCGCTGAGCGAGATGGATCGTCTGACATCACAGCTTGGAATACCAGGCGAGACGAAGGAGACAGCCGCGCTCATCTATCGGAAGGCACTCGGAAGAAGACTCGTGCGTGGACGCAGCATTGAGGGGATGGTTGCAGCCACGATCTACCTCTCTTGTCGAATACACAAGATCCCCCGCCAGCTCGATGAGATAGTTCAGGAGGCAAAGGTCAACAGGAAGGAACTCGGACAGTGCGTGAGGCTGGTGCTCCGAAACGTCCCAATCAAGGTCCCCATCCCATCTGCAAACGATCTAATGCCAAGGATATCGGCTGACCTGTCTCTGAGCGGTAAGACCGTGCGCTGTGCAATGGAGATAATAGCAGAGGCCAGGAGACGCGGTCTGACAGCAGGAAAGGACCCGGGCGGTCTGGCTGCTGCGGCACTGTACATTGCGGGAATAATTGAGAACGAGCGACGCACGCAGAGAGAGATAGCTGAGGCATCCAATGTGACTGAGGTCACGGTAAGGAACCGGTACAAGGACCTCGCCCAGAGCCTAAAGATCACAATCAGACCGTGATAGGATCCTGCTGAAGTTGGGTCGGAACTGTCGCGACCCTGAACCATGACTGGTCCTCGTCTGTCTGTTCGCTGGGCAGCCTCCTATCTCGACAGCGACAAGAGTTTTATTCGCAGTCATTGTACGGATTGCAGGGTGTTTCTGGTGATAGTCGCCTTCATAATGGCAAAGGTAGACTCTGTTCGCTCCCGCGAGATACTGTCCCACGTGAAGAGCCTCGAGAATGTTGAGGAGGCCTATCTCATCTACGGTGCATACGACCTTCTCATCAAGGGCGTATTCGATACTCCGGAGGCCCTCAGCTCTTTCGTTGTTGATACACTCAGAAAGATAGAGGGAGTGAGAGACACTGTCACGAATGTCTGCGCTGCATACGAGTAGCGTAAGACCTGGCTAGGATCGAGGAATCATCCTCCGTGCGGCTGGACCTACAACCCTGGGGCCTGAAGGCGTGAGGGCACATCTACCCTCGGTCTCTTGTTCTAGGGTCCTCGACAGTCTGAAGTGGCCTGTGGACCTGATGAAAGTGTTCGATATATACGAACCAACACTCTGCTCGTGCACCAAATATCGCGTCAAATCAACCGAGCTCATGCGGAGGTGACTCGAGGTTGTCTCCAAGACTATACTCGCCTGACAATCTGGCAGGAGCCCGCCTACGGAGGTCCTATGATATTGCTCCACCTGAGGTCAAGCGTCATCTC
>JAWAQK010000014.1:33121-47723 GCA_038893995.1 Candidatus Thorarchaeota archaeon | reverse complement strand
GTCAGATCCGAAATGCTGTCATTAGACGGGTCCTGATGAGGCATCCTGTCGATGGCCTGAAACTATTGGTGTGAAACGTTGTTGGCGATCCCCTGAACCTCACACAGCAGACAGTCAATAGTCTGACCTTCGATACGAAGATCAACGGGCGTTCAGGTCAGAATGGGAGTAGGTCGACTACGGGGATCCTGGTGTACATTCACGTGGATTGGTACAGTCTTCCCGTTCTTCCGAGGGGATATTTCGCGCACGACAGGACCGAGGAATTGGATGAGGGGGGTCATCGAGGGACCGGTGAGATTGGGTCTGTGCCATGTCAGCGCGGACTGAGATTCGAGTTTCACTACAGAACGTAGGCATGTCATCCAGATATTGTGAGGATGTGATGCTGGTCAGTGCGTGACAGGCATGCAGGACTCCATCACGTCATTCTCCTTTCGAACACCCCCCTTCTGTCCCCTTCAACTGGAATATTCTTATCTCGGAACTGTTCAGTAGGTTTCGCGGGAGAGGATGATTCTCCACTTCCGTAAGGAAAATCGGTGTTGAATATGGAAGAGAGTAGACAGGGTAACCCGGTAAATGGCGTTGTTGCGCTTATGATCGCAAATGCAGTCAATGGACTTGCTTCCGCAGCATTGGGACTATACATCTCGGAGAATGCCATTTCAGCAATAGGTGCGGTCCTCGCACTGGCCGCTCTCTGTGTCGCGATGAACCTAAGGACGCTGAAGACAGAGTGGTGGAACTATGCAGTCGTTCTCAACATCGCCGCAGTTGTGCTCTATATCACCTCGGACTTCATCGAGTTCCTAATAGTTGGAGAGGTTCTGTCAATCCTAACGCTTATTCTGTTATTCTCCCCGCCAGTGAAGGGGCAGTTCAAGTAGCCCACCCATGGTAGGTCTTCACGTTCATGGAGAACAGCCGGTAACGGCTAGCGCATGTGTACTCTGCGTCTGGCCGTTCCCCCCGGTGTTACTGACTACGGGCCTGTGCAACGGTCAACCCCATCCGAACTCCATTCTTGCTCTATGTTGACTGGAATGGTGGTCGTGGACGGGATTCATCCAACGCAATGTTCGGACATCTCGTTCTGATGATGAACTGTTGTAGTGGCGGGATGTCGTGCTCAGACAGCCGAAGCTGTTAAGTAGTCGGCAGAGTCGTCGGCGTACAGTATTGGCCGCCCATTGGGCGGAGAGGTAGCGGAGTAGCGATGAGTCGTAGAGTCTGTTTGGCAGGTGGTGCGGCGACTCCCTTCGACTATCCCATGCACATTGAACCCGAATCAATGATTGCAAACTGCATAGTCGAGACCCAGCAGGACATCCCGGACTTTCATCTCCGAGACCTGCAGTTCATGGTGTATTCTCACTTCTCGGTTCACTTCGGAAAGCAACTGGCTCCCGAGTGGATCGTGCATGACCATCTGGGACTCGTGGGTCTGCCGCATTTCCGTGTGGAGAATGGTGGTAACACAGGAGGATCGGCACTGTATGCCGCCTTCCTCGCAGTAAAGTCTGGCCTCTTTGATGTTGTGGGCGTGGCTGGATGGGAAACCATGGACAGTGTCACACAGTCACAGGGTTCAGAGTTCATAGCTCTGGCGTCTGACACTCGCTACGAGGCACTTGCCGGAGGAATATACCCCATCTACTATGCGGCCATGGCCTACAAGTTCATGAAGGAGAACGGGCTGACCGAGGAGGACTTTGCCCTCGCTGCTATCAAGAACCGGAACAACGCTGTAGACAATGAGAAGACGCAATGGTATCGTGGCGAATATCAGGAATACAAGCGGGATCTGACCATCGATGACGTGATGAACAGTCGAATGATCAGCTATCCGATAAAGAGGTACGACTGCTGTCTAATGAGCAGGGGCGGAGCATTCTGCCTGGTCACCAGCGAGGAGTGGGCAAAGAAGAACGCCGATGGAAAGTACGTGATCATCGACGGAGCAGGACTCAGCAGTTGTACGATCAGGGCTGGAGACAGGCTGAACTTCCCTGGTTGGGATGAGCAATATGGCAAGGGATACCCTGACATGACTGAGTTCGCAGCTTGCAGAAAGTCTGGCGAGATGGCCTATGACATGGCCGGAATAGATTACAAACGGGCCGTCAAGGAGATAGATGTCGCAGAGATACATGACGCCTTCAGCAGCTCAGAGGTACAGATCTACAAGGCCCTGCACTGGTGCGACAAGGACAACATAAGAGAGTTCGTCCGCGAGAGACGCACCTTCATGGAGGGCGATCTACCAGTCAATCCAGGCGGGGGTCTGATGGGTTATGGACACCCAGTCGGAGCGACAGGAATCATGTCAGCCATCGAGTGCTACTATCAGCTGACAGACATGATTCCAAAGAAGCACCGGAGTTCGAAGACCTACGTCAGGGATGCCAATACCGGACTCGTGAACAGTCATGCTGGTACAGGTACTAGCATCTCAAACTTCATCCTAAGGAGGCCGTGACGATGACGCAGAAGAAGACCGATCCGAGAATGCACCCGATCCCTCTCAAGGTGGAATACAACGTCAACCGCGCGAACGACTTTCGTGGCGATGTCAGGGAGCACGGATTCCATTTCTGTGGTTACGAGTGGGACGACAAGGAGCAGCAGCTCAAGATTCACCTACACTACGACCAGCTCTATTACTGGAGACTCTCAGAGCTCTCTAAGATGGGCAAGGGCTTCCTGGACGGGGAGCTATGGGGGACGCAATGTCCGAAGTGTGGTGACAAGTTCTTCCCGCCACGTGTCAACTGCTGGCGACTTGACGATAATCTTGAGCGGACAGAATGGATCCGCCTCAAACCAGAGGGGCATGTGCACACTTTCACTGTTGCAGGCTGGTCAGGGAAGTCCTCACTGAAGAGGCTGCCTTTCGTGTTGGCCTACGTGGTCATCGATGGCTGCAAGACAGCAGTGGCCAATGAGCTGAGAGGCCTAGACCCATGGGATGCCGAGTTTGGTATGCCTGTGAAGGTCGTCTGGGCTGACAAGAAGGACAGACGCGGGGCGATAACTGACTTCCACTTCGAGCCTGCAGATGGCTGGAAGCCCGGGCCCATGAATCCGGAGAAAGAGCGAATCAAGAAGCTCTGTGAACCCGTGTATGAATGGGTCAGATCACTGAAGTAGAGCAATACCTGGAGTTGGCAGTCCGACTTGACTGCTGACTCCCTGACTCTTTCTACAACATCCTACTACAGAGGGCGATGCTCCGAGATAGTCCCAATGCACTGTCTGTCAGACTGACCTGCAATTCAACTTGAGACTCCAATCAGAGTGGCTCCATGCCGCGTGGCATCAGGCCATCCTACCTTCTGCCCCACTCATTTGTCGGGCTCGCTCGCACGAATCATTGATATGACCGAAGAAGCGAGTTCCCATAGGTCAGTTTCGCGTGGCCATCCCAGGTCATCGACGCTTGTCAGCGCTAGCAGGGCGCAATTCGGCTTTCACCCATCGCGTGGACATAGAAGCACGTCAGCGATGTAGATATGGAAATGCTATCTCGACCAGATCTTCCGCCTCGTTGAACACATCGATTCTACTCGGTTCCTTCTTCAGTTCCTCTCCAAATCGAGAGCAGAACATGTCCGCAAACATCTGTGTGGACCTTCTCAGGAAGAGAGAACTCCGCTCCAGGATGGCCGCCACAATGAGGTCATACTCAGGCCGACTCTCTATGAGTATCTCACGGTCTGCGGTACTGACTCGGACTAGATGTCCCTGCGAGCGTGTTCCCTCCTTGAGCACGCTGCCTATTGCAACAAGTGCACTGGAGAAGAGATTGGGATCTGCAGACCCATCCTGTTCGGAATGACTGAATATGCACACTCCTGAACCCAGTATTGCAAACACTCCGTAGAACTCTATGGGGACTCTGTACATGTAGTTGAGGTCTGTGATCAGTGCAACGCATATTGCAAGCAGGGTAGCAATGCGAACAACGTCCAGGACCATCTCTATGTTCACGCCGGGGAGGAGCGGCCCTGCCGTGAAGATGGGGATCTCATGGAGGACAACGTTAGCAACGTAAGACACAGTTATGGTCGACAGTGTCAACGACATCAAGGAACTCCTGAGTTCTGAGAATCGTCTATTGGCCTCTAAGTAGACCCTTGCCCCGTACAGGAAGATCAGGGCAGCGTATATGTCGAACGAAGATTTCCAGATGAACACCGCAGTTGGGAAGATGGTCTGATTGAATACGAGTATCGTGAACACTCCCGCTGTCATGCTGGATGCTGCTACGCACAAGACGAACCCCGCTGATCTCCACTCTGGGAGCTCACGTCGGGAGCTCACAAAGAACAGACCCATGGCCCCAAATACTACGGTCCAGCCCGACAGGGTGATGACTGTCAACGCATGAAACTCGATACCTCCGCTGGAAAAGAAGGCCTTCAGCATATTTCCTATTCCTGTGATCACCCCGAGGGAGGCGGCCTCTCTTATGAAAAGGGCCCTCTTGTTAGTCCTCCTCTCTTGAATGGAAAATGCTAGTGCTATCAGTGCAAACCCGGCTGCGATCCCCGCCCCAATGAGCAGTAGAACGATGTCCGTGCAATCACCGGCACATCAACACACGTGAGTCTTTTGAACTGTGTTCGTGTGTCATCCAAACCCCGTGAGGAGCTTGACGACCGCGCACAGATGAGCATTGGGAGCCATGTATCGCTCTCGCAACCCATTCCGACCATATGACAAGTCTTATAGGGACGCCGAGACCTAAATAACCATAGTTAATGGAGGTAAGCGAGATGCCCACAATTCACAAGAAGATGAGTATCCAAGAGGTCGTCGCAAGATGGCCCAAGACAGTGGGAACGTTCATGATGTACGGGCTCCACTGCATCGGATGCATGGCGGCCAGATACGAGAGCATAGAGCAGGGAGCGCTGGCCCATGGAATACCTGTAGACGAGCTTGTGGAGGCTCTGAATAGAGTCATAGATGAATGATGCTACGACGGTCTTCCCAGAGACTCAGGACTGATCAACATCCATCTCGAAGCTGTGGTCAAGATCTGGGAAGACACCAGACCTCACCTCATCCGAGAATCTGGTGACTGCGTCTGCGATCGTCTTTCCAATCTCGGCGTATCTCTTCAGGAATCGTGGTCTGAACTCCTCTAGGCCCAACATGTCCCACAGTACCAGCACCTGACCATCGCAGTAGGGCCCTGCACCTATTCCAATCGTAGGAACACTGACCGATTCAGTTATCCTCCTGGCAGTCTCGTGCGGCACTAGTTCGATGACTATGGAGAACACACCTGCATCCTCAAGTGCCTTTGCCTGTAGTACGAGAGACTCTGCCGCCTCACGGGTCCGTCCCTGGACCCTGTGACCGCCAAACTCGTGGATCGACTGGGGTGTGAATCCAATGTGCCCCATCACTGGGATTCCTGCGTCAACAACATCGCGTACTATCGGTACTACCAGTGACCCACCCTCTATCTTCACTGCCTCAGCACCGCCCTCTTGAATCATCCTCGTACAGTTCCGAAGGGCCTGCTCCCTGCTGATCTTACAGGACATGAAGGGCATGTCACCAACGATTAGGCTATTGGGTCTGGCACGGGCCACTGCCGCGCAGTGGTAGATCACGTCGTCAAGCGTCACTGGGATCGTACTGTCGTATCCAAGCAATACGTTTCCCACCGAGTCGCCGACGAGAATGATGTCCACTCCGCACTTACTCAGGATCCTTGCGGTCGGAGTGTCATAGGCAGTCAACATGACGATTTTCCGGCCGTCCTGCTTCATCATTCGAATCTTGTGAGTTGTGACTTTTCCCAACAGCGAAACCCAATTGCAGGGGACACATCCTGCCAATTAAGATAGCTCTAGGGCGGACTCGGTGAAGACACGAGATGTTTCCACTAGTGAATCACAGAGTCACGCCCCTTCGACGGAGACTCCTCTTGTAGAGTTCCATTCCGATCAGAGGAATAGATCCCACAGTTATACAGAATACCCAGTCAATATCAGTCAGCGGGACGAAACGGAAGACAAGGCCACGCGCCTGAAGGATGTCCTGAACAACGGGCACGTACATCAGTAACAGGTGCGCCAAGTATATCAGGGACAGGAGGAATATGTATCGAAATACGCCTGGTTCTCGGACAGCGGTTGTGACGGGCAGATTGATCCTCCTTATCACAAATACCAGGGAGCTCTCCACGATCAGGATGACAGTGAGCATCATGATAGTGGCTTTGGGTACATAGTACCGGCCCGTGCTGAGGAGTTCGCCCTCCGCCGGTCCAAAGACTCCTGTCACAGTCAGCCAGTATACGAAACCGATACAAGACGACATCAGTAGGATATTGAGCCCCATGAACTTCACCAAAGGCCGGGTCAGTATCTCCTCGCTGTTTCGTGGTCTCTCTTGCATGACACGTGGGGACACCTTGTCGAAGACTAGGGCTAGGCCAGGAAACGTGTGTGTGGTGACAACAAGATAGAGATTCTGCCAGTTGTTGTAGAAGAGGTCCACAACTGGCATGAACAGGAGAGCACTGAAGAACACGATCGCTTCAGCGACGTTTATGGCCACGTAGAAGTAGACCATTGCGCGGATCTTTGAGAAGAGCCCACGACCGTGACGAACACCCTCTACGATAGAGGTGAAGCTGTCGTCAGCTATTACAATATCGGCCGCTTCCTTGGCGACATCTGTCCCAGAGATACCCATTGCAATGCCTGTATCACTCATCGCAAGTGCAAGCGCATCGTTCACTCCGTCACCGGTCATTGCGACTACTCTGTCCTGCTCCTGGTACCTCTCGACTATCAGCTGCTTGTGTTCAGGGTTGACGCGAGCAAACACATTGACCCTTGCAAACTCATCCGGTGTCAGGTCCTCGATGTCACGACCCTCTACGACCAGAGAGTTGTCCGAGAGGATACCAAGGTCGGTCGCGATCGTCTTCGCCGTTCCAGCAGAGTCGCCCGTTATCATCACGACCTGAATTCCGGCGCTGTGACACGCACTTACAGCATCACGGACACCTTCTCGAGGCGGATCGACTATGCACACGAACCCCATGTAGGTCAGGTCAGACTCTGCCTCGTCTCTCGTAATAGATGTTTCAGAGCTGGGAGTCATGTCACGATATGCAAACGATATCACCCGGTATCCCTTCTCAGAATACGACATTGTGAGCTCGGAAACCCGCCTCAGCAGGTCCGCAGTGAACCGGACCGGTCCGCGCTCACTGGTGATACGGCTGCATCTCCCGAGGAGCACTTCTGTGGCACCCTTCACAAAGGAGACATACTTCCCATCTTCCCTACAGACCTTTGACATGCGCTTGAGTGAGGAATCGAATGGAAAGTCAGCTATTACCTGAAAGCGGTCCCGAATCAGTTTCTCGTCGAATTGGGCTCTGCGAAATGCCGTCAATATGGCTGCGTCTGTTGGGTCACCCATCGGTCGCCAGCTCGAACCCTCTGGGGTACTGTCGATCTCCGAGTCGTTGTTGATGGCGCCGCAGATGAGGAGCCGGGTGAGGACCGGGTAGTCAGACACCCTGATGGGCTTCAGCTGGTCCTGAGATGGAGTCCCCATGCCGGTATCCTCATTCACTACGCTGAAGACGCCCTCAGGCGAATAACCCTCCCCCTCTACGTGGTAGAGGTTCACAGTGTCCCATATCAGGCGGACCTGCATCTCGTTCCGCGTCATGGTTCCTGTCTTGTCGCTGCAGATCACACTCACACGACCGAGGCTCTCGACAGCTGATAGGTCCCTGACTATGACTTTCTTCTTGGCCATTGCAAGTACGCCTGTTAGAAGTACAATTGTGGTCAGGAGAGGGATATTGATTGGCATTATCGTCATTGCGTTACTTATTCCGGCGCTGAGCTGAATCGATATTGCCAGCGGGTCCAGAATGATTGTCTGGGACACGATGAGTGGAACTACCACCAGTGTCCACAACACAGACAGGAACATCAACACAATTGCAATTAGTCCGAGGTACTTTGCAAGCTGATTGACCTTCTTCCTCAGCGGAATGTCGCCAGTGTTGAGCGCAGCCAGTGCGCCCTGAATCCTTCCAATCTCAGTCCTGGGTCCGGTCCTGGTGACCAGGAACCTTCCCGTTCCTGTGGCAACATACGTACCCAGAAAGACCGAGTTGACCATGTCCGTCAGCGGTGCGTCCGGATCCGCTATGACAGTATGATCCTTGACAACAGGGATGCTCTCACCTGTCAATGATGCCTCATTGATCGTAAGATTAGACGATGTGATGAGGCGACCGTCTGCTGGTACCCGGTCACCCTGCTCGATCCGTACAATATCACCGGGTACGATGTCGACCGGACTGACTCGCTCCTCCTGGCCGGATCTGATCACCCTCGACTCGCCGGCTGACAGCCTTTCAAGTGCCTCAAGCTTTTTCTGAGCCCTGAACTGTTGGAATATCGCGACCACGCAGTTGACTGCCACAACAGAGAGCCACAGCATCGCCTGGCTGATGTCGTTCTCAGGAGTCGGAAACAGGAGGGCTATCATCAGGAGCGCGAATGAGCTTATCAGGTATATGTTGATCAGCCAGTTAAAGATCGGAGCCAAGTATACCTGCCAGAAGTTTCCCCTGGCCTTTGGAATTGCGTTTGGACCGTGGATGAGGTAACGACGACGAGCCTCGTCTCCGGACAGACCCACTGCAGGGTCTGTAGAAAGGATCCTGGCAACCTCGTCTAGAGTCATCGCATGATACTGAACGTCAGAGCTCCTGGAAGTAATATCGGATTCTTCACGCAAGTCTCTTACCTCGGCGGTCTATGGGGGAAACAGTTGCCACAGATAAGCAAACCTGTCATCAAGCCAAGTCGTTCAGTATGCTATTGAATGTTGTCGGGATGCTTCGCGACATCACCCACTCTACCAACTGGACAGGAATGTTCTTGTGTAATTGTTCCCGAATAGCTGCGATGTCGCCGCACATACATGCTATCGTGGAACCCTATTATTGGGGTAACGAGCCGCCAAGACACTCTTCTGAGGGACGAAAGGTCGCTGCAATATGCCTGACTGTGATCTTGCTGTCGGGCATGGTCGGAATACTGTTGGTCCCAATGATCAATGTTGTACCAGTGATCACAAAGGTTGCAGTCATAGACACAGGTGTAAGCACGGCCACCTTGGGAGCACGTGTGGCCGAACAGAGGAGCTTCGTTCTCAAGCAGTACGGATACAGCTACGACGATCCGTCTACATCGGACTCGTCTCCTCAGGGGGTTCCTCACGGTACGCTTGTGGCCAACCTTATTGCGTCGAATAGTCCGAGTGCCGTCATAGTGAATGCCAAGGTCATAAGCGCAGAGGGGTTGGCGAGTCCACCAGCCATCGCCGCGGCCGTAGACTGGGCAGTCGACCAAGGTTGCAGTGTCATCAATCTCAGCCTTGGTGGACCTACCGCGATAGGTGACTCATCAGTCAGGGCAGTCGAGAGGGCATTCAGAAGGGGTGTTGTGGTGGTAGCCTCGGCTGGTAACGCTGGCGATGGGGGTATAGCAGGTTCGAGCATAAGCTCGCCCTCGATCTCGCAGTACGCGATATCGGTAGGAGCTCTTGACTATCTGGGGAGGCCCGCCCAATACTCGAGCTTGGGCCCGACCAGGTGGCGTTACATGAAGCCGGACATCATGGCCGAGGGGTATACCAGCTTTGGCTCGAATATGTATGAGGGGACCAGCTTTGCAGCACCGAGGGTCGCGGCTGCAGCGGCCGAACTAGTGACCTTTCTAAGGTCTAGAGGTGCCACTTGGACACCGGGTCTAGTGATGGCAGCACTGATGAAGGGGGCCAGCCCCATCGCAGGATACCCAGAATACCAAGTGGGCGCCGGGAAACTGGATCTCCAGAATTCAAGGAATCTGGTCGAGAGCATCGTATCAGGGGGCTCAAGATCAGCACTGGCATATGTCGCTCCTGCGGCTCTGCCGCTTGACTTTGAGAGACTCTTTCGAGGGGACATCTACTCGTTCAACCTAAACGTCATCACATCGGGCATCCTAAACTTCAGTACAAGTGTTTCGGCAGATCCCGAGGGATTCGTCACTATTCCCACTCAGTTCCAGGTCAACCAGACTATACTGTTGCCAGTCACACTGGACCTGACAACGGGCCCAACTACGAGGTACAAGGCAAACATCACCCTCTCTGCTGATGGACTCGACGACTTGAGGGTTGTAATTGACCAGGAGGTCGTAGACCCGATCGCCCGGGTTGCGTTTGATCTCGCACACACATCATGGGATATTGATTCAACCTACGGCCAGTTCAAGGAACTCTACATCGAGCTTGTCACGATGGGAATCTCTGTGACTGAGTTGACGGATATGTCTGTCATTACCCTTCCGGTACTGAGCGAGTTCGATGCAGTGATAATACTCGACCCATGCGTCTGGAACCTGAACGATACAGACCCATTCAACCCATACGAGGTATCGATCAGGTTCAGTGAGTCAGAGCGTGATGCGTACCGTGACTACTTCTTGAACGGAGGAGGAATCTTTGTGGCCGCGCTATCCAACCGTTCCCTCGACGTAGATTCACTCAATGAGTTCCTACAGTGGTCAGGGTTCTCGCTGAACTACGATACAATCGCCACGGCTCAGGATGACCCTGTTCTCGTGACCACACTGATGCCGCATCCAGTCACAGTTGGCGTCAGTTCGTTTGACTACTTGGGAGCAAGTATCAATGTTCCAGTTGGTGGAACAGTCCTGGCCACCCACAATACCAAGTCAGTCCTTGGATGTCTGGAGAACGCCGGTGGAGGAAGGATTGTTGTCTCAGGAACCAATTTCTTCATCGACAACTGGGGGATGCGGGGTCAGTATTCTTCGCTGTACGACAGGACGCTTGCAATGAACATAGTTAGGTGGATACTCCAAATCTAGTCCTCATTGTGTACTGAAGTGCACCTTGATTGCCGTGACTCGATGAGTTTAAAGGAAGCATGAGAAGGGATAGGTTGAGTCAAAGTCGGACCGCTGACGACGGTGGGTGATACCACTGTTGTCAGCAAACCAATCTATTCTATTGTGTGAGACGAGCGTCGGCGGCATAGTTCAGCTCTAAGAGTATCTTGGGGTTGCTTCCCGCAACTCGTCGTGAGATCCCATCCGATGACAGTACCAGAGTTCGAAACATGTCGCCCTCACGACAGAACGCTCGATCATGAGCGCCCGGTGAGTTACGTGTCTTATCAGTGTAGTCCGCATTGCATGCAACAGCTGTCTTAATTCATCCTGATTGAGCGTCACGGGCCGTCAGAGTGTGGTCGTATTGAAGATTGCACTTCGCACATCATACACTGTTCTCGCGGTCTGTACTGTGGCGCACTTCATGCACCATGTATACACGGGTGCTCTCTCGCCAATGTTACCACTCATCAGGATGGACATGAACCTGACTCTCACGGAGTCGGGAATCATTGCAAGTGCGGCGGTCACCTCGATGACAGTATCGCATCTCCTCGTAGGTTCCCTGTCTGATCGAGGATTGGGAAAGACTCTCATACCATCAAGTGTGTTACTCACAGGCATGATGCTCTGGACAACCGCATATTCGACCACATTCTGGTTCATACTCTGCGTCCAGATTGTCCTTGGGATAGGCGCGGCGACATATCATCCATGCGCCTTCCCAGTCCTGGCAGAGCAATTCCCGAGTCAGAGAAGGGCATTCGCGACCGGAGTTCAGGGAATGGGCGGGATCATCGGATCAGCGCTGGTACCTGCACTGGGGGTGTTCCTGCTAGTCTGGTTGGGATCCTGGCAAGGTGCATTCATCACTCTTGGAGGCATTGGGATTGTGCTCTTCGTACCACTGTTACTAGCCATGAAGAGGGGGACGGACCAGTGCGTCATGGAGAACAACACGAACCTTGGGAAAAGACAGGTCGAGGGATGGACCAGAGATTTTGCATTGCTCGTAATTCTCTCAGGTCTGAGGGGGATTCCGTTCCGCTGTATGACCTTATTGATGCCTCTCTATCTGGCCTCATCACGCGGTATGGACCCCTCGCTTGCTGGCATCTTGACGTCAGTGATGCTTGCCTCAGGAATACTCGCAGAATTCATCTCGGGACCACTGTCGGACAGGGTGCAGAAGAGAGTACCATTCATCGTCATGTCAAGTGCGTTCATGATTCCAACACTACTGTTACTGAATCTGGAGCTCGACCTTGTCATGCTGACGTTGGTCCTCATCGCCACTGGATTCTGGTTCTACTGGGGAGATCCGCCGGGAATGGCGCTGGAGACGGAGCTGAGCCCAGCACACAGACGCGGGTTAGCATTTGGGCTCATATTCTCGGTAGGCGCAGTGCCAGGAGCTCTTGCGCCAGCACTGTTTGGATACATCGGTGATACATTTGGTCTGAACATCTCTATCCTGTTTGTCGCGGGGGTCACAGCTGCATCAGCCATTGTCACGTCTCTAGTCAGAGAGAGCTGGAGAGAAGAGGGAGGAATTGAGGTCCGTGCGGGGCCTGAACCGGTACGGCCGCCAGATCAGTGATCACAGCTCATACAAATGAGAGACTGGTCTGATTGTCCGCAGTCGGACCATACGTCCATACGCACGTGGTGCGGCAACCTCTGCACGTTGTTCACTCCTGGGCCGTACAAGATAGGGTCAAATACGGCTGGCGCTGACCGAGCACCATGCAAGGAAAATGTGACAAATGCGGGTCCAGTTTTGTGAAACACACAGCAGTCTGTGCAAAGTGCAAGAAGGGCTTTTCACTGTGCGGCAGCTGCGCATCATCTTGGAAGTCCAGAGCATGCCCTGCCTGTGGAACTCTCTTTCCAAACTGGACTATCGTGTGACCTCCCAAAGATCGGATGCCCACGGTTCGGACGGCAGCACGATATACACAATGTGATCCGATACCGCATCCAGATACCAGATACTCGACTACGGATTGTACCATACTCTGGCTGAGTGAGGCTGTTCTCGTCCTCCGGCATATCGAGTGGCCTGATCGTAGTTTGACATCCATCTGCCTTACGGTCTAGGACCGCTTCACAATCCTTATCCAGTGATACGTAGGAACCATCTCAATGCCATCAGGACTGGAATCCAGACTCGAGATGATTGTCAAGGCACTGGAGACTGGGAGAGTGGAGTCTGCAGTCGAGGACCTTGAGAGTCTGGTCAAGGAGTACCCCGAATGTGTGGAGGGCTGGTACAACCTGGGTTATGCATACTCATTATTGGACAGACTCGACGAGTCTCTCAGAGCATACAACGAGGCTCTAGCGATTGACAACATGATTTTCGAGATCTGGTTCAACAAGGGAAATGTCCTCTACGACATGCGGGACTTCAAGGGTGCACTAGACTGCTATCTTCGAGCCGTTGAGATAAGACCCGACGATGCAGAGGCCTGGAACAACCTTGGCAACTGCTACTCTCGACTTGCAGATGGGAAGGAGGCAATAAAGGCCTACAGCCGTGCAGTCGCCCTGAAACCTGACTATGCAGAGGCCCTGTACAACAATGCCAATGCACACTTCATTGAGGGAGACCATGAGAGGGCGGTCGCCTATGCAGAGCTTGCGTTGAGTCTAAATCCCACGTTGAAACCACGTGTGGACGAGTGGATACATCTCTCACGGGCACAACTGGAGTCCAAGAGATGGGAAGATAGTCCGGATAGCCGTAAGGAAAGCGGACCAAGACGCTACAAGGGGATTCGAGACCTGACACAAGCCGATCGTACTTAGCTATGCAGGAGGCGTATGCTCCGCGAAAGCGAATGGTCGCTCCCGAACACTAGAGATGTATGGGAGATACCGGGCAAAGAATAAGAACAGCAGTGGGCAGGTCAGGGCGGGGTCAGAATGCTGGACGACAAGTTTCCGCGACTCGAGGTCGGAGAGTCTACCATCAAGATGTCTAACGATCTGGTGACCCTCTTCCTAGACACACAGCGAGGACTCCTGATGATGACAAAAGAGCAGGAGAGGATCATGTGTTTCTCCGGTGCCTTCATGAGGGTCAACACTGATGGGATGTCGTTCGAATCCAGATACATGACATACAGAGGATTTAGCTCAGTGGACTTTGAAGATGAAAGGGGACGAGGAAAGGCCCTCGTTGTGAGGATGGTGTCCCCAGATGGTCGTGCTGAGATGCACCTGCGGCTCAGCATGCTGAACAACCTACCGGGCTACTATTGTGTGGTCCAGCTGAAGAACACATCCGGACAAGATATCCGTGTCGCATCTATGGATACGTTTGTGATGAGTGTGGATGACGATACGAGTATCTATACGGGGAGGAATGGAGAACAACTCCGTTTCTTCAGGAATGGTTTCCATTCGTGGGAACTCAGCCAAGCGTCCGAGATTGTTACCGGCGAGAATGTCAGTCACTGGTTCACTGTTCTGAACAACCACTCGACTGACAGGGGAGTAGTCATCGGATTTGTGACTGCGCGAGACATGTTCTCGCAGATCATCCTGCGCGGTCAGGACGAGATGGGCCCTCGGCTGTCCAGAATCGTGGCCAGATGCTTGGCTGATGACGTTCCACTTGCAAATGGAGA
>JAWAQK010000014.1:0-33111 GCA_038893995.1 Candidatus Thorarchaeota archaeon | reverse complement strand
TTGGTGTCGGAGGAGATGTTGTTCCTTGTGCCCGATGATCTTCAACGGGGACTTCAGACGTATGCTGAGATCACGTCAAGAAGAATGGAGGCGAGGATCCCCGCAGAACCAATCACGGGATGGTGTAGTTGGTACTTCTACTACACCCAGCCGGATGAGGATGAGATCAGACTGAACATGCAGTTCATCCGAGAGGAGATTCCTGGACTGAAGCTGATTCAGCTGGATGACGGATATCAGAAGACCGTGGGGGACTGGAGAGAGAACGACAGGTTCCCATCAGGTCTGGCCAAGCTTGCGGCTGAAATCAGTGATGCGGGATTCACACCGGGAATATGGATCGCGCCGTTTGTGGCCTCGGAACACTCCGAGCTGTTCAAGAGTAACCCCGACCTGTTCGTACATGGCGAGGACGGAAGACCGCTGAGAGTCGGCAACAATCCTCTGTGGCTTGGAGACTACTACGCACTAGACCTCACCAACCCGCTTGTACTCAATAGGATTGAGAGCGAATTCAGACTTCTAAAGGAGGCGGGATTTGAGTACTTCAAGATAGACTTCCTATACCACTCGACCGTCCCTGGCAAGAGGCATAACCCCAGGATGACAAGAGCACAGGCACTGAGGGCAGGACTAGAAACTATCCGTCGTGTGGTCGGGGACGACTATGTCCTGGGTTGCGGAGCACCAATTGGGTCGTCCATAGGAGTGGTGGACGGAATGAGGATAGGTACTGACATAGCTCCTGCATGGCATTATGATTGGGGCGGTGGGGTGTATGAGTGTAGTATCAATACCATAAGCAGATCCTTCATGCACAACAGGTGGTGGGCAAACGACCCCGACTGTGTCATTGTCAGACAGTCGGATACCGAGCTTACAATTGACGAGGTCCAGCTCTGGCTGTCCGTTGTGGCCCTCAGCGGCGGTCTACTGCTAGTGAGTGATAGAATGCCAGACCTGTCCAGCGAGAGAATATGCATGCTCAAGAAGATCATGCCAGTCTATGGCAGGGGAGGACTTGCAGTGGACTCTCTGACCCAGAAGGAGCCAAGGGTATTCGCACTACCCATCGAGTCAGACATGGGCAAGTGGACAATCGCTGCTCTACTCAATCTGTCAGAGCAGCAGCTGGACATCTCAGTGCCTCTTGCGAGGCTCGGAAGGGAGGACGGACCCTGCGACCTATACGAGTTCTGGAAACAGGAGTATGCAGGGAGGGCCATCGGCAGTTTGGAGGTGCGAGGACTGCAGCCCCATTCTGTGAGGCTCTATGCCATCCGACCTGAAAGGAAGGAACCTCATGTCTTGGGCACAAGCATGCATTTCACCCAGGGGGCTGTTGAGATATCGGATCATAAATGGGATGCCACCCTGGGAGAGCTCAGTTTCGTGGTGCATAGGAACACCGATCAGGAGGAGAAAGTAGCAATCATACACAGAGGATGGACCCTGATCGAGGCGACGACCGATGCTGCGCAATGCAAGACGCAGGCGATTGCCCCGGAGGTCACAGCAGTCATGGCAAAGTTTCACAACGGCCAGACTGTCCGAGCCCGCTTCTCCAAGGTCGGAGTCAGTCAGGGGACACTATGAAACTCCTCAGGGTGCCTATTCTCTCAATGGTGAGCGTGACCTCATCTCCTGGGCGGAGATACTCCGGGGGTTTCCTTGTGAAGCCGACTCCTGAAGGAGTGCCGGTGGCAATCACATCGCCAGGCTCGAGTGTGAGATACTGTGACAGGTAGGACACTATCTGTGGCACAGTGAAGATCATGTTAGACGTGTTGGAGTCCTGCTTCAGTACTCCGTTCACATGAGTCTGAAGCCTAAGCCCAGAGCCATCACCCAGTTCATCAACTGTGACAATTGCGGGACCCATGGGACAGAAGCCATCGAGCGACTTTGCACGTACCCACTGGCCATCTGATTTCTGGAGGTCTCTGGCTGTGAGGTCGTTCACGATTGTGTAGCCTGCGACATAGTCAAGCGCGCTCTTCTCTGGGACATTGCGGCAAGTCCTTCCGATGACTACACCAAGCTCGACCTCCCAGTCGATCTTATCGGTACCACGCGGTTTTCGTATCAGGGCATCAGGTCCCACGACGCTTGACGAGAACTTGGCGAATATGATCGGATGGTCAGGTATCTGTTGACCGGTCTCCTCAACATGGTCTCGGTAGTTTAGGCCCAATGCGATGATCTTTCGTGGCCTCGGTACAGGAGCCTCCAGACGGACCGAGTCATAGGGTAACAGGATTGGACGCTCACTAGGACTCGACCTCGTGTAACGTTCCACTATCTGTCGGACGACGTCGAGACCAGCCTCCCAGTCTAGCAGGTCCAAGATCTCGTTGGGAAAGCTCAGGCCCCGTATGTGGTAGGTCCTACCAAACCTGGAGGCGGCGTCCGGAATATCTAGGACACCACCCGGCAACTCTACTCCGATAGAGGGAACGCCCATCTTCGAATACGTGACTAACCGCATGTGGAATAACACCTCAACCATCTGATTTATTCGTTGCCGTGAGAAACCACTCAAGTGATATTGGATGGTCACCAGTAGATCGCTTGATGAGCTGCCCGATCAGGTCTTTGTCCCGCTCGGGCAGAGAGGAATGGAGGGTATACCCCTGAAGGAGTGCACTTACGCATGTGATGGAAGGGAGATCAGCCTGCTCGACGTCAGTGTGGAACCCGAGACCATATCGGGACATGGCCTAGAGAACGTCGTGGAAGACTGGCAGGTAAGGTGCACCAAGTGCCACCGCGTGTTCACGATAAGATGCAAGATACGATACGTGGACGGGGAAAGGATTGACACGATGGTCAATATCATAGACGACCACGGACACGACCTTGGGTGGTTAGGCAACTACTAGAGGGAACTATGTTGGTTCGGAGATACAGGATTGGGGTGCTGCCTGGCGACGGCATAGGAAGAGAAGTCATTCCTGAGTCCGTCAGAGTACTGAAGCGACTTCGGGACCTGAAGGGTATTGATCTCTCGTTTAGTGTGTTTGACTGTGGTGGAGAGACATACCTGAAGACCGGCCGCGAGTGGAGCCCCGAGGCTGAGGGATATGTGAAGCAAGAGGCCGATGCGGTTCTACTTGGCGCCGTCGGTGCGAACCATCCTGATGGGAGCCCTGTGAGGCTCCCAGATGGCAATCTTGCGGGGTATAACGTCGTGATTGGACTCAGAATGGAGCTGGATCTGTATGCCAATGTCAGGCCAGTGAGACTTTTCGACGGGGTAGTGTCTCCTCTGGGGAGCAAGAGGCCTCAGGACATCAACATGGTAATCATCAGGGAGAACACAGAGGGACTCTATGTGCCCGTGAGAGGTGTGTTGCAGCGCGGAGGTAGTAGTGAGATGGCAGCAGATGTGAGGATCATCACGAGGGCCGGTGCTGAGAGGGTAATCCGATTTGCCTTCAACATGGCTGCCAGGAGAAACGGCGCGCCGATTGATGGCGTCAGGAGGGTCACTTGTGTTGACAAGAGCAATCTACTTGCGGGATGTCAGCTGTTCCGAAACGTGTTCAAGGAGGTCTCTGGTGATTACCCTGACGTTCAACCTGACTATGCCTATGTGGACTCATGGATGCAGTGGTGCGTCAGGACTCCCGAGCGGTTTGATGTGGTAGTCGCTCCAAATGAGTTTGGCGACATAATGACGGACCTCGGTGCAGCCATACAGGGGGGAATGGGCATTGCGCCGGCAGGGAATATTGGAGACAAACATGCCGTCTTCGAGCCAGTTCACGGTTCAGCACCGTCTCATTACGGAAAGAGAGAGTCCAATCCTATCGCCTCGATCCTCGCAGGGGCAATGATGCTGGACTGGTTGGGGAGCACATCTGCGGACAAACGATGTAGTGAGGCTGCGACCATGCTCAATCGGTCAGTAGAGAACGTACTCAAGGATGGTAGAATACGGACATATGACCTATGTGTGGGCCCTTATAGCGGCGTTAGGCCGTCCTCGACCGATCAGGTAACAGATGCTATCATTGACGAGCTGGGCCGACTAGCGGAGAGTATGTGATCATGGGGCAGACGCTTGCAGAGAAGATCATATCCAGACATACTGAGTCTGGTAGAGCAGTCGCTGGAGAGATAGTCGAGGTATCGGTAGATCTTCTCATGGTCCATGAGGTCCTAGGTTCTAGGATCATTCCAATACTCAGAGAGATGGGATCGCCGCCTGTATGGGCCCCTGAGAAGGTGCTCATTGTCAACGACCACTGGGCGCCCGCGTCAGACATCCAGAGCGCCAAGATCCACCAGAGAAACAGAGCCTTTGCAAGGGAACAGAACATAAGGCTCTGTGATGTGGACTGTGGTATCTCTCATCAGGTGCTTCCAGAGATGGGACTGGTGAAACCAGGGGATCTCATCATTGGATCCGACTCGCATTCTACGACATATGGGGCCTTCAACGTATTTTCGACAGGACTTGCCGCGACCGACTGTGCCATCATCCTTGCGACGGGCAAGTGTTGGTTGAGGGTACCCGAGTCGTTGAGGATACAGGTCGACGGGCCGCTCGGACCCAGAGTGATGAGTAAGGACCTAATCCTGAAACTGCTCGGAGATACGGGCCCCGATGGAGCAAACTACCTCTCAATGGAATATCACGGGTCAACAATAGCGGGGATGTCGATCGACTCAAGGATGACCATCACCAACATGTCTGTCGAGGCTGGTGCCAAGTGCGGACTGATGACCGTCAACCAGTCAGTCGAGAGATGGCTCGAGAAACACTCATCAGGGCGGCCATGGGCGCCAGTAGAACCTGACAGCGATGCTGAGTATGTGGACGAGATTCACATTGACCTGAACGACGAACCATTAGAGCCGATGGTGGCACTTCCACACAGCCCAGCAAACGTCAGACCTGTGTCGGAGGTCGGAGATGTCAAGATAGATCAGGCATTCATCGGTTCCTGCACGAATGGCAGACTCGAGGACCTGGAGATTGCCACCCAAATACTGGAGGGAAGCCGAGTTCATCCGGACGTCAGGTTGATCGTGACTCCGGCAAGCAGAAGAACCTACATTGACGCTCTCGATGCGGGCTACATCGCTGCCCTCATGAGAGCTGGTGCAATTGTCACCAATTCGACCTGCGGAGCGTGCGTAGGTGGTCATCTTGGAGTCCTAGGTCCCGGAGATGTATGTATCTCCTCCACTAACAGGAACTTCAGGGGACGAATGGGGCATCCGGACTCGCTAGTGTATCTGGGTTCTCCTGCGACTGTGGCAGCAAGTGCACTCAAGGGACGCATAACAGACCCCAGGGAGGTGTGAGCAGTGGAGGTTTCCGGATCTAGCATTGTTGGCAGGGCATGGGTCCTGGGTGACAACATCGACACAGACCAGATCATCTCGGGGCAGTATCTGACGATGTTGGACTATGCTGAGATGGCAAGACATGCTCTCGAGATCCCACGGCCAGATTTTGCCAGAAGTGTCAGGAAAGGCGATGTCATAGTGGCCGGTAGGAACTTGGGGGGAGGTTCCTCTCGAGAGGAAGCTCCTCGCGTACTCAAGGAGCTCGGTGTGGCCTGCATCGTCGCAGAGTCGTTTGCCCGGCTGTTCTATAGGAACTCCTTCAACATTGGCCTTCCGCTCCTGATAGTCCCGTCCGTGTCAAGAAGCGTGGAAGATGGGGCCACAGTGGAAGTGAACCTAGAGAGAGGCACGTTGCACGTTATGGGGACCAGCATAGTCCTGCAGGGAAAGTCTCTTCCAGAGTTTATCCTCAAGATGCTCAGGGCCGGCGGGGCTGTACAACTCTATTTGGCCTCTCATGTACAATAAGGCTAAAAGCTTCGCTATGAAACGAACTGCAGATGCGAAAATGAGCGTGGCATTGCTACTTGTCATGTCCCTTGCTGTGCATCTGATTCCAGTGCCGCTCGGGAACTGGAGGGAGCCCTTGAGGACACCAATCAGATGGTTGATGCCCAGGCTACTCTGGGGTCTAGTCTTCTGGGGTCTTGCATGTCTGACCCTCAGGATGACAATCCCGTGGGCGATACTGGGACTCATCCTCAGCTATGGACTGCAATCATTCGTCCTCACAGTGGGCGGAATCAGGACTCTTGTTGGCAGAACACCTGAAATGGACCGGGCATTGGTCATGACGTCATGTATGCTCGTAGTCGTCATAATATCCGTGCCAGTCGCCTCTGGGATAATATCGTGGACATCAGGAGTCGCAAACGCCGAGTACGTCGACGAGTTCATAACCAGGGCTGAGGGACCGCTCTTCGAGCACCCCATAGCGGACGACCAAGTCAGACTGGTCACAGATACCCTGGCGGAGTTTGTGGCGCGTAGGCAACTCAGCGTTATTGGCTCGAACGTAGAGATAGCAGCGTCGCATATCACGACTCGTAACGGACGGCTTGTCTGGGTGTGCGTGGTGGTGTCAACGAATGTGCTTGCTGAGAACTACATCCAGGGCCTCGTTGTTGTTGATGCAAATGATCCTGAAATGGTGGAGGTAATAACCAACGTAGACCTCCCCGTTGGAGAGGGTCTCTTCTGGGACCGCAACATTCAGTTCGCCAACTATCTTGAGGATGCGGGATGCGCATACGAGTATGCATACCCTACATGGGATCCCACTGGGGCTCTCGTCTACATCCAGACTAGGACTCAGTTGGGTGCTGATTTCGTGGAGCGTCCGCTTGGACCGAAGGTCTATTGCTCGAATGGGACTGTGAGGGTCTATCCCACGCTCGATGAAACTCCGGACTGGATCACACAGGCCTATAGCGAAGAGTGGTTTGAGCGTCAGATATCACGGTGGGGATCATTCAGGAGAGACCCAGGGTTTGATCTGTTCGCCGGGGGACTGCTCTGGGTGATTCAGCCATCGAGAGACCGTGTCCAGATGACCGAGGACACACGGTACATCATCAATCCGGACACGGGAAGGGTTGAGGCAATGGCTGTGCTTCATCCACCAGATGCCACAAAGCTTACACTCAGTGGTATCATGAGGGGCACAAAGAACGGGATATACTACTATGACATGCGCAATCTCAATATGGTCAGCGGACAGGCAGCCATCAACGAGGTCATCCAGAGCTTTGCCAAGCCTACCAAGGGTAGCTATGTAGGAGGTATGCCGCTTCTATACCCGGTGAGCATCAATGCAACCTATGTCAGGCAGGCCTGGTACTGCCCGATCTACTGGTATGTGACTGAGTACGATGAGGAGTCAGAGGAGGAGGTTCTCACAGACTTTAGACTGTATGCCCTTGCGATAGTCGACGCGTTGCGTGGTGATCTTAAGGGCGTTGTGGTCAAGGAGACGAAGACCAGTACGGCAATGGTTCAGCAAGCAAGACTGAGTTACGTGGATTCCGTAAGGACCGCGCTTGGTATGACTCCCCCTCCAGGGGAGGGAATCACCCTGACTGCAACTGCTCTCAACGTGACGTCCTATGTGTACGGGGGCGACACGTATGTCCTGATAAGGACCGACAACTCGACCTATCCGTGGATCGAGGGCACAAGGGCATGGATGAACCTCACCGACTGGTATGAGCTTCTGACCGTCAAGCCGGGTGACACATTCAGGGCCACAATTCAGGTCACCAATGGCCAATTCAGAATAGTGGCCTTCGTGAAACTGTAGTCTTTTCTGGAAGGAACGGCGTGCCCAGTGACGGGCAGCCGACCTTCCCTTCTCTTGTCCAGGGACCCTGATCGAGGTCTGTTAGATTGTCGTGTGAGCACAATGACGACGGAGTAGGACCAAGCGGTCTGAACGGCTGAGCCCGGATCGAAGTCCTGACCGAACGATCAGTGATGTGCACAACGCGAAGTGAAACAATCACTTAGGGAAGAACTCCTTGTACACCTCGCGCTGAATGAGGAATCGCAGGATCTCGACAGTACCTCCGCCAATCATCATCAGCCGAGCGTCTCTCAGGAATCTTTCGACCGGATAGTCTGTCGTGTAGCCAGAACCTCCGAGTATCTGGAGCGCGTCGTTAGTGATCTGCACTGCGGCCTCGGTGGCGTAAAGCTTCGCTATGGAGGCCTGCTTAGTGGCCTTCATCTTCTTGTCTAGCATCCTTGCCGCAGTAAGAGTCAGGGCACGTGCCGCCTCAAGTTTCATCGCCATGTCCGCAATCTTGAAGCTGACACCCTCGAACTCTCTGATCTTGCGACCGAACTGCTCTCGTTCATTTGCATACTTCACGGCTATCTCGTATGGGGTTCGAGCATAACCGATAGCCTCTGCAGCAATTGCGGTCCTCTCACTGTCCAGTTCGTCCATGAGTATCTGGAAACCCTGACCCGGCCTGCCAAGCACCATACCAGGCTCGACTCTGACATTGTCAAGCTTCAGCCATGACACGCGGGCCGATTTCATTCCAAGAAGGTCGTGATCCTTCACCACACTGAAACCGTCGCTCTTTGTGTCGACAATGAAGGCCGACATGCCGTCCTTTGCATGCACCGAGGGGTCCGTGATTGCAAAGCAGACCATGTAGTCCGCCTGACTGCCGTTCGTGATGAATCGTTTCTCGCCAGTTATGACCCACTCGTCGCCGTCCCTCACTGCTCGCGTCTGCATACCGGCCGTGTCAGAGCCCACGTTCGGCTCAGTTATGCCGATGCAGCCGAGCTTATCGCCGCTCACGATCGGTGCCAGATACTTCTTCTTCTGCTCCTCCGTTCCAAACTTGCTGACTGGCATACCATACAGGGTTGTGGAGGCCATTCGCGCCATGTCCAGTCCGCCGTTGACGGCGGAGATCTCCTCGGCCACTATTGTCTCATAGGATACCCCACGTGCCGAGCCCCCAACTGACTTCTCGTGCAGGACACCCATGAGACCTGCCTTGCCTATCCTTCTCAGTAGCTCGCGTGGGAACGGACCCTTGTCAAGCTTATCTGCGACAGGGGCGATCTCTCTCATACAGAACTCTCTCACCTGTTGCCTAAAGGCAATCTCATCCTCTGTCCACAGAATATCGCTCAGGTGTGCGCTCATCTCGGAAACCCGTACTTGTCGGTTTCATGTCAGCCTTAAATCAGTAGCTGAAGAGAGGACCTAGAGGGCGGCACTTCCACCATTGATGATTGCTACGGGTCTATAGGCGGACATGGTAACGACCATCCGTACCACGTGTCACAGAGACCCTCATGCCTATCGACAGAGTATTGAAGAGGGAGGGGTCTCCGCTGCACAGGACTGTGGGTCCGTCGTCCAGTCTCACAAGCACCAGTAGCAAAGGGGGTTCAAAGCCCTCAGGAGGCATCTGTTGGAGCGTGAAGCTCTCAACTGTCCCAACATTTCCGACCATGACTATTCTCATCGCGGAAAAGACTGAGCCGCACCGTGGACAAGTTGATCGCGGTGGCACCAACGAATGACCACACGACTCGCAGGTAGAGGCCTCAATGCCTGATTCGTACATGAAGAATCATCCAAAGGACGGGTGGCCAGGCATAAAACTGTTATCGGGCCCTGTTCTTCAGGATGCGAACAACACTCTTGATGTGGTCCCTCACGAACGACTGGAACCGCGGGTCCCCATTGAGGCGAACAATGCCTGAGAGAGGAGCATCCGGGTCGTCCTCTACGGTGATAGCTTCGCCGAGTTCTTCGAGGTCGTCCCTCAGCACGGCCTCGACACTATGCGGAGAAAAACCTTCTCTCCGTATCATGGACAGGAGCTGCGACTTGGTCGCGCACCCTCCCGACTTGATTAGATACAACACTATTAACCAGTGGTGCCAGGTCAGAGTGTAGTTCGAAAGATGGGTCATGACTTCATCTAGGGGTCGCCTCAGTAGAATCACCTCCGGTCGCGTCGGTCGGGTTCTCATCCTCTCCGCCTCCTTCGAGCGGAAACTCATCATAGTCAATTGCCCTGATGAGCGGCGTTCCAGACTTTTCCAGGTCAGACTTGATCTCGGCAACGAGTTGCTCTTCAGCACCAGCAATCTCCCTTGCAGTCTCGGAGATGTTACGTGCACGAATTCTGTCGCCCTCAACCTCAAGGAGGCCTGCATCTATGAACTTCTGAAGCTGTAGTCGCAGTCTTGCTGTCGGAATACCAAGCGCTGAAGAAATATGAGACATCGGAAACCAACTTGATTTTCCGGCAATCAGAAAGTAGGCACGGAAGGCGGGCTCGTCTTCTGCAACACGAAACAACAGATCCCAGCGCGCACTCAGTTCGGTATTCTGTGCTCTCAGGGCGGTGATCTCGTCAAGCGTCCGCGCTTGCTCCTCTCTCACCAGACGGAGTTCCCTGTCGAGTTCAAGTAGCCTCTTCTGGAGCCCGTCAGACTCCTCCTCCAATCGACCGGTTTCTGCTCGAAGATACTCGATGGTCGTATCCCTCTGAGTCAGTGATTCCTCGAGTGCAGCGTTGGTACCCTTCAACTGAGCGAGCTCTTCCGTCATTATCTTATGCTCTGAGAGCAGCGCGTCCGCGGAACTGAGCTGTGAGATGGTTGCCCTCAGCTCATCTATGACTGCAGACGCCCGTGACAGCTCGCTCTTGAGCTCATTTACTGTGGAATCGCGTTCTGAGAGCTGAGACTTCAGCTGACCTAACTGCTCCTGAAGAGAGGACACTTCGGACCTCAACCTCTCAGTTTCCATTTCCTTCAATGATAGCTTGCCCTCGAGCTCTGCAGTGCGAGCACGCAACTTCTGGATACTTGCAGCTGCCAGCTCCAACTTGCGTGATAACTCGGCTCGGGTCGTATACATCTGAACTAACTTGAGCCGTAGGTCGAAGGGGTATGCAGCCCGTGCCGCACCTCGAGCGGTCTTAGCTATCGCATCGGAAAGATCGACCCTGCATCTGGAGACTGCATCCACGAGTGGGGAAATGAGATCCTCCGCCTTCAGATATTTTCCAAGTTCCTCTCTAACAATCTTACTCGATCTTGTGGCCAAGACACCAAGACCCGCACCCTGAAGCCTCCGGTCGATGTCTTGGACTGCTTCCTGTGTCCTTCTATCAAGAGATGTCTGGAATTTCTTGATGCTCTCTTCTATTGACAGTAGCTCGCCTTCGACCCTCTCCTGTATTCTCTGAAAGGACTCGCTGAAACTGGAAGGGCCTCCTTCGACGTCCGTCTTCGGTTGTGCATCGTCAGAAACTACTGTTTCCTGCCTGACCGAGATCTTCTCGGCTCCCCGCCTCATTGCCTCGTCCATCAACTGCGCTGTGCGTTTCTCTATCCCCGACTGTTGGCCCTCGGCTGGGGGCTCATCCTCTCGGTCTGACAGAGTAGATCACCTCAGCGAAGTACGCCCCGATAACCCAGCTCTGTCAGTCGGGTGGTGACCTCCTTGAGTCTCTCCGATACCCGGGATGCCTCTTGGATTCTCGCCATGAGTTCCTTTCGAAAGACATCTGCGTCAATCTCGCCACGGTCCAGCCGAATTGTCAGTTCGCCTCTCTCGCGCTGTAGCTGTTCTCTCCTGCTGATCAGACGCTCGTAGTCGGCGACCAGTTCCACCACCTCGTCCTGACCTGACGTAGGAGGAGTAGCAGCCTCTGACTGTGACACCTGTTCGGTTGTTATCGGCATTCCGGTCACGGGGCTCTTTGGTGCCCGGACTGGCGAAACTGTCTTCTTTCGCCTCCATGTGTCGAATAGTCCCAATTCTTATGACACCTCCTAGCTATTCAGTCTAGACATTATCTGAGCGAGCTGCTGCTCGAGTTCCTCTCGCATCTGACGGGCCACCTTCGCCCTCTTTGAGTAGTCCTCTGCGCTCGCAGGATCGTTGAGCTGCATCTCCATGAGCTCATTTTCCTTCTCAAACAGCCTTGCAATCTTCGCACGGATATCCTCTGCTTGAGACATGAGTGTCGCTCTGTCCACAGATACGGGTTCGTGTGAGTCAGCAGTGACCGAGGATGCGTCGGACTCCGAGCGCGGAGACTCCTGCGGTATCTGCTCTGCAGAGGTGGTCGGAATCCCAGTTTCGCTCAGTTTCCTCGATATCGCATCCAGACGTGACTCGATATGATTCATTCTGGCAATGATCGCATCAAGGGAAGACTGAAGACTCTTGATCGATACAGTCTGTCGGTCAATGGTTGCAAATATCTCATCAGCGAATTCCTCGAAGTTTAGGCCATACTTGAAACTATCAAGCACATCCTTGATGTGGGTGATCTCCTGTATCAGTCGTCTCCGCTCCTTCTCGTCGACAAGTCCACTTCTCTCTCCCAAACTCAATCTGCATCCACCTCCATGTCTTGGACAATCTTGAAGTCAATCTCCTCGAACGCAAGGCTCTTGAGGAGCGAGAGCCATCTGTCTCTGAAGTCGCGCTTGTTTGCCTGCATCCCATACGCCGGAACACCCAGGCGCCGACCTACCTCCTCTGGAGAGAGAGCGCCTGGGAGATCCTGCTTGTTCGCAATGGCTATTGCTCTTGCATATGGCAGCTCGTTCTTCAGGACTGGATAAGCGACCCTCTTGGTCCATGCAAGATTCTCCCTGGTCGAGTCAGTCACCAGAACCACCATGCTCCCGGAGCGGACAATCTTCCCCCACTCCTGCACAAATCGGTCTTGACCTCCCAGATCGAAAAGGCTGAAGACGTACGGATCAAAGTCCGCCTTCAGGAGCGCCTTATCTCCAAAGAATGTAGGCACGTAGTTCTGAGGAGGACCCTTCGATGGCAGGGTAGCGAGCTCCAGGAGGGTGGTCTTTCCTGTGCCACCGTGACCTGCCAGGCATACCTTCACCGGGATTCGACCAACAATGTCCCGGAAAGCGGTCCGTATTGGGCTGAAGTCCGTAGTCTTCCATGCATCTGACTCGAGTAGGCTTTCGTAAGATGTCATGAACTGTGAGACGAGAGTCATCAGGGCTTCGTTGACTTTCTGAACTGAGGCCTGACGGTCCATGGTGATGATGAACTGAGTTGCGTGAGAGTTCATGTAGACGTATCTGTAGCGCTCTATCTCCATCGCATCTATCTTCCACTCTTGGAGCTTCCTTGCTGACGAGGATACGAGCATCATCACCGCCGTGGAATCCAGGTCCCTGTTCGGGACTATCACGTCCTCGAACAAGAGCCGGCCCCCCTTGAAGATGTGCAGTTCCCGGATCATGACATCACCCGCTTCCACAGGATGTCTCGGTAGGCATACGTGTGGTACCGCCCGGTGATAATGATACCTCGTACCTACTCATAGGACCTGCAAGCACGCCCAGCCATGTGCCATTCTGGATGTGTACAATCCGGTCCACTTCAGAGACAGGAGGATGAGCCGGGCACCTGATGGAGCACGCTCCAAGCCTGGTATTACTCTCCGTCCTTGCTTCTCTCAGCATCGGAATCATCTCCGTCGATCATGTTCGGCTCATCCGAGATATCATTGGTCGACACGTCGTCAGAAGACGATCGAGGACCATCGGTCGGAGGGGATTCACCGGGACCAGTCAACTCTGCATTAGGCGGAGTCTCATCTGATGGTTCTGCACTGGCTTCCGTGGTGTGCTGCGAGTCAGACGTACCATCAGTGCCGGTCCCGCTGTCGTGACCATCCTTCCGCTCGGAGTCTTCCGTGTGGTCGACCTCTGCTTCCTCTCGAGACTCCTTTTCCTCTCTGACATCGGACTTCTCTTGCTGTTCCTTCTTCGGCGTCACTTCTTGTTCAGCCGGCGTTTCCTCCGGAGGCATCGTAGAGGGCTCAGCCTTGACTTGTTTCAGCTCTTCCGCCAGGATGCTGCCAAACTCATCCTCAGTTAGTCCCTCTCCCTCTTCAGGAGCCTCGACTGATTCAAGAGCCTCAAGCTCATCGAAAAGTTCTTCCACAGCCTCTTCGGTCGGAGCTGGAGGCGCCTCTTCGAGCACAGGAGCAGTGATCTCGAGCCTTGCCAGACCGGGCGCAAGGAGCTCAGAGATGGCCTCACCCATCGTCTTGGTTTCCGCGATTCGTGCCTTTCGGCCCGATTCAATGTCCTTCAGTGCACGGTCTATCTGCTTGATATGGAATGGGACTTTCCAACTCTTGACCGCGCGGTAACCAACGACAATCGCAGCAAATGACGCTGTCATCAACAGGACCATGACAAGCGTGTCTCGGGGCACCCTGATGATGCCCATGATATTGATTGTTGGCGGGTCCACGTAGACGACAATTGCGTTCCCGGTGGCCATTTGGGTCCAGTTCTGATAGCCGTACGCCGAGGCGATTATGTATATGAGATAGGGGTCAGGTCTGACCTGGCCGATCTCAGACGCCGGAATGAGGACCGTGTATTTCTCTCCATCGAACTGGGTCAATGTCACTGGAACGAGAGGTCCATCACCAATCCTGTAGTAGACCGTGGCGCCGGGGACCGCCTGGTCATTGACAATGTCCCAGTACCTGAACTCTAGCTGTAAGGTCTGCTCATACTCCACACGATATGGCCCTCCCTGAACGGCGGTCGCAGCAGAGAGCCTCAGAACGATGATGAGAGTCTCTGTGGAGTAGTTTGTCTTCGAAGCAGTGAAGATCAGGTTGCACTGACCTGGCACTGTCAGCGATGTGTCTTCTGATGGGTTGAATACGAAGACGTACTCTCCATCAGTCATGGTCGTGGACAGCAGACGACCCGCCCAGTACAGTGTCACAAGTGCACCGGGGATTGGGACTCCTCCATACGTGTACGAGAGACGAATCTGCCTGCTGTACTCGGCCCCGTAGATCGCATGGACAATCAGACCATCACTACTTGTGAGGGTTGCCTTCAGAGGTCTTACTTCGATCAAGAACGCTAGAGACCGGATAGTATAGTTTCCTCTAGTCGCCTCCACGACGAGTGAATAGTTACCCGCGGGGACCCTGCCAGTATCAATGCTTCCCTGGTACCAGCTTCCAGAGAATGGCAATGCTCCACCGATGGTGGGGTGTCCACTCCAATAGTACCTCAACGTACAGTCTTGAAGCAATGCCATGGTCTGATTCACGGCGACCTGGAGTCGTATTGCAAACGAGTCGCCGTATGTATACGAGCTCTGTGGCGGATCGATCACGATGATGTGAGCTGGTCTGGGTTGGACCAATACCTGCACCGTGATCTTGCCATCGACATAGTTGGGCAACGTGTAGGTGATCTCAGCTGTTTGCCAATCCTGCATAGCACTGAATGCCATCGATGAGTCTGCCACGAGTATGAACGTACCATTGTTCAAAGATGTCATCTGAGCAGAGAAAGATCCGTGGACAAATGTCACGACTGCACCTGTCCACACAGGGGTACCATGAATCAGGTCCCACAGTGTCACTCGTACCACGAGGTCGTCAGCCCATGTCACGGGAGCGACGGCCTCGGCGATCATCTTGGTCGGGGTCTGCAAGACCAACACGACGACTGTAGCAGCGAGAGGATCCTGGTAGCCCATCTTAGACATCGTGATCACAAAGTAGTAGACAGTGGGATACAACGGATGCAGTGCAGACATGCCCAGAGATGCTGTACTGACGACGAATTGATATCTGCCAGGGCTGACCTCGTTGATCGTACCGGGATATGTGCCAATGAGTTGCGAACCTCGCCACAGGGTCACAGTGATCGAGTCGGGGTTCGATATCCCGGCAAGGTCATCGATCGTGATAGTCCACGTGTAGTTCAGCAGGAAGGTGTCCGCATAGTAGACCGTCAGCACCTGATTCTCTGCAGTCGCCTGAGTCGGTGTCGCCACCACCTCGATGAATATCTTGGTGGAGGCGGGGCTGCATCCGATCCGTGACGCGTAGATCCATATCTCGTATAGTCCCGCGCCAGACACGACCGATGCGGCGAAGCTCACCCAGTAGTATCCTCCGGTCGAGTTCTCGACCATGTATCCATCTAGACCTGCTGCAGGGAAGACGAACCGCACGACCACGCCAGAGACAAATGCGGACTGATTAGACTGATCGCCAACAACTACTCTTAGTACAAACTGGCGGGTGTAGTACTCTCTCACAGGACTCTGTGGCGAAGAGCCACCAAGGGCATCTGCATGCAGCGGTATCAATACCCTGACCGTCACGGACTGCGAAGCACTTGTTCTATTGGCAATCCATACAGTGAACACTACTGTCTGATTCCTGGCTACGCCGACCGGTAATAGTCTCAACTGATAGGTGCCGTCGCCATTGTCAGTGAGGATCACCTCTCCACTCCAATTGATCGATATCAGTCTGGCACCAACAATTACGGAAACGGGGTCCGTGTGTCGATATATGAAACCGAAGGTTGCGTACTGCGAACCCCAGAGAACAGTCACACTGTCATCCGTTGTCAATACCACTTCTGTGGGGCGGGGCTGAACCACAAATAGATTGGAAACGGTTTCAGAGGGGAGGCAGTTGGGATTACTGACGACTACCCTCAGCTTCCACGATCCCGCACCGACTACCGTTGACGAGTAGGCATAGGTGAGGCTAGAGCTCTGGACCACCAAGACTGTCTTCATCGTGGTCTGATCGATCCAGTAGATGGTGACTGAATTGGAGCCTGTTATGGGAACACCATGAACGGTGTCCCAGAGGATCAGTGTGACTGACTGCGGACCTGCGCCCCATGTGTAGTTGACGGGCTGAGTGACCCAGTTCAGCACAGTTGCGACCGGGTTGATGACCACCCTGAGCGACACAGTCCTGTTGACGTAGTTGTGCTTGTAGAGCCAGATCAAGACATAGTACGTTCCAACATCAGATGCGTTCAACAATGCATTACTGAAACGATAGACTCCATTGCCAACGTATTGAAGAGTTCCGAAGGAGATTCGGGACGCTGGTGTGTACTCCGGCGACGTGTAGATAGAGTAGTTGTAATAGGATAGCCCAGTCAAGTTGTATCCGTATTGAGTCGCATAGAGTGAGTAATAGAGTACGACCCCATCCATCCAGTATACGGACCTCTGTGTCGGACCCAATGCCGTAGTCTGAGACACCGAGACAACGAGAGGTACGACGAGTGGCTGAGGATCGCTGTATCCGGGGGCATGTGCCTCAAACTTGATCAAGTACGGAATAGAACTGGTATCTAGATTGAGTGTGATTGTACCTATTGTTGCCTGGAAGTTGATTCCACTCATGTACGTGATGAGATAGTAGCCCGTCCCATTCCAACTGCCTCTGGCAACAACGATGCCATCGTGGATGATGGTGAAGTTGATCCATCCCTGAGCATAGTTGCTCAGCGGGGTATCTACATAGTTTGACGCGGTTCCGGTTCGGTTGAACCAACCTACCTGGATCTGTATGATGGCACCATAGGTCACTGACAAGGAGGACACAGAACAGTTCAGCTCTGTGTACAGTCCGTTATAGGTCAGACCCTGGAACTGGATGACATTGTATTGGTAGAAGTTACGTCCGGCGTACACAGCCTGTGAGGGTGACGTGTACCAAGACTTGGACACCACGACCGTGTAGGAGGTGGACGCTCGAATATAGGTGAAATTACACCATCCTGATGTGTCAGTGTATGCGGTCACCAGGTACTGTGAACTGATCGACACATTGACCTGTGCTCCGGGCACACGGTAACCGGAGGTGTCCTGAACAAGGACTCTCAGTGATGTCAGTGGTATGAGGAGGTTCCTACTCGAATATCCCTGAATGTTCGAGAGTTGCTCAGTGGAATTGTATGCCAGCTGACCGAAGTCGTCGTACTTGTAGAGGAAGATGTTCCATGTGCCATTCAGTATTCGGTAGAACCTGACATTGCCGGTCGCGTCCGTGTAGTGAGTGACGTTATACCTTGAGGAAGTGCCATCCGGAGGATAGGGGTCTCCAGTGCCCTTCTTCGAGAGAAGAACATAGGCGTTTGCAACATTCGAGAGATCATATGCCTTGACATTGAAGTCCACTGTGACGAGTGGGAGTACCCACGACCTCTGAAGATCGCCTGTTATCTCCGTCCGGGGTATGCGATATGACGCGTACTCTCTGAAGTCCTTCCATTGGTAGGTATGACCAGTGTCAGCATTTGAGTAGAAGAACATGAATACCCAGTCGCATCTTGGCAGTCGCGTGAAAGTCACGGTACCAGATCCGGAAGCGAGCTCGTAGTCCATGTACTTCCACGCGCTCGGGTCGGGATCGCTGCCGTTGTAGACACGTGCTTGCAGTATCTCGGGACCTTGAGTGCCAACAAGGTCACCCATGAGATCCCTCAGGGTCAGAGTTATCGATGCCATGTTCAGTGTGACTGAAACTGGCGTGAACGGACCTGTGGCCGCCCGGTTTTCAGCCCATGTGACATTCAGTCCAGTAGAGCCGCTCTCCTCGTCGAGCCATGATGCTGTATTGGACCACACCACTATCCTGTACGTCTTGTTCATTAGACCCGTGAATATGACCTCACCGTCTGCATTCGTCAGGGCGGTGTAAGGCTCGCCTGTCAACTTGTACAGCCTGACACCACTGGTTGCATTGAGAAGGGTGACATTGGCACCCGAGATGCGAGTGCCGCCCAGGTCTTGGACTCGTATCCTGAAGGAGTACGAAGACACACCAGACAGACTACGCTGTAGGGATATGAATGGAGATGTGGCGTTGAACACGCGCATGTAACCATCGCGTCCCTCGGCTCCATTCCAGACTGCAAACGCACACGTTTCTTCAAGGACTGTTCCAGGTATGGCGTAGATCGTCGGGATCACTGTGTCCCAGTACTCGTATGCTGATTGGTCCAACCATCGGTAGTAATATTTGTCGTAGTCATTGGGATACGAGGGATTCGTGTTCCAGCTGTTATGTGAGATCCGGACAGTCCCGTGAGAGATACCATTGGTGTTCCACCAACCGAAACCCGCAGGCTTTCCGACGTTAGAGTTCTGAACCCAGTTTGGATAGTAGGTCTGGGTGAGATCCTCATCCACCTTTATGGCCTCGATCGTGGTGTAGGGATAGAATACCCACTCATCGGTCCTGCCACTTCCTGATATAGTCCCTGAGTACAGGATATATGTCCTGAAGGTCCAGCCCCATCTGTAGAACGTGTAGGTCACATTCATCTTGGCGTAGGAGCCGAATGGGACCTGAGTAGTATAGTTGATGAACAGAGGACCATTCACGTTGACGAACGTGGTGCCTGAGATTGGAGCAATATTGCTGGTGGCTCCGCCGCCCAGACCATCAGGGTTCCAGTGCATGCTGCCCTGATTGGTACCCCAGTTCCAGTTCCAAGAGCCGTCAGCCATCTTGTGCGCTCCGTTGGTCATCTTTCCTCCGGCTGCATTGTACATCGTCACGTTGTACCAGTCTCCTCGGAAGCTCCAGTAATTGGGTCCGAATTTGCCAGAGAGGGTGCCGATGGTCCTTGCAAACCAGACGACTGGCGAATAGACGGCGGGCTCAATAGTCTTGAGGCTGGAGTAGTAGATCCAGTAGGTCGCAGTGCTCTGCTTCGGGACATTGGCGTACCAGAACACGGATGCGGTCTTCAGATAGTCGGTGTCCTCCCAGTATGTCTGTTTGTAGACCTGAGAGGGGACCTCATTCCCGTTCTGGTCTACTATCCGAATCGAGTCCTTGTAGCATGTGTTGTTATCAAACTCCAGATTGAGGTGGAATGGCACATCGACACGAGGCGTGTTGTACTGGTCGGTGATGTTGACATGCCGACGGTAGTAGTACGTAGTATTCCACCACGGGGTAGACTCATCCAAGGATGAGTGCGAATTCAGACTCACGGGGACGAGTTCAATACTCTCTCGGTCCTGAGTAGGCTCTCCACCCAGCGTCGCTGTGGATACCATCATCAGTACTGCGATGAATATGAGTAGATACTTGCATTCTCGCACCATCTACGCCACCTCCCTTGTGACCTTCCTGCTTGGATAATACGTCTTCAACAGCTCGAGATAGTGACTGGCCTGTCGAGGGGGAATATCGCCATCGTTGTAGAGATCTACCGTCCTCTGTATCAGCCACGACGGGTATAGAGTGACTACCTGAGGGTCGGACTTGAGCATTACAAGTTCACGTCCGTCCTCGTCAGTAAGGCGGATGACTATGTGCGCATCTTCCAGGCTCTTGAGCCGTTTCCGTAGCGTCGGTTTCTCCAGCCCCAGGATTGCACTGAGCTGGTCAACATCGAGGACGTTCTCGCGGAGATTGGTCAGGATGCTGTATGAATCGAAGTCCACGAGGAGCCCGGCCAGTGATGCTGCCTCATCCCAGATGGTCTCAGCAAGGTCCTTCCGGAGTCTTGCGATGTAACTACGATGGTATTTCTTCGAGGCATCTAGGTATTGGTCAGCCACAGACGGGGGCATGCGACCTGAGGACACCTGTCTCAGTACTGCATCAGGAACCATGCGTAGGACCAATATCGCCCGGACTAGATAGATCACCTCAGAAGAGAGACCCTCAACCCAGTCGGTCGCAATGATCCCCATCTTGATCATCGGTCTCAGGACAATGTCCACATCGACTTTCTTCCCGACCTCTTCGAAGATGATCCTCTCCAGATCCGAGGACTGTATTGTTCCATCTCTCATCAGGGTCTGTAGGATAGTACGCCTCACTGGATCGTGAAGCACGGAGGCCCTCTTCTGTTCGGCGGACATCTGAGTGTACCGGGCCACCTGTGCGAAGAGCTTGGGGACCATTTCTACATACTTGTTGCCCTCTGAATTCAGGAAGATCTGTGTTGCAATCTCAGGCACAGCATCCTTGTAGAGGTCGGGGTCCTCATCAGGGGATAGCACAAGAAACACCATTGAGGGAAGCCCCTTCAGATGCATGTTGAGCCCTCCGTAGTAGACTGCCAGCTTGAAGTCTGGAAACGTCAGGGCACTGAAGCTCGGTTTCTGGGACTCTTCTGTTTCCCCTAGCGTGGCAATACCATACACGCGCATCGACGTGGTCGGATCAAGTCCCAGCTGCAGGCTCTTCGGAGCCTTTGCAGTGACCACGGGACCAAGTTCATCATCCCATTTTAGGACGGCTAGACCTTCTGGCATACCTTATGACCTCTCAGACAATCTGACTGGCCCATAACGCCGTGACAACCAACTGCAGATCACTGCGGCAATTCAATAGATAGGAGTCCATACAATTAATAAGAGAATCTTGAATGAATACGGGCAAGAGGCCCATGTCACGGAGTCCTGAGGATCGTGACGACCATATTGTTTCCAAAGCCACCGATGTTGTGGCTCAGACCCACCGACGGCGAGTCGACCTGAATTCCAGGAAGGTGCTCCTGACGTAGCTGCAGGACGAGATCACGTATTTGCGCCACACCAGTGGCTCCAGTCGGATGACCTCTGGCCTTGAGACCTCCAGTGGTGTTCACAGGGATGCTTCCCGATACCTCTGTCATTCCCTCACGAACGACTGTTATTGCCTGACCCCTCGGCGCAAACCCGATGTCCTCCATGTCTATCAGCTCGAGTATGGAGAATGCATCGTGCAGCTCGCAGACATCTACGTCCTTCGGCGACAGGTCGGCCATCCGGAATGCGTCCCGTGAGGCCATGACTGTGGCAGCCATCGATGTGAGTGAATCTCTGTGTTGGACGGCATGAAAGTCTGTTGCGTGACCAATGCCAACTATCTGAACGGCCCTATCAAGCGCACCAACTTCGTTTGCAAACTGCTTCGATGCAACTAACGCGGCAGCAGCACCATCACTCGTCGGGCAGCAGTCATAGACCGTGAGTGGGTATGACACTATCCGTGATGTGTTCACCTTATCCACTGTAAGCTCACTCCTGAAATGGGCCAGCGGATTCTTCGAGCCGTTGCGGTGTGCCTTGACAGGAATGAGAGAGAGATCATCCCTGGAGAGACCGTACTCATGCATGTAACGACGGGCCATCATGGCGGCCATGGAGGCAGGTGTGCCTCCGTAGCGAGTCTCATTCTCGTAGGACATCATCTTTGCCAGGATGCGGGAGGCCACGGACCTGTCCACACCGGACATCTTCTCGACGCCTATGACCAGCACACTTCTGGCCAACCCTGAGGCCACAAGTGCAAAGGCCACCTCAATCGCGCTGGAGCCGGATGATGGACCTGACTCGACCCTAGTCGCTCCGCAGGGCACCAGACCAAGATCATCAGCCAGTAACGTGGATGCGTGACCCTGCCCAGTGAATTCATCAGGATTCTGAGTCCCAACAATGAGCCTATCGATCTTGACGCCTTCAGCCCCTGAGTCCCGCACCGCCTCGACTGCAGCCGCATGAGCCATAGACACTAACGAGTCCGGAAGTGTCCCGAACTGAGTCATCCCCACTCCTGTGATGTACACCGGTTCCATGATGATCACAGACCTATTCAATCAATACCAGGAGGTCATCGAGCTTCACTGTAGAGCCCAGCTTGACGTTGACCTGTCTGACCACACCGTCAATAGGAGCCTTGAGTTCATTGAACATCTTCATGGCCTCGAGTATGCAGACAGCCTGACCGGACTTCACCGTGTCACCCACCCTGACTAGCACGTCCGTTATCTTGCCAGGCATTGGAGGGTACACGCCCCCCTTTACTCTCTTGCCAGGTGTCTGTACGCCCGTTGTCACACCCAGTGTATGTTCCGCCCTTGTCCTCTCCAGGACGACCTCCAATCTGCGTCCGTCTAGATCCACAGTGACTCTGTTTCCAGAACGTGCCAGAATCTTGACTGTGTGTGAAGATACCGTATCGTTCAGCATGAGGGTTCCATCATTCTGGACCTCGGGTTTGAAGGCGTAAGTCTGGCCGGATATCTTGACCATCAGGAGGCCTCCATCATCCAGACGCTCAAGTTCCGCCGTGAAGACCTTGTCATCGAGTCTGAGTGAGTACTTGTGACTCATCGTTCGACCCCCTGTTGCCTGTTTCGCACCGCCTGAACTCGGCCTGATATCACCCAGGGGGATGAAGACCTCAGCCATCCACCACGACTTGTTCGGATAGTCGATGTGGCATCATTGCTGCTCACCGACCATCCGCTGGCCGATGTTTGTAGTTTTCGAGCCACAGCAGTAGAGGATGTTGATGCAATATGCAGGGCGGCGACTATTAGCGCGGCCTGTTGTTCGGCCGACATGACCCCCTTGTGCTTCCGCTCCGTCTTCCGCTTCAGAAACTCCAGAGCGTACTGGGGAAACAGGGCATACGAGACCTCGTCTCGTGGTAGGTGCGGGATGTCCTTCAATGCAACTTTGGCACGGGGCATACCGGGTTCGAGAAGTGCTGCCGGTCTCTGTTCCAGCGGGAGCTCGTTTCCAAGTATGATCTTCTTGATCTCAGGATCGATCTCACCTGGCGGACGTCCATAGAATCCCCTAACGTACTGCCGGACCTCATTGGGAACCACCTTGTATCGCTCACCAGTTATGACGTTGAGTGTGGCCTGAGTACCGACAATCTGGCTCGTTGGTGTCACAAGAGGGGGATACCCAAGTTCTGCGCGGACTCGGGGAACCTCTGCGAGTACCTCTTCGTACTTGTCGATTGCGTTCTGTTCACGAAGCTGATTGTCAAGGTTAGACAGCATCCCACCAGGTATCTGGTAGACGAGTACCTGCGGGTCAACGCCCTGGAGTGTACCCTCGAACTGACTGTACTTGCGACGCACCTTTCGGAAGTAGTCTGCGATCTGGCCGAGGAGGGACATGTCAAGACCTGTGTCTCGTTCGGTACCCCTCATTGCTTCGACGATCGACTCTATCGCGGGCTGTGATGTGGCCATCGACAGCGAAGAGATTGCACAGTCTACAACATCCACACCCGCCTCTGCTGCCTTCAGATACGCCATAGAGGCCATCCCACTTGTGTAATGAGAATGGAGCTGCACCGGTAGACCGATTTCCTCCTTCAGTCGTAGGACCAGCTCATAGGCAACCTGTGGAGAGATCAGGCCGGCCATGTCCTTGATACAGATAGAGTCCGCCTCAAGCGAGGCAAGTTCCCTGGCAATCTGGATAAACTTGTCAATCGTATGTACCGGGCTGATGGTGTAGCTCAGGCTCGCCTGAACACTACCACCCTCCTTCTTGATGAATCGCATTGCCATTTCCATGTTGCGTACGTCGTTCAGTGCATCGAATACTCTGAATATGTCAACTCCGACCTTGATGGCCTCGTGGACAAATGCCTCGAGTACGTCGTCAGGATACTGTCTGTACCCAACGATGTTTGATCCACGCAGGAGCATCTGAAACTTGGTGTGCTTCATTGTATCTCGGAGTAGTTCTACTCGTTCCCACGGATCCTCGTCCAGGTATCGCATCATGGTGTCGAAGGTGGCCCCACCCCACATCTCGACTGAGTGAAAGCCGACACGGTCGATCTTCTCACACACGGGCAGCATGTCTTCAGTACGGAGCCTCGTCGCAATGAGAGACTGGTGTGCATCCCTGAGTGTCGTGTCAGTGATTCCTAGTCGCGTCATGACTCTCGTGCACTTCTCTCAACTGGGTATAAAGGGGTTCTGCTAGAACTCAGATGAAACTCTGAACAACTGCCTCCAGGAAGCGTTCGACGTTGTCCTCAGTGATTCCATTCTCTTGAGCCCATCTTCTGACCCTGTCGGCCTTCACAGAGTCTTCGAGTTCGGATACCCTTGAGAATACTCCGAGCCTCCTTCCCAGTGCATAGAGTTGTTGCTCAGACCTGGAGAGATTGAGGAACCTGCAGAGGGCCGCCTTGGACTGTTTGATACAGCCGGGAAGCTTGCCCGTAACTTCAGGGAACAGATTGAGGATATGGTCGCTGGTCAGTACCCCTGTGACACGGTCCATGTGATCCAGCATCTTTACGAGCTCACGCGCCACATCGACGTCCCTGCACGTCTCGAAACGGCCTTCAGCCAAGTCATGATGAAGGGGGGAACGGTCAGATACCGCAAGCTGCCTGAGCCTGATGAAGTCAGGATCGACTTGGTTCAGGAGGTCTGCGGTCTCGACTGCGTGTTCTAGGGACAGGCGTCTCCCACCAAGACCGGGCATGATGTAGGCAGAGAACTCAATTCCGGCCGATTTCACCATCTTGGCGGCGCTGATGTGCATTGCCTTGGATGCCCCCTTCCTCACCATCCTGAGAACTCTGTCCGAACCTGACTCAAATCCGACGTGCAATCTGTCAAGGCCTGCCTCTCTCAGGCGCTTCAAGTCCTCAACACAGTATCGTAAGATAGTACTTGTCCGGGCGTAAGAGGTCACGCGTCTGACCTCGGGAAATCGCTCCCTCAGATGTAGAAGCACTGTTTCCAGTTCCTCAGGCCCAGCGCTCAGTGCGTCGGCATCCTGTAGGAAGACTGACTCCATGCCGTTGACGTACCAGTGGTAGGCCATGTCAAGGGCGGGCAGGTCACGTGGGTCAGCTCTCTCAGTGGCATCAATCAACCATCTAGACTTGAGACTGCCAGGACACTCTTCATTGTCTCTCATCTCGCAGATATATCGGTGAACCAGATCTATGTCTCTGATGACTGAGGCTACTGGACGCACAGAGTACGTCTGACCCTTGTAGACGGGACAGAAAGTACACCGATTCCACGCACAGTTCCGTGTGACCCGAACCAACAGGCTGCGAGCCTCACTTGGGGGCCGTATGGGACCAGTCTCGAAACACTCGTCTGCGACCATGTTTCAGCCTCCTGATGTTCCATAGTCCACTCCAATGATAGTCCTTTGTGCCTATGACCTCTGAGTCAAGGACACAGTCGATACTGGCATCCCAGTAGTACCTGAATCATGCCCTCTAGAGCGGGATATTACCATGCTTCTTGGGAGGACGTGTCTTTCGCTTGGTTTCAAGCATGTCAAGTCCCCGGCAGATCAGTGGACGTGTCTCTCGGGGCAGTATTACCTTGTCGATATATCCGAGACCAGCTGCAACATACGGATTGGCAAACTTGGCCCTATATTCCCTCACGAGCTCCTCGCGTTTTTTCTCCTTGTCCTTCGCAGCCTCGATCTCCTTCCTGAATATTATGTTGATTGCGCCGTCAGGACCCATGACCGCAATCTCCGCGGTGGGCCAGGCATAGACAAGATCAGCACCAATATGCCTCGACGCCATGACATCATAGGCACCCCCGTAGCCCTTCCTTGTGATTATGGTTATGAGAGGGACAGTCGCCTCCGCATACGCATAGAGGATCTTTGCTCCATGCCTTATGATCCCACCCCACTCCTGAGCGGTGCCGGGTAGGTAGCCGGGCACGTCCATGAACGTCACCACTGGAATGTTGAAGGCATCACAGAACCTCACAAAGCGGGCGCACTTGTCCGAGGCGTTGATGTCAATCGTCCCCGCCAGATGCGCAGGGTTGTTCCCAACTATCCCAACGGGACGCCCATCGAATCGTGCAAATCCCACTATCATGTTCTTTGCCCAGTGTTCGTGTATCTCGAAGAACTCGCCGTTGTCAACAAGTCGCGTCACCACATCCCTCATGTCATAGGGACGGTTAGGGTCGTCAGGCACTATCTCATCGATTGATTCGTCAACATCGTCCGGAGAATGATCGGTCTTTACCCTCGGTGGATCTTCCATGTTGTTGCTTGGGAGGAAACTCAGTAGTCTTCGTATCTGTGCAAAACAGTCATCCTCGTTCTCACTGAGTAGACAAGCGACCCCACTGACAGAGTTGTGCGTCATGGCACCTCCCAGTTCCTCGAACGTGACCTCTTCCCCTGTAACGGTCTTTATGACTTCAGGCCCAGTGATGAACATGTGAGAGGTCCCCTTGACCATCAGGATGAAGTCAGTCACAGCAGGGCTATATACAGCACCTCCGGCACAGGGACCCATTATGGCGGATATCTGGGGAATCACTCCCGAGGCCCACGTGTTTCGTTCGAATATGAATGAGTAACTCGCCAGGCTCAGAATGCCCTCCTGTATTCTTGCTCCACCTGAATCATTGAGCCCGATGACTGGAGCTCCGACCTGCATGGCCAGATCCATTATCTTGCAGATCTTCTCACCGTACTTTTCGGACAACGAGCCACCAAACACAGTGAAGTCCTGGGAGAAGACAAACACCTTTCGTCCGTCGATTGTTCCGTACCCGGTGATGACTCCGTCACCAAGCACCTTGTTGTTCTCCATACCAAAGTCGTGGCACCGATGAACAACGAACTCGTCGATCTCCACGAATGATCCAGGGTCTAAGAGCTTCTCGATCCTCTCTCTTGCCGTGTACTTGCCCGCCTCGTGCTGACGCTTTATCCTCTCTTCTCCTCCGGCAAGCTTGAGCTGTTCACGTTTCTTCAGAAGTTCGTCAAACCTTGCATTACTCATCTCTGGCACACTCAGGGTCTGGTCTGCCCTGCGGTTTCATTCTCTGGGTTTTCAACCTTCTGCTCGTTGGCCATCTGCAGATATTGGAAGCGGGTTCGCAAGAGTATTGCGGAGCGAGGATGGGAACCATGACGTGAACTCTATCTTCGTGTGCATCAACAACAGGTCCCCGGATAAGGTTCATACATTACTGCGGCACCTACAGACGAAGACCTTTTCAGTCACGTGACATACGAGCATTGAATGAGGCCATGCAGATATGGTTGATGAAACGAGGATAGGCCGGGTAACACGGTATTTCGGGAAAATAGGTGTCGCCGCAATAATGCTCGAATCAAAGCTCAAGGTAGGAAGCAAGATACGCATCCGTGGTAACACGACTAATTTCGAACAGACCGTCGAATCGATGGAGGTCGACAGAAAGGCCATAAAGGAGGGCGCCCCGGGTCAGGAGGTTGCCATAAAGGTCAAAGACCGCGTCAGAGAGGGTGATGAGGTCATTCTGATCGGATAGCGCACTAGGATACGGGCCCAATAGGCCATCCAAGGGAAGTCCAACAATCAGTTCCGTTGCGACAGCTATACGTATTCGATGTCGCCCGCCTCCACTGCGATAAGACGACCCTCATCAGTCTGGACGACTAGCCGCCCCACGTCATCGATATCCACTGCCAGTCCTTGTTGTGTTGTGACATCATTGACGACCACAATCCTGCCTAGTGTGCAGTTGATACTTCTCCATTCGTCGAGGACGGATGAATAGGACCCCTCGTTCTCGACTAGCTCTACTCTCGACGCTATCTCAGAAATGATCCGACCCGCAACTGCCTCCACGCGAAGTCTAGAACCTGATTCTTCAAGCAACGATGTCGCTCGGCCCCGAAGTTCCTCTCTGAGATCCCCTGCTCTCACATTTACATTCACGCCAATTCCAACGATGACCATCATTGTCGGTTCAGTCATCAGCTCACAGAGGATTCCCGCCAGCTTCAAACCCCGACAGAGAACATCGTTGGGCCACTTGAGACACACACTCAACCCAGTCAATTTCTCGATAGCGCAATGTACCCCACACCCCGCAAGTATCGTCAGCAACGAAACTGGGAGGTCTGCAAGTGGAGGCCTCAGAGTCAGGGACATGTAAAGTCCCCCCTCGGGAGAGATCCAGCTCCGATTTCGTCTTCCCCGTCCACGGGTCTGAGTGCGGGCCATGACGAGCAACCAGTCCCCGGCTCCCTGCGATACTAGTTCCCTCGCAACATCGTTGGTTGAGGAGATTGTGTCCAGCAAGACCGGCCTGAGGGAGATATGCTCAGTCCTGACGTGATCCATGAGCGTTGGCAGGTCTATCCATATGTCTCCCGGCCTCTGGGGCGTATGATCCGAGCTCACTTCAGGGCATCTATTGGCAGACAAGTAGAACTTATATTGTACGTTCTGGAGATGAGCACCCGTGTTGGTACCATGAGCGGCTTGGCTGGCGCATTGCTGATCCCGGAACAGCAGAAGACTGTCGTATTCCAGAACAGGGACTCTGTGTCAATGCAAGAGGTATGCGAGGTCTTCTATGACGTTGATTGCTTTGGCATACGTGGGATAGACTACTCAACGGGTAAGCCTGTTGGACTTTCGCTGGGCGTCAACCATCATGGGCTGGCATTGGCCGACACACATGTGATGATGACCAGCGACCCCTCGTACCACATCCTGGGAGAACAGATCTTGATGTTTGCCAGGGATGCAGAAGATGGACTGGCAATGGCATCCGATCACCTCAAGACAGGTCGACACTACCAGTGGGGAAACCTGATCCTGGCGGACCATGATAGCGTGCTGGTTATAGAGGTCGCGGGAGACCAGCATTCGGTTGAATGGTCGGAGCGGAAGGTCCTGCGTACAGGGCATCACTTCATGCTCGACACTGAGGACGAACTAAGAAAGAGACTTTCAGCCAGCAACTCATCAGTCCATCTTGAGCATTCGTCTCAGAGGGCCATGAGGGGCTATGACATGCTGAAGGATGCACACTCGACGGACGACATATTCAGACTGCTGAAGGATCATGTCCCGAGTCCCGGCCAGAGTAGTCTGTGTAGACACGCTGAGAATGCGGGTGATCTGGCAACAATCACGAGCCATGTCATTGAGATAGACCACCGAGTAGATGTCTCGAGGCCCAGGGCTGTGCTTCATGTTGCACACGGAAGTCCGTGCACATCGGAGTTCAGGGCCATTCCGTTGGTATTCCCTGCCGACGAGGAAACCATCAAGCGGGCCCTGACCATCTATCGCGGCAAGTGACACATTGCTAAGCGTGTCTGGCTACGTGGCCTCTATGTCGGGGACCTGCTTCAGGTCTACGGACGCTCTCTTGAGTTCCAGTGACTTGGCCTCTATGTCACGGAACAGAGCATAGAAGAGGATTATCGCCACAACGTAGAGCATGGCCGCGATCAGGTATGGTTCACGGTACCGACCTGCTTCGAGCAGTTGAGCAGCGATGATGGCTGCGATTCCGCGTACAGCCTGGTCACCTGTAGTGACAATTCCCGTTGCAGTGGCACGTTCATCCCTGCTCAGGTTCTCCATTAGGAATGCCGTTGATACCGGGCCTGCCATGTTCATCATCACATTCCTCATCACGAAGGCGCAGATTGCCCAGTAGACTGGGGTATCAAGAGACAGCATGACAAGGAAGGGAATCGATAGTGCCTCGGTCAGGACGACTGTCTTGACTTTTCCAAGCCGGTCAGACAGTGCCGGGGCCACGAGATTACCCGACGCAAGTACAAGCGTATTGAGGGCGAAAACAGTGCCTATCAGTTCAGGGGACAGATCGTATACTTCTTTGAAGAAGATGTTGAAGAACATGACGATCATTCCCGCACCGAAACCTATGATCGATACAGTGGTGGCATAACTGAGAATGAGTCTCCAGTGCCGTACATTTGAGAGAGGGCGTATCATGCGGCGAGGGTGGGGTGTGCGATGCTGAAGACTGCGGTCCGGTGCCATCAGGTATACCATGGCGATCCCGAGTCCCTCTGGTACGATGCTCACCCAGAGCGAGCACCGATACAGTAGTACGATGTCGGCGGATGTGAGAAGCGTGGAGATGATGTTGGGCAAGAACCCGCCTGAGAGATTGCCAGCCAAGAACGCCAGCATGCTCAATCCGCTGCCAATGCCAAACAGATGCGCCCTCTCCTGATCAGACGATAGGTCAGATGCGTAGGAGTTCCACGATACACTCGAGAAGGCAGATGCTGTACCTGCGAACAACTGCGAAACGATGAGTATGGACAAGTCAATGAACGAGTACTGTACAGCTGCAGTAGCAAGCGAGACTATACCGCCGAGAAGGATGATCGTTCGTCGACTCATCCTGTCCGCAATCGCACCAGCCAATAGCGCAAGTGCGGCAGTCACAAACATGGCAGCAGACAGAAAGACTCCCACAGACTCCTTTGAGAGACCAGCCTCTAATAGATAGAGATTGAACAAGACACTGGTGATTCCCCAGGCTAACGAGACCAACACTCCGTGCGCCAGGTACAGTTTCGCATCACGACTGAACATCCTGATTCGCCGCAGATATCCCGCCTGTGCCGTTGTCAGTCCCTCCGCAGGAGATTGCCTCACTGCAGGCGACGACATTCGTGTTTATGGGTTGTGTTAGGGTCAACAGGACCCCTAAAGTACCCTTGTCAGCTGTCCTTGACCTTGGCCCAGTCACTACACCTAAATCCACGGTCAACAGTGAGTTGGACCCATGAAGACCATAGACCTGCGTAGCGACACGTTCACACTGCCGACTGATGAGATGATAGAGGCCATTGTGGAGGCGCATAGGAGTAGACGGCTCGGAGATGATGTTGCAGGTGAGGATCAGGTTGTCAACGAACTCCAGGAAAAGGCGGCCAGGATACTGGGCAAGGAAGCGGCTCTCTTGGTGACCTCGGGTACGCAGGGGAACTTGGTCTCCCTGCTGTCGCAGACCACGCGAGGTGATGAGGTAGTTGTCGAGGAGAGGTCACATACGTTTCTCTTCGAGGCCGGCGCGATGTCTGCTCTGGGGGGTTTGTTTCCTAGGCCGGTCAAGGGAGTAAGGGGGTACATCACACCGGAAACGCTGAGGGCAAGCATCCACGAGGATGACCCACATTACCCACGGACTTCGCTGGTGGTGATCGAGAACACTCACAACTATGCGGGCGGTACAGTCATCACTCCTGAACAGGTTGATGCGCTCGCAGATGTTGCACACGAGTCCGGTCTCAAGGTCCACTGCGATGGCGCAAGGTTGTTCAATGCCGCGGTCGCACTGGGTGTCCCAGCAGCCAGACTTGTGAGAAATGTGGATAGTGTACAGATCTGTCTAAGTAAGGGGCTGTCAGCTCCAATAGGGTCAATTGTTGCTGGCAATGAGGATTTCATTCATGAGGCCAACAGGTGGAGAAAGAAACTGGGAGGCGGAATGAGGCAGGCGGGAATCATTGCGGCTCCAGGCATAATCGCGCTGGAGAAGATGGTGGACCGACTCAGAGAGGACCACGAGAATGCTCAGCTTCTCTACAGAAGAATATCAGACATCCCATCCATCAGGGTAGAGAGGCCAGACACAAACATCCTATTCGTCGAGCTCGATGATGCAGGAATGACGGTGGGAGAACTTGCCAGGGAGCTGAAGAAGAGAGGAATACTCATCTACGGAGAGTATGGCACAAGGGCGAGATTTGTCACAAGCAGGATGGTCAATTCTGACGATATCGAACGTGTTGCTCAGGCCCTGAGGGAGATCCTCAGATATAGAGCTCACTGAGCGGCGTCCCTTCCAAACGGCCCTTCCCCAGTCCATTCAGGACTTCGACCTTGCTTCTCGGATCAGCTTTGCGATGTGCTCCGACCATTGAGGCTGGAGTTCCTGAGCACGTAGCGCACAGTCGATGCACTGTTGAAACTGCCCCATCCTGAGATGGAGTTGTGCCTTGTAGTACCAGGCCTGTGCGTAGTCATCTGCTATCTCAATGGCCCTCGAATATGCCTCCAGAGCCTCCTTGAGCTTCCCTGCTTGCTCGTAGCTCTTGGCCAGACGAAAGTAGTCGAACTGACTCTTCGGCTGCAGCTCTGCCACAGACCAACACCTCCTGCGATATATTAGTTATACGTCTAATCAAATAAACATACGCAGCGATGGCGGAAAGGTGTTGGTTCTTAATCGTGAGTCTTCACGTCGGCTTCACATAGCTCGAGTAAGACGCCGGAGGTCGACCTGGGATGTACGAAGGCGATCTTCTTGCCGTGGGCGCCAATCCGCGGAACCGAGTCGATGAGTTGTGAACCAGCCCTACGATGTTGTTCGAGAGCAGACTCGATGGAATCGACCAGTACGCAGACGTGGTGAAGCCCATTTCCCCTCTTCTCCAAGAATCCTGAGATCGGGCTGTCATCCGAAGTCGGTTCTAGGAGCTCCAGCCTGCTGTCTCCTATGCGAAATATGGCGACTCGTACCTTCTGATCTCCCACGGTCTCGGTGCCTATGAATTCGAGACCCAGCACATCCCTATAATAGGGCATTGCGTCCTCAATACTCTTGACTGCAACTCCTATATGATCAATCTCACTGACTCTCATCCGTTAGACCTCACAGCACTTCTGGCTTTCTATATTCACCAAACACTTCTCTCAAGACACCGCAGATCTCTCCAATCGTGCAGTACGTCCTCACTGCGTCCATGACGACTGGGACTAGGTGGTCATTGCCACATGCGACCTCTCTCAGCCGCTCCAGTTGGGCCTTCACCTCAATGTTATCTCGAGTTTCTCTCAGCCGGGTCAGCCGTTGGACCTGCTC
>JAWAQK010000013.1:0-48031 GCA_038893995.1 Candidatus Thorarchaeota archaeon | reverse complement strand
GTTTCAGGATGGCGTCCTGTATCTCAGACAACGCAAGCATACGAGGTGAGATATCGGGAAACAGCCGATTCATCTCGCGGGAAATTATCGATATCTGGGGAGATGTCAATGAGCAGAGACTCAACACTCTGTCGTTTGTCAGTACAAGCTCGGTCCGTCCATCTGCAATAATCCTACCCTCCGACATCGCTACTGTACGTTCAAGGTGCTCAGCAACGAACTCGAGATCGTGAGTGACCACTACGACCGTGGAACCGTTCGAGTGCAGCTCGTGAATCATACTTGCAAGCCTTTCCTTCTGGCCCGCATCTTGACCGGCGGTCGGCTCATCCAAGACAAGAACCTTTGGTTCGACGGCCAGGACAGAGGCGAGAGCGACCCTCTTTCGTTCGCCTCCGGAGAGTGAGAAGGGAGACCTGTCAGCCAGTGCAGAGAGTCCCAGTCTTTGCAGAGCTGCTTGGCATCTACTCTCAGCCTCCCTTGACGAGAATCCCATGTTTCGCAGACCGAAAGTTATCTCCTTCCTCACAGACTCGAGGAAGAGCTGATGGTCGGGATTCTGCCATACCAGTCCAACGGTGCGAGAGAGTTCGGCGACGGACTTTGACCGTGCATCAACTCCGTCAATGATCACTCTGCCCCTATCTGGACGTAAGAGACCGTTGAAGTGTTTTATCAGTGTGGTCTTGCCGGCACCGTTGGAACCTACTATTGCGACAAGTGAACCGTCGTCAATCTGGAGTGATACTCCCCTGAGGGCGGGACGAACCCCATCGTAGCTGTAGTAGACGTCCTCAAGCTGAATCATGCCCAAGCATCTCCTGCATGATGGATACCAGCTCCCGACTGTTAAGAGGGGCCCGGGGTAGCCGGACTCCATGCTCCGTCAAGAAACGATACACGAGCATTGCCTTGGGTACGCCGATCCCCAGTTCAAGACATAGGTCTTTACAGAGCACTTCTCGCGGTGGACCATCAGCTACAATCTGTCCCTCGTTCATGAGAATGACTCTGGAGGCGCACCCAGCCACAAGATCCAGACGGTGCTCAGTCAGCACAACGGTCATGCCCTGCTCATTCAACCGTTTGATCATATCCAGGACCATCTCCGAGCTATGCGGATCGAGATGCGAGGTAGGTTCGTCTGCAACAAGGATCTTCGGTCTGAGGGCCAGGACTGATGCAATCGCCACGCTCTGCTGCTCACCGCCTGACATCTCATGGGGATGCTTTCCCCTGAGTCGTTCTAGCCCGAGCAGAGAGATCAGCTCGTCGACTCTCCTCCGTATCTCAATGGGCTCGACACCTAGGTTCTCTGGGCCGAAGGCAATTTCCTTCTCAACATTGAGAGTCACCAGTTGATTCGCAGGGTTCTGGAATACAATGCCTACCTTTGAGGCGAGTTGTGCGACACTGTGGTTTCGAGTGTCGAGCCCGTCCACGAGAACCATCCCTCCGACATAGCCTCGATGGAAGTGGGGTACCAGCCCGTTCATTGCTCGGCAGAGGGTTGTCTTTCCACAGCCCGATGGCCCTGTCAACACTACAAACTCACCCTGCTCGATCCTAAGATCAATGTGGCGCAGGGCAAAAGAGTCGCTTCCAACGTACCGGAAACTGAAGTCGACAAACTCAATGAGAGCCATCCGGGATCGCCACCTTTGACTTGTTCCTTTCGATGGCCTGACGAATCAGCTCGACTGATTTCTCGAGCGCCAGTTCGAGGTTCTTCCTACCGTTGGCACCGGCTGCATTGGAGTGTCCTCCGCCGGCGCCTTCAATCAATTTGCCAATCTTCTCCATTACATCTTGACTCAGACTCACCCCGGTTTCAGTACTGAATTCAACTGTGCTCCTAGAGCTGATGCGGACGACGTCTCTCTCCGGATGGCTTCCTACTATTGCCACATCAGCCCCCAGATCAATGAACGCTCGACACGCACTGGCCTCAAAGGCACTAACATTTGACGTCACAACTAGCCAACCATCAATCTCGTGAAGCTTCAGCCGTCCGGCAGCTCTCAGTCTGGCAATGCGTTCTGATCGGTCGAGTCGAACAATCAGCGACCTCAGACACATATCGTAGTCTGCGCCGTTTTCGACCAGTCTGAGGGCGTTTCTGATGGCAGCTATGCCTCCGTAGAGAAAGCGTCTCGTGTCAAATATGAGACCAGCCAACAACAGACTCGCGGTCGCACGGTCGAGAGGCACTCCATCATTCTCAAGAAGCTCAAGGACAATCTCACAGGTAGAGGACTTGCCCTCATCTATGACGAGGTTATGAGCAAGGGCAGATGTGTCAGGAGTCCTGTCGTGATGGTCAATGACAATGGTCCTCGATGGATCGAGGGTCAAGTTCTCAAGCTGAGGACCGAGCTGATACCTGCTGTTTGTGTCAACAATGATCATCAGATCGAACTCGTCCTCGACACTCTCACCAACTACGACATCGCCGACAAACATCCTCAGCATCTGACTCGAGATCCTGCTCATGTCGCTGCACGCAAGTTTGACTATGCACTCGGGGTTCAGGTGCCTGCAGTATTGCATCATGGCGACCATCGAGGCAACTGCATCAGGATCCGCGTTCTGGTGTCCTAGAATCAGTATGCTTCGGGCAGTCGAAACTAGTAGCCTAGTGCTCATTGACCTTCATCTCCCGAAGAACCTTTTCCAGCCATGCTGCGCCATGAGCAACGGCCTGTTCCACTACATCGTCCAAAGACACACCGGTGTCATATTTCTGATTCAGATCAACATCGATACTCAGGTGGAGCCCCTCGTTGAGTTCCAGTGAACAGACCACAATCATGTCAGATATGCTCTTGGGGGGAATGATGCGGGTGATGTATCGCGTGACTTCAGCCTCGCACTCCTCTGCCAGTCGTTCGATATCCTCCTCACTCAGACGAGGAAGACCAATATCTGCTGTATCGGTCATTGTCGTCACTGGAGCCTCAGGTTATGCTTTCCAAGTTCTATCTGAATCTTCTCCTGTAGCTCCTTCAACTTCTGGCTGCTGGATTCAAGCTTTCGACTGTAGGAACTGACACGCATCTGGAGAGTCTTCTCACGATCCTCGAGTTCTTCAACGAGCTTTGGCTTGGGGACCCTAAACATCACTGAGCCGACGATCTTGTAGGTCACCGTGTCGTCTGGTTGTTTTCGGAGCTGCTCCAAGGTCATTGAGAGTTCTGAGAGTTCAGACTGGAGAGCCTGGATAGTCAGTTGCAGGGTCTCGTTCTCTCTGCGCAACCCCTCGTATCTCTCAAGCTCCTGTTCTAGGGCCGGCGGTAGTTTCTGAGCCATCTTGTTCATTCTCCTTGGAGGGAATAGGTTCGAGGTGCTGGGTTGTGTATTTGAACTAATTGCTTTGGCCTCTAGCAATGGAAACTGTTCTGTAGCAGCTGGACATCCAGGAGAGAAAGGAATTTACAGCGGCTCTGAGAGCAGTGATGTCGCGCGCATGGACACTCACAATGATAGTCCGATCCTGTAGTTCAAGTCTGGTGACCGCCCTCTCTGAGGGTGCCGACCTTGTCTCGGGTAAGAGTGCAGAGTAGATCGCACTTGCCACTTCGTGAGTTTCAAACGTCACATGCAGAGTCACAGAAGCCTCTCTCAGGGGACTACGTTCAGTCATGTATTAGATCACCACGCAATGAAACCACACGTATCCGGGGCCCGATCTCGTCGAGTGTTGCAGCGTTGTAGTGACTCCAGAGAGTCCTCATCCCCGGAAGTGGATCGAGTCGAACGATGATATCACGGGGACTTACATCAGTAGGGGATCTCGGCGAGGGAGCATCCACGGGCGCAAGACCTGTTATCCTCGAAAGCATGTCTGCCAAGTCCCGCGTGCACCTTGGAGAGTCGTGAGGAAGCGATATCTCCACTACTCTTCGAGCCCTGTAGCCGCGTAGTGAACCCCGGGACAATTCCCTGCGAAGGACGACTCCTTCGAGCTGAACACTAGTGGCACTGCTGACGCCGGCCTGGACTATCTGAATCTCGCTGGGATTACCATGTCTCATGTGAACTATCAGAAGAAACTGTCTGCCTGAGGTGCCCAGTCGAGCCAGAAGTTCGTTGATGCTTGCGGTCCCTCTGTTAAGCCGCATACTTCCTGGGAACGTGGCCCACATGTCTCGAACGAATGTCCGTACCCGATTGGAGGGACGTCTAGACGTCGTGACAAGGAACAACTGGATCGGCCCTGCTTGTCCTCTGATAAGCCATCAATATGCATTTCGAGTGTATAGAGTCCTTCACTCACTGCTCGGGGGCTGCTGGGTCGACGCCTCTTCACGTTCGCGGAGTGTGATCAGGTCTCCTTTGAGATTCTGTTCGATGGCCCTCAGGGCGGTCCTGCCCGATTCGGTGAAGGGAACATATGCACCTCCAGTAAAGAGGGCCCCGCACTTTCTACAGAACCAAAGACCTGCTGCCTTTCTTCTTAGGGCTCTAGTGTTGCAGGCCGGACACCTGTGTCCCTTGGCCTTGAGTTCAACCTCGAGGACTCTACTACGGAGCTTCGAGCCGTATCTGGCTCCGAAGCGGCCTGCAGTTCCAACTTTTTTCGTCGGCAATTCTGAGAACCCCTTTCGGCTTAGATGCATGACCCGGTGTTGCGGAGTCAGACACTCGCGTGTTGAATCTGTTTATTAGCATATCTATCCAGCGGCGGACACCGGGTCAGCAACAGGATCTGTAGTTCATGCTCTCATCCTTTCGCGGCGTCCTGAACAAATGCACGGATCTCCTTGCTCTTCCGGAGAGCCATGTCCATTGCATCCTCTATCATGCGCAAAGACAAGGTTCCCACACCGCCGCCCTTCTGAATGGCAGTGAAGTTGTCCTGTTCGTCAACAGAAAGCGTCAGCCTACAGTCCTGAACCATCTCCTCCTTGAGGATCGGATCGACTATCAGGTGATCGCCAATCTTGGACATTGTCACTTCTATGGGTAGATTCTGGATAGGTACCCTGAGCATATTCCCTGTGGGGACAAGCTCTGTACCTTCGAGCCTCATCTCTGGAAACTTCGTGTCTAGCAGGGCAGCCACCGCCGCGATGGAGCAGGCATCGATCAGGTTTCCATCGTGTTCGAGGGTGTAGAGGTCACAGAATATCATGTAGACCTTCTTGCCCCCTTCGATGTTAAGTTTCTTCGAATCGATCATCTCTGCCTCTCTTATTCCCCTGTCTACCACACGTGCAAGCTCTATTGCGCCTTCGGAGGGAGGACCGATCTCGAAGAATGGAGAGGCGATGGGAGCCATCTCTGCACTGATCATCACGACCCCCTCATCAGGAGAGTCGGGATAGGGCTCGCCAGGAACCACCTTCACGCCAGCTATGACACTGGTGTTACCTATCTTTGCAATTGCAGACCCTTCCGCCTTGGCAGATACGACACCTGTCTGTATCTCTATCTTCCGATATTCGTCGAACTTTCGCCCATCACTCCGCTCACCTCTGTCAAGGAGCCCTCGGATGTGGGCGCGGTCAATGTGACTGATCACCTCTGCACTGAAATCACCCATCTCACTCATCCTCCTCGGGAAGATCCGACTCTCCCAGGTCGGTCTCTAGGTCGTCAGCATAGCTCTCTGATTCCTCGTCCTCGTCACCAGACGGGGCTGGAGCCCTCTTCGCATAGGCCCTCCTCAGGGCCTCCTTCTGAAGCTCGTGAATATACTTGCATGCGTTCATGCCCATCCTTATGGCCTCGAGCAACTCGTCCTTTGTGAACTTACCATCCTGTTGGAGAAGGGATATCTCTCCCGTAGTGGGAAGCATGGCCATGGGTATGTCGCCCTGTCCATACTTGTCCTCAGCGTCTCCCAGATCTACCACGAGGACTCCGTCTGCCTTTCCAACAGCTACAGCAGGAACGAGGCATCTCATTGGGATACCGGCATCAGCAAGTGCCAGAGAGGCAGCATTGATCGAAGCACATCTCGTTCCACCATCAGCCTGCATGACCTGTATGAATACATCAACAACTGCTCGGGGAAACTCCTCGAGGAAGAGAGAGGGCTCGAGCGCGTTGGCGATGACCATGGAAATCTCCCGCTCACGCCTTGATGGGGCAGGCTTCTTCCGATCAGGGACTGAGAATGTTGCCATCCGATACACTGTCCGAAGATACGCGCGGTCGTTTAGCGTCAGATGTCTCGGATGAAGTTCTCGTGGACCGTATACGGCTGCGATTATGTATGTCTTGCCCTGCCTTATCGACGCAGATCCATCTGCGGTCTTCAAGACCCCGACCTCCAGTTCGATCGGGCGCATCTCATCTGGTCTTCTTCCATCCACTCTTAGGCCCTCGGGACTAATTAGAAACTCAGGCCTCTTCTCAACACTCATCTTGAAATCATTCCTCCTTGCTTTCAGCACTATTCTCAGGTTGGCCCTCACGTGAATCTTTCCGGGTAGACCTCAACTTACGGACCTCCTCGCTCAGCATTGCATTGATGCGGTCCGTGAGCTTGGAGGTATGAGCCTGGTCTTCTATCATCGTGAATGCCCGGACCGCCAGACGTTCAGTAGCTAGGTCTGGCGCCTTTATCCAGATCCTGCCATTCTGGCCGACTACCGTCTGAATGTTCAGATGTTCCTTTATCATGTTGATCATGGAGCCTCGTCTACCGATTATTCGGGGTATCTTCGCTGGGCTGACGCTCAGGACCATTCCGTCGACCAGACGCTTCAGACCACGACCCCTCATAGAAAGGAACGGGCCACTGGTTCTGTCAAAGGCGATAACCTCACAGGCCAAGACGTCGCCGACATCATAGTACTTTGACAGATCATCGTCGTATGGCTTCCTCAGTGCGTTGTTGGCATGCAAAGATCCCTGATATGGGCCACCTATGTCCAGACGCCAGTTGTTGCCAGCCACCATTATGACTGTACCAATCACAAGGTCGCCCTCTCGGGGGATATAGACGCCCTCGAGTGGGACAACCTTCACGGTATTGCCACGTAGCTCAGCGAGGCCAACCAACGCTGAATAGATCTTCCCATTTGAACTGTAGGTCCCACCTGAGGACTGATATCTTCCTTCCGCCAACAGCTGGCCCGGTACTACGACTTCTCTTTTCTGAAAGAACACTCCTGCCAATTTACTCCCTCGTTTTTCCAATTATCATGATTGTCTTGTGATGGTTCATTGCTGGGAATCCTCACATTCTCTATCTCACGACCTCGATGTGAGCCTGCCCCTTTGTCAGTCTGCTCAGTTCATCAAGTAGCCTCTGGCGCTCGGAAACGGGCACCTCTACCAGAGCTGTCCAGGAACCATCCTGATTCCACGATTCAGATCGGACGAGACCGGCATCGATGACAATGCTGCTGCCCTTTCCTGAGTATGCAGCAGGTATCGTGATCCGTAGCTTGACACTATCAAAGGATATGGGAATCACGACCCTGAGGGCCTTGATCACCGCTTGAATCTGCTCATCAACGGAGATAAACGGATCAACCCGGACCTTTGCCTCCTGCATCGCCTGCCGGATCCGTTCAGGAGGATGGGGATGACCGGTCTGGGGGTTCATTGCCCTCTTAGCAATGGCGGTGACGATTGCATCAGTCTTCTCACCCACAAGCTGATTCCTCTGCTCGACCGTCAATTTGAACTCGCCACGGCGGAGTATCTCGGACGCTACAGTGAACACATCGAGCGTACCAAATGTGTCTAACACAACTTGTTCAGAGGCTCGCTGGCCGCGTTTCGCGTCCTCATAGATGGTGTAGCTCTTGAGTATATCCTCAATGGGTACAGACTCCCCTCTACGATACCTGAATGCGAGGTCTGGATCAACGAATATCTCAAACTTGAAGGGACCTCTCGTGATGCCGATGGCGACAGCGTCCAATTTGAGCCTCTTCTCACCTGTCTTGGCACCCGAACCGATCAAATCAGGATCAACTCCTACTTTGGTTTGTCAGATACCCTGCCCAGGTAATCAGCCACCTCTTCACGTGACAACTTTCGGAACCTGTGATCACTGACTGCTATGTGAGCGATCTCTACACTATCAGCAGTCAACTTGGACTCAGACGCTTTCCTGAGTGCCTCAATGGCAAGCATGGTCGCCTCAGACAGAGACAGGTCGATTCTGTAGCCTTTCTCGAGCACCTCCCCGGCCTGCATGCTTCCCCTGCCAATCGCAGTTGCCAGGAACCCGAGTAGAGTTCCTGTAGGATCTGTGACGTACAGATGTGGAGTTCCGTCAAAGTCAACTGAGGCGATAATCATTGACACACCGAATGGTCTAGCGCCGCCCCCCTGTGTGAATTGAGCCTTGATGTCGCAGATGTGATCAGCGAGCGCTTCTGCTGTTATGGGTTCCTCATAGGTCAACCAGTATGACTGTGCCTTGTATCGCGCCTCGTGGACCAACATCCTGAGGTCAGCCATCAGGCCTGCTGGGGCCACGCCGATGTGATCATCGATCTTCCATATCTTCTCTATCGAATCGGGCTCGTACAGGGGTTCAATTCGTTTCTCAGCAACGAGCACGACCCCTTCCCGAACTAGGATCCCAATCGATGGTGGAGCCTGTTCGACTGCCTTCTTAGCATACTCTGCAGCGAATATACGGCCCTCAGGGCTGAAGATACTGGTGCTCATGTCATAGCCAGCGCCGCTAATACCGAACATCATACATCATCTCTGGTCCATCGGTGACAGATTCCGGAACATCGGGGTTGCAGCACAGACGGTCTGACAGTTCCAGTTGTCGGATAAACAGGCCGACCTGTCAGGTCCTGATCATTCTTGTCGCCCAGAACCACAGGCGTATCCTGGAGTGCAACACATAAAGCTTCTGGTGCAGTTGCTTGGAGGACGCTGAACGTTCTCATTCCTGAAGCAGGTACAGATACGCCACAAAACCCAGCGACAAGACAAGACTTGCTGCTGCGATTCCTGTGCCGAAGAGGACGAGACCAAGGAGGAAGACGGTGATTACGAGGATCGTGATCTCTGTCCAGCCAGCACGTATCTGCATCAGTCCCAGCTCAAGGTTCACGACTGTAACAGTGAGAAAGATGAAGGTCCCACTCACAAAGAGGACCTCTAAGACGTAAAGCACATACACATTGACCTGCTTTATTGCGCCCACTGGACTAGTATTCACCAAATCAGGAGCCGACCAAACCCAGAAGAGCAGTGAGAGAACAATGAATAGGGTCGTCAGACTACCCGTTATCACGGTAGATCGAATCAGTGCACCACGTTCTGGAATGACCTCTGCCAAGACTGTTCCACCGGCGGGGTATCGGCCGACTGAGTCACTTAAAGGTAGCGAAAGACCGAGACATGGTCGGGTCAGCGACTCAGTCGCAATGTATTGAAAGATAACAGGGCGCGACTCTACGACTCGTTGGAAACGGCGGCATCAGAAGACACCCCATGTGCATGATCCTTCCGTCCTTTCCTGTGTCGCTTTATCTGCAACGCTACTACGTACGACGATGCGGCTAGTATGCCTGCGACTGCACTTGGAGAGACCTGAGCTGCAAATGAGAGAGATAATCCTGCCAGCTCCGAAAGCAATGCAATCACAAAGACTCCAACGACGACTCTCCTCACGGAAGAGAAGAGCTCGTTTGAGGCCGCAGCCGGGGCCACCATGATTGCATAGACAAGTATGGAGCCAACAGCCTTTGTGGCCAATGCTATTGCCAGCGAAGAAGAAATCAACAGCAGGTAGTGGTATAGACGTGCGTTCAGACCGTGAGCAATCGAACCCTCCATGTCAACACTGACATACACAAACTCCCTGTTGAATAGTATCATCAGCAGTGCGAGGGAGAGAGTCGTTATCCCGAGCAGGGCAACATCCGAATCGCTCAACAAAAGTATGTCTCCGATGAGATAGCCCCATATTCGTGGAACTTGTGTAGGGGGAATATAGTACATCAGGAAGACTGCAACGCTCATCGACAACGCAAATGAAACACCAACCGCCACCTCCATCTTCTGGGCAACTCCGGACTCACCAGCATAGCCAGTGACTAGCGCGACTAGCATGCTGAAGAGAAGAGAACCCAGAACGGGATGGAACCATGGTGCAATGCCTGAGTACTGAAGAAACAGACCAAGGGCGGCACCTCCAAGAGCAGCATGGGCCACTCCGGACGTCATGAAGGAGAGCCCTCGGAACACGAGAAACGTTCCACATGTCGACGCCACAAACGCAACCATGACCGCTCCAAGCAAAGCTCTCTGTACGAACGGAATCCCCAGTAGCTGGATTATGATGTCAATCGTGTCGGTCAACCCCCGAATCATGTGTCACGCAGTACTTGTGCCCCGCATACTCTACAATTCTTGCAGATGGACCGTACACGGACTCGAGCAGCTTTGGATCCATCACCTCACATGGTCGACCAATCCCCACGACGGTCCGCTTCAGTACCAACACATCCTTCACCAGGACATGGACTGGATTGAGATCATGGGTCACCATGATTACGCTGACATGGTCTTTGACATAGCAGTCCCTCAGCGCATCTACTATGAGTTGCTGGCTTCTTGCATCAGTGCCCGAGAGAGGTTCATCAAGCACCATGAGGGAACCCTCGGTGGCAAGTGCCCTTGCGACGAGCACTCTCTGACGCTGACCACCGGACAGCTCATTGAATGATCGGTTCCACAGGTCATCCATCTCCACACGAGCCAAGGCGGACATCGCAGTCTCTATGTCGGCCCGTGACACCACGCGAGGAGGTGCCCTCTTCAGAAGCCGACCCATCAGAACAATATCTCGCACACTGATCGGTACTGACAGCTCGATGCGATCTCTCTGGGGTACGTATCGTACAGCTCTTCGTATCTTGTCTCCGTCTACAGCAGGGTCGAGTCCCAACGTACGAATGGAACCGCTTGTTGGCTTCAACATGCCCAGGGCCAGCTTGATGAGTGTGCTCTTGCCTGAACCGTTAGGGCCCAGGATTGCCATGAACGTAGGTGTACGTACCTTGAAACTCACGTCCTCAAGTGCAACCTCACCGTTTGGGTACGTGAATGTCAGATGGGAAGCATCAAGGGCTGTATCTGTCATCCTAAGCGCCTCCAAGCAACTCGACGCTTATCCTTGTGGCACGAGTCTCTGAACGGAGTCTCTTGAGCAGAAACCGAACCTGATCGGCATCGCCTCTCACCACCATTACGTCAACACAGGAACCGTCAATCGAGTGCGCATGCATCATTGAGGAGAGAAGATGGCCAAACTCATGATGAATCTCTCTCGAATGTGTTCCTCTTTCACCGGCAGGATACAGGACTGTGAGGACTGCAGTGATGTTTCCCTCTGCAGCATCCAGCTTTCTGTGTTCGGCCATCAGCAACTGAATCGCATGTCTGACAGCCTCAGACCTGTTGGAGTAGCCGCCCACTATCCTCAACTTTTCGAGTTCCTCGAAACTCTGATCTGTCATCGAGACAGCAACTATCTGCATGACACCACGACCTTGCTAGAGCACTGGCAATCAGAGGAGGAGCACAAGAGTTAATAAATCAGCTCCGTTAATAATTATATGGGATTGGAATAATAAGGCGGTCGAGATGTACAACCAAGGAGTGTATCACAGAGTACCAACATGGGCAGTTGCCATAACGACAGTGCTAATCGTTTCGACGTGCGTCGCCGCTGTGTGGGTTGTGCCTGCTGACAGCCAGACTGTGGGAGGACTGAGTGTGTTATGCTCGATAGCACCCCTGGCAAGCCTGGTGAACGAGATAGGTGGAGCGTACGTTAAAGTCGATGTGATGCTTCCCGAGGGTGTTGAACCTCACTCCTTTACCGCGACGCCAGAGCTGATCAACAAGGCAGCACAAGCTGACCTGCTAGTTCTGACAGGCCACTTTGCCTGGGAAGAGGCCATAGCAGACCAAGTAACAACCCCCGGCATCACTCTAGGAGACTACGAGGAGTTTGGAGCGCGACTGTCACCGCTGGAGGGACTCGCGGAAGAACATGAACATGATCACGAGGGGAATCCTCATGGGTATTGGCTTTTGCCGACAAATGCAATTGCGATAGCCAACGCAACGCGTCACACACTGGCCGAAATGAACTCTACCATTGCTAGCATCGTGAACGCGAACTTCAATCTGTTCGTTCAGAGGGTTCGAGGAGTACTCCAGTTCATCTCTGAGTTAGATCAAGAATACCATTTCTCGGACATGAAGGTGCTACTCGTCTTTCCTGCTGAGGCATACGTAGCGGAAACATTCGGAATGAGACCTGTTGGTGTGATTCAGAAGGGAGACAACATCTTCGTGTCAGGTAACGAGCTGCTCCAGATCCAGGCAGAACTGATGAATCATACCATCAGTCTGATAGCGGGATCGGATACTGCCCAGCTGCAAACGGCAGGCGATATCGCAAGGCAACTGGCATCCGATACTATGTCAAGGATTCTCTGGTGGAAGACCATGTTCACTGGAACATCAGACTATACAACATTGATCGCATATAACGCCGGCATTCTGACAGATGCGCTCATGGGGGTAGGACTAGGCAATAACACGCAGGCCATCTACATATTGGCTGCACTGTCTGCCGTAATGGGCCTCATCGCCGTCGTAGAGGCCATCGTCATAGTGAGGACGAGAGCAAGACTCGTCTGAGAGGACCTGTCACTCAAGATCCAGTCCAAGTCGCATGCTGTAGAACTCAAACTCGAGATCGGTAAGTTCGTCCTGCAGGGACCTGTAGCGTGATTCAAACTCAGCCTCACCGATCTCGCCAGCCCTCTTCTGCCGGACCAACTCCTTCAGAAGTACCTGGCGGTCGTGGATATCTCCCTTCAGCCGGTTCCACCTCTCCCTGTTTGAACCGACAGCGGTTCGCCACTCTGCCCGTGCTTCGCCGCCTGGCTCTAGTCTGTCTATGACCTGCGAGAGGGCCTTCCTCACTTGATCGGTGTCCTTCTTATGCTCCTTATTGTCTTCTGAGCTCACATCAGACGCCTCCGATGCATGTTGATATATGCCTATAGGTCCAGACCTCACGTGCCTGCTAATACCAGAAGCGGCTCATTCGCAATCATTATATCCGCCTGCAAGGAGAGCTGTCGCCACTGATGTCCGGAGATCCACCTGAATGTCGCGAAAGGGTCCAGCTAAATCCAAGAAGACAAGGCCGACCGATGTTCTAGTGATAGGATCCGGGATGGCAGGGATAAACGCATCACTGGCCCTGGCCAACGGAGGATACAAGGTTCACCTAATCGAGAGGAGTGTGAACATTGGCGGGAAGTATGTGTCGATATACAAGGTATTTCCCGCGCTAGAGTGTTCCGCATGCGTCATGACACCCCTGACTTCGTTAGTTGGAAAGCATCCAAACATAACCGTGTATGCACTCTCACAGGTCGAGAAGGTTTCCGGCACGGCGGGTAACTTCAAGGTCACCGTACGAAAGCGGGCCAGGTACGTTGACGAGTCCAGATGTACAGGTTGTAGGTCCTGCGTTCGGGCATGTCCGGTCGAAGTGCCTAATGAGTACGACTTCGGTCAGTCACTACGCAAGGCCATATTCATGTATTTCCCACAGCAAGTTCCGCTGGTCGCCACCATAGACCGTGACGCTTGTATCGGCTGTGGTACATGTGCAGGAGTCTGTCCCCAAGACTGCATCAACTACAACGATCAGGACCGACTAATTGAGCTAAATGTAGGCGCGATAATAGTCGCGACTGGGTTCGATGAGTACAAACCAGTTGACTACGGCGAATACGGGTATGGTATCTTTCCAAATGTACTCACATCACTCGAGTACGATCGTCAGACGCATCCCACTGGACCCACCGACGCCCATATGGTGAGGCCATCAGATGGTAGAGAACCAGAGAAGATACTCTTCATAAACTGTGTCGGAAGCAGAGATGTCCGCGAGAGCATCAGCGGCTACTCTAGCCACTGTAACAGGGTGTGCTGTTCATTCGGTCTAAAACTGGCTCAAGTGACAAGGATGCACTATCCGGAGGAGCACTGCGAGATAATCTACACTTACATGGATATGCGCACGGCTGGAAAGGCTCTCGAGGAGTTCTTGTGGGACAGCGAACGTAATCATGGAATCAAGTTCATACGAGGCAGGGTGTCGGAGGTATCCGAGGATCCCGAAACACACGACCTGCGCGTAAAGATGGAGGACACCTCGGCTGGAAAAATAATAGAGATAGACAAGATATCGATGATAGTACTGAACTCCAGCTTCAGACCCAGCAAAGGAACAGAGGAACTTGCAAAGATACTTGGAATAGAACTGGACGAGATGGGATACATTCGGGAGAGACATCCAAACTCTGCGGCGCTAGAGACCACAAGACCGGGTATATTTGTGGCGGGCTGCGCACATGGACCCAGGGACGGTACCGACACTGTCAATGAGGGCAAGGGTGCCGCCATGGCAGCTCAGTCAATTCTGCCATTGCCAGTTATTACCGAGAAGGAACCTGTGGAGCCAGCAGAGGTCACAGACGAACCCCGAGTTGGAGTCTTCATTTGCCACTGCGGCGGGATAATAGGGAACGTGATAGATTCACCAGGCCTAGCTGCCTGGGCAAGGAACATACCTGGGGTCGTCTACAGTACAGACTACATCTTCATGTGTAGTGATCCCGGTCAGCAGCTCATAGTTGATGCCATAAAGGAACACAAGCTCAACCGTGTCGTCGTAGGCTCGTGTTCGCCCCTCCAACATCAGGAAACTTTCAGAAAGGCACTGGAACGGGCGGGACTGTCAAGGTACTATCTTGTTGGTCCTGCTGGCCTCCGGGAGCAGCTTGCCCTAGTCAATGCAAATGCGCCCTTCGAAGAGAGGCAAGAGAAGGCCCAGGACATGATACGTAGTGCGGTAGCAAAGGCCATCAACAATGAGGAGATTCCGGTGAAGACTGTCGAAGTCACGAAGGTTTCGATGGTGGTCGGAGGCGGTGTGTCGGGCATGACTGCAGCCCTCGACATTGCAAAGAAGGGATTCGATGTCATCCTCGTTGAGAAGACCGATAGGCTTGGTGGAAGGCTGAATGATCTATATCGGCTGTTCCCAAGGATGGAATATGCCGATACGATAGTTGAAGACCTTATCTCCCGGGTCAGAGAGGAGAAGAGAATTAGGGTCCTGCTAGAGTCCGAAGTAACCAAGCTCGATGGCTCCTATGGAAACTATGACGTCACTGTACGCAACCAAAAGTCAGGCAAGGAAGAGACAGTCAGGATAGGCACGATGGTAGTTGCAGTTGGCAACGACGTATACGAGCCCAGAAAGGGAGAGTATGGATGGGAAGAGATTCCGGCAGTCATAAGTACTCTTGAGCTCGAGAGAAGACTCAAAAGAGGGGAGATCAAGAAGCCACCTAAGAATCCTGTTTTTATCCACTGCGTTGGATCAAGGCAGAACCCGGGCGAGGGAAACAGATACTGTTCGAGAGTCTGTTGCTCTGCGGTCATCTCTCTGCAGCATGAACTGATAGAGATGTTTCCCGGGATCAAGGTCTTCTCAGCCTTCAAGGAACACATACGCCCGTACGAGAAGGGCATGGAGGAGATGTGGCGTGAGAATCGCCAGAGGGGCGTCACCTACCTACGCTGGGAACGTGAACGTCCAGTGACTGTGGAGAGAGCACCGGACGGTAATGAGGCCATTGTGACAGTATATGATACCCATGCCCAGAGAACTATCAGGATAAGGTCAGACATGGTAGTACTGGCCCTAGGCCTCGAAGCTCCACACGACGTGCACGGTCTTGTGAAGGCGCTTGGAATAAGCAGGGGACAGGATGGATTCCTTCGTGAGATGCACATGAAGTACCGTCCAGTTGAAACTACAGTGCCCGGCGTTTTCCTGGGAGTCACCTACGCCAAGAATGTGGCAGACTCAATAAACCAGGCAAGAGGTGCCGCAAGCGAGGCGGCCGTACCACTGAATCTTGGGACTGTACAGATCGAACTTGGAACTGCAGAAGTCGACCAGGAACTCTGTATTGGCTGCGACTTGTGTCGATCCACGGAGATATGCCCATATGATGCCATATCGATGGTAGAGGTCGCCCCCGGCGTCAAGAAGAGTGTGACCGACGATATGCGATGCAAGGGATGCGGCGCGTGTGCGGCGATCTGCCCGACTGGAGCTCGCGACCTACGTTGGTGGCGCGAGAAGAGCTATATGGCCGAGATCGAGGAGATGCTCAGGGAGTAGGAGCAGATGGTCACACTGAAGGGGCTGCTGTATGGCTGGTCAGTCTTGAACGAGATGATAGGTGAGGTCAGACAACTTGGAGGATTCATTCCGGACCAGATATATGCAGACCTCAGAAACAGTAGGGTTGCGTTAGAGTATCTTCTCTCTGTGGAGAGAGGTTCCGAAACGATGTCTGATTCGGATCTGGACCTCAGAGCAGAAACAGAGGCTCAGATACTCGCACTAAGAGACTCATTCGTGACATGGTCCGAGGAACTTGGTGGTAGAGAGACCAGAGAATCCTGGGAACAGAGGTTCGAGGACGCAATCTACGAGAGAGTGAAACCAGAGCCAGACGAACCAACTGTAAGTATCTCGGATCTTCCCCGGGAGAAGGGAATCGGGTTCTTCAGAATAAGACTGCAAAGAGAATGCCCGCCTGAAATCATTTCGGAGATTGCTGAGGAATGCCGTGTCAATATATCTTTCGAGGGAGACCGGTACCTGAGGGTCACCGGAAAGGATACCTGTGTTCGCGATGCGATGAAAAGGCTGGGAGAGCTACTTTATCCCCAGGAAACGGACTGAACAGGGGATAATCATGGGTGGGGAGTTCATCATCTGCTATATGCCTTAAATAGCCGTGTTGCTAGTGTGTGATACCTCTGTCACAGCTTGTGACAGACAAATTCGGCGTGATGGAGGAAATAATCGCTTGGTCAATAGAACAAAGGCCATCATTGCAATCGTGCTGATTGTCGTAGTCATCGGGGCGGGGTACTTCCTATTAGTCCCGCAGTACCCGACCCGAAGGACCATGGTGATGGGCACGACAGACTCAGTAGAGGTGAATCTGGACCCTGCACGGGCCTATGACTACTTCTCATGGGAGATCATTACCGCGGTCAGCGCAGGTCTGGTGGAGATCAAACCTGGTTCAGAGGCTGGGGCCGATGACATTGAACCTGCCCTAGCAGAGAGCTGGTCGGTCGATGAAACGGGAAAGGTATGGACATTCAATCTGAGACAGGGAGTCACCTTCGATGGACACAGACCGTTTGACGCCTCAGTGGTCAAGTATACATTTGATCGAAACTGCAATCTCACTGGGGACGGACTGTGGGAACCAGACGGACCACAACTCAACATGGAGTACGACTCGATAATAGAGAACGTGACCATCGTTTCTGACTATGTGGTCAGATTCTATCTCAAGATACCCTTCGCTCCATTCCTGCAGCTACTCTCCTGTGCGGCCTCGTACATGGTGGACCCCATGCGTGCACCAAAGAATGCCCTGGTAAACTACGTCCCGGGGAACGCAAGTGCCAGCAATCCATGTGGTCTCGGTCCATATGTGTTGGCTGAGTGGGTGAGGACAGGTGGCACCGACGAGAGAATGAAACTGGTCAAGAATCCATACTACTGGAACATCAACAGTGGCATACCAAAGATGGATGAGATAGTGATATACATGTATACATCCTCAAGCGCTCTTGCATCGGCCATGGCAGCCGGGGAGATTGACATTGCGTTCAGACAGCTGACAGCCGCCCAGATTCAGTCATTCAAGACCAATCCGAATGTGAGAGTCTGGGAGGGCATTGGAGCGCAGATACAGTACATGTGCTTCAACCAGAACTTCTACCCACTCAATATCACAGAGGTCAGGAGGGCCATAACGGCTGCGATCAACAGAACACACGTGACAGAAACTGTCTTCCTGGGCAGCTTCACTCCACTCTGGAGTATGATACCCGCCGGAATGGCATACCATGAAGACGTCTTCAGGATCTACGGAAGCGCGAACTACAGCTACACTCGGAGCATACTCGCCAAGTATGGATACAGCGAGACAAACAAGTTGGAGTTAGACCTCTGGTATGAGACTAGCGGACACTATCCGCAGAGTGCCGAACAGGCTGCCGTCTACAAGAGCGATCTCGAGGGCAGCGGTGTTATCACAGTCAATCTTCATGGGGTCGACTGGAGTACATATGCGGGTTACCGATCCGCTGGGAGCATGCAGGTCTTCATATACGGCTGGTACCCTGACTTTGTAGATCCTGACAACTATGCATTCCTGCCTTTCGCATCGTGGCTGCACTTAGGATACGACAAGGATGGACCCGCCAACGCGACGGCTCAGTATAACTTGTGGATCGAAGGAAGGAGTGCCACGACAGAAACGGGCCGTGCCAATGCATACCGTCTTCTGCAGCTACTACAGGCAGATGAGTGCTCTGTGATCCCACTATGGCAGAGTAACCAGGTTGCTGTCACATCACCCTACGTCCACGGTGTCGTGCTGGACATAACAGCAAACTGGCGACACTGGCTACTCTACTTTGGACCCTATGCACAGACGGGACCATGAGGACTGAATAGTGCTGCCGGCACCCAATCGTACCGTGCTTGATTTAAGGGCGAAATGGGTGCCGACGGCACACCATTCTACCTCGAGAGGCGTGGGTGGTCAATTTGAGCCTAAAGTCATACATAGCAAGCAGAATCGCCCTCATGATTCCCATGGTGCTGTTCTTGTTAACACTCGTGTTCATTCTCCTCAGAATGCTTCCGGGGGACCCCGTTCTTCTGCACTTTGAGAAGGGGGCCACTCCTGAAGCAATAGCAGAGATGCGCCACCGGCTCGGTATGGACAAGTCACTGCCAGAACAGTTTGTAGACTATCTAGTTGGTATTTTCTCAGGCAACCTGGGTTTGTCCATGCAAGACTATGCACCCGTCACACAACACCTAGTAGAACGCTTTCCCGCAACACTCGAGCTTGCACTGTTTTCCATGCTGTTTGCGTCACTCTTCGGCATCGCCCTCGGAGTCAGCTCTGCAAAGAACTATGGGACGAAGAAGGATGCCGCCATAAGGCTGTTTGGGATAGTCACCTACGCCATACCCGTCTTCTTCCTTGGGATGCTATTTCAGTACATATTCGCATTCTGGCTGAACATCCTGCCCACTGGCAGACGCTTTGACATGAGATACGGTGACCTCATGCCTCAGAGAATCACGGGGCTACTCACGATAGATAGCCTCATTCAACTCAATTTCCCCGCTTTCTTTATCGCACTCAGACACCTTCTTCTTCCATCCATTACACTGGGGCTAATACTATGCGGAATATTCGTCAGACTCACTAGGACAAACATGCTTGAAACACTGAGGGCAGACTTTGTTGTTGCAGCTCAGGCCAGGGGACTTCCGGACTCGAGAGTCACATACGTCTATGCACTCAAGAACGCATTTCTGCCCATATTGACGATGATTGGTCTGCAGTTCGCTGCCCTGTTAGCTGGAGCTGTACTCACTGAGACCACGTTCAGCTGGAACGGGATCGGAACGTATCTCGTGGAACGCATAGGTCATCGAGACTACACCGCCATCCAGGGCACTGTCGTATTCTTCGGACTGCTTGTCACACTCGTGACTCTGGTCGTTGACATACTCTATGCTGCACTCGATCCAAGAATAAGACTGTGAGGTGGGCGTCGAGAGATGGAGAACAACATTGGAGGCATATTCTATCCAATTATCAGATTTCTGAGGACCAGACTAGAAATCGGTCAAAGGTCAAGACAATGGAGGGCTGTCTTTGTCACGATTGCAGCAGTAGTAGTACTCCTGATGGTAGGGCTGTTCCTGGTTGCAATGAGGTCACACAGTGGCATTGGGGTACCTGTTGTGATAATCACGTTCATCGGTGCGTTTGGCATTGCACTCTTGGAACCAGTCAGACGCAATCTGATGACAAGAAGACTGAGCAAGCGAGAGGGGTACATTGCCCAGATTGGCATGACGACAGCGATCTACGCTGCCCTCTTCGGCCTTTCATGGGGGCTCAGACCTACTGAAGCTGTCGACCTATCAGTCGCAACCATGGTTGGTTCGACCGCACTCGGAGCAATCCTCATAGTTTTCTACGAAGGATATCCCAGACTCAGTGTCAGAGGAATGCCCGGTTATCTCACTCTCTCAGGGTTGGCGATCACACTGTCCATAGTCTACATGACGGCCATCTCAACTTACATTGTTCCCTACAATCCATTCACACTGAACGTAGGCCCAGTCAGGTCGCCACCAAGCCTCTCGTTCCCGATGGGTACTACCTCACTCGGTCAGGATCTTCTCAGCAGGACTATTGCAGGGGGAGCCACCATGCTTCAGGTGGCAGTGCTCTCAGTGGCGATCTGCTTCGCCGTTGGAGTGCCATTGGGACTGGCGGCTTCCTACAGAGGAGGTCTGGTGGATAGGACAGTTGCATTAGTCATGGACAGCATCTTCGCCCTCCCGGGGCTTGTACTGGCAATTGCAGTTGCGGCAATACTCGGTCGTGGCGTTGTGAATATGGCCCTTGCCATATCAGTGGTGTATATTCCATCATATTTCAGAGTGATAAGAAGCCAAGTGTTGACAGTCAAGGAGCTACCTTACGTAGAGGCCGCTGTCGTCCTGGGCGCCCGAAACCGGGATGTCTTGTTGAGATACATACTGCCGAATGTTCTGCCCTCCTCGGTAGTGGTAATGTCGATGAACTTCGCCGATGCAATACTCACCGCCGCGGGACTCACATTCATTGGACTCGGAATGGGCATTGATGTGGCAGACTGGGGATGGGACCTCACAGCCGGCTCAAAGGACCTTCTCGTGGTCGGAGCATGGTGGATCATAACATTTCCGGGGATCATGATAGTCATACTCGCGCTAGGATTTGCGCTGATTGGTGAGGGAGTCAACGAGATACTCACACCTCGGCTCAGGGAGTGATCAGAATGGAACTACTAGAGGTGGAAGGACTCACTGTCGAATACACGACCAGGCGAGGGACAGCTAGAGCCCTGGACAATGTCTCGCTCTCGGTGACAGAGAACACGACACTCGGTATTGTGGGGGAATCGGGGTGCGGTAAGTCAACATTCGGACGGGCAATAATACGACTGGTTCCCTATCCAGGCAGGATCGTGAGCGGCAGGATAGTCCTGAACAACGACGAGGAATTGCGCAAAGACACGCATGTCATTCCGGCAGGCCCGATCGACATAATGAAGATCAGCGAGCACAAAATGGGACTGCTGAGGGGACGAAAGATATCATACATATTCCAGGACCCAATGACATCCTTAAATCCGATGATGAACATTGGCGACCACTTCGTGGAGCTCATACGCGCTCACGAACCCGACGTATCAAAAGAAGAAGCGCTTGACAGAGCAAGAGGATTGCTCAATGATCTGGGAATTCTCTCAAACCGTGTATCGGACTATCCTCATCAGTTCAGCGGCGGGATGAGACAGAGAGTCATGGTGGGCCTTGGGTTAGCCCTCAATCCGCGGCTGCTCATAGCAGACGAACCAACGACGTCACTGGATGTAGTAGTTGAGGCACAGATATTGGATCTGATGGCTGATCTCAAGAGGAAATTCAACCTCACTATGATCATGATCACTCATAACCTGGGAGTGCTGGCACAGACCGCCGACGATATAGCTGTAATATATGCGGGGAGGATAGTCGAGAGGGCGGGTGCCGAGTCTCTCTTTGAACGACCGAAACATCCGTACACCCGGGCTCTGTTGCAGTCGGTTGCTGACGTGACTAGACCTGACAAGAAGCTGACATGGATTCCAGGGGCGCCACCAGACCTGACTCAGCTGTCGCCAGGGTGTAAGTACGAACCTAGGTGTCCATTTGCCAAGGCCCAGTGCCGAGAGGTAGAGCCGTTGCTTGAACCTGTGGAGAAAGACGGAGTCGTGGCGTGTCATTTCTGGGAGGAATGAAGGTTGGCATTGCTGAGAGTAGAGGGGGTCAAGAAGTACTTTCCCGTACAGAAGGGTATAGTCAGTCAGCTGTTCACTAGAGAGAAGAAATTCGTGAGAGCAGTGGATGGTGTCTCGTTTGAGATCGAAAGGGGTGAGATCCTCGGGCTCGTCGGAGAGAGTGGGTCAGGAAAGACAACATTAGGACGGCTCTGCGTGAATCTGATCCAGCCGACCAGCGGCAAGATTCTCTTCGATGGGATCGATCTATCACAACTGAAGGGGGAGCAACTGCGGCTGATTAGGAGGAGGGTGCAGTTCACATTTCAGGATCCGACTTCGTCACTGAATCCACGTATGACCATTGGGGATGCCGTTGCTGATGCTCTGAAACTGCAGGGGATTGGAACCAGAGAGGAGCAGCGGAAGAGAGCGGAGGAGATGCTTGAGCTAGTCGGACTGGCTCCAGCGAATTCATTCTACGATAGGCCTCCTCACCAGCTCAGCGGAGGTCAGAAGCAACGTGTCGTATTTGCCCGAGCCATGGCACTCAGACCAGAATTCGTGGTGACCGATGAACCAGTCGCGATGGTTGACGTTTCGATGAAGGCACAGATACTCGACCTGATGCTCGAGCTCAAGAAGCAGTTCAATCTGACATACCTGTTCATATCTCATGATTTGGCCACAGCAAGGCACGTGTGTGACAGGATCGCAGTCATGTACCTTGGTAAGATAGCAGAGATTGCGGACAGAAACAGAATCTATGAAGACCCGCTTCATCCATACTCACAGGGCCTAATGCGCGCCATCCCTGTCCCTGACCCCAAGGCCAAGAGGACAGAACCTGTTCCAAGGGGAGAGATCCCCAGCCCAATCGATCCACCGACAGGTTGTCGGTTTCATCCAAGGTGTCCCAAGGCATTCGAGCCATGTTCCCGGGTCGAGCCCCAGCTACTTGCGCTCGAGGGCAACCGATACGTCGCCTGTCATCTATACGGCGGACCCGCTACATAGGGCGGGAATCCACAGATGGCAGGCGTACTCACAGACCCAGCAGATGAGAGATGGGGTCCAATGACACACGATTGAGTTCGAGCCCGAGCCCCGACTTGTCCAGTCCCATTGCAATGCCGAGGATCTGTGTCACGAAGAGGGCCGGAAGCTCCAGGCTCCTTCCTGAATCATCCTTGAGCCCAAGTGCCTGAACATCGAACTGTGTGTGACATGCAGGGCAGTTGGTGACTATACATTGCGCCCCCGCTTCATGCGCCGAGATCAGCTTCTCCCGGAGTATCTGGGATGCCGTCGTTTCGCTTGCTATCAATAGCGGAGAGCCACAACATCTCAACTTCAGGTTCCAGGGGACACACCTCGCCCCAGTGAGTTCTAGTATATGCTCGACCTTGCGAGGAAGTTCGGGATCGTCAAACTCTGCAACCTGAGATGGCCGGAGTAGGTGGCAACCAGGGTGAAACGCGATCTTTAGGCCATCCAGGCGATACCGTATCCTCTCAGGTATCTGCTCCCTTAGGTCGTAGAGCACTTCCACGAAGTGCCGGACTCTCGAGGCTCCTGTGAACTGAAGACCCAACGGACGTAGTATGTCGTTGACTCTACTTCGGTATGTCTCACTGTGACTGAGGACGTGGTAAGTGTCCCTTAGGGAGCCAAAGCAACCGTTACACGGCGTGACAATCTGATGACCTCGGCTCTCTGCAAGAGCGATGTTTCGGCCGGACATGGAGAGCCAGCTCAATTCATCGATTGACTTCAGGACGACTGTGCCGCAGCACGAAGCACCCTCGAAGTCCAGCAGCTCGATCCCCAGTTCCGCGGCGACAGCACGCATGGAACTCTCGTAATTGTTGAAACGATTGGGAATGGCACAGCCCAAGAATACCTCGTAGCTGAGTGTCATCTCAGTCTCTCTCCTCAAGTTTCATCAGTCCAGTCTTGTCAAACATTGAGCGGATATGTTCCGTATTTAGCTCGGGTACCGGTCCGAGACCGAGGTCGTCGCGCTCCCAGTCTGTGACCTCGTAAAGACGACCGGACTCGTATAGGCTCTTCCTGGCTGCAATATAGCCAGGGGGAGTCAGTCTTCTTCGAAATGCCATGTTCTTTAGACCAAAGAGTATGTCCGTTATTGCAATCCCCTGTGGGCACCGCTCCTGACAGGTATAACAGGTGGTGCATAGCCAGACCATGTCTGTTTCCAGTACCTGAGGCAGGCCAAACAGAAGCATACGCATGAGCTGGTGAATCTGTACATTCACCTTGTCACTGACAGGACATCCTGCGCTGCACTTGGCACACTGGAAACAAGCAGTCAGGTCTTGTCCACCCAGTAATCCGGACACCTCCCGGGTGAAGCTGTCATCTGCCAGCTCGAAGGTGGTTTCTTCCAGATTCTTTAGCTGTCCCCACGTCTGTTCCATATGGTTCACCTCCTGAGAGGGCTTGGACCAAGCCGCTCAGCAAGCTTTACCATGTCCCTGACCTTCTCGGCCCAAATCGATCCCTCACTCGCACTGACCTGTGTAAATTGAAGTCGCTCAGGCTCAAGTCCTGCCTTCTCCAAGAGTTTCCGGGCTATCGCGAAACGGCGCTCAAACGTCACGTTGCCATCAACGTAGTGACAGTCACCGAAGTGACAGCCAGAGATCCACACCATGTCTGCACCCATCCTGAACGCCTCAAGCATGTGTGCCACACTGACTCGCCCAGTGCACATCACGCGAATGTCTCTGACATTTGTAGGCTGTTGAAACCGAGAGACTCCAGCGTTGTCTGCGCCTGCATAGCTGCACCAGTTGCATAGGATCGCAACGATGCGCGGCGATGAACGGGGAGCATCGGCGATGGCAGCACGTATCTGTGCAAGGATTTGGTCGTCAGTGAAGTGTTTCATTGTTATGGCACCTGAGGGACAGCCCGCAGCACACTTACCACAACCCTGACACAAGACAGGGTTGGACACTGCATAGTCATGTCCGCCCTCGCCCGAGACCACCTCTATCGCGTTGTAGACACAGTTTGTCTCGCAGGTTCCGCAACCTACACAGACTTCTGGGTCGACGACCGACACCACAGCTTCGGCCCTCCGTACGCCACTTATGAGGGGTATCAGTGCTCTTGCAGCAGCACCCCTACCCTGGGATATCGCCTCATTGATCGATTTCGGAGCAACGGCGGTGCCGGCCACATATACACCATCAGTCTGGAAGTCTACAGGTCGAAGTTTGGGGTGTGCCTCCATGAAGAAACCCGAGATGTTCAGAGGTACCTTGAACAACTCTGAGAGTTCGCGGTTCCCATCATTGGGCACCATGGCTGTTGCAAGGACGACGTGATCCACGTTGATACCCAGCTTGGCTCCAAGCGACTGATCAACCACCTCTACCCTCAACGTCTTCTTCGTTCCCTTGAGTACAGCCGGGGGACTCTTCTCATCAAATCTTATGAAGACCACACCCTTCTTGCGGGCCTCACGGTATCGGTCTTCGACATCGTATGCCACCCTCAGATCCCGATACAGATGATACACCTTGCAGTTTGGAAACTTTTGTAGGAGTTCAAGTGTGTGTTCAAGAGCGACCGTACAGCAGATCGACGAGCACCATGTCCGTGCCCCCTTGAGAGACTGCTCCTCCCTTGAACCTGCACAGTGAATGACGGCGAATACGTCCCCGTCCCGAATGCCTTCTCCGCGTGCAAGTCGTTCACTGAACTGCAGCTCCGTCATTACTTCTGGCAACTGATGTAGACCATACAGCCCGGATTCCTCTAGCACTTGGGCGCCGGTTGCAATCACCACAACGCCAACCTTGACCTTGCGCTCGCCACTGGGGCCTGTAATGGTGACGTTGAAATCACCTATTGAACCGCTAGCCGCCACGACCTGTGAACTGAGCAGTATCTCGATATTGGGGTTCTCACGAACCAGTTTCTCATGTTCTTGGACCACACTGGCGGCGTCCCTGAAATCGAAATCTATCGTCTGCAGTCTGTTCAGTAGACCACCGACTCGGTCCTGCTGTTCGACAAGATAGACCTTGAACCCAGCTCGTGCGATCGTCAGAGCGGCAGACATCCCAGCAACTCCAGCTCCAATAACGAGGGCAGCAGGCTCAATCTGCGTGATTGCCTCAACCTGTGGCTCAAGAAGAGCAGACCGCGCCACAGCCATACGTACCAGGTCCATCGCCTTGACTGTGGCCTCATCTTTGGCGTTCTGGTGGACCCACGAACAATGCTCCCTTATGTTCGCCATCTCGAATAGGTACTTGTTGAGTCCGGCCTCTTGCACAGTGGCCCTAAAGAGTGGCTCATGAGTTCGTGGGGTGCACGATGCAACAATGACGCGGTTTAGCTTGTGTTCCTTTATTGCATCCTTTATCACAGTCTGAGCGTCGGAGGAACAGGAGTAGAGCAGGTTCTGAGCATGAACCACATTCGGCAATGTCGTCGCATACCTGGTGACCTCAGACACGTCCACTGTGCCAGCTATGTTCACACCGCAGGAGCACACGAATACACCAATTCTTGGTTCCCCGGCTGCTGAACGAAACTCTTCCTCAGTGATCTCCTCCGACCTCTCACGTCTACTGATCCCAAGGTCGAGGGCCGCAAGAGCAGCTGCAGCACTTGCCTGAGAAACAGAGTCTGGAATGTCCTTGGGGTGATTGATCGTACCACACATGTATATTCCAGGTATGTTCGTCCTGACGCTCTCGACATGGCCCCCATGACCTGGAACAAAACCATATTGATCGGTGATGATTCCGACTCGTCTGAAGAACTCAGAGTTGTCATTCGGAACCATGGCCGGACAGAGGACAACCAGGTCGTATCGGTCAGTGACGACTGTATGACTGCCCGATTCGCTGTGGCGCACTATCAGGTCTCTCGTAGCAGGGTCCTCGAGTATCTCGCTTGGAAGACCCTTCACATAGCGTATGCCATACTCAGTCTCTCCCCGGTTCAGGAACTCCTCAAAGCCCTTGCCAAAGGCACGCAGGTCATTGTATAGCACATCGATCTCGACGTCAGGACTGTGTTCCTTTGTGATGATTGCCTCCTTCGTGGCATAGGTGCAACATATTCTTGAACAGTACGCACAATGGTTCTGATCTCTACTCCCCACGCACTGAATGAATGCAATTCGGTGGGGCTCGGTGCCATCGGAGGGACGTATGAGGACACCTCCTGTTGGACCGCTCGCACAGATCATTCTCTCGTATTCTAGACTTGTGACGACATTTGGATAACGACCATAGCCATATTCGGGAACCTCAGAAGCAGCGAGCAAACTGTATCCGGTTGCAAGGATGACTGCACCAGCGCTCAACTTCAGCTGTTCGTCAGCAATGTCAAAGTCAATGGCCTCGGCCTTACAGGTGTTGACGCAGGTCATGCAGCGAATACAGTTCTCAATATCAACTGTTGCAACGTTAGGAACCGCCTGGGGAAATGGAATGTACACGGCCTTTCTCATCTTGAGGCCCAGATCGTACTCGTTTGGCACCTCGATCGGGCAGACTCTTTGGCATTCACCGCAACCTGTGCACTTGGTCGGGTCTACTCGACGTGTGTGCCTCTTGATGCGGACCGTAAAGTTTCCTGGTTGACCCTCGATCTCCTCGACCTCAGACAGGCTTAGTATCTCGATGTTTGGATGACGGGAGCAGTCGACCATCCAAGGGCCCATGATACACATCGAACAGTCGAGGGTCGGGAAGGTCTTGTCCAACTGAGCCATATGTCCTCCGATTGACGGGGATCTCTCAACAAGATACACCTTGACGCCCATCTCAGCAAGATCCAAGGCTGCTCTGATACCGGCGATGCCAGCTCCAACAACGACAACCGGCTTAGTCTCGGCCCCTGTCATTCTGCTCTTGCTCCAATTAGGATGAGGGGTCGTCACCAAACGGATGATAAAACCGTTATGTTCTAGCGCCCAGTCCTAGACTGTACTCACCAGAGAGACGCCAGTCAGAGGACAGGAATGCAGGAGACATATCGGCATAGGGCTCGATCAACCAAGTCAGGAGTCCACTGCATTTGATTCACGTAGCAACACCGCAGGAGTCAACCGGGGTGGCATTCTCTGTCTGGGGGTCGTTGGTGATCATGCAGTACCCTTAGCAGTTTCTGAGATCACTTTGGCAAGAAAGGCAGGACTGATCTTTCTCTGTTGGTACTGAAGATGAGTCGCGAGCCCGAACTCATCCGGTTCGTGTCCAAAGGCGAGAGCAAGCCACTCGGACACATGCAACACATCGAAATGGTAGACCTTTCCGAAGTTTTTCTCGATCTCTACTTGGCCCATGTCAAGCTGAAGCTCGCAGAACGGACACGGTGTGACTATGACATCCGCCCCTCCTGCCTCAATGAGACTCTCAAACTTCTGCATCGTAAAGTCTAGAGACACCTTGAGGTCGGCGGTCCTGACGGCCCCACCAGCACCACAACAGATCAGCTCGTCTCTGTATGGGACATACGTCGCTCCCGTAGCCTCGCATATCTCTCTCAATATGTGAGGACGCTCACTGTTGTCCTTCTGCTTCACAGCAGCAGGGCGCATCCAGTGACATCCGGGGTGGAGAGCCATCCTGACACCCTTGAGGGGCCGTCTGACGCGAGACCGGATCTTCTCTATGCCAGCCACTCTGTACAATGCGTCGACATAGTGGGTGACCTCGATAGTACCCCTGTATTCGCGGCCAATCTCCCTCAGATTCTCGTTGACCTTGGCTCTGAGTTCCTCGTCATGCTTCAACTCATGGTTTGTGTCCCAGAGACTGGCGAAACATCCGTTGCAACCTGTGGTTATGTCGTGTCCACCAGCTTCTGCAATTGTGAGGTTCCGAGCCGCGATCGTCGCCCACGTGACCCTATCAAAGGACCCAAAAACACCTGGTGCAGGACAACAGGAGGCACCCTCCATATCGAGTAGGTCCATACCCAGATCCTCGAAGACTAGTTTCGTCGCCTTCTCAATGCTCGGATATCGGTGTGGTATGATACACCCTAGGAAATGGTAGAATGCAGGTTTCTTGGGCATGTTTACTTTTTCCTCTCCTTCACGAGCTTGTCAAAACCGGTCTTCTGAGCAAGCCTGGCAATCTCCTCAACCGCCTCGGGATGTGAGCTGGCATTAGGTGGCTTTGGTGCAAGGCCGACTCTTTCTCTTAACTGGGACCAGGACTCCTTGTCAAGTGGGACCGCGTGACCGGCTTCCAGGACCTTGAGAGCAACCGCTTGGTGGGGCTCAAGCATGTAACCCTCCGCAACCGCGATGTTTCGAATGGCCTTGATCACGTCTGTCGGTCGGACATCCTGTGGGCACCTGTCAGTGCATGTGTAGCAGGTGGTGCAATACCACAGCTCAGGAGCCGAAATGCACTCCTGTTTAAGACCAAGTAGTGCCTTTCTGATGATCAGCCGTACGAGGTAGTTTGTCCGGGCCCCCGCGGGACAGCTGCCGCTACAAGTACCGCACTGAAAACAGCTCTGTATGTTGGGACCACCGGTACGCTTTATCATCTCGACAAATGATGTGTCAAACTGGTCTATCTCAATGGGGGGTACTTCATCAACGCTAGTCAATGTGAGCACCGACGATTGAGGGGTAAGATTTTCAAGTTTAAATCCGTTGTCAAAGGACCTCGGTTGGAGCTAGAGCGAACTCGAGAGTACTCGATGTGTTGTGCCCAAATCACCTCGAACAGAGGAGAGTTGCATCCGCATCGTTTGGATACTGTGGTCTATGTCTGAGCGAGAGAGAGGAGCTTCTTGACGCTGTTCTCTCCCGACATGTGCAGTACAGGTGCGAACAGGGACTGGTAGGAAGAGTTGCTGACAGCGGAACCACTGTATGTGGAGAGTGTGCCAACCACTGCAGATTGTCAGACGGAGAACAGGGATTCTGTGGACTTCGTTCAGCTGTGGGACAGAGAATCGTGGAGAGGTACCCGGGGAAGGCCATTGTGTATTCATACTTCGATCCGCTTCCGACAAACTGTACAGCGGGAGAAGTGTGTGCCGTCTCGAAGCGAGAGAGTACTCGTCAGAGACCCGGAGGGAGAAACCTTGCCGTATTCTACGGATCATGTAACTCAGACTGTCTCTACTGCCAGAATGAAAGCCACTTCTCCATGGTCAGAGCTGGGAGACCACTCGTGGCCCCATCGGAACTGGCATCGGCGGTTGGTGAGTCGACGGCGTGTGTATGCTTCTTTGGAGGCGACCCGTCATGTAATGCTCAACACTCAATCGAAACCTCGATGCTTGTACGTGAAAGGTGGAACATTCCGATCTGCTATGAGACTAATGGAAGAATATCCAGCAAGTACCTCGATAGGATTTCTGACATTGTTATCCAGAGCCGAGGCACACTCAAGATCGATCTCAAGGCATATTCGCCTCGTCTGTATCAGGCGTTGACAGGCACATCAAACCAGCCAGTCCTACGTAACTTCAGATACCTCGCAAGTCGAGGAAAGTACAGAGATCATGAGTTTCTCGTGGCAAGTATCTTGTTGGTCCCAGGTTATGTTGGAGTCATCGAGGTGCAACGATTATGTTCGTTCATAGCCAATTGCGACTGCACGATACCAACTGTGCTCCTCGGTTTCTATCCTCACAGACACATGCTCGACCTGCCATCTACTAGCCGCCACCATGCTTACGAATGCAAGAGAGTGGCCGAGGACGCGGGCCTGACCAATGTCAGAATAGGAAACCTGCATCTTCTCTCGGACGATCGTTATGACATAAGCTAGACGGGGCCAAGTTCTCCGAAGTCGTATCTTCGCGAGGGCTTACTTCTGAAAGTCTATATACCTGCATGGAAACCAGAAGACACACCAGCTCCCGAGGAATAGCGATGACTGATGGTATCTGTCGAGAGACCATTGATGCGACCAACATTGATCCCACCTTTGTGGAAACCATAGTCAAGGCGGGCGCGGACAGGCTAAGGACATGTATTCAGTGTGGTACATGCTCGGGAGTCTGTCCGAGTGGTCGACGCACTGCATTTAGGACCAGAGAACTGATCCGAAAGGCATTGTTAGGACTCAGAGACGAGGTCTTGAGTTCGCCTGATCTCTGGTTGTGCGCAACATGTCTGACGTGCCTTGAGAGATGCCCGCGGCAGATCAAGGTCAGCGATGCAATAATAATAATGCGTAACATGGCTGTGAGGAGAGGATTCATGCTTCCCCAGCATAGGAAGACCGCGGAGAAACTAGTCCAGTCGGGCCATGCTGTACCACTTGATGATGCAAACCGCGAGATGAGAGCAGAACTCGGTCTAATGGAAATACCTCCAACTACACACTCGAGTAATGAGGCCCTGAAACAAGTCAAGGAACTGATGCGCAAGACAGGGTTTGAAGCCATCGTCGCAGCACGGGAGGAGTAGAAAGGTGTCCAAGGGTTCCAGGTACGCTCTGTTTCTAGGGTGTGTGATGCCTAATCGATTTCCGAACGTCGAGAAGAGTATTCGGGAAGTGCTTCCAAGAATCGGGGTAGAACTGGAGGAACTCGAGGGAGCTAGCTGTTGTCCGGCGCCAGGGGTCATCAGGTCGTTTGACGAGAAGACCTGGCTCGTCATGGCCTCAAGGAATCTTGCTCTTGCTGAGGCCAAGGGACTGGACATAGTCACAGGATGCAATGGGTGCTACGGAACTTTCAGAGAAACACTGGCAGATCTCAGGGCGCACCCTATCAAGATGAAAGAGGTGCAGGATCTTCTACAGGGCCAGAATCTCAGATTCACGGCCAGTTCAACTGCGAAGCATGTGATTGAGGTCATCAATGAGATTGGGGTGGAGAGGCTCAAGAAGTCAGTGACACGACAGCTTGCGGACATTCCGGTGGCTGTCCATTATGGATGTCACCTCCTGAAGCCCTCCAAGAACAGACCGTGGAAACAGACACAGAGACACACGTTCTTGGATGAGCTGGTGGAGGTAACAGGCGTCAAGAGTGTGAAGTACAAGGACAAGTACATGTGTTGCGGCGCCGGAGGAGGAGTGAGGGGAAGCAATGTGCCAGTCAGTATTGACATAGCTAGAGAAAAGATGGACAACATGATCGACGCAGGTGCAATGGCTATAGTCAATGTCTGCTCATTCTGTCATCTTCAGTTCGAGATGTCACAGGGGCAGCTGAACCGTGAACTCGGAGAGAATCGCTATCGCCTTCCTGTCATCTACTATACGCAACTGCTTGGCCTGGCAATGGGTCTCGATCCCAATATGGTTGGACTTCACAAACACGTCGTTGACACGAAACCCTTTGTCGATGCAGTTGTAGACTAGAGCGGAAGATCAGAGCCACTTCTTTGCAAGATGATAGACCACTGCTGCCATCACGATGCAGGTCAAGATCACCACAACCAGATATGCCACGACAGGGTCTACACATAGGGGTACTGGATGCGTGAAACTGTATGTCATGCCCATGGCGGAGGCCAAGGATTCACGGACTCGAAGGTAACTGAGTATGGGAGATGTCCTACGAGAGAACCAACACAACACCAGTACGCCCAACAGAAACATCATGGACCGGCCAATGCGCTCTTTCTTCGTCATTGCTCCTGCGCGACAGCATTGTTGACCAATATGCACTAGAATACTAAGAGGGCTCAATCCGACACCTCCGGAAAAGGCTGTTCTCTCCAGACTCGCACTGTTTCCAACCACCACACAACGCACACGGAAACGAGTAGCATCAGGAGAGTAGTAACCATCCAGTTGCTGTACAACTGCATCAGAATGACAGTCGACGAGAGGGATGCCGTAAGGGATGTGTACAGAGTGGCATAGAAGAGATAGCGAGGGACCATGAAGCGTCCTCGCCCGACAAACAGTTTCAGTACACCGACTCTCACGTCTCTCTTGACTGTATACTGACCATGTACGTTTTTCTCCACGAGGCCCAGGTCCCTGAGCCGCTCGAGGTGGTGCATAGATAGAGAGGGGCTCGAGAGCTTGGTTCCCTGCTGGATCTCACGGGCGGTCAATGGCGCGGGGTGTCGCAACATGTACCAGTAGACCCGCAATGTCTTGCCCTTCAGAACACCTGCTAGATCGTCCTCTTCTGACAAGACCCTGAGCTCCTTGGCCATATCGTTTATGGCCTCATTCTTAACTGTGTTTCGCTGCAGCTACCCGAAGGCAATGCTCATATAGGAGCTGAAGGAGGGCCATCCTGACGTTCGAGGACCCGCGCCTCAGATGGACCTCAAGTCCTGCACTGATAGACTCGAAACAAGACCGAGGAGTACTCCAGAGATGTCGGAGGTTCGAAAACCGATTGTTCCCAAGGCTCCACGCGCCAGAGAGAAGGTGCTAGTGATACTGCAGGAGCAGTGTAAGCAGTGCGGTCTCTGCATCGAGTTCTGTCCGAAGAAGGTCCTCTGTTTCGACATGTCGAAATACAACCGCAGGGGTTATCATCCAGTGACGGCATGCGATATCGACTCCTGTGTGAACTGTGAGTTCTGCGAGTGGATCTGTCCGGACATGGCGATATTCCTGGCGGAGAGAGAGGAGGCCAGAGAAGCCTTTGAATCCGGGTCACTCGAACGGGGAACACACATCCCCGAGTTCGAGAAGAAGTCGAGCGAGGATAGTGCAGATGCCTGAGCGTGTAATGTTCACAATGGGAGACATAGCCTGTGCAGAGGGGGCAATCAGTGCTGGGTGTAGATATTTCGGAGGCTACCCCATAACGCCAGCTACGGAGATAGCAGAGTGGATGGCGCTCAGGATGCCTGAGGTTGGGGGCGCCTACGTCCAGTACGAGGACGAGATCGCATCAATCACGAGCGTGATCGGGGCCTCGTGGACAGGAGTGAAGGCCATGACTGCCACATCTGGACCTGGTGTCAGTCTAATGCTAGAGGCTGTTGGGCTGGCAGTAATGACCGAGACTCCCCTAGTGTTGGTGAACATAATGCGTGGTGGGCCGAGCACCGGTCAACCAACGCGTGGACAACAGGGGGACGTCATGCAGGCAAAGTGGGGGTCCCACGGAGACTATCAGATAATAGCTCTCACACCAGCATCAGTCCAAGAGATGTTTGACCATACGATCACAGCATTCAACCTCTCGGAGGAACTCAGGACTCCTGTGTTCATCCTCGCAGATGAGGTCGTTGGACATATGCGGGAGAAACTAGTCATTCCAGATGAGAAGGACATCAAGCTTGTGTCAAGGAAGAAACCCACTGTGGATCCCAGTGAGTATCTTCCATTCAGGCCCGACGAGGACCTTGTACCGCCAATGGCGCTGCTAGGAACCGAGTACCAGTTCTACGCGACCGGCCTCACCCATGACCAACGAGGTTACCCAACAGACAGTGACCAAGTTCAGATTGAGCTTGTGACTAGGTTGAGCGAGAAGATCATACGTCATAAGGACAAGATCATTCAAACTGAAAGGTTCATGCTAGATGATGCCGAGATAGCCGTTATCGCGTACGGCGCACCCTCTCGTAGTGCAAAGAGAGCAATAAGACTGGCAAGAGAAGAGGGCATACGCGCCGGCATGCTTAGACTGAAGACTGTGTGGCCCTTCCCAGATGAGCAGGTTGCAGAGATAGCGGGCAGAGTCAAGCACATAGTAGTACCCGAACAGAATCTTGGACAGATCTGTATCATGGTGAAGGCTGCTGCGGCGCCCACACCGGTTCACTCCATGACTCGACCTGCAGGCACACCTCAGACACCTCAGGAGATCCTCGCAAAGTTAAGAGAGATTAGCTGATGAGGAGATTTCTCACTAAGGGACAAGTACCATGAGATAAGGTGAGGCCGGACTAGTAGCGGACCTAGTGGTAGAGTGAAAGAGAACGAAGAATCATGGTTCAGGCAGCTCTGGTCTTGGACCGGCCTAATGGAAGCAACCTCCATTTGGTGAGATGAGCAGGTCACTCAGCGATGACATGGGCAGGCGCGTCCAGTGGGCTCGTTGAGTTCCACTCACGACACTGATCAAGCTCTCAGAACAATGAGAGGGATCTCGAGGCCATACGAGATTGGTCCGTACCACATTGTTATGCCAGCGGACTACCAACAGTCTGTCCTTCATTGCCCATGGCATGGGAGTTCTAATGAGAAGCCTTTTATGACTCGTGCCAAAGAACGCTCCTTCAAGGGATGGAACGTTGGCCGTCGCTCAGAAAGTGCTCAAGCACCCTCTGGCAAAATACATCCGAGAGGACAGGATGCCCTGGATATACTGCCCAGGCTGCTCAATCGGTATCGTGACAGGGATGATAGCACGTGCGATTGACAATCTGGGGCTGGATATGTCAAAGGTAGTGATTGTCTCTGGTATCGGATGCACTGGACGTATATCAGGATACTTCAAGACAGGGACATTCCATACAACTCACGGCAGAGCAATTGCATTTGCAGAGGGAGTCAAGATAGCTAGGCCGGACCTGGAAGTCATTGTGGTGAGCGGCGACGGAGACGTAGCTGCAATAGGTGGTAACCATCTGATACATGCCTGTAGAAGGAATATTGACATGACTCTTGTCTGCCTCAACAACTTCAACTACGGCATGACAGGGGGGCAATTCGGACCGACAACTGAGCATGAGAGATACTCACAGACCAGTCCCCCGCCCATTGGCAACATCGAGCATCCATTCAATCTGGTCAAGCTTGCAGCATCCTCGGGAGCCACCTTCGTGGCAAGATGGACCGCGGTTCAAGTGAGACGTGCGACCAAGTCCATTGAGAGAGGTATAGTCAAGAAGGGGTTCTCGTTCATAGAAATAGTCGGAGCATGCCCAACGTCTTACGGACGAAACAATAGGCTCGGCGATGGAGTGGAGATGCACAAGCATTTGTTGCAGGTATCCGACATCAAGAGCGGCCTGCCGCCCCACGAGGCAGAACTTGAATATGACAGGCGGATCGTATGTGGGGAGTTTATCGATATTGACAAACCAGAGTTCACTGATGTCATGAAGAGCATGCATGCAAAGCTCAGGAAGTGAGTAGAGCATATGGCCAGATATGAAATGAGAATCGGAGGGTTTGGCGGTCAGGGTATAGTGACAATGGCGGTAGTCCTCGGAGAGGCGGCAGCGTTACACGACGGAAAACAGGTCGTGCAGACTCAGTCCTACGGACCAGAGGCAAGAGGGGGGGCGAGCAAGAGCGAACTGGTGATCGATGACGCCGAGATTGACTATCCTAAGGTCATTAGCCCGGACGTGTTCGTCGCCATGAGCCGAGCTGCGTATCTAGAATATGTAGGAGGGCTCAAAGAGGGAGGCATACTGATCATTGACCAGGACCTGGTGCAGATTGAGGGGGAACTGCCCAGAGGCGTCAAGGTGTATCGAATTCCAGCCACAAGAATAGCGGACAAGGAAGTGGGGACCAAGCAGGCCGTGAATGTCGTCATGATGGGTGCAATTGTGGCAATTACAAAGGCCGTGTCCATCGAGGGCCTGAAGAAGCAGATTGAAGCGAGATGGCCTCGATTCCTGAGTACAAACATGAAGGCTCTGGACCTGGGCATCCAGGCCGGTAATAATGCAGTGGCTGAATGCATCAAGTGAACACGCGAACTGGACAATAGGGAGCTGCATGTCGAGTCGGTAGAGGCGCCAATATCGTTCCACCGAGTCCAGTACGACCTATCCTCAGGAAACTCAACCACCCTCACGGGCTGCCAGCACTGCGGCACCAATTGCACCAGTCAGCTGGGGGTGCTCTGGGACCCATGTTTCGATACCGAGGTTGAGGGAGAGGTAGTGTCTGAATGCAGGATTAAGAGCGACTCCCCCCGTCAACGCCACCGGTCCAGCAGGGCCCAGTCTCCTAGAGAGTGACGCGATCTTAGACGACATCGCCTGATGAACTCCTGCTGCAATATCCGCGGGGGAGGTACCTGATCCTATGCGTCCAACCACCTCACTCTCGGCAAAGACTGTACATGTACTGCTTATGGGGCAGGGAGACTCGGACCGTAGGGCAAGCGGCCCCAGCTCATCGATGGTGACTCCGAGCACTCGCGCCATGACTTCAAGGAACCTGCCTGTTCCAGCCGAGCATTTGTCATTTATGTCGAAGTCCACGGGAAACCCATTCGCTCCAATGCGTATCACCTTGGCGTCCTGTCCCCCAACGTCAATCACAAGACGGATGTCAGGATTCAAGTGATGCACGCCGATCGAGTGACAAGTGATCTCCGTCACCTGTCTCCCTCTAAGACCTGTTGATGCCCTACCGTAACCTGTCGTAACGACCACCGCCTCCGCCATATCGAGAGAAGACATCGCAGAGAGCTGAGAAAGTACGCGTGAGACTGCATTGGCAACTGATCCAGCTGTAGGAACGACTGAACTCGCCACCAGTCGCTCGTCATGGTCAATCACCACGCCCTTGGTGGTTGTAGAGCCTGCATCGATTCCTACTGCAAGATGCCCTGTCATGACCACTTCGCCTCAACAGATCATCTCAAGGAGCGCATCTATTCTTGTCTGAACCTGTGCCTCGTTGAAGGAACGGCTGTCTACCATATCGCCCTCAATCACGACACCTGGCACCCCGGTCCTCTCTGAAACCAACTCCCTCGAAACCAGTTGCCCCAGTGAATATCTCTTGCATGAGCGGACTGAGAACATCACAAAGCCATCTATCGAGTAGTCCTTTATCAGTGTGCACATCTTCTCGACCTTTGCATCAAGACCCCGATTCAAGTATACATTAGAGTATATCTCAGCGGCCTTGTCGAATGGATCGTCACTCGTCAGGGACCCAGACCATGCATGTGTATAGGTGTCGGCAGGAAATACAACACCCCTCTTGGCCAGTGAGTTGAAGAAACGGAAGATGCTGAACCAAGGCGGGATGTTATCCCACAATAGCCGCACTCTCTCATCCCGTATTGCTCCGATTCCTCCCCTGACGCGGGCCTCCACCTCTTCAAGAAGTGCCCGATAGAAGTCCACCGTGTAGTCCCTGCCACGCAACGACACTATGGGGGCCATTGCCAAGAACCTGTCTGCACAGTTCAGGGGACTTGGCCTGTTCCTACACGACTCAAGGACCCTTGTCCAAAGTCCAACAGCCTCACTTGAGAGAGCTATCACGCTGTCAAGTTTCTCGGCAGAGAGGTGCGTTCCAAACACTGACTGGAGGAAATCGACCAGTCTGAGAAGGCCCTTCTTCACGTACTCCTTGTGATGAGGCTTCTGTATGCCTTCAACGGGAGGAGTGTCTAGCAGGAATACCGGAGATCCTGTCATTTCTGACACTGCCTCGTACCACCGTAGTACCGTGCCACATATGTTGTTGCAGGCCAGCAGTGCCTGAGGGGATGGTAGACCATCTAGAGGACTGCGTTCAGGCCTCAGGACAGAACCGATGCTGGCTCTTGCGTACGAACATAACTCCTGTGAGAACCCCCTCTCCTCTGCATAGCCACAGAGTTCTGGTCCTACCTTCTGTGAGCCCACAACCGCACCGTACTGCTCAGGATAGACTACACCAACATCCATCGCAACGGGGATCTCTACAGGAAACCCTGATGTCACCCATGCAAGTCTCCGTTCCTCACTGGCTTCATGACCCTCCAGCATGTATCGGAACATTACCTGTTGCAGTAGTGCTTGTGATTCGAGACTCCGATAGGCCTTCTCCTCAGACAAGATGCCTACCTCCTCCAAGTGTTTCTAGAAACGCCTGTATTCGCCCCACCAGTCGGGATCGGTCTGACAATTCGGGGTCAATGGGTAGTCTAAGACAGGGAATACTCATGCTTTTCGCGGCCCTTTCAACGGATGGTGCCTCAAAACCATCTGGATCACAGAACTGTTGTTCGCAGACAACAAGCCCATCAATATGCAATCCACGGACCATTGCCTGTAGATCCGACATGCGGCTCTCAAGCCCCTGCGTGGTAGGTTCCTTGGGTGAGGCCATGAGTGATCGGGCCATTTCTTGATGAGGATCTCCAGACGGCGGAACAGGTGGAACGAAGACGCTCTTGTAGCCAAATGAGAGAAAGTCAAACACGGGACTGAGTCTGCCACCAGTCGCTGACTCAAAGAGGTCGGCAATAGACACGGGTTCTACCATACCTCCTACTATCGCGACTCTGAGACTGTCGTCAGCACGTGTTGGAACTAGGCTTGTAAAGTGTTTTTCAAGAAGAGATCTGCGGACGCCCTCCATATCGCGATCGACAGACCCACCGACCGACTCACTGATCCTCGTGTGGGCATCCCTGATGGTGGAAAGGCACTCTTCATCGGGCAGAGTGAGGAACAGTCTCACGAGCTCTGCAAGACGACCGTACGATATCGTGTCTGGGTACATGGCCCGGAGAATGTACAGACGCTGTAGCATGAAACGCATCTCTCCAACGTGCTGACATGATGTCCTGAATTGCGCCTCGGAAAAGTCCCTGCCAGTAAGATCTCTCAACATGGACGAGAGTTCACGCAGCTCACTAGCCATGTAAGCGATGGAGTCTGGTCCGTAATCAGTGGCTGGATAGGAGAGTCGAAGTACTCTGTCCTGGGGGAAACGATGACGCCATATGTCGGCGAGATTCTGGAGAGAATCACATGTGTTGCTCGGAAACAGGAAACTGGAGTACGGTCCAAGCCGTTCTTCCGACCTCTGGCCGAATAGATTTCGGCTATATGAGCACGCGAATGTCTGGAGGCTATGTTCATAGGAACCACTACTAACAGGACTGACCCATACTAAGCTTGGTACAACACCATAAGCTAGGACGAGTTCGACCGGTGCATGAGGATAGATGTACCCCAATAGGTGAACACCGTTGTCACGAGCACGCGTGAGACGATCCATCGAGAGCCTGAATAACTCAGCGTAGTTCAATGTGATGACCCCACGGCGGGTTACAGATGGATACTATACCGATCAAGTACACCTATTCTGGCACTTATATAGCTCGGGTCCGAGAAGACTCCGAATATGATCCGACCAGTAACCCCCATGCACGATGTACATGCGGGGGTAGCCGTTGTCTAACCTAACTGAAGTTGTTCAACTGGGCCGAGAGAAAAGGAGATATCTCGGCATGCAAGAGACATACCATCTGTCGCTGTCATCACGCGGCTTGCGTGTCTGCTGATAGAGGGAGAGATGAATGCAGGAGAAGCTGTGGCACAAGCACAAGTGGCCCAAGGAGGTCAGGAGGTCACTCGACTATCCTAGGGAGCCCATTTTTGCAATGCTCGACAGAGCCGCAGAGAAGGTTGGCAATAAGGTCTACACTATCTTCGAGGGTAAGACCAACACGTTTCGTGAAGTCCAGGACCATGCAAATAGGATCGCCAACTTCCTTGCGAAGGAAGGCATCAAGAAAGGGGACAGAGTCGCACTATTCTTGCCCAATGTTCCACACTTTCCACCCGTCCTATTTGGGTGTCTCAAGGCAGGAGCCACAACGGTGACTTGTAACCCCATGTACAAGGCTGCTGAGCTGAACTTTCAACTAAGAGACTCAGGTGCCACGATGGTCTTCGTACTCGACCATCCTGTCTTTACTCCAACATGCTATGAGGCAATCAAGGGTACCGATGTCCGAAAGGTGATAGTGTGCAGTGTAAAGTCGTTCCTACCAAGGATCAAGGCTGTTCTTGGCTCAGTGCTGAAGAAGATCCCAAAGAGCCCGGTCTATGAGATGGACAAGACCATCTTCTACGATGAAATCATAGGTAGCTATGATCCAGTTGCACCCGACGTCAAGATTGATCCAGATGATCTCGCGCTGATACTGTACACGGGAGGAACCACAGGAACTCCAAAGGGCGCTTCTCTGACCCATTTCAATATTGTCGCGAATATCAACCAGATATACGAATGGGTAAATCTATCAAAGGAGGACATCGATGCTCCGCAGAAGATACTCTACGGCGACGAGGTGTTTGTTGGAGCGCTGCCCTGGTATCACAGCTACGGATTGACACTCACAATGCTGATGTCCGCCTACACAGGTGGGCAGCTCATCTGCATACCAGATCCCAGAGCTGGAAAACCACCTCTGACCGTCTTACTGAAAAGCATTGCAAAATACCGTGGGACCATACTCAACTGTGTACCTGCACTGTATGCGGCCATAGTCAACCATCCCCATGTAAAGAAGTACAACTTGAGGTCCATCAAGATATGCAGCTCCGGGGCTGCGCCGCTCCCGCCTGAACTGGCGAAGAACTTCGAGGCTGTGACTGGTGCTATCCTGTTTGAGGGTTATGGCCTGAGCGAGACGTCCCCTGTTACGCACATCAATCCCACGACCAGGAAGGACCGGAAATTCGGTTCCATCGGTCTCCCAATATCTGATACCGACTGCAAGATAGTTGATCTGGAAACCGGAACGAGGGAGCTACCCCAGGGGGAGACTGGAGAGATCGCTGTTTCGGGACCGCAGGTGATGAAGGGCTACTGGAACAAACCCAAGGAGGACGAACTCGTATTCAGGACCATTGACGGAAAGAGGTTCTTCCTCACGGGTGATATCGGTCACATGGACGAGGAGGGCTTCACGATACTCTCTGACAGGAAGAAGGACATGCTCAACATAGGAGGACTGAAGGCCTACCCAAGAGAGATCGAGGACGCATTCTACGAACATCCCAAGGTGGCGATGGCAGCAGTCATCGGTCTTCCTCGTGAGGACGAACCCGGAAACGAGTTTGCGAAGGCGTTCATAGTCCTGAAGCCGGGTCAGACAGCCACCCCGGAGGAACTCCTGGAATGGGCCAGGTCCAGAATGGCAGGGTACAAGCGACCGAGGGAGATTGAGATAGTCGACTCACTTCCAATGTCCCAGGTCGGAAAGGTCCTGAGAAGAGAGCTCAGGGCAAGGGAGATGAAGAAAAGAGGACTGGCATAGGGAAGCAGAGAATCGATCCACATCCTGTGACGAAGAGGACCACCAAATAGAATACTTCAATCAGTAGGGGGCGCCATCGGAGGTCAGACTGGTATAATCAGATATATCCGTCGCAATGTACTCTGCCTGGCCAACTGCATGTAGGCCGTTGATGTCTTCGAATCCCCTAGGATCGGGTGGGGTGAGGACGGCAGTCAGTGCCCTCAGCATCGGGAGAAAGACGACTGCGTGAGATACTGTCTCTTCACCAATTGTTTCCAGAGTTGTTGTGAGGGTCCATGAGCATCTTGCTTGCTAGACTGAGAGTACTGCGTGCCGCACGAGGTATGGTCGTAACCTGACTTAAACACGTGCGTGTTATCCAAGCGTTCCCCGGCGACCTCGGGAATCCGATACCGAGGTTGCACTGGAGTCCAGAAAGTCACTGAGTCTATCTCAGATGAGTGAAGTAGTCTGTCTACTTCTCTGACTTCATTGCCTCAGTGCACGACTGGTAACGGTGAGTCTATGGCTCTTCATCAGGGTGGCAGATGACACACCCACTATGGACCTAGATGCAGTGGTATAGATCAGCGCGAGGAGGCCTTGTGCTTCTTGCCGAGTTCAACGTAGAGAGATGCATTGTTCCTAAAGGACTCACGCAGGGAAGCTGGAACCTCCTTCACCACCTTACCTGGGACTCCGAGCACGAGTGAGTTTGGAGGAATCTGCGAGTTCTCGGTCACTACTGCCCCGGCTCCGACCACCGAACCTGCCCCTATGATCGATCCTGAGAGGACAACCGCACCAATTCCCACGACCACGTCGTCCCCCAGACGGGCCCCGTGGATGACGGCGTTGTGTCCCACTGTAACGTAATTGCCAATCTCAGTAGGGTTCATGAACTCGCAGTGAACAGTGACGTTGTCCTGTATTGATGAACCTTCACCTATTACGATATAGTTCATGTCCGCCCTGATGACAGCAAACTCCCATACGCTGGAGTGAGGACCAATCTTGACGTCCCCGATGACTGATGCACGAGGTGATACATATGCCTCTGGGTCGATCCGTGGACGCTTCCCATCAAACTCGTAGATGCCCAATATGAAACACCAACCACGCCAGGGGGGACGGTATTGATAAGAGTATTGAAGAGCGTCAGACGATAGGTGTAGAGCCTACAGAATGCCAGTCACCCCTCTTCATTTTCCACTCGCCCACTCGATATCCAAGCTGGATCGTAGGCTGTCGCTCCCCGGACTCATCGTGGGCTCCGTCATACCAGACATCGAGGTACCTCTGATGCATCTTCTGTTCGGTGAAACTGTCCCAGACCATCTTCTTCTGCACAGCATATTGGGAGCGACAACAATCGGCACGATACTCGCAGTACTAGTCACGACAGCCATCTACCCACCGCTGGTAGGTCGAGTCTTCAATGTCAATGATGAAACACTGAAACGGCGCTGTGCTGTTGGTCCATGGCTCATCATCTCCTGTTTCTGCGGGGTGGTGAGTCATCTCGTTCTAGACTACACAATGCACTGGTACAATGCACTCCTGTGGCCGTATGTCGACCCCTACAGCATCGTTGGACCGTTGGTATTGTTGTTCACACCTCTAGGAGAGCCAAACGGAGTTCCCTATTTTCTTGCCAACTTGATCGTGAGCGTAATGATGGTTGGATGGATGCTGTTGATACTTCGTCGCTACAGGGGAGATGGTCTCTGGGACAGACTGCTCATAGAAACACACCCCATTACCAGTATATCTGAAACCTAGACTAGTCTGCATGTAAGGGACGACGATGGTCGCTGTGTATGGTTCATATAGTGGAAAGTCATCGGTATGGAAACAGACATGAAAGACTACAGAGTGAGAGATATCGGGCTCGCTGAAGAGGGCAGGATGCTGATAGAATACGCCGAGAAGCACATGCCTGTGCTCATGCACCTCAGAGAGAAGTACGCCAGGACAAAACCTCTCCAGGGCATGAAGATTGCTGGATGTCTACATGTGACAAAGGAAACGGCGGTACTGGTAGAATCTCTAAGGGCAATCGGGGCGGAGGTCGCTTGGTGCGGTTGCAACCCTCTCTCAACGAATGACAGGGTGGCTGCAGCTCTGGCAGCAAGTGATGTATCGATCTTCGCCTGGAACGGTCTCAGCACGGAGGAGTACTACTGGTGTATTGACCAGACCCTCAAGATAGGCCCCACCCTCACTCTAGACGACGGTGCAGACCTGATATTTACTATTCACTCCAAACACGAGGACCTGATATCTGGCCTCTATGGAGGATCGGAGGAGACAACAACAGGGGTCATAAGGGTGAGGGCCATGGCAGCAAGCGGCGCTCTGAAGTATCCCATAATGGCCGTGAATGATGCGGATACAAAGCACCTCTTCGATAATGTATACGGCACGGGTCAGAGCGTCTTCGACGGGGTCATGAGAGCGTCGGCGATACTGATTGCAGGCAAGACTGTTGTGATCGCAGGATACGGGTTCTGCGGAAGAGGCATGGCTCAGAGAGCACGGGGCCTTGGTGCAAATGTAATAGTCACAGAGGTCGACCCAGTGCGGGCACTACAGGCAAAGATGGATGGTTACCAAGTCATGAGGATGAAAGAGGCTGCATCCCAGGGGGACATATTCCTGACAGCCACCGGAATGAAGGATGTCATCACTGGAGAACACATGAAACTGATGAAGAGTGGGGCCATACTTGGAAATGCTGGTCACTACAATGTAGAGATCAACCTGCACGACCTCGAGGCACTGAGCAAATCCAAGAGGACCGTGAGACCTAGCCTTGAAGAGTACTCGATGGAGAACAACAGGACGCTCTATCTGCTTGGTGAGGGGAGACTAGTCAACCTCGTTGCAGCAGAGGGACATCCATCTGAGGTGATGGACCTGTCCTTTGCAGGCCAGCTGAATGCAATGATGTGGCTGGCGAAGAATGGAAAGTCCCTGAAGCCAGGTGTGTACGAGTTCCCGAAGGAACTAGACAGGGAAACTGCTATGGCCAAGCTTGAAACAATGGGAGTAAGTATTGACAGGTTGACTGAGGAACAAGAAAGATACGCAAGAGCATATGCCGAGGGAACATAGAAGACTCTGAACGTATGTCCATAGGGAAACATGTCAGACCTCTGCTCAGGCGGGGTCCCGGGATCAGAAACTCAGGTTCTGATGAATGACGCGCTGAACACGCTTGGTAGTCCATTTGGGGCTCGAAACCGTGCCAGGGATCGGAGGTCAAGGGGGACAGCTAGGCTGTCCCTAGTCCTTGAAAGACACCTTCACCATGTGGGCACTGCAGCTGATGCAGGGGTCAAATGCCCTGGCAATTATCTCGAATTGGTGCTCCAGACCAGCTGTTTCACCCTTTGCCAGCAGAGAGTCACCACTCTTTCTGATGAACTCCTCGACGTCGTCCAAGAACATTGCAGTGGGCGTAATGTAGTCAGCTGCGACTGTCAGACCATCCTTGATCTCGTAGTGATGTATCAGAGTACCCCGTGGTGCCTCGACACCACCAGTGCCTGTCCCGCTGTTTCGTTTTCGTTTGGCGACCTCTGTAGTGGGATTCTTGAGTATCTTGTCGATAGTCTCGACCATATTCTCCAGAGAGAACACCATCTCCACAGCCTGAGCAAAATTATTGTACAGTGGGTTCCGGTACCATCGCGGATTTACTAGCTTCTTGTATGCCTCTGCAGCGTTTCCCTTAAGCCGCTTTCCCAGCAGTAGCACCCTAGCAATCGCACCCACTGTGTACGGTTTTCCCTTGTAGTGACATCGCTTGGCAAAGCTGTGGCTGACAACCCGTTCTTGTATCACAGACTTGTAGTCTTCCACGGGGTATTCGTTCCCGTCAGACGTGAGAATGACATCGCCGTAATAGTCGTATCCGCTATGAGGCGGCTTCATGCAGAGGAACTGGGTGTCGCGTTCCATGTGATCAGGGATCTCAAGGGTCGTGAGCAGGTCAACCGTGCTCTGTACGAACGGGAGCAACTCCTGTGCCTCCCGCTTTATTGAAACAAGCGTCTCAATGTCAGGCAGCCTGCTGAATCCCCCGAGTATGGGGTTCTCACCATGAATCATGCGACCACCCATGACCCGCATCACCTTGTTTCCAAACTTCTTGAGCTGAAGTGCCTTCATCACGACGTCACCGTACTTGTCGGCCATGGCGACTGCATTGTCATATCCCAAGAAGTCAGGCAATGCGAGAAAGTACAGATGAAGGCTATGACTCTCTATCATCTCACCGTGATGCATGAGGTGACGGTACTCTTGAGTCACAGGCGTGACCTGAATATCGAGTGCCTTCTCCAGCGCTCTGAGGCTTGCATACTTGTGAGACAGGTTGCAGATTGCGCATATTCTTGGCACAATACTGAGGTCCTCTTCTGGAGTCTTTCCCAGTGTGAGAGTTTCAAAGAGACGGGGACCCTCAAGAATCTGAACCTCAACATTGCTGACCTTATTGGCCTTTATCTCAACCTTGATGCCACCGTGGCCCTCGACCCTGGCAAGTGGTTCCACTAGGATCTTGTTTGGCATGTGTCTTACCTCCGCTCATTGTAATTCCTTGATGTATTCGAGGATCTTGTGACCCCCATAGTTTCTGACACGTCTCACAATCTCGTCCTTGTTCATCCCAAAGCTCATTAGGAGTTCGAAATGCTGCTTGAAGTTGCCATCTGCCTGAGGGCCCCAGCAGCCAACGCACGGAAGCCCGTGACTTGGGCAGACAGACCCGCAGCCACCGTTGGTAAGGGGACCAAGACAGAACTTCTTGTCCAGCAAGAGACAGCGATTCTCGTTCAGCTTACACTCATGACAGACGGGGTGAGGAAATGGCTCGGGGATGGCACCATGGATCAGCCGCGTGATCAGCGGAAAGATCTGTGAGGCATCAATGGGACAGCCCGGCAAGTAGTAGTCGACAGTCACATGTGCATCAACCGGGGCGGACTCGAGGGGGTCCGTGATGAACTTCGTGTCGCCATACACCTGTTGAATGCGCTTCTCGAACGATCCGTCCTTGGCATACATGGCTTGTGGTCCCCCAGCGACCGCGCAGTTACCAATCGCCACGAGTATCTTGGCCCTCTTTCGGATCTCTCTGATGCGCTCCGCCTCCTCGTGCGTGCTAATACTCCCCTCTACAAATGCAACATCCAACTCGCCCTCGGGAGGATTACTTGATGCCATGACGAATGAGCGCATGTCTACTGCATTGAAGAGGTTCAGCAGCTCATCCTCCGTGTGGATTATCAATAGCTGGTCACCCGCACAACCCGTAAAGCCATAGACGCCCACTCGGGGCTTTATCACGCTCTCTTGTTTTGACGACACTTTAGATCAACTCCTTGAAGTGTAGCACATCCCAGTATGTGAATACCGGGCCCTGCATGCAGGTGTATATGTGATCCAGCGCACAATGGCCACACTTTCCGACACCGCACTTCATTCGTCTCTCAAGGGTCATCTGAATCTGGTTCTTGGGGATCTTCAGGTTCAGCAGTTCCTTGATAACATACCTGTACATGACCGGCGGTCCGCATACGACTGCAACTGTTTCCTTGCTGTCAATCTTAGGGAGCTTGGAGAAGAGCTTTGTGACAACACCTTCGTTTTCAGTCCAGTCAGGAGTGGGTTTCTCGACCGCGTATAGGCACTCTATGTCCTCACGTTCCTTGATCTGCATGAACTCTGTCTTGAACAGGAAGTCATCAGGCGTCCTAGAACCGTACATGAAGAACAATCTGCCAAAGTGATCGCGGTTATCAAGGACGTAGTACAGTATCGATCGCAGGGGCATCACCCCAAGACCACCGGCAACCAGGATTATGTCACGATTCAACATTGAATCGAGCATGAAGCCATTGCCATAGGGACCACGGATGTAGATTATGTCATTGTCTTTCTTCTTGAAGAGGGCCTCAGTCAGTTTGCCAGTCTTTCGTATCCCCAGTTCAATTATGCCTGGACGGCTAGGGGTAGATGAGAGACAGAAGGGGGCCTCCCCTACGCCAGGCAGGGACAGCATCAAGAACTGGCCGGGCTTGTAGCTAAACGACATGGCCCGCTCCATGTTCCGAAAACGGACCTGAAAGAATCTATGATTCTTGAT
>JAWAQK010000012.1:0-51022 GCA_038893995.1 Candidatus Thorarchaeota archaeon | reverse complement strand
TCGGCCTCTGCGACATCTCTTAGGAGATGGCTCATACGCTGCTCGATCTCTTCGAGCCGACGATGGAGCGGTGCGGTCGATACCAGACCCGTCTGCTCTCTAAGGGGATAGCTTATGGTGCTGTTCGGCCCGTGGACTAGCACATTGCCACCAGCGGTGACCACCGTGAGTGAGCCCTGGGGGACCAAGTTCATCGCGGCCCTGTTGCTATCCACAAGCAGTACCTCACCAAGTGCACCTCTCAGTAGTTCTCTGACAGACTCGTCAGCCGTGACCAGGTCCCATAGCCAGCCGATCACACCTTGACTATCTGGGAGAGGGGGATGCTCATCGCGTTCCTGAATCAATATCACCGGGGAAGGCGCATTGTACTTGTCACGAAGACGTTCCAGTAGTAGAAAGTCTGCTCTTTCACGCACAATGAATGAGAACGGCAAGTCTCCCATCAGAACAGCGTCGAGAGCTCTGGCGTATTCACTATCACAGGGCAACATGTCCAGCAGAGGCCCAACCACATCATTCAGACCATGATCCCGTATGGCCTCCTTTAGACGCAGGACGGATTCTGGCACATGCCCGGATGTCTCTTGTAGCCGGGTATGAAGGTCCTGTGACTCTCTCTGGAGTCGATCCATCTCAGAACGTAGCTCGTATAGAGTCCTGTCGTACCTTGTGACTTCTGACTGCAGTGTAGTCCTCTTCCTCTCGAGGTCCGACCTGTCTGCCCTCTCAAGGATCGTCCAGATGTGCCCCCATCTCCGCATGATCTCGTCAAGCTCAGCCTGATCTCTCTGCATACTACGGACCAAGGCCCTATGCTCGGCCTCTAGGGCCCTCATCTCGGCCAGTATCTCCCTGTGACGAGTCTGTGCTTCGGTCCTCTTCTCATTCCACTCCGAATATGCCTCCAGATCGCGCTCGACCTTTTCCAACTCAGCCTGCAGTGCAGACATCTCTGAGGACCGAAGTGCCCTCATGTCACTGAGCCGCTCCTTGTCTGCAGAGATCCGTTTCAATTGACCGGAAAACTCGGAGATACGACTCTCCGCCTCGCGTATACTCTGTTGCAGATGTCTCAGCTCGGCTAGGGATCTCTCATTCTTTCCTCTGGTGTCGGACAGTTGTTTCCCTCTTTCCTCGAGCAGGGTCTTGATTGCTCCAATCTCTTGTTGAACGGACTCGATTCTTTCCTGTATGACGTTCTGCTGTTTCTGATACGATGCCATGTCGCTCTCCACTGCCTGGATCTCCCTTGCCAGGCTTGATAGGCCCTCCTTGTGACGGTCTATCTCGTCCATGAGACGCATCTCAAGCGACACGAGCTCGTCCAGAGAGGCCCATTGTAGTTCTAGTTGCAACTTGACTCGGGTGTCAAGCAACTGTCTCTTGCGGAAGAGACGCTGTAGGTCGCGCTGAATCAGCTGAAGTTCGTGTTCAACAAGTGTTCGTTCGCTGATCGTGGACTCAAGAATCTCACTGTCGTGAGATATCAACATCTGCTGGTCTGCGATCTGGTCTCTCATGACCGCTAGACCCGTTCCCTCCTCAACCAGATTTCTAACCTCTATCGGGTCGAGGTCGCGGAGAGCATTGATCCGCTCCTGGGGCATGAATACCAGTGTATTGTCTACGTTGAATCCCAGTCGTTCCACTTCAGAACGAAGTACGCCCGCCTTCACTATCCGTCCGTCGACATAGCACCGAGGGACTCCATCGCGGTCTATCTTTCGACCCAGCCGCTTCTCCTTCCCTTCGACCTCGACTGTGACCTCTACGTAGGCTGAGTCTTCACCGTGTCTTACAAAGCCACTCCACCGCTCGTATCTGCCCTCTCTCTGATTCGAGCCAAGGGCAAACTTGATCGCATGAAATATGCTTGACTTACCGGAACCATTTGGTCCGACCACTACGTTAAGACCTGGGCTGAACTCGACAGTCCCCTCTCGGAAGGAGAGAAAGCCCTTCAACTTGACCGATTTCAGGAGTACCCTCTGTTCCGGCAATCTCGATCAGCCTCGATATCTTCCAAGCACTCGGGTGATCCGGTCCCTGGTCTTCTTGGCAGTCATCAGGCGTGCCATCCTCTCTTCGGGTCTCCCCACTAGCAGAAAGGGGTACCTGGACAGAAATGACATCTCGGCGGGACCAAGCGGTGCTCTCGAGTTGAGTTGTTCTACCACTCTCAGCGTTCCAACATAGTCCTCCGAAACCGCCATCAGGTATAGCTGACTCAGGAAGTCGTCTGGGTACTCCACCTCGATAGAGGACATGTCTGAACTTGCACCACCAATTGTCTGTGCTTCAATCTCACGGACTACTTCGGGTCGGTCCAGCGGTCTCACAGTGCTCTTCACTATCATCTCTTCGATACGCTCACGAGACTTGACAGAGTCATCGTCAGGTAAGTCAATGAGCAGTACGGCCGCAAGGCGTTTCAAGTCTGTGTACCCCCATCCGTCTGTCAGATCCGCAACGACTGCAACATCAATATTTGGTCTTGATTTCAAGAACTGGCTCATGATTGACTGTCTCTCAGACAGTTGTGGACGCTCAAGCACTATTGACCTGTCGAAGGCTGCAAGTGTATCTGAAGGTATGCTGCTCGGCCGAGAGGTGCAGGTGACGATCACAACGTCGTCATCGTCCCACGAGCATGACAGAAGGTCCGCCGTCATCGCCGCAGAGGTAGAAGGGGAGAGCGATAGAATTAGGTCCAGGCTGGGGAGAAATAGGACAGCAGGGGAGTTGCGTCGTGCGGTCTCGATCGCCAGAGTGATCAATTGGAGTACCAGACGGGAATCAGTGAGATCAACGCCAAGACGCACTTGAGCCAACGTCATCGGGGTCTCAATGGCCAGGTGATACGCAAATCCCTCAAAGTCGGAACTTGGGGGACCGACAAGCAACACACGGCCACCAAATGAGAGCCCCGTCGTCTTGAGAATACTCCTCATATCGCGTGCCCGTCGCATCGACTCTAGGAACCTCTGTGCATGACTCGCAACCGATGGCTGAATAGGACGACCCGCAGGCAACTGATCGGGTCGCAGTATTCGGACACGCTCGGGGAGAGATGTGTCATCGCTCATGATGCATCCCGTCCTACACCATCAAGAATACCCTAATAGATAGCATCTTCTATGATATGCCCCTCATGATGTATCGATGCCGGGTCGTGCACAGGACTATCAATGTTCACTGGGGGTTCGTGAGAGTAGTTGGTCAAGAGCCCTGAGTACTTGCGAGAACAGGTCTGGTCAGCAATCAGAACAATCGAGAGCCACGGACTCTTTGTTCACTCTGAGTATCTGCAGATAAGGGCTGGGCATGAGGATGCCGGACGTGCCAAGGTCTATCGACTTCCGCTCATAACAGGGGCCTGTGTCATCAATGCACTGGTCCCGCGGTCTGCAGTCCTACTGGTCGGGGGTCATGGCGGCGGAAAGACAACACTGGTGAAGCTGTTGGGCCGCATGCTTACCGGTTGTAGCATCGAGGAGATCGAGGATGGCATGCTGCGGGGTCATCCACAACTCACTGAGGAGAAGATGGTCGCGACACTCAGACCTGGGCCTCTGATGAGAGAGGGAAAGGAGATCATCGTATGGAGGAAGTTTGTGACCGGGTTCTGGAAGATCATCGACGAGGTCAACAGGCTAACGCCCCATGCTCAGAACATCTTGCTCTCATTACTGGCTGAGGGTGAGCTGAAGTACTACGACGAGGTCAAGAGATGTAACGAATACTGCCTCTACGCGACAATGAATCCCACGGACCCCGGCGCTTTCGAGCTCTCTCCACCATTTCTCGACAGATTCGGCATGGCTGTACCGATCACAATGCCCACCTTTGGAGACCTCGGGACGATCCTTGCTGTGAAAGATGACCGGCTCTTCGGCTACGATGAGGTCTGGCAAGTGCCATCAATACTCTCACAGGAAGACCTACTGACGATATGGAACCTTGCGGACAAGACTCCGGTTTCGGAGAGGGCATCGGAGTTCATGAGGGCAATTGTGAGAGAATTCGACATCTGTGTCAGGATCGACAAGAGTCAGGTACGAGATATCAGTGTCAATACTGGACTGTGCGATGGGTGTCACTATGATGTTGAGAAGAGCATATGCAACAAGGTAGTCGTGCCAATCAGCGTCAGGGCAGCAAAGGACTTGAACAGATACTGTAAGGCCGCAAGCTGGCTTGTTGGCGCAGACGAGGTGACTGTTGACATAGTCAAGTCGATAGCGCCTCTTGTCCTGTGGCACAGGACAGAATTCTCCCGCGACGACCTGTTCAGGTCACCGTACTTTGGAAACAGATATCGTTTCACGGAGCATCTCGTAGAGCTGGCCGCCACCAAGTTCGCACAACGAGAGCCCGTCAGTGCCATAATGGAGAGGTTTCGAATGGGAAACGGCAGTAAGCGGGACTATGAGGTACTTCAGGATGCAGCCAGGTCAGACCTGTTAGTGAGACACGACTGGCTCCCCAGTGCCAAAGACATGGCACGTCGAAAGTATACGGCCATCGTGAAGGAAACTGAATCAAGCATAAAGAAGGGAAACATCGATCAACTCGAGACAATATGGCAGAAGCTCAACCAGGAGCAGAACATTCCCAATCGGGCTGCACTCCTAGAGAGAGTGTCCAGAGAGCTGTACAGACTCACTTTCAAGCAGTATGAGCTCACGTTCGAGGTGTGGCAAGAACTCTGGACCTCCATAAGTATGATGTATCCCGAGATGACCCCCGTGCTCAAGGAAACGCTGAGCCCACCGAGGAGGAAGGTCCTGAGGTCAAGGCGTGTCACACTCGCGGTGTACGTGACAGGGAGCTCGCCAACATCTCCCGTGTTTCTCGAAGTATATGGGGGAAAGGAGACTGCCAGCCTGAAACATGAGATCGAGAAATATCTGGGGAGACAATGACCCCTGGGGGATCAGTGAGTGATGGACAAAGAGGGACTGAAGACGGCCGCAATTCGCGCGTGGAAACAGGCCATGCGGGACTTCTTCAATCCGCCGATCCCAAACCCGAGGATAGTCTACAGACCCACCTCTCCCAACTATTTCTACATCGATGCGAGATGGAGAGTGCATCTCAACACGGCAGGAGTCCCTGAGTCACTTCCCGACGATATGGTCGGACCATTCCTCAGGTCGGTATGCCACCACGAGATACAGCACTACATCTACTGCCCGTACGATAGTGTCACAGGTGGTCGGATGCTGGCCGCTGCCATGACAGTCCTGGAGGACAGGGAAACGGCAATGCTCGTGTGCAATCTGTTTGAAGACCTTGTGGTCGACTCGGACCTGATGAAACGCTATCCCGTCCTCACCCGTCAGCGAATTGAGGCATCCGTGAATGAGTCCTCTCGAGTGACGACCGACCACTCTCTCTTCTGGAAACTGATAGTGATCTGTGGCCACACCATGTGGGACATAGACGTGCCATCGGACTTGCTTGCAGACGACCAGACCTGTGAAACAGCCAGAGCGATCGTCGAGATCGTCCGTGAGAGCATGTCGCAGCAGAGGAGATGGCCGTCTGCAGTCAGAAGAATCGCCGAACTCATCTCCGGGTGGATGGATGACACTCGCACTCCCTGTCTTGGCGTAGTGATGGGAGGGTCATCATCAGAGAAGGGGAGAATCCCACCCGACATAGATGTTATCATGGGAGACTTCACGGTTTCGAGAAACATCGACGCCATCAGGGAGCGATCGAGAACCGACGTTAACGATGACAGCAGGCTGATGGAGAGACTGGCTGAAGAACTAGTGAAGCAAGGGGGAAACATCGGAGATCTCAAGTGGGTATACGATCAGGTCGGTATCGGACAGGATGACGCCTACTGGCTCAGATACTGGTACAGGGCGAGAGCCAGAGGACTCATACGAATTGAGATGAGGACGAAGAGACTCGCAGGAACAGTTCCCCTGTCTACTGAGGTATGGAGGCTGGGCGACCCGATTGAGGAACTTGATCTGGTCCAGTCCCTGCAGGCGTTTCCGGTGCTCCTCCCGAACCTGACGACACGAAAGTGGATCAGGACCGCTCACGAGGAGTGTTCTGAGACGAAGTCATTTCCATCGCTACTGGTCGTGATAGACTCGAGTTCGTCGATGGAATGGACAATCACAGGGGGTCGGGAGAGCGGAGCCTACCATCGTGCGCTGGTGGCTGCATTTGCAGCCGTCGACTTTGCGCTGAGTCGGGGCGAAGAAGCCGGGGTCCTGAACTTCTCAGGAAACATCATCACGTGCAGACCAACAACTAACAGGGGAGAGATAGAACGCACACTGATGAGCTACCAGGGCGATGGCACTGTAGCACCTGTGAAAGAGATCATGTCGATCAGCGAGAATGTTCACAAGAAACTTGCAGTCCTGATGATAACAGACGCACAGATCGAGAACTGGACGGAACTGGTTAGTTGTGTCGCCACACTGTCAAGGAGAGGTCACTGGTTCGTACTCTTCCACATCAGTCCCGAGCCAAACACTGTATCAGAGGCCATTGCTGGTGCGGGGGGACAAGTATACAACATCAGCTCAGTGGATGATCTGCCCGGGCTGGTTGTCCGAGAGATGAAGGAACTATATGCGGGCCGAGATTAAACAAAAAGGCTTTTCAGTCAGCGCCAGTGCCCCCGGACCGAGCTAGGTTCAACCTGTAATCAGTAGTAGATGGTGTATCCAATGTACAAGATAGTCGCAAAGAGAGAGCTCAACCCTGTCACAAAGATGATGGTGGTAAGCGCTCCGGATGTTGCCAGGGTGTGCAGACCCGGTCAGTTTGTGATAATACGAGTCAACGAGACCGGAGAGCGGTTTCCTCTCACCATTGCGGACTTCAATCGAGAGAAGGGAGAGATCACCATCGTATTCCAAGAGGTCGGAAAGTCGACCAAGTTGTTGGGGACGCTGAATATCGGGGACCACATACTCGATTTCGTTGGACCTCTAGGAAAGCCCACTGAGACTGACAAGAAGTACGGCACAGTGGTGGCCATTGGAGGTGGCTGCGGCACCGCGATCTGCTATCCGGTGGCAAGAGCATTCAAGAACGCGGGAAATTACCTCATCACGATAAATGGTGCCAGAAGCATGGACCTACTCCTCTACAGGGACGAGATGAAGAGGATAAGCGACGAGGCATATGAAACGACCGATGACGGCTCATGCGGTGTGCACGGGTTCGTCACTACGGTACTCAGTGACCTGATCCAGAAGGGACGCAAGATCGATCTTGTCTTCGCAGTCGGACCCGTTCAAATGATGCGCTTCGTCAGTAAGACGACCGAACCCGCAAAGATACCCACCATAGTCAGTCTGAATAGCATAATGGTGGACGGTACTGGCATGTGTGGGGCCTGTAGAGTCACCGTTGGAGGCAGGACCATGTTCACCTGTGTCGATGGTCCGGAGTTTGATGGCCACCAGGTCGACTACAATGAACTGATGGGCAGACTCAATGCCTACAGGGAACAGGAGACCCTGTCCGACCAGATCTGGGCCGACTCACAGCGGAGGTGAGCGTTTGGCGGAGAGACGTGAACGAAAGCCACCCACAAAAAAGGTACCAATGCCAGAACAAGACCCGAAAGTAAGGATACGTAACTTTGAAGAGGTTGCGCTCGGGTACACGGAGGATGAGGCACGTAGGGAGGCCGAGAAGTGCATGCAGTGCCGCAACCCAAAGTGCGTCAGTGGCTGTCCCGTCGAGGTGCCGATAAAGGAATTCATCGCCCTGATAAGGAAGGGTGACTACATGGCCGCAGCAGCGAAGATAAAGGAGACCAACAGTCTCCCGGCAATCTGCGGCAGAGTATGCCCCCAAGAGACGCAGTGTGAACAGAGCTGCATCTACGGTATTCGGAACGAGCCCATTGCAATTGGGCGTCTTGAACGCTTCGTGGCGGACTATGCGAGAGAACGGGGTGAACCGCTTCCGGAGCTCGCTCCAAAGAATGGGCACAGGGTGGCGATCATTGGTTCCGGACCTGCAGGCCTGACCTGCGCCGGCGATCTTGTAAAGATGGGTTACGATGTGACAGTCTTTGAGGCATTCCACAAGCCCGGCGGGGTATTGATGTACGGCATACCAGAGTTCAGGCTACCAAAGAGGATAGTCGAGGCAGAGGTGGACTTCCTGAAGAAGTTGGGGGTCGAATTCAAGTTCAACTACGTGATCGGGAAGATAAGGACCATCAGAGAGCTGATGGAAGAGGATGGCTACGACGCCGTCTTCGTTGGGACTGGCGCGGGTGCCCCGACCTTCATGAGGATACCTGGTGAGAACCTCGTCGACGTCTTCTCTGCAAATGAGTTTCTCACTCGTGTGAACCTCATGAAGGCATACAAGTTTCCGGAGTATGACACTCCCATCCGGGTGGGTAAGAGGGTGGCGGTCATCGGCGGTGGAAACGTGGCAATGGACGCAGCAAGGACTGCGCTCAGGTTGGGTGCACCAGACGTGACCATTGTCTATAGGAGATCCAGAGATGAGATGCCAGCCCGGTTGGAAGAGATTCACCATGCCGAGGAGGAGGGTGTCAAGTTTCTGCTCCTGACCAACCCGACCGAGATAATAGGCAACGAGAAGGGTAACGTGATCGGCATGAGGTGCATCAAGATGGAGCTCGGCGAACCAGATGAGTCCGGACGAAGACGTCCCGTGCCAATACCGGGCTCAGAATACGTACTAGATGTGGATACCGTGATAGTGGCGATTGGCAATGCTTCCAACCCAATCATCATGCAGACGACTCCAGGTCTCGATGTCACAAAGTGGGGGAACATAATAGTCAACGGGGAAACTGGGATGTCGAGTATTCCCGGAGTATTCGCCGGAGGCGACATTGTCACAGGGGCAGCGACGGTCATCAGCGCCATGGGCGCAGGAAAGAGAGCAGCCCGCGGAATCCATCAGTACATCACGACCAAGCGTGGGGCGTAGACTCACTCTTGATACATCTCGCGATCGCGTGTCGAACAGGGAGAGCCCGGCTGTTCATGTTGTAGCGGATCAGTCTCGATACCTCGTAGTCAGTCGGTCCTGTTGCACGAGTCCCGCCTGAACTATTGAGGGGACAGCTTTCATTAGTGGGTAGGACAGATGTTGACGTGGTTGCCAGATGGTCCCCGAAGTAGTATCTACCGATAGGATGAGAACACTAGAGCTGAACACCGAGTGGCTCGGGATCAGCCTTGCAATGCTGATGCAGAACGCAGGCAGGGAGGTTGCCCGAGTCATAGAGCAGAGAGAGCAGCTCAACGGGAAGAGAGTAGTGGTCCTGTGTGGACTCGGAGGGAACGGTGGAGATGGATTTGTCACTGCCAGATATCTACACGAGGCAGGGGCATCCATCAGGGTGTTTCTACTCGGCTCTAGCAAGAACATCAGCAGTCCTGAGTCTGCGGCCAACTGGCGTATTCTGCAGAACCTGCACGAGATATACAAGCAGCAACTCTCCACTGAGAGCGAGGTCCTCGAGTGCGCCGATATCCGTCAGGCTGACATCATTGTCGATGCCATGCTGGGATTCACACTCAAGAATCCAGTCAGAGAGCCAATGCTGACTGCAATCAAGATAGTCAACGAGAGCAGCGGTCGCAAGTATGCCATCGATGTTCCGAGTGGGATCGATGCAGACACGGGTACGGTGTACGGGGATGCGGTCAGAGCCGATGTCACAATCACCCTTCATGCGGCAAAGCCGGGACTGATTACAGCTCGTCAGTACACAGGAGAGATTGTGGTAGTGCCAATAGGAATACCACATGAGGCATCCACAGTCTGTGGCCCGGGCGACCTGTGGCTATTCAACAGACCAAGAAGGGCAGACTCGAAGAAGGGCGACTCGGGACGCGTCCTTGTGGTTGGTGGAAGTAATGTGTACTCAGGTGCTCCGGCACTTGCGGGAATGGCAGCACTCAGGACTGGGGCAGACCTCGTGACGGTCCTCGCTCCGCGACCTATTGTAGGTGCGATACGGGCGTACAGCCCCAACCTAATGGTCAGGGAGATAGGGACCGACGTAATGACGAGAGAGTCCGTAAAGGAGATCATCACGCTCAGCGAATCGAATGATGTCGTTGCAATGGGTCCGGGGCTCGGAAACGACAAGGAGACCTATTTGGCAGTCAGGGAGTGCATCCAAGAGCTCGTCAATAGGAACAAGAGGATGGTCATTGATGCCGACGCGCTGAAGGCCCTTGGTGGCTCGGGTATTCGTCTTGATCCTACGAGGTGTGTGCTCACCCCCCACTGGGGCGAGATCCAGATCCTGCTACAGGCCAAGCTCAATGGCCCGGCGGGCCTTGAAGACAGGAAGAGAGCGTCCCTCGAGGCTGCACGTCAGTTCAACTCTGTCATTCTCCTGAAGGGGCCGACGGATGTGATTGCACATCCTGATGGCTCACTTAGGCTGAACAGGACCGGAGTGCCTGCAATGACCGTGGGGGGAACTGGAGATGTCCTGACTGGGATTACGGCAACTCTACTGACGAGGGGTCGTGGTGCACTAGAGGCCGCGTGTGCAGCCGCATTCGTCTCTGGAAAGTGCGGGGAGGCCGCCTCTGAAGTACGGGGAGACCACATCGTGGCCACTGACTGTATTGAGATGATACCCCGTGTCATGACTGGGAGGCCTACGTGATGACATCCATGGAGTCCAGCAGCGACCTCGCGATGGACTTGTTCTCAGGACTCACGGGTACATATACGATCCCCGCATCGGGTTGTCCGTAGAGCATTACTGATCCGGTGGGTGCAAGTATGACTGCGGGGAATCCCAACAGGTCTTCTTCTCCCTCGACTAAGATCACACACTTGGAATCGGAGTGCAGTGCTGTATCCATCACGGACCAGGACTCGGGAAAGATCGACGCGGCAGGATTGTATACCACGAACTTCGGCGCACCTGGGACTCTCACATCGTACCGACCACGCTTGGTCATTCCATCAACCACACACACGTCTGGAACAAAACCCTGTGCCACTAGCGTTGAGGTAGTGACATCGCCAACCGCAATGACTTTCGGGGGCGATTCCTCCTGCAGTCTGGCAACGACCCGTTTCTCGACATTACCGTCACGCTTGTGGAATAGCTCACCCTTGGGTGTTGCGAGTACGGCGCGTCCACTCTCAGGCAGTCTTCGCGGTGGCTCGTCAGTACCCCTCAGGGGACGACCCTCTCGATCGATCTCGCCACGCCTGATCCTGGCGGATGAGAGAGGTCTGCCATCTCTGGCCATCACAGGCTTCATCAGCTCGATGTTGTCCTTGAGCCCCATCGGACGCCGAATGCGCAACACCGCATTGCTGATCTCAGTGCAGCACACCCCCTCAAACATGAGTATGTTGATAGGCTGCTTCACCGTCCCGAGATCATCAGCTCTGTGAAGCACCATCGTGGCGATGTGACTCAGCCCCTCCTGGTCCAGGTATGCCCGCAGCAGTTTCTGACGGAGTTCCGCAGGCTGAAGCAGAGCGGCGAGATGCAGACCCAAGGGGATCATCTCATGCGCGGGTATAATGGCTGTGGGTCTCGGGAGCTCTGACAATCTTTCGAGCAGCAACTTGTGGCCCGCATGGAGTCGATCAAAAAGATTGACACCCCAGCTGATGGTTGGAACTGACATCGAGAGTTGATGCCCACATAATCATTAATATGTGTGCTCAGATACATGATCAGTTTAGGGCGCTGCACGATGAGGATACTCGCAGTAGGGGATATCCACTCCCCCCGATATCTGGACGGGTTCGTGGCTAGCCTGAGAGAGCATGAACCACCAGATATTCTCCTGATGGCAGGTGACATGATAAACAAGGGGGAAGTGTCTGAGTACAGTCGCCTACTGGATGCTATAGACGACATATGGGGAAAGGGATATCCCCGGGCGTCGTGCTTTGGGAATGAGGAGTACTCCAGCATCCGTGATGAAATAGTGGCCTCGGTCGGCTCACGAATAGACTTCCTTGACGACCGGGGACGTGTGTATAGAGTGGCCGGAAAGAGAGTGGGCATCGTTGGCACACAGGGTTCCCTTGACAAACCCACAGAATGGCAGAAGAAGAATCTTCCAAACATCAAGAGCGTATTCGTGAGACGGGCCAAGAGGGCCTCTACGCTGCTGCAAGAGATGAGCCATAGAGTGGACATCAAGATACTCCTGATGCACTACAGTCCATGCATCGAAACATGTGTCGGAGAGGATGAACGTGCCTTCTCCTGGCTGGGAAGCAGAAGGTTCTACACAGTCGTGCTGAAGGAGCAACCGGATTTCGTCATTCACGGTCACGTGCACAACTCGACCGTGCTCAGCTGCACTATTGGAAAGACCATTGTGAGAAACGTTGCGTTTCCAGCAGCTCGTTCACTGACATGTCTGGAACTGGGGGAGGAGAGCCAGATGCCCCCGGCCATGGTGAGTGGCCCCCGATACCATGATGGTCCATGAGGGCCACACGCGGCAGTACGCATCTACTTGTGGCCGGTGACCTTCATCGTCGGCTCGAACTTGTATCCATACACGATCAGTCCACTCGGTCCGTACTCCGTTATCCTGCGGAAGCAGGCACGAACACGCATACCTATGTGGACGTCATCGGGCTCACAATTCACTATCTGGGCAGTCAGTCTCGGCCCCTCGTCCAGCTCCACCTGAGCAATGACGTACGGAGCCTGCCTCTTGAAGTCATCGGGGGCCTGTCGAACGACTGTGAAGGTGTGCACGGTGCCAAGTCCCTTGAACTTGTACTCCTCAAGGTGGCCCTTTCGCCTGCATTTTGGGCACACTGGTCTTGGTGGGAAGTAGTAGCTCCCGCAGGTAGCACAACGATCTCCAAGAAGCGTGTAAATCGACCTTATCTTACGCCAGACTTGAGCAACTCCTTTCTCTGCCATCTTCATCACCTCGATAGGATATGCACGATAGAGGTGCCACCAGTCCCGCCTATGTTCACGGCCATGGCCTTCTCCGCGTTACTGACCTGTCGTTTCTCAGCATCACCCCTCAGCTGAAGCACCAGTTCGACCACCTGCGCCACGCCAGTGGCCCCTATGGGATGACCTCTGGCCTTCAGTCCACCTGATGTATTGACAGGGAACTTTCCTCCTATCTCAGTGATGCCCTCGTCTATGAGCTTACCGCCCTGTCCCTTCTCGCAGAGGCCAATGTCCTCACAGAGGGTGATCTCACTTATTGTGAAGCTGTCATGTAGCTCAAACAGGTCTATATCATCGATTGAGAGCTTTGCCTTCTTCAGTGCCTCTCGGGACGATACGACCACCGCATCCATTGTACATATGTCGCGACGGTCGTGCAGGGCCAATGTGTCGCTTGCCTGTGTAGAGGCCTCAATGTACACGGGTGTGTCTGTGAAGCGCTTTGCAGTTTCCTCAGAACACATGACAAGTGCTGCAGCTCCATCACTGATTGGCGATGAATGTAGGACACGAAGAGGATCAGCAACATAGCCAGAACTCATTACGGCCTCCAGGGACACGGCCCTCCTAAACTGGGCATTCGGATTGTTGACAGCGTTTGCGTGGTTCTTGACAGCAACCTTCGAGAGCTGTTCGTCAGTCGTGCCGTACTCATGCATGTGACGACGCGCAATCATCGCAAAGAGAGCAGGAAACGTAGCTCCGAAGAGGCCCTCCCACTCCCAGTCACTGGCGACGTTAACAGTGTTCATCGCCTCTGTCTGGCTTACGTCACTCATCTTCTCGCATCCGAGCACCAGCATCACGTCGTGCTCTCCAGACCTTATGGCCATGTAGGCCTGACGTATTGCCGCACCTCCGCTGGCACAGGCGGCCTCCACACTATAGGCCGGCGTCGATCCCAGTCCTCCCATATCAGCAGCAAGAGCACCGAGGTGTTCCTGGCCAGTGAACCTCCCTGCACTCATGTTGCCAACTACAATGGCATCGATGTCCTTTCCTGAGACACCAGAGTCAAAGATTGCATACATTCCGGCCTCGAGAGTGATATCACGTAGGCTCTTCTCCCAGAGCTCCCCAAACTTGCTCATTCCTACTCCAACTATGGCAACTCGTCCAGCCATCTTTCTAACCTCCTCAAGTATCACCCGATTGCCTTGATCTTTCGCCTATACTTGGCATATACTGCATAACTGACGTACGTCTTTCTCTCGATGTAGTCATCGACAGTGGGTACCTTTCCTCTGTGCTGTTCGATTCCGTCCTCTACACGAATCGAGAAAGCATCGCTGCCGGCTCCGGATCCGTAAGACACCATGAATATCCTCGAGCCAGGCTTCGCGACATCCAGCACTCTTGCAAGTCCGATCATGGAGGAACCTGAGTAGGTGTTTCCGATGCGACGCACCACCAGTCCATCTTCCATTTTCTCCTTTGGCACACCCAGTTCCTTTCCAACGCTCAGCGGGAACTTGCCGTTGGGCATATGAAACACAAAGTAATCATAGTCTTCGACTCTTGTGTCTGTCTTCTGTAGCAAGAGCTTGGCAGCAGTCTGGATATGCCTGAAGTACGCCGGCTCACCAGTGAACCGGGCTCCGTGACTCGGGAAATCCTCACCCTCCCTTCTCCAGAAGTCGGGCGTGTCAGTTGTGAATGATGCAGTCGCCGTGATTGTAGCTATGACATTGTCACTGCCTATCACATATGCAGCCCCACCGGCAGCAGCAGAGTACTCAAGTGCATCGCCAGGACGACTCTGGGCCGTATCAGACCCTATGGCCAGTCCGTACTTTATCATTCCAGACGACACTAGGCCCATGCAAGTCTGGATGGCTGCCGTACCCGCCTTGCAGGCGAACTCATAGTCCGCACAGGTCAGGTCACCATCGCAACCTATCGCCTCTGCAACGATCGTGCCGGTTGGTTTCACAGCATAGGGGTGAGACTCGGAACCCACGTATATCGCACCGATGTCCTTTGGATCTATTCCAGCATACTTGACCGCGTTCCGCGCAGCCTCGACTGATATGGTCGCAACATCCTCATCGGGACCCGGGAGAGATTTCTCGAAGACCCCAAGACCCTGACTCATTGCGTCGCCGTCCTCACCCCAGATGGCGGCGATCTCCTGTGTCTTTATTCTATATCTAGGGATGTATACACCATAACCAACGATTCCGACCAATGTCACTATCTCCTTGTTTCGGACTCGACAAACCTGCTTGCAGTATTGAGTTGGCCTCCGTTCCAGGGCCTCTTAATAACCTTACGACATATGTCAAATTGATTGACGACGTTTGTCGAATGTCGGTACACTATCCCGACGCCACTGCGAGACCGTCTTGGCGTCCAGATATATATCACTAGCGACATGGTCCCGGGAACTCAGGACTGACCGGTCAGACGGCTCCGCGACTGTCCCCACCTCGGCAATTGTCAAACCCGGCCCGCTCAAGGCGATCTAGAAGTCTGAGAATAGGTTCATCATCGAGCAGATGCACATCGTCAGCATGGGACGGCGGAGGCGCGATACCCAACATGTATCCGATCTTGTCGAGCACGCTTTGAACGATCCTGTGTCTCCTCCGACGTGTCCAACCACTGTCCGATCTGACTCTGTCCCTGACCGTTTCGATCAGCAATTCTGAACAACCGGAGCTGTACTGGGTAGCCTTCTTAGGTCTCTCACTGATCTCGGCGGGAAGTCCCATGCTCCTGGCAAGTTGTCTGAACACGGCCTTGCGAGTTCCCTCAGGACTGATCTTCATCTCAATAGGAATTCTCATGGCGGAGTTGACAAAACCGGTGGTCATGTAGGGAAAGACTATCTCGCAGCCTGCCGCGAGAGAGGCCCTTCTGTCTCGGTCCAGGTTGACATCCGCCGTACGCATGACATCAGACCTGATCATGTTCTCGACCTCACGAGGCCCACGTTCGTCCAATAGTCTAGCATGTCTAGCATAGCCTGCGAACAGCTCATCCGGACCCTGGCCTGATACGACAAGACTGCCCGATTGCAAGGCCTTCGTAGCAGCCAAGTAGACACACAGAGCGATCTCGACATCCATGGTCGAGGTCCGCCCTGTCGCGTAGATGACAGTGGGCAGACTCTCCCAGACAAGTTCGTCAGTCATCTCTATCCGAGATAGGGGGCGACCAATCAGGTCTGCCGCCTCAGGAGCCCACTCGTAGTCCGACGATCCTGCGGCTGCACATGTCATGAGTCGGACTTCAGAAGACAGACGGGCGCATGCACATGCCAACAGCGAGCTGTCAAGGCCACCCGAGAAGAGTACACATGGCGCTTCGCGTCGTACAAAACTGAGAGATCCCATCAGCGCCGCCTGCAGATCATTGACGGCCTCATGTACGTCCAGGGACGGATCTGGTCTGGGGATCGGCTCACAGCAATCTGACACACAGATCTGCCCGCTGATAGGGCTCATTCTCAGGACAGAGGACGAGGGCAATCTGATCGAGGGGAGACAAGACTCCACCTCTAGTGTGGTCATTTCGGATGACGTGTACAGAGTCTGATCCTCAAGGTGAAGGTATATCGGTACGGAAGAATAGCCAGTTCTCCAGAGACTCAGGCCATGCTTGTCTGCAACCAGATGCAGGCCATCTCTCCGGGCGGATTCAGTACTCAGAGGGGATGGACCGAAGTTGGAAGGAGCTGACAGTAGTGCAACGTGAAGACGTTCTGGACAGACCTGGGAGAACGAGAACCTATTGCTGATCGATCTCACTAGGATTTCAAGCACGTACCCGTGGTCTGGTGAGGTCCAGCCTATTGAATCGGACTCGGGAAGATTGAACACATTTGGTGGAACGACAGGTGACGCTTGGTCACGTCGGCCAGCAAGACTGACAACGGCATGTATTGACGCCATCTGAATCCGACGGATCCTGCTAGAAGACCCTATCTCAGCCTAGTACCTGTACCTTATGAAGAACGACCTTCTGAACACCAGCTATGTTCCTCATCCGAAGCTCGAGCTGGTCCGCGGGCATCTTCAGTTGGTCAGGAGTGAAATAGCACTCATAGTAACACTGGTTTGCGGCCTGACATATACCACTGGTGAACAGGATGTCATCCAGACCAGCCTGTTCGAAAACAGACGTGAGGTCCTCGAGGAAACTCTTGCTGAGCTTCTCGATCTCAAGTTTCAGGTACATCACGTCACTCTTGCCGACGGGGTACAGCTTGACGCTGGCGTCCTTGCGGACCAGTATTGCAAGGGCATACTCCCTCGATATCTCGTTCACAAATTCAGCGGGGAGTGTCACGACATTCCCCTTCTGGACTCTCATCACGCGAGCCTGCGTCATGTCGGACTTGCTCAACTTCGTGCCTCCAGACTGACGACTCAATCATAGCAGACGCCCATTATATCTCTTGCGGGAAAGCAATATCGTATGTTCCGGTCTAGTTCATCAATCACTCACAACCTCCCGACGGAAAACCCTGCCCTCATGGCACCTCTAGATAGTAGGACAGACGCCTCATGCCCACGCTCCATCCAGCGGTCTACTCGGAAATGGATGGCACCCTGAGATGCCAGATCATATGATTGCACCCTGGCGCAGGTTTTCGACTCAACATCCATGATTGACGGGAGGTCCACAGCGACGCCTGAGATGCTAATGCGACCGGAGATGGAACCACCTTCGAATCTCCCGTACTACTGCAGGAGTGGGCTTCTCCACAACTCTCAGAGTCCACTTGCGCTTCTCTGGAGCATAGTACTCGAGAAAGGCGACCCCGCCCTGCGAGTGTATCTGTTCCATCTTTTGAAGCTCGCCTATGAGCCACGCCTTGAGCGAGACCGGAATGTTACCAGTAACGTTATCAAAGAGATGGGGATGCAGGTCGAACACCAGTGCTCGCTCAGACATGTACTCTACAACTCCGTCCTCGAGAGCCTTACTTATCTTGTCACGTTCGGTGAAGAAGGATGCTGCGACGCTCATGTTGGGAAAGCGCTCGGGAAGATTCAGTGCAAACTTGAAGGACCTATTGAACTTGGACAGATGCGTAGCGGCATCAAGGAACAAGACAACCTTCGGGAGACCCTCGAAGTCGGACTGTCCCGCTGGTGCAGATGGCTCAACTGGTTGCATGAACTCTGAGGCCGTGTCCTCGCTGGTTGGCGCCCCCTGAGCACGCGAATCCTGCAGGGATGACCTCGGATCACGCCTTGGTCGCAGGTGAGGCGGCACGTATCCCACTTCCTCGACAAGTTGCTGGAGTATTAGCGGCACGAACATGTCGTAGAGTGTGCCACGAGTCTCTAGGACTATGAGTGCTGGACGTTTCTGCTTCACGGCAGTCAGCAGTCCAGAGTCATACGAGGGATCATCGTCGAAGAACTGTCGCAGTTTCTCCTCAGTATATCCCTCCTCTATGCGCTTCGTCCACTCGGCGTAGACCTCCTTGACTTCTTGCCGTCGCCGATCCTTGAGCATGTTCACGAACTTGCCCAGGTACTTTACGCCCCTTGTGACCGCAACCGTGGGGCTGATGAAGACAGTCATCAGGCCCACGACCTCCCCCGCGTACTCACTGGCCTCGGTGCTACGAATCTTTCCAAGGACCTCCTCGCTGAGAGAGGGCGGACCAAGCTTCTCCTTCAGTATCTCTATCATTCCTGCATAGTCTTCAAACGATGCGTCTGCCGGACTCACTATCTCGCCCACCGGTGATGCGTCAGAGAGCACCTCCGCGAATAGGTTGGGATGTCTGATCATCCACTCCAGTGGGATCTTCAATGACGGCTGGTCATGAAGCCAAGTTCTGTCCGAGTCCTTCGGGCCGAAGTAGAGCTTGAAGGCACCCGGGAAGATCGAGTCATAGAGTTCGATAAACTGATTGAAGCCCTGACGGGTACTCAGTCCCATCTCCTCCCGCTCCATAGCATCTACAACCATGACTATGGCTGTGTCTGGACTGCGAGAGATGGCAGCCATCGCAAGCAATACCTGTTTGGGCGACAGATAGAGCGTATCGCTCTCCACGTATGGAGAGTCGTGAAACGAGAATATGCCCAGTCTTCGCCACGGCCTGTTGGCCATCTCAGTCCTCGCGATGTGGGCGAACCACTCAAACCCTCGTCTGTATCTGGGAACGTACTCATCATCTTGTATGGGACCGGACATTGTAGTCCCCCCTGCGACCTGCATTCTTACCTTTGAAGGTTGTGCAGAGATATAGTACTGCTACTGGCCCTCTCAGTCCCTTCTCACCGAGACTATACCCACTGCCGCGCCCACGACCAGGAACCCGATCACGAAGACGATCCTCCAATCGACAAGTGGTGGGGCGAGGCTATTGGGGTCCTCCACCAACAGGGCCGTACGTGGATCTCGATTCAACAGCAGGATGGACTCGACGGCCATGTATATGTAGTCGATATCACCCTTTGTCATCCCCGGGGTGAACGACCAGCTTCCGTCGGCAGCCTGACATCTCAGCACAAAGTCCAATGACGCATCGGAATCGAGACCGACAATGCCTGGGATGAGAGAAAGGGCCTTCAATGCGTAGTATGTCGAGATCAGATTGGTGTCGTTGGTGGCCACCGACTCCATGAACCCTCCGCGCAGATTCGGTAGTGTGTCGTTTGCCTGGCGGTCAATGATCCAGTGACCGATACCTGTGAGGTCTGCCACACTATCAAGTTGTCCGAGCAGGCTGAGGGCCATCAGGGCTGAGGCTGTTGGGGTAATGCCCGGCGTTTTCGATGCTGGGCTCAACTTGAAGCCGTTGTAACTGGTGCTGTTCACCCTGCAACTGAGGATCCACTGGGTCAGGTTGTCACGGTTCGGGAGCCATTTCGTGAGATTCTCAGACGGTGCGGAGGATGACAGTTCCTCAACTGCCGTCTTAATGAGAGATATTGCCATGTAGGTGGACAGCATATCGGCAGAACGTCCAGGAGCAGAACCAAAACCTCCCGCGGACACTCGGGTCTTGTTGACAAAGACAAGCAGAGACGTGTAGTTGACCGAGATGCTCTGCATGTTTGGGACATCGCTGTGTCGCTTCAGGAGCTGAACGGTGCTCACTGCCGCAAAGGACGTCGCGATGGAGACGGGGCCTGCAACGAATTCAGAGAAGCCTCCGTACCGTTCATGTGATTCGCCTCCGGACTTCCACTGCAGCCAACGCGTGAAGTTCATCACCTTCACCAGGTCGATGATGGGAGGCCGACTGTCCAGATAGCCCAACTTGTCGAGGGAGTAGATGGCAGAGTATGTGGATGGGGCTCTCGATGCCAGGGACTCACGCGCGTAACCGCCTGACCCGTCCTTGTTGTACTTGGATGAGAGGAAGCTGTAGACAGAATCAAGACGAGTCGATGGGCTGGCTGCAACAGGCTGGGCGGTGATGATTGCTGACAGGACCAGTGTCAGGAGTACAACACACAGAGCTTTGGTCGCCTTCATCGGATGCATCCACCAGCAAGGGCTTGTCGGCCCGGATGGTTGGGTCCGGTAGGGGTCGGGGTTATTAACGTTTCCCCAAATACAAGTGATCAACGGGGACGTAAATCCATGCCCCGCAGATAGGCATAGGCAGAGTCCGCAGCGATGGCCCCAGTTCCGGCCGCGACAACAATCTGTTTCATGGACTCAGTGACATCACCAGCTGCAAATACACCCGCGACATTGGTCCTCTGATGACTATCGACGATCACCTCTCCGCGTTCGTTGGTCATCACTCCTATCTCCTTTGCAAGTCTGCTCTCAGGATCGGAGCCCAGCGCAACGAACGCCGCATCTACCTGAAGGTCGCTCCGCTCTCCAGTCTTGGTGTCCTCGAGTATCAACCGCTCGAGCACGGAATCTCCTTTGAACTCCACGACCCTCTTGTTCCACAGTATCTTGACCGGAGAACTGAACAGGAGATCCTGTAGCGCCTTCTCGGCGCGGAGTTGATCTCTCCGATGAATGAGATATACACTGCTGGCAACCTCCGAGAGGTAGAGGGCTTCGGTCGCGGCAGTATTGCCACCTCCAATCACTGCGACCGTCTTGTTCTTGAAGAGGGGACCATCGCACGTAGCACAATAGGACACTCCTCGGCCAGTCAACAACTCTTCACCGGGGACGTTGAGTTTCCTGTGGCCCCCACCTGTAGCTAGGATGACTGCTCCTGCGCGGTAGGTCCCCCTCCTGGTTTCGAGCAGGAAACCAGTACCGTCCTCCGTGCGACGTATCTTGTGGACCTCAGTTATCTCACGGATGGTGACACCTGACTTTCGGACCTGTGCCTTCATCTTCTCGGCAAGCTCGATTCCCTGGATCCAGTCGAAACCGGGGTAGTTCTCAATCGCGGGACTGGTGGCCTGCGCACCCCCAAGTACTCTAGACTCGAGTAGCAGAGTCTTCAGTCCATAACGAGCCGCGTAGATTGCTGCAGTCATTCCAGCAGGGCCTCCGCCTACGACTATGAGTTCCCAGTTGAGTTCCTCGGACATGTGAGATCACCCGCCATGATTGTGGTTCATACCAGTTCTGCTCGATTCATCAGGTGCGATAGGTCACCAGCACTCAGTCCCACCCGCGGAACGAGCCTGTAGTTCCGCATGGGTCGAATCATCTCGCGCATCATTGGGAATGTCACAGCTCTTATGTCACTTTCTGGTCTGCAGAGATGGTCCACTGCTCTCTTGACCTTGTCGGCGTCGAACTCCAGGAGATTGCCCGGCCCCACCGCAATTACAACATCAACTCTGTCAAGCTCCGACCATGGCCATACCGAGTCGTTGAACGACTCAATCAATACTATCTGAGAACAGCTCTCTACACGCCTGTAGCAGCTGCTGACGCATCGGTTCAGGTTGTGGTGCTCAAACTCTGTGAACTGATCGAGTCTATCGACAACCATGACAGTGGCCTGTCCGACCAGAGCCATTGCCTCGTCCGTCGACAGCATCACAGTATCGTTGTCTATCAGATGTGAGGCAACCAGGACGGTGGATCTCAAGTTCTCGCCGTCGGCATTTGTGAATCGCTGCATCACGAGGAATGAGTCCCATCCTGCGAAACCAAGAGAACTGACTGGGGGCTGACCACGGGAATCCAGTCTTGCTGGTACAAACAGAGTGTGTACAGGGTTCATCAGCACGATAGGCAGGTCGCTGCCGACCGCTCGGGAGAACGCCGTCGCATCAGCTGAGATAAGTGCCCTCTCGTTCGTACAGACGACCGTGTGTTCGTGTCTGTACCAGTAGTTGTGACCACTTACAGGTTTGAAGTAATTGACTGAGCGACCCTGAGAAACTAGCCACGAACCAAGCTGAAGCGCAAGGGTCGTCTTTCCTGAGTCGAACGGATTGATGCCCAGAATGAGTATTCGGAGGGCCATCAGGAAGACGCTCCATGAAAAGAAGAATGGGAGTTGGAGATAAACTCCAACCCCGTGGGTCTTCGAAACTACATCATGCCGCCCATGCCGCCCATACCGCCAGGACCGCCAGCACCACCAGGACCGCCCTGTCCTCCACCCTCAGATGGTGGTGGGGTGGCCTTAGCAGCAATCACGTCGTCGATCCTCAGGATCATCTGAGCGGCCTCGGATGCGGACCGGATTGCCTGCAACTTGACTCTTGACGGCTCGATCACGCCCGCCTTAAGCATGTCCTGCGCCTTGCCCTGGAAGACGTCAACACCGTACCAAATACCGGTGTCCTTGGCGTGCTCCTTGCTCAGCTCAGCCATGACATCTATCGGGTCGTGTCCGCCATTCTCGGCAAGGGTCTTCGGAATGATGCGGATCGATTCGGCAAAGGCCTCGACAGCCAGTCTCTCACGTCCGGAGGTCTTGTCAGCATAGGCCTCGAGTCTCTTTGCAAGCTCCGTCTCGATCGCACCGCCACCGGCAACGTAGGTGCCATCCTCGACGACATTGCGTACGACGCAGAGGGCATCGTGCAGGGCACGCTCTGCCTCGTCCACAACGTGCTCGGTGCCTCCACGAATGACTATCGATACCGCCTTCGGATCCTTGCAGTCACGGACGTAGACCAGCTTGTCCTCTCCGATCCTCACTTCCTCGACAACTCCCGCCGAGCCGAGATACTCGCTAGTCAACTCCTCAAGACTGGATGCAACCTTCCCGCCAGTAGCCTTGGCAAGCTGGTCGAGTGTGCTCTTCTTGGCTCTCCGGACAGCCATTATGCCAGCCTTGGCGAGGTAGTGCTGAGCAACGTCATCGATGCCTTTCTGGCAGATCAGGACGTTTGCACCAGTGGCGGCGATCTTGTCGACCATGGCCTTCAGCATGTGTTCCTCCTGGTCAAGGAAGGCCTGAATCTGTTCAGGTCGCTCAATCTTGATCTCAGCGTCGAACTCTGTCTTCTCAACCTCGATTGCCGCGTTGATCAGGGCAATCTTGGCGTTCTCGACTCTCTTGGGCATCGACGCATGAACGACCTCCTTGTCCACCACGATTCCCTTGACCAGCTCGGTTTCAGCAAGGCTCTTTCCTTGCTTCTTGATTATCTCGATCAGGTCGATGTCGACCTTCTTCTTCCCACCAACATCCTCAACCACCTGCAGGACCGCATCGACGGCGATGTCTGCAAAGTGGTCCTTCGCGGCTGTGATGGACTTGCTGTTCATCGCGGTGCTGGCTATGCTCTTCAGCAGCTTCTTGTCGATACCCTCCATGTGGAGTGATATCTCGTTCAGAATTCTTGCTGCCTCCTCAGAGGCCTTCTGATAACCGCTCACGATCGTCGTGGGATGAATCTTCTTGTCCAGAAGGTCTTGAGCTCTCTTGAGCAGTTCGCCTGCGATTACAACCGAGCTCGTGGTACCGTCGCCAGTTTCCTGGTCCTGGCTCTTCGAAACCTCCACAAGCATCTTGGCGGCAGGATGCTGGACATCAATCTCCTTCAGGATTGATGCACCATCATTTGTTATCGTGACGTCACCCAGGGAATCGACCAACATCTTGTCCATTCCTCTGGGTCCCAGCGTCGACTTTACAGCGTCAGCGATCACGATGCCCGCCATGATGTTATTGGACTGGGCGGATCTGCCTCTGTTTCTGGTTGTACCCTCTTTCAGTATCAGAACTGGTGTTCCTGATAGTTGTGCCATGTCCATCGTCTCCGTTACTGCTGCTATCAGGCCTCTCCTTCCCTAGCTCGGATTGGGCCCTAAGCAACTCACAAAACTGTACATGCACTTCTGGCTATGCTATAAAAACATTGTCTTTGGTATCAGGCGGCTGTCTCACCAGAAACGTGTGCGGAGCGGAGATCACCTCGGGCATCATCGATCATCACGGGACTTCAGACCGGCACCACAGACAGGACATCTGACTGCGTCGGGAGGCACATCGCTGAAGCAGGAGCTGCAGTAGGACACTCCGGGCGTCCTCTCAGCAGCTGGCTCCGGAATGCGATGTACATTACGGATGTTCTTGAGACCGAGTTGGTCCGAGTACAGCTCGGCATAGCCACAGTCAGCACAGACGTAGCACACCAGAGTTGCGGTAAGGATGCCCGGAAGGTCAATTTTGATGTGCCGGTCGCCAAAGATCCTATGAGGACCTACGATCCTCACACTACCGCACTTCGGGCATCGTCTGGTAACAGTGGCCACGGAGTCTGAAGGCCTGCGTGGCCTAATAAGTATTCTCAGGTGTGTGGGGAATCTGGCAGACCTGTACGTCCGAGGGCAGAGAGGAGTACCGAGGCAATCTCCACTGTCGCACGCAGAGTGTACCAGTCATGAGTTTCGCAGGAACCACCGGAGACTTGCACGATCGTCTGCTGGAGCTGCTGCGAATACGTCGGACAAATTCGGAATTTCGTGCGGGACCTTTGACAATACTAATTAGTACGTGGATAACCCCGTCGAATAGGCTCTGAGCAGGTGATATGTTTGGACTTCACATTCAACATAGGCGGCGCAGCCGGCCAAGGAATTGACACAATAGGTGACTTACTCACTCGCGTGTTCGTGAAGGCAGGTTACTACACATTCACAATCAAGGACTTTGAATCGCGCATCCGCGGGGGATACAACTTCTCGCAGGTGCGAGTGTCAGACAGACCCGTCTACGCAGCCCGAAGCAGTATCGATGTCATAATCGCACTGACAGAGGAGGCCATCACAAGACAGGTCGACTCACTTGCAGACGGCGGAGTCGTCATCTATGACGATGCCATACCAACCAAAGAGAAGAATGAATGCTACCTCCGGCTCCCGCTTCAGAGGGTCGCGAAGGAGGTGGGAGGAAGCGAGAGAATGACAAATGCTGCTGCTCTTGGCGCACTGACGGCAATACTGAGATTCCCCTTCGAGTTCGTGAGTAAGACCCTGGAGAGTATGTTCAAGAGCAAGGGGGAGAAGGTGGTCAACTCTAACATAGCCGTTGCAAGGGCTCTGTATGAGATGACCGCACAGGGTTTCACGGGCAAATGTAGGGTCGATCTGAGTTCACTCGGATGGGGGCCATCGAGGGACACCCTCGTGCTGACCGGGAACACGGCCCTAGCACTTGGGGCAATGGCAGCCAATGTCAAGTGGGCCAGCGCATATCCCATGAGTCCCTCGACGTCTCTGTTCCAAGAGATAGTGGCCAGCGCCCATAGGCTCAGGATCGGCGCGCTCCAACCAGAAGATGAGATCGCTGCACTTTGCATGGCATTAGGAGCTTCGTTTGCCGGGGCAAGATCCATCGTCAGTACATCGGGAGGAGGGTTCTCACTGATGGTTGAGGCACTCGGTCTTGCAGCCATGACCGAGACTCCAGTCGTGATATACAATGCCCAGAGACCAGGACCGAGCACGGGACTTGCCACCAGGACCGAACAGGGGGATCTGCTGTTCGTGACATTTGCGGGCCAGGGAGACTTTCCAAGGATAGTACTTGCACCAAGGGATCCTGTTGAGGCCTTTGAAACTGCAGTCCGTGCCTTCAACCTGTCTGACAGGTACCAGGTACCTGTGATAATACTCGGAGACCAGTATTTCGCCGACTCGAGTATGAACGTTGCAAGGATTGATGTTTCAAGAGTGACTATTGATCGTGGAAAGCTTGAGCCTACAGACAAGCCAGGCCCGTACAAGCGCTACCTGCTGACCGAGGACGGCGTTTCTCCGCGTGCGTTTCCAGGAGACCCGGGCAAGATTGTGGTTGCCAACGGAAACACCCATCTTGAGAATGGTCACATAACCGAGGACGCGGCTGTACGAAACGCCATGGTCGAGAAGTTCCTCAGGAAGGTGCCTCGCATAAGGTCTGAAATGCGTCCTCCAGCACTCTACGGAGAGGAGGATGCTGACACCACTCTTCTGACATGGGGGTCTAGCTGGGGACCAGTGTACGAGGCCATGAACATCCTGTCATCTGACGGAGTCTCCGTCAACCAGTTACACTACTGCGACGTATTTCCGCCCCGGACAGAGATCCTCAGGGACCTTGTGAAGAGGAACACCAGAATCATTTCCATTGAAGGAAATCCCAGCTCACAGTTTGCAAAGCTGTTACAGATGGAGTCAGGCGTCATGATACGAGAGCACATAAACAAGTACGATGGCAGACCCATGACTACGGACTGGGTCCTTGCCCAACTCAGGGAGGTAGGAGTGAGATGATCCCGATCGAGCAGTTGGAGGGAGCACAGAAAGTAACGTGGTGTACGGGTTGCGGTAACTTTGGCATTCTTGCAGCCCTGAAGAAGGCAATCTCCGAACTCGATGTTGCTCACGAGAACCTCGTCCTCATATCGGGGATAGGATGTTCAGGGAAGATTCCACACTATATCAACCTCAACTCGATGCACTCGCTTCATGGTCGTGCAATCCCGATCGCGACAGCGGTTCACGCTGTCAACAAGGATCTGAGAGTAATAGTGCACGTGGGAGACGGGGACACCCTGGGCGAGGGACTTGGTCACTTCCTGCACGCAGCCAGAAGGAATGTGAGGATCGCAGTATTCCTGCACAACAACGGAGTAAACGGTCTCACACAGGGGCAGTTCTCACCATCTGCGCCAAGGGGTTATGTTTCCAAGACATCACCTCCGCCCCCGGGTGCGCCCATGGATCCTGTGAACCCGGTGCCACTGGCTCTCGTAGGGGGAGCCACGTATGTCGCCAGGGGATACTCCGGCGACCAGAAGGGACTGGTCAACATGATGAAGGAGGCAATAATGCACGATGGGTTTGCCTTCATCGACATCATTCAGCCATGTGTGACATGGAACCGCGAACTCACGTGGGCGTACTACAATAAGAGGATCTATTCACTTCAGGAAGAGGGCCATGACACGACAGACCTCTCTGCCGCCATCATGAAGGGAATGGAGTCCGGAGACCGTATACCCATAGGAGTCTTCTATAGGGCTCACAGACCAGACCTCGCGTCAGGTCTCGCACTACCTTCCGACGGTAGACTCAGGGACCATGTGACAAGCCTAGCGGAGGTTCAGGCCCTCATCGATGAGAGAATGGTGTAGGATGTCGAGAGAGGCCTGACGGCTTGTCCGTCATCATGTCCGGACGATAATGAGACGTGATAGTGCACCCCACCCATGTGTCACCGAGTGACGGACATGTGTTCGCCACCAAGAGCTGGTTCAGTGTAGAAAGCCATATTAGAGGTACAAGTGGTGGTGACTCCCAGTATCCTCGGATTCGATACCATGCACGTTACTCGAGTGCATGTGTGCAGATGGCCGGGATGGATACGGGAATAGCTACTTGGGGTGTGAACATATGTCAGACAAGAGGGCCCAGGATGTCACCATCCAGAACGCGGAACTCAGAGACGCCGTAAATGCATTCTTCAAAATTGTTGATAGATACAGCGAAGATATCACGACCCTGACCGTGAGATGGGGACAGATAGAGATCTCAGCTGACTTTGATGTCTGTGAGTACGAGGATTATGACGAGGATGATTATGAGGAAGACGAGGACGAGGAGGAGTAATACCTGACGGCCGAGGCAGGGCTGATTCGAGATCAGATGAGTCAGGTCCGGTAGAGCTTGCGACGTTATCGTAGAGGTCCCTCTCGTCACCACACGTGCGTCATCCATTGTCGCCCGGAGGGCCTCAATGCGCTGAAACCAGATCTCGACAGTTCTGGTCTGGCACTGATGGCACTGACCACAATACAGGAATGAGTGGTTCTTGGCCAGCAATCACGTGGCCCATGAAGAGTGGCTCTCCGCACATGCACTGTCATCTGAGTGTTTACCCTCCGCCGCGACCGAACTCGAGATATGACTCGTCCACCTACGACGACATCAGTTTCCGTCAGAAGACCCGGAGGAGATACTCGCCGCCAGGTAAGACCACACTGATCAGGAACCATGTCGCTTGTCTTCAGCGCATCGTCCTAAAGTCGACCTTTCAAGACGCCACAGAGCAACCCTCAATCATCGAGTTTCATGACCGTAAAGGTAGAGGCTTCAGAACTGACCTCCTGCAGCCGTCTCTCGCACAATCGAATTGCAACCTCCGAGACATCACAGAGGATCCACCTCCGACCCATGACCTCAGCAGCCACACCTGTCGTGCCCGAACCTGCAAAGAAGTCGGCGACTATGTCTCCCCTGTCTGTAGCACACTCGATCATGCGGCTCAGCAGGGCGACCGGCTTCTGGGTCAGGAAGCCTGTATATTCAGAAGATGAACCCTGAAGAGGGGGAATATCAAGCCACAGGTCAGATACAGGTACACCGACCCTCTCGGACAGGTACTGTTTCTTCGAGTACCGACCATTCTTACTGACATATATCAGACCCTCGTCCCACCAGCGATCGAGAGTCTCCTTCCGGTACAGATACGGGGCCACTCTACCCCTCCACTCGTACCGTCTTCTGTCAGGAGTCCTCTGAATACCCTGCGCCTCTATCTCGACCAGTCTGAATCGGCCCCTCTCGTCGTGGTAGATGTAGGGTCGTGTTGAAACTGCGTCATGTTCTCTGTAGACAGTTCGAAATCTGAAGGATGAAGGATTGCGTGCGTAGAGCAGTATGATGTCGTGCTGGCTACCAAACCCCTCGGTCTGAGCCTTTGGACTGTTTGTCCTCTTCCAGACAATCTCGTTCACAAATGAGTGATACCCGAATATCTCATCGAGCATGACCTTGATGTAGTGTGACACGTGCCAGTCAAGATGCACCCACAGACTTCCGTCTTCCCTCAGGAGCGTATGCATAAGCTCAAGTCGTGGTCGCATGAACGAGCAGTAGTGGTCGATGTCATTCTCCCATCTATCAGAGAAGGTGGGTATGTCCTGTACATCAGTCCCACTGGCATTCTCATCCTGGGGACGAAGTCTCAGGCTGTAGTCTGAGCCAGAGAAGAATGGGGGGTCAATGTAGATCATTCTGACAGACCCTCGTAGGCTCTCGCTCAAAGACCGAAGCAGGCCTAGACAATCACCGTGGACCAGTAGGTTGCTCCCCGGTACCATGATGCATTACCGGCCCTGTGTGCTTCTTAAGTCAATTCATCTCCAACATGTCACATGAAGTCCTCCGACAGTGATATTAGGAGGTCGGCCGCGAATACCAGGTAGCTTGAAGGTGTCTGAGAGATGGTCAGCCCTGCACGCTATGGACTCATTATCTTTACAATGATCATGCTCCTGCCGACAGCCATCGGCATTGTGGTTGTTGCCGGCCCCACCGTTCCTGCACAATCAGCACCGGACGTTGACGTGGGCGTGGTGGGAGGCCAACAGGCCCCGGCAGTGATGAGCGCCCTCGCACTCGACAGTTCGGCATTCAATATCCAAGAATACGACACGACGGCCCTCGCACTCGCTGCATCTGGCATAGATGTCTTGATTGTCATAGACACACCGTTCAGTCCCGGCGATCTAGCAGTCCTCAGTTCGTTTGTCAGCTCAGGCGGAGGCCTGTTCATACTGACCGGACCCAGGATGACAGCCGACGGTACTGGCTTCCAAGAGATTGGCGTCACTGCCAACAACAGCCTCGCTGAGAGCGAGATGGGCAAGGAGATAGTCACACGGGTCATGTCACCGACCGATCCACTCGTGACATTCGACTGGGCATCTGCGCCTACTGTCCAGAGGATGACCGTGCTACCTGTATCCGTCGGTACGGTAGTGATCCTTGCGGAAGACAGGGGGTTCGGCATGGGAGGACATCCCATCTTGACCCGCACCACACTAGGCACTGGCACGATACTTGTCTATACTCCTTGGTTGACTCTCAACAGTTCCGCTGAGGAACCACAGACCAACCGTGAGATAGTGATCTGGCCCTATTTCAACTACTTCATCTATTCGGCCAGTCTGCATCTCGCAGGTGAAGAGCCCTACACCTATGCTGAGTGGGCGTACTCACCAGTCCCCCATCGGCAGGAACAGATAGTGATTGGTTCACTCGTTGCGGTCCTTGCAGTGACCACAGTCAGCGCCTTCATCAAGGTGAGACGACACTCCCGTGCGCACACAGAGGCACTCACGAACATAAGACAGGCCGGCCTCCTTGTCCAGGTCAAGGAGAAGATAGACGACTGGGAGGAGATCGGCATGCACAGGCAACTGGGGGGGTTCCTGATCCAGCTGTTCATCACACTCATCATCGTGATACCCCGTGTAGTGCTCTCAGTCATGATCTATCCCAGATACATCATGCCATTCCCTCAGGCGGCAGGATGGTATTCCTTCAGTGTCAACCTGTTCATCGGGCTGTGGACAATCTTTGACATGGGGACAATGGTCGCGCTTGCCAAGTACTTCGCAGAGTATCGTGTAGACCAGCCGGATGAGGCCATCAAGTACGCCCAGATATTTGTCTGGTTCCAGTCCCTCACTGGCGTCGTCCAGATCACTCTTGTGGCTTTCATGGGTTCAATCTTCTTCCCCCACACATACCTGGCACATCTGTCATACATATTCATAGCTCACTCCCTGTTCCAGTTCCCTGGAATTACTCTACTATTCGCACAGGTCTTCCGCGGGATGAACAGGATCGACATGCAGCAGATAACCGACATCCTGTACTATGCTGTATTCAACATAGTCGGTCCCTATACAATGATTGTAGTGTTTCGGTGGTGGGGTGCTCAGAACCCCGTCTTTGGCGAGGCCATGGGAGCAGCCATTGGGCAGGCTGTCGGTGCGTACCTCACCGAGTGGATGACCTTCGGCGTGTCATTAATTCTATTCAGAAGGCTGGGCCTGCGCCCAAGCACTCTCTTCCGTGTAGACTTTGGAGCGGACCAGTTCAAGAGGGCACTGAAGTTCGGGGCAAAGTGGACTGTGGGTGCAGCAACTGTCCCCTTGGTCTGGTTCTACCAGATGGTGCTTGTCAGCACTAACCTTCTGAACTGGTCAGCACTGCAGGGTCAATACCAGTTGGCGTGGGATCTCGCCATAATGGTGAGTGTGGTGGGCCTCTTCATGGAGGGGATGCTGGGAGGAATATCAGAGGCGTATTCGCACAAGAAGATGGAACTCACGAAGCTCTACACCGCCCAGGGTCTCAAGTATGGTGCATTCTTTGTGTTCTGGTTGATCTCCGTACTGGCAGCAGTGGGGCCGAGGGCCATCCTCGGTGCGGCTGGCCCCCAGTGGGCATATGCAGCACACCTGCTCTGGTTCTTCCTCCTGTTCCAGCTGATGGGCTTCTGGAGCTGGCTCGGTGACTGGATGTTTGCCGGTGCCGATAGGACTGGTCTTGCTGCGCTCGTCTGGGTACTTGAGCAGGCAATCCGAGCAGTAGCAATGACCCTGTTCGTGATCTACGAGCCTGTGGTCCTCGGAGTCTACCTGGGTGGTATGCCGGGGATAATAGTTGGCTACTGCATAGGGCTGTTCGTCAAGGACATAGCCGCATGGGTGATCATCCGCAGGACGATCTCGTCGCCCAAGCTGTACATCTGGCAGAGCTACGTGGGACCTGCCATTGCTGCCGTAGGTAACTTCATCGTCCTCGAGTTGTTCTCTCAGATGGTCTGGCAGAACGACCTGATCACCTCTGCGTTCATCTTCTTCGTTGGCACCCTGCCATCTCTATACCTGTTCTCATTCTTGAGCGGCATCTCGGGGACGTGGGACGACCGCACAATGAAGGAGTTCAAGAGGGCGGCAGGAATGGTGAGGATCAGGGGCATTGGCTGGCTTGCGAGAAGGTTCTACGGCTCAGTGGCTCTCGGAGCAGCAATCTCACCACTTCACGACCGGTTCCCAATAGATATCTACGACTCTGCCATGGCAGAGGCGGACGAGCTGACCAGACAGAAGAAGCAGCTCATCATCTAGGAGCGGAGTGCGTCGTCAGGACTGACGTGAACCGAGTCCGTCGGTCCTGACACCCCTCGTGGGTAGGAGAAGGAGAAATAGCATGTGAGAATTGGGGCCACACCGCATACAGAGAAATGTGCCGTGGGATGAATCACTACATCTCTGTATCGATAGGTTCCTCGTTTTGAGTGGCCTCTCTGTTCTGTCTGGCAGTTTCTCTCTTGACGACCGTCACCAGATATCCAGCCAGTCTGTTCCGGACCGTCTTACTCTTAACATCAGTATACTGCTCGACTATGCGCTTGTTAGTTTCAAAGTCAGCTGTCAGTTCGTCTCTGTAGTCTTGAAAGATCTTCCTTGCGGCAATCTTAATGTAGCCCTGACGGATACTGCCCAAGACGGCATCACCCTATATTGATTGGACAAGCCGTCCTCCCGAGTGCATTTATAAACAATGTGGTAGATTGCTGGGTCCGAGGCCCCAAGGCTGATGCTCTACAGAGAGTTGGCGAGTGCCTACGACCAGATAGAGTCGGTATCGGGAATGCTCGAGAAGATCAGGCTCTTCTCAGAGGTCCTCAAGAGAGCTGCACCATCCGAGGTAGCACACATAGTCGCACTTACTCTTGGGAGACTCTTCCCCGACTGGATGGGAGAACCGGAGCTGGGTCTTGCGGAGAAGACTACCATTCAGGTCGTCGCCGCAGCTGCGTCAGTCCGCGAACGGGACGTACTCGAACTCCTGAAGAAGACTGGGGACATAGGCACGACCGCAGAAGAACTCCTCAGGAACAGTGCGCAGGGCAGCCTGTTCAGAGAGGAGATAACTGTGAAGAGGGTATTTGACACTCTGTACTCGGTTGCAAAGTCGTCAGGTCAGGGCAGTACCAGAGACAAGGTTTCCATACTCGTGGGACTGCTCGCTGACGCAGAACCCATAGAGGCGAGGTACATCCTACGTACCGTCATTGGCGACCTCAGACTGGGACTTGGGACAATGAGTATAGTGGACGCGCTGGCGCTGGCCTTCACTGAAGGTAAGAGTGCGAGTCCCATCATAGAGAGAGCACTCTACGTCAATAGTGACCTACCCAACATAGCCCACATACTTGCCAGCCAGGGCATCGATGCTGTCAGACAGATAGGGATTGAGGTCGGAAGACCCATAATGATGATGGCAGCCAAAAAACTGGCCAACCCGCGTGAGATCCTTGAGAAGACTGGCGGTCGAGCGCTCGTGGAGTACAAGTACGACGGAGAACGTCTGCAGATTCACAAGCGGGGTAGCGAGATAATTCTCTTCTCCAGACGGCACGAGATGATAACTGCCCAGTACCCAGACATCGTGGAACTGGTCAAGAACAGTGTGACTGCCAGAGAGTGCGTCCTTGAGGGAGAGTGTGTCGCTACCGACATCGAAACGGGACGGGTACGTCCGTTTCAGGAGCTGATGCGACGCAGGAGGAAGACCGGAATAGACGCAATGACTACGGAGGTCCCGACAGCGTTGTATCTCTTCGACGCACTCTATGTCGATGGCCGGACCATCATGGACCTGCCCCTTCTCGAGAGGAGGAAAATGCTAGAGAACATTGTCAAGGTTGGACCGCGCATGGACTTGACGAGAGCAGAACTCACAGACCAACCCGAGAGATTGAACGAGATCCTCTCTGAGGCCCTGAGTGAGGGACACGAGGGCGTAATTGCCAAGGCGGTCCATGAACAGTCTGTATACCAACCGGGCCAGAGAAGCTGGCTCTGGATCAAGCTCAAGGCCTCGTACAGCGAGGTATTGGCGGACTCATTCGATCTAGTCGTCGTAGGGGCCATGCACGGGAGGGGAAAGAGGACCGGAGTCTATGGTGCGATACTTGCGGCAGTCTACGACCCGGAGACCGACAGTTATCCCACTGTCTGTAAGATTGGTACTGGCTTCACCGACCAGATGCTGACCCAGTTCAAGGAGAGACTGGACCACCACATAATACCCGTTCGGCATCCAAGAGTCGTATCTGACATTGAGGCGGATGTATGGTTCGAGCCTAGGTGTGTGATCGAGGTGCTTGGAGACGAGATAACGGTGAGCCCCATTCATCCTGCCGGTCGGGACAGGCTCCGGGCTGGCGGGCTCGCAATAAGGTTTCCACGATTCACAGGACGATGGAGAGACGACAAGGATCCCACACAGGCGTCCACTGTCGACGACCTTGTTGAGGTATTCGAGAAGCAGAGGGGACCCACACAGGGAGAGGACGCCGATGGCCCATGAGATCTATGTCACCCATCCAGCCATGGGATTCAGCTCAGCCCACTTTGTTGTTTCCAACACCGAGGTTGAACCGCTTCATGGTCACAACTACATCGTGAGTGTCAGAGTAAGGGGAGATCTCAACTCAGAGGGAATGGTCGAGGACTTCAGACTAGTGAAGAGAGTTGTTGGTGAGGTCTGCAGAGGTCTTGATCACCGAGTCCTACTGCCCACCAGGTCAGAGCTGATACAACTTGATGTCGGTAATGACAGTGTCATTGTGAGGGTCGCAGGGAAGCAATACGTATTCCCTCGGGAGGACTGCGTTCTGCTTCCTGTGACAGCCACGACTGTTGAATGCCTTGCGGAATACATCGCAGGCCAGATAGTCCTGAGACCAGAGCTCTCTCTAGAAGTCTGCGTCAGCGAGAACGATGGATCCAGAGGCTGCTTCTTGACCCAGGCGTCCGAAGAACACTAGGTGCGCCTCGGACATATGACAACCTATATCACTGGAGTTCCAAGAGCCGGTCACGAGAAAAACTGCACAGGCCTCCGGGGACAGGACCATGGTCTTCGACACACAGAACGAACGTCCGAGGTATCAGATACAGCTGAACCGCGTAGGCGTCAGGAACCTCAAGACATTCGTCATCCTAGAGCGTGGCGGGCTCAGGTACCATCTGGTACCCAGGGTCGAAGTGACGATCGACCTGCCAGGCGAGTTCAAGGGGATCCACATGTCGAGACTGGTGGAGTCCATCACTGAGGTCATAAGCGATGAGTTCTCGGTCCATTTCTCAGTAGAGGAACTCCAGATCCATATCCTAGAGGCGCTTCAGAGAAAGCATCCCTTCGACCGTGGCGAGATAAGATTCGATTTTGAGTTCGGCTACTCTCGGCGCACACCTGTCTCGAGGAAGAGGACATGGGAAGTGTGCGACATCTCTACAATCACGGTGTCCCAGACGGGGCATCCCGTGATCCATACCGTAGAAGTGAGAGTTATAGGAAACACCGTCTGCCCTCACTGTCTTGCCAACAATGAGGGACGAACGCACATGCAGAGGGCAATAGGGATCCTCAAGGTGACTGGTGAAACCAGAAACATCCCAAAGTATGGGGACATGATCGACGTCATCGAACGTTCGTTCTCAAGCCCCACATACTCGTTGCTGAAACTCGAGGACGAGATTCACGTGACCAGGCAGATGTATGAGAACCCAGTGTTCGTCGAGGACGTCTGCAGGAGCATCCTTCAGAATGCGAAGGACGCTTTCCGGGACCTTGCACTAGACATCTACGCCGAGGCAGTATCCCTTGAGAGTATCCACAAACACGATGTGCTGGCTCAGGGCAGGATACTCATCAATGGTGGCATCCAAACACGCAGCCCCTGATGGAGTGGACCTTGACTACGGTTGTCTTGCGTGATAGGGCAGTCTACTGTTCTCATGAACCTGACACTGGTCCTGGCACTCTGTCCCCTAGGACTCGGCGTCTGGAGTCTGTTGCAGACCACTGCTGCGGCATCCAGACCTGGTGTTGAAGATCATCAGACCGAGGAGAAGACCACGATGCTACGGCATGCTACTGGAGACCCGTCGTTGCAAGATGGTGAGTTCCACTCGATGCTGCAAACATCTACGTACAAGATCTGACCCTCTCCCCTGCGCTTCGTGTGGAACATCTCACGTTGCCGGTGGATGTCCGGTGCAACGGCGCGTAGGGCACGGATCTTATCCCCTGTAGACGGTATGGCGGTGATATTCTTACGAGAATATCGGCATATTACGTGCGTTATGCCCACATTTATAATAGTCTCGATAGGAAATTATGGTGAGTTATATCATGGATATGGTGTACGGAGACTCTGAGAATGGTAGACAAGAATGAGAATTCGACTCGGCGTGCATCAATACTCCAGAGAAATGCGCAGGTCTTGCATGTGCTGTATGGTCTTCTAGAGAGCGACAAGGAACCCACAGACGCCGATGCTGAGAAGCTCAGATACCTATATTCGAGCTCATGAAATCTGGAATGGCTGATGTCGAACCGTGGTGATCTCGGCCAAAGACGTTGGCGGCGGGACAGTTCTATCACGCTTTATATGTGCGCAGGCGTAGTGAAGCGCCAGTGACTGACAGTGCCCCTGATTGATACGGGAAGCGTCAGGACATTCTACACCGACGACGGAACAGGATCGCCTCTAGTGTTCATACACGGGGCTGGCGCTTCACATGACATGTGGTATCCACAGATATCATATTTCTCAGAAACTCATCGAGTCCTGACCTACGATCTTCGTGGTCATGGTCAGTCCAGCGGCTCAGACGAGAGATACACGTGTACACTCTACGCGAGAGACCTGCAGGCACTTCTCAACGGTCTCGACGTGAGGAGACCAGTCCTTTGCGGAATCTCCTTCGGAGGCATGATTGCCCAGGAATATGCGGTGACGTATGGTGGACTGTCTGGCCTAGCACTGGTCGATACCGCAGCCTCTTCAGCCCTCACCCTGACAGAAAAGATCCAGAAGGCGATGGCTCCCCCGTGGCTGATCAGGATGATGATCAAGAGAATGTCCATGGAGGCCTACGCAGACTGGTCCCTCAAGTATGTTGACGTGAGGTCAGACATCCGGGAGTATCTGAAGAGATTGCAGATGGATATGGACAGGCGTGAGGTGATCAAGCTGATCGAGGCGATATACTCCTTCAAGCTGGTCCCATTGGATCGAATTGACATTCCGACACTCATCATTGTTGGCGAGAGAGATCGACGGGCGGTACATCGTCATGCTAGATTCATGAGCGAGAAGATTCGCGACTCCAAGCTGGTCGTGATACCGCAGGCTGGACATGTACCCAATCTGGAGTCACCTGACGTATTCAATCAACACCTGAAAGAGTTCCTTGCAGAGCGGGAGTTGTGACGCTTGGAGCACGTGTTCCAATTGCACTGGTCGACTCGAAGCTGGGGGCAATGCAGTTGTTTCCAGCGTATTGGCACAAGGTCGGGCTCTCGATGTATCGATATTGTTATATCGACGCTACATACGCTCCCACTCAATCAATCTACAGGCGGGATAGAAGGCTTCAGTCAACACAGAGAACAAGAGAGATGGATCAAGTACCCGTCAATTCCCGTACAGGGCAACTCGTTCTTCGTGCCTATTTGTGAGTATCTCAGCCCTTTGCAGAATAGAATACAGAAGGGAGTGTGAGGAGCATGAATGACCAAAGCATGACGCAGACTTTCCCCACGAGGGACCCCGTGCTTGTAACCTGTGGCCTACCCTACGCGAGTGGACCAATCCACGTCGGACATCTCAGGACGTACGTGCCTGCCGATGTTTTCGTGAGGCTGCTGAGGAAGATGGGGACAGATGTGACCTTTGTATGTGGTTCTGACACACATGGCACGCCAGTACTGGCGTCCGCAGAGAAGGAGGGAGTCAGTCCCCAGGAGCTGTATCAGAGGTACCATAGACACTATCTCGACATCTTCCCGAAGCTGAATATCTTCTTTGACAACTATGGGACGACTGACGATCCCGAGAACATAGAGCGGACGATTCAGATAGTCAATGAGCTTGACAAGAATGGCTATATATACTCGAGGGAACTCGAAACACCATATTGTGACAAATGTCAGAGGTCACTTCCTGACAGGTTCGTGAGGGGGACATGTCCCTACTGCAACAGCGATGCCAGAGGAGATGAATGTGACCAGGGGTGTGGAAAATATCTCGAGCCTGGAGAGATACTCAACCCCCGATGTGCGATCTGTGGATCCTCCACGCGACTGGTGAGAAGGACCCACTACTACTTCAAGCTCAGAGCATTCGAGTCCTTTCTGAAAGAGTACCTCGAGCATCTTGCTGGGACCAAGAATGCAAGGAACTACGCACTCGGATGGGTCAACGAGGGCCTCAGGGACTGGTGCATCACGAGGGACATCGAGTGGGGAATAAAGTTCCCCAAGGATCCAAGCCTCACACTGTACGTGTGGGTCGATGCTCCAATTCACTATATCTCTAGCACCGAGCAATGGGCGAAGAGGATCCAAAAGAATGACGAGTGGTTGAAGTTCTGGGGGCCTGGAAATGGCAAGATCGTTCACTTTATCGGGCAGGACATAGTATACCACCACTGCCTGTTCTGGCCGTCGATGCTGAAGGGGAGCAACTACAACCTACCATATGCCATCGTTGCCTCAGGAATGCTAAAGATAGAGGGCCATAAGTTCAGCCGAAGCAGAGGCTATGTGATATGGGTCGAGGATGACTATCTCCGGAATGGGCTCGATCCTGACCATCTTCGCTACTTCATGATCTCCGCGACTGGTCATACCAGGGAGCTTGACTTTTCATGGGATGCGTTCTCTGACAAGGTGAACGTGGAGCTGGCGGGGACACTAGGTAACTTCATCTATCGCTCGCTGTACTTCACGAAGAAGTACTTCGGTAAGGTACCTGAGGGAGAACTAGACCTTCAGATCAGGAAGGAGATACAACAAACGATCGATGCTGTGGTACAAGCAACAAACGAGTATGAGCTGAAGAAGTACGCTGATGAGCTGATAAGACTTGCTTCTGTTGGAAACAACTACTTCCAGACAAACCAGCCGTGGGATCTGATAAAGACAGACAAGACTAGGACTGCTCACGTACTGTACAATGCACTGGCCATCACAAAGGCCCTCGCGATCCTGGCCGAACCGGTGATGCCCGCGATGGCTGAGAGAGTCTGGTCGCAACTCGGCTATGAGGGAAGCAGTGTGCACAGCGCCCGCCTGGAGGAGGCACTTGATCCCAAGAAACCTGGAGAAGCGATCGGTGACCCCAGGCCTCCGGTGGTCAAGCCAGATGAGAAACTGATCGCCAGACTTAAGGATGAGATAGCGAAACGCATAAGCGATGCAGAACTGTTGCAGCGGGGTGAGCGACCGATCGAGGAAGTAGAGGGAACAAGGGTCATGAAAAAGCAGAAGGAGGAGTCAATGGAGAAGAAGACGACGGACTCTCGTCGAGTCAGCCATGATGAGTTCTTGAAGATGGACCTCCGAGCGGGAAAGATACTCAGCTGCGAGAGAATACCTCGCACGGACCGTCTTCTCCTACTCAAAGTGGACATAGGAAGCGAGATCAGGACGATTGTGACCGGACTTGGACATCTGTACTCTCCCGAGGAATTGACGGGAATCACTGCACTGTTCCTGACAAACCTCGAACCAAAGAAGATTGGCGGCGTAGAGAGCAATGGAATGATCATTGCAGTCGAGAGGGCAGACGAGCCGGGAAAGTGGGTTCCCGTGAAGCTCGATGGTGTGCCGCCCGGGAGCAAGGCAGCTTGAGCAGATAGGACCTGAACTCTCGTCTCAATACATCAGAGACACCGATCAAACAGTCCGACGACTGTCCCTATGACCCCCTAGCACATTGAGCTGTGACCCTTGGGCCAAAGCAGAGAAACACCGTTGAACCCATCAGGGGCACCGACCTCTAGCACGATCGAAGAACCCCTGTTTCATCAGTCAATTGGGAGAGGGGAAAAGGATGATATTCATGTTTCTTCACGGCGGCAACCGAGGATTACCTTCATGAAGCTAAGACTAGAAGCCGGTTCAAAGGGCATTGTCCAGATACACGCCATATTTGCACTGGTTTCAGCGCTGGTACTGCTCATACCTGGACCGGCCCCGGGCTGGAAACTACTGGGACTGGCCGGTTTCTATAACGTACTGCTACCAGTGGCAGCATTCAAGAGGTCAAACCCTGAGTGGCTCAGCATCTGGCTATTTACTTTCCCGGCCAGTGTCATGATGATCATGCCTGATTGGTTTCTCTCGGCACAGCTGGGCATTCTGGTCTTTCCTGTTGATGGGTCACCAATGATTGGGACTGTCCCCGTCTACATGGCCGGTCTGTGGACGATCCCGCTATTTGCGATCACGTACACGGGACTACGGCTGTTTGACAAGTATGGACACCTGAGGGCAGTGGGAGCAGTCGCTCTTCTCTCACTGGTGGTCTTTGGACTTGCAGAGGAGACCATGTGGATGATAGGCTCCTGGTATCCCCAGAACGTGACCCTGATCAGTCACACGGCTGTGTATGTCCTGTTACCGGAGGTCATTCTGGGTGTCTCAGCCTACGTACTCTACTTCCTGACCAGACACGCACACATCTTGCGGAGACTCTTCTGGGCATATGTGGTCATGGTGGTGTACTTGGGTAACCTCTGTCTGTCATATTTCGTGCTAGAGAGGATCCTCTTGTCATAGCTTTGGTCCTAGACAGGACACCGCATCCTGAACTTGAAACTACCTCTGTCTCTCCTTGAATATGATATGGGGCGGGATGAATAGTCCAGGAATGGACGTGAGAAGAATCACGCCCCAGTCCAGAAGGCTGAGCGGAGTTGTCTGGAACATGACATGCAGAGGGGGCAAGTACACGACACAAAGCGTGAGCACAAAGGACGAAACCACTGCGATAGCCAGACGAGTAGCGCCACGGAGGCTGGTGCGCCATACAGGTCTTCTTTCACTCCTACAGTTCCATACGAAGAGTAGCTCAAAGGTGACCACACTCGCAAACACGGCCGTACGCGCATGTGTCAGGACGTCCGACCAACTTGCACCCGTTACATCCGACACGCCGACGACCCACTCCCCAGCGGATATGGAGGGGGCTCCTAGTCCCGGGATGTATCCTCCGTACGCCCAGATCATGTAGAGGAACACGATGAACCCCGCCAGGAATGCCACGATTCCCCCAATCACAATGAACGTGACCATCTGTCGGTCTAGCAGTTTCGTATTAGGATCTCGCGGCGGGCGCTCCATGAGCCCCTCCTCGGGAGGGTCAACTCCGAGCGCAAGCGCAGGAAAGCCGTCAGTGGCCAGGTTGAGCAAGAGTATCTGTACTGCCGTAATTGGCAGAGGAAGTCCCATCATGACGACTACAAAGACCAGGAAGAGCTCGTCAAAGTTTGCAGAAAGGAGGAATCTGACAAATTTCCGGATGTTCGAATAGATCTCCCTGCCCTTTTCCACGGCCGCCACTATCGTAGCGAAGTTGTCATCCAGAAGCACAATGTCTGACGCCTCTCTAGTCACATCTGCCCCCCTCAATCCCATGGCCACTCCAATGTCTGCAGACTTTATTGCAGGAGCGTCATTGACGCCATCTCCAGTCATCGCAACGACGTTCTGTCGCTTTCTCAGAAGCGAAACGACCCTCATCTTATGCTCAGGGGAGACCCTTGCAAACACATTTCGCTCGGTCACGTGCCTCTCGAATTCCTGCGCGTCCATCATCTGTAGCTGATCTCCAGTGATGACGTCATCCGCATGTTCACTGATACCGACCGCGCATGCAATGGCACCCGCTGTGAGCTGGTTGTCGCCGGTCATCATCATGACACGTATCCCAGCCTTCTTGCACAGATCTACTGCCTGTGGCACCTCGTTCCTGGGGGGATCGATCATTCCTACAAGCCCCACAAATACCATGTTCCTCTCCACATGTTCAGGGGTGTAGTCTGAGACATCATCTCCGAGGGGCCTGTACGCAAGTGCGAGCAACCTCAGTGCCTTCCTTGCCAGCTCTGCATTGGTCCTGAGTATGGAATCACGCACTTCATTTGTCATCTCGGTCATTCGACCATCGTGGAGCATCCGATCGCAGAGCGGGAGCAGCAACTCGGGAGCTCCCTTGGTGAAGGCATACCTCTCACCTGCCGGAGTGACCAAGATGGACGTCATTCGCTTACGTATAGAGTCGAACGACAGTTCGTGCACCTCTGTGTACTTGCCTATCGTTTCGCCACGATGGAGCCCGCCCTTCTCGGCCAGGACGAGGAGAGCGGCCTCCGTAGGATCTCCGACAGGGACGAAGCCTCCTGTCTTCGAATGATCAACCTGGAGGGCTGAATTGTTACACAGTTGACCGATTAGTAGTAGCTGCCTCAGAGTCGGACGGGCGAGAGGGTCAATCTTCTTGCCATCTAGCAGGAACTCTCCATCCTGCTGATAACCAGTACCTGTGACGTCAATGATTCTTCCATCCGCGTAGACCACTGTCACAGTCATCTCATTCTTTGTGATGGTCCCTGTCTTGTCAGAACATATGACCGTCGTAGAGCCGAGAGTTTCGACGGACGAGAGTCTTCGGACGAGTGCGTTCTTCTGAACCATCCTCTGCACACCTATCGCCAGTGTGATCGTGACGACCGCTGGTAGACCCTCGGGTATTGCCGAAACGGCAAGGGCAATGGCTGTCATCATCTCCTCGACTAGAGAGCCTGAAACGTCTCTCAGTACCTCTGCGGACAGTATGATGGCAGCCAAAACTATGACTGCGACACCCAGTTTCTTTCCCATTTCATCTAGATCCTCTTGTAGAGGCGTCGTGATCTCCTCAAACTGTTGAACACTCTGGGCTATCCTTCCAAACTCGGTCTTCATACCAGTGGTCACGACTACGGCCTGACACTTTCCTGAAACCGCCATTGTGCTCTGGAAAATCATGTTCTTCAGTAGACCGATTGGGACATTTCTCGAAGACATGGGAGACTCGGTCTTGCTGACAGGCTGCGACTCACCTGTCAGTATCGACTCATCAACAGTGAAGCCGATGGACCTGATGACACGGGCATCCGCCGGGATTCTGTCACCCGACTCAACCACTATCAGATCGCCAGGGACAAGCTCTCTGGAGTCTACCTCAGACACCTGACCATTCCTGACGACTCGGGCCGTCGGTGTGGCCATCTTGCGCAGCGCTTCGAGCGCGCGTTCGGATCTATACTCTTGAATGAACCCTAGAACCGCATTCGCGACGACTATTATGGCTATGACCGCTGCATCGACCAGTCCCCGGTCTTCCTCCGACCCAGCCAGGATGGAAACAAGTACAGACACGACAATGGCAGCGAGCAGGACAATCACCATTGGGCTCTTGAACTGCGACAGGAATACGTACAGTGGGCCGGCTCGCTTTGCCATGATCAGTTCGTTCGGGCCATATGTCTGAAGTCTGGCTGTAGCCTCAGCAGTAGAGAGTCCGTCGGAGCTCGTTTGCAGTTTACTGAACACAGACTCCACATCAATACAATGCCATGCAACGTCTTCCGTGTTTCAGGTCCTCCCTTTCTAGTCAGGCTGATGGCGAAGCGACCTCGAAACATAAGAAAACGCTTTTGGTGGTATACCAAGGCCATAGTTTCGTTGCGAATCTGTCGCCAGGTAGAGGAGCAGACAGCATCTGGCCGGTGTCGTTTCAATGTCATGTGGCCATTCAGGACTCTTGACTGCTGGTGGTTGGGGCAACCTCTGGGCAGTGGACACTTGCCGTACTAACCTGCATAGTGGTTCACTATTGGCATCTTCCACCCAGTTCCGAAAGCCCTCCTGGTTATCTTGATGCATGGGGGAGCCTGCCAGCGCTTGTACTCCGCCCTTCTTATCCTCGTCAGCGTGTCGTCAACAACGTCTGGAGGATAGCCCATGGCAATGAGCTCAGCACGGCCTCTCCTGTTCTCAACGATCTCATCGACAAGTGGACTGACAATATCGAAGTCGAATGGATCAAACTGATTCTCCTTGAGTTCAGGCGACGGACGCTTCTCAAAGACACTCTGCGGAATGATCTCCCTACCGGCTCTGGTATTTATGTATCTGCCCAGTTCGTAGACCATGAGCTTACTGACATCGCCGAGTACACCTAGACCTCCTGTCAGGTCACCATAGAGTGTGCAGAACCCAAGTGCAAGCTCCGTCTTGTTGCCCGTGTTGAGGACCATTATCCTGAGGGACTTGAACCTGTTGGAGATGTCCATCAGGCAGTTGCCCCGGACTCGTGGTTGGATGTTCTCGTCTGCAACCGGGTCCTCTTCGCGGGCATCCACCTTGAATACCGTTCTGATCTCGGTGAGTGTGGTTTCAAGTTCCCTATGGTAAGATTCCACTATCCCTTGAATGGGCTGGGTCAGGTAGCATATGCCGAGGTTCTCTGCAATGGCAGCTGCGTCCCTCTTGCTATGCTCTGATGAGAAGCGTGATGGCATCGATACGCCAATGACATTCTCGGGTCCGAGGGCGTCAGCAGCTATGCAGACACTGACCGAGGAGTCAATACCACCACTGAGTCCAAGGACTGCGCGCTTGAACCCAGTCTTCCTGAAATAGTCACGGACCCCCAGTACGAGCGCATGGTATACCTCGACGACGGCGGCTGGCGATGGTGGTATGACTTTGGCTGCGGTCATCGTCAGCGGGTCGATGTCTACGTATACGATTTCTTCCTCGAACGCCTTTCCATAGGCTATACATTCGCCTGAGGCATCCACTGCAATGCTCTGACCATCGAAGACCAGCTCATCCTGTCCACCGACCATGTTGACCAGTAACATCGGGACACCGTTTGACCTAGCCTTTGAGGCAAGCAGATCTAGTCTCTCTCGGCCCTTCCCAACATGAAATGGAGAGGCTGAGATGTTGAGCACTAGTTGGGCGCCTCGACGCGAAAGGATGTCTGTCACTTTGGTGTCGTACGAGGTGTCCCACAGATCCTCGCATATCTCAACACCCAACATCACAGTCCTTCCCTCAAGGGTGACATTCACAGGTCGTATCTGGTCTGGCCTCTGGGGAGCAAAGTATCTTGCCTCGTCGAATACATCGTAGGTGGGGAGGAGTGTCTTTCTGACGATGTCTACTATTTGGCCATGTGATATGATTGCAGCGGCATTGTAGAGGTTCCATTGGTGGTCACGATCCACAAATCCAACGACCACCGTCATATCCGGCTCGACGGCACAGATTCTTCGGACATAGTCGATGTTCATGTTCACGAAGTCGTGTTGGTAGAGCAGATCCTGAGGGGGATATCCTGTCACGGAAAGTTCGGGAAACATGACCAGGCACGCTCCCGACTGTTTCGCTAGACGTATCGTTTCCGATATCAAGACACTGTTCCCTTTCAGGTCCCCAACTGTAGGATTGATCTGAGCCATTGCAAACTTCATGGGATCGTCCGCAGACACAAATCCTTGGTCCGAAGAAGAGTCTTGTGCTACAGCTGGCAGAGATACTGATACTAACAGGATACACTCCAACAGAGTTTATCTCGGACAATGCGAGACTGGCCCCTGGTTGAGATATACGGTGCAGACGACCAAGACGATCCGTAACAGTGAGAACCGCCCAGTACTAGTTGCGCTCATTGGAATATGCCTGCTTGTGGTCTGGTTCATTACCAGACCAGTCGACGTCGCTCAGGCAGCAAGCATAGAGTCGTTTCTTGCAGTCACACTGGCGACTCTGAATACCTTGAGCCTCTACCTAGTCTCCCGCGAGTTCGAGTACAAGAGAGTAGGGTTGTGGGTGCTCGGTATGTCACTGGGATTCCTGCTATGGGCAATTGCAGAGGGGATCTGGTTCTACTACGGGGTCAATTCGATGGATCCCTTTCCGTCTCCTGCGGACCTGCTCTGGATAGCCGGATATATTCCTATGATAATCGTTCTTACGATCAACGACTTTAGAATAAAGGTCCGAATGTCGGGGTACGATAAGGTTGTGTGGGGTACCATTATGGCAGTAGCATCACTCGCTGTAGTTGCTCTCAGCGGTTCACTGCTTCTCGAGGACCAGAGTCTCGAAACTATGATCGTCGTGACCTATGTGGTGTTGGATCTTGCAGTTCTGGCACCGTCAACAAGAACTCTGACGAGGTTCAGGTTCGGGCAGATAGCAAGGCCGTGGACATTGCTTGCGATCGGTTTTGTGGCAACGGCAATCGGTGACATCCTATATGCTTACGCCGAACGAACGGGTCTGTCTGGGACTGCCTACAATGTCACGGACCTGTTCCTGTTGATTGGCTACCTCGTCGTGCTGGCCGGGTCTCTGTCTTTCCTATCGTTCTATCGCTCGGAGACAGGTTGACACTATGATCAAGGGATTGGTCATATTTCGAAACAACACAGCGATATATCGCTACTCAGGGAACCTGCTCAATGACGAGACCTTTCTGGGGGGATTCATATCTGCAGTTCAGGCGTTTTCTGAGAGTCTGTTCTCCCAGGACCGGACCAAGATTCACTCGATCGAGGCCGGAGGTTTTCTGTTCACCTTCCGTACAGTCAGCATCAAGGGAAAGGACGGAAAAGAGATAGAGTATCAATTCGTACTACAGGCGGACGCACGTACAAAGGAGAAAGAACAGCTCCAACGGGCATTAGAACTCATCATAGCGGGCTTTCTCAGCTACGAGAGAGGTCAATTCAAGAGTCTGCTCAGGGATCCAGCCACAGACCCCTCCGCCTTCAGATCGTTTGACCAAGTCATGGCGGATCTGACTAGGACCAACCTCAATGCCGTAGAGAAGGTTTTCAGGCCCGTACCTGACTCGTTCGTTCAGGGGTTGCTGTATGAGGCCGGGGACTATCTTTCCCCAAAACAGATCGCCTCCCTACATCCGCGCCTGGTCACCATCGGGCAGTCCCTTGTCTGGTTGACTGATGATCTTCCTCCGGAGGAGGAGAAGCAACTCATCGAGAGTATCCGTAATATGTTGACGAAACTATACGGAGCAAGCGTCTATGAGTCACTCGCTGATAGAGTGATGCGCCAGCTGAAACCTGTCCAGTAGCGTGAGATACTGTGCAGCAGTGATATGGTGGTCCTGGATCACTGAACGAGAGAGAGTGACACGACATTCCCAGAAACGGTGTATTCTATCTTGACCCTCATCTGTCCCTCTGCAGCCTCCGAGATGGCATCTAGAACGCCCTGAGCCATACCGACCACAAACTGAGGAGAGATGATATTGTAGATCTCAAGTCTTGTGTCTCCCTTGGGTCGAGTCATACCAGCCCGTTCGAGGATCGGCCTGAGTTCTGATTTGACTATGATGCCTAGGTCCGGTTGATATCGGGCGCCCATTCTGAGTATCTCGCGTCGCCACTCGGTCCACATCTTTCGCCCGGTGAACTCGCCGGCAAGGAACAGGGACTCTGGCGTCTTGAGGCGCATGACTACAGACGACAGAAAACGCCCGTAGTCCTTGAAGGGGCTACTCAGTTTCCACATCTCCTCAACCAATGCCTCAATCTGGTCTGTCCCAAGTTCCTCAGACACTGCAGTCGCGGCCATTCCAGCTTCCACGAGAAGGACACTCTCGACTCCTCTCACCGACCCGTTGGCGTCGACATATAGCGTCACGAGGTGGTCCTCATGAGAGATTAGAAGCGGCACCAGACCAGTCCTGGACAACCTTTCCCTCACTCTCTCCAAGTCTACATCTGCGGTGAATGTCCTGCCGCATGTGCAGGCCACCCTCAGAACAGTCACCTATCAGGACTCACCTCGGCGGATCCTGTCCAACACTAGGGTCAACGCCATGACGCCGAGAGTCAATAGGACCGCGGGCCATACGGTGACGATATCCATGTAGTTGATCAGTATCAGATAGATGCTCAGCAGAATTGCAAGCGGAAACACAATGAGGTGGAGCGGTGACTTGAATGGGCGGCTCAGCGCGGGCATCTTTACTCTGAGATAGAATGCAGTCAGACCCGCAGGCAGCATTGTGGAGATGAGTACAAGCCCAAGGCCTGCTGTGGCAAAGTTGCCGACTGAGTCCCACGCATCCGAAGTCAATACCATCACAAGACACACCACGAGCACAATCAGAGTACTGAACATCACGGTGTACTCCTTTCTCTTGATTGCAGCTGGGAGGTGACCGTCGTCTGCCATGATCTGTGCCTGCCTTGAGAGTCCGTTAATCATGGCAAAGGCTGTACCGGCTGCAGAGAAGGCTGCAAACGAGAAGACCAGTGACTCGGGGAACCCGGTCTTGATTGCAAGTAGATTCAGGAGATAGGCAGACCCCGAACCGGAGGGAACGTCGCCGGGTGCAATTGTCCCTGATGCCGCCATAGACACAAAGAGGTACACCACGAGAAACACAGGCAATGTGATCAGGATGGCGCGGGGCATGTTCCTTGTCGGGTCCTTGAGGTCTCTTGCAAAGATCAACATTAGTTCAAAGCCCAGTATTGCCCAGATGCTATTGTTGAGGGCACTGTTGAATCCCTCGATTGATGGCGGTGAAGTAGACGGGGTACTCCAGTTCGCAAACAGAAACGAAAACACAACAACCACGAGTATGATCTTAGCACAGACCCATGCAAGAGCAACCTTTCCAAATCCGACAATGCTCAGGAGATAGCTGGATCCACCGATGAGGAATATCACTAGAGCAGATACTAGAGCAAGATTCAGCGTCGTCACCAATGTCAGCCCTGTCGCAATCTCAGCTGCGATCAGGCTGAAGAGCGCAGTCAGGAACACAAGGACAGATCCGATGAAGCAGTAGGCTGCGTAATAGAGCAGACCTGTGAATGCACCAACACTTGTGCCGAAGGCACCCTTGACATAGCTGTAAGGGCCGCCTCCTTGTGGAAACATTCCAACGCACTCAGCATAGGAAATACCAACAGTCAACATCAGGACCCATGCAAGTACGACCGCAACGAGGCTGAAGACTCCAGCAGAATTAGCCCACAGGAGAGAGTCCTTCCAGATGCCAGATCCTATGACAGTGGTCAGTCCAATTCCCAACGCACCGCTAACCGTAAGCGCTTCATTCTTCATGGCACAAGCTTTCCACACAGATGTTTGGGTATCATTAGTACAAGATGTACTTAAGCAGTTCTTGCACATATGATGGGAAGACTGGCCATCACTACGACGAGGAAAGGCTGTCGTCATTGTAATACCATATGGTCAAGACCCATCTCGTGCAGGACCTCAGGAAAGATTCGGACCAGTGGCTTGATCTTGGACAGCAAGCCAAGTGCCTTCGCGATAGAACCCTCCATCTTCACCTCTCCCTTTGCCATGGCAATCGTTGTGTCTAGCTTACCCTGCCAGAACCTGTTGGTGGTTTCAGACGTACTCCAGGCTCTTATCTCCGGCTCGACAGAGGAGTCGAAATATATCGTCCCTACTCTTCCCTGAGGATCGGGGTCCCGGAAGTTGATCGTTACATGGATCTCTGGATTCTCTATGTCGAACTCACCACGATCTTAGAGGACCGAATCTCATTCATGACCTCGGTCTCTTGTTCGACTCGCGACCAGAATTCTGTGGATACATCTCGGAGCTGCTCTGTGCTATCAAAGTATGGCAACCGGCTGCACCCGTAGGCATACAGCCCCACTGCCCACATAGAAGCCTTTCGAGTTACTGGGAAACGTCTCTTACGACCTGACGGTATTCTATTGGAATCGAATGTGACCGGCGTGATGTCTGGAGATAGAGTAATTGGTTCGTCACATGCCGGATTAGACTTCGATATGCAACGTGTAAATACTGGTTTGGTTCCGCAGACCACAGGTGTGACAGGTGAAGTACGACCTGATAGTAGTTGGAGGCGGTCCTGCAGGTTCGACATGCGCCCGGTGGGCCGCCAAGAACGGACTGCATGTCCTGGTCCTGGATAAGGAACAGCATCCCAGACGAAAGGTCTGCGCCGGTGGTTTTAGGGCTAGCTTGCCCGACATTCTGGACTTTGACATAAGGTCGGTGATAGAACGCGAGGCCTGCGGTTCGCATCTGTATGCGCCCTCGGGACTGAAGGTGGTATGCACGAAGAACGAGGCCACCGGTTACACTGTTCGAAGGAGCAACTTCGATCATCACCTGCTGGAGAAGGCCGCAGAGGCCGGTGCGGAGGTGAGGGCACCGTATGAGGTCGTAGACGTCGAGGAGCACACCGATTATGTATCAGTATTGTGTGCTGACGGGACAACGTTTTCTTCGCGTTGCCTGGTCGGTGCAGACGGTGTCAACAGCCGGGTGGCACGCTCGACTGGTCTGAAGACTGCATGGTCTAACAGCGAGGTTGGTCTATGCCTCGAGGCGCGTGTACCGATGGACTCCTCTGACATCGAGCGAATAACCCTTGGACCCTATGAGGGCTCCAGACGCATCTGCATTGAGATATTCTTTGGTGGACTCAAGCATGGCTACGCATGGTGCTTCCCCAAGAGGGAGGAGGTCAGCCTTGGGATGGGGTGTCTGGTGTCATACGCAAGGGACCTCAAGAGGGCATGGGAACGGTTTGTGAGGTCATTTGAGGAACGCAATGGTATCAGGGTCGATCTCTCTGAGACCAGCGCCATGAGAGTGCCACTGGCGGGTCCCATCAATACTGCAGCCTCTAGACTAGTCATGCTTGCGGGTGACGCCGGAGGGTTCGTCTCTCCTGCAACTGGAGAGGGGATATACTATGCTATAGAAACCGGACGAATTGCTGGTCAGGTCGCTGTAGAACTGGTCCGTGGCAACATACAGGATGTTCACGAATACGACAGGAGATCCAGGCTGCTGAGGAAGGAACTGAGCATATCGAACTTCCTAGCAAACCTCATGTTCAACTCAGAGGACAATATGGAAACAGTCGTCAGAATGGCCGCTACGGATTCAGTCATGAGAGGGTATATGACCGAACTCATCGGGGGACTGAAGCCCTAC
>JAWAQK010000011.1:33198-54849 GCA_038893995.1 Candidatus Thorarchaeota archaeon | reverse complement strand
GTCTGTCAGAGAACTACTGAGAGGTGCACTTGGTGAGGTACTGCTTGTGGATAGCAACAGGGCCGCGATGAACTTGGTCCCCCAGGGCTCACTCACGGTGGTCACCGCTGGTGGCAATGTGCTCGTCCACGGACCGAGCAGCACCATAAGCTATCCCCCTAGAGAGCAGACGGGTCTGGTATCGACCGCACCGCTCCATCGTCGGCTCGAAGAGATCGAGCAGCGTATGAGCCATCTCCTAAGAGATGTGGCAGAGGCCGAGTCACAGAAGTCGCAGGTGACCAGGGAACTGGAGGATACTCAGACTATCCTTTCCCAGCTCGACAACAGCGACCTCTGGGAACGACGCAACAGGCTTCAGGAGTCAGTTGCTGAGTCAACTCGGCATGTCAGTGAGCTCAAGTCAAGGATTGATGAACTCGCGAAGGAGAGAGAGGAATCAGAACGTCATCTGAGGTCCCTCGATTCCAAGCAGCCCCCTGAACGGAGCCGCCTGATTGGCGCGCGTTCCGCTCTACGTGACAGACACAGACGCCTCCTCTCTGAGATCGACAATGTTGATGCCGGACTCCGACATCTGGACGATGAGGCCTCGTCGGTCAGGGTCCGCATCAATGAGCTTGAGGCGGCGCTGAACCTGATGCATCAGAGGGAGCAGGATCTGACAAACACGCTCTCAGAGGCAGAAACAGAGACTGCCTCACTGATGAGAGAGATCGACGTGCTTGAACACGAAATGGAGCGGGCCCGCGACACGGCGGCGAGTCTCAGTTCAGATGCTCAGCAGGTCCGGGCGCAGCTTGAGTCTCTGACTAAGAGGCGGACCGAGCTCTACATGATTGAGGAGGACAAACGACACATTCTCGAGGGAACAATTCAGCGACTGAAGGCTGCAGCGGCTGAGAAAGACAGTCTGATGAAGGAGCTCGGCAAATCAGAGCGTCCCCAGCAAGTGAGGTCGGTTTCTACGGTCCGAGGAGATCTCGCAGCAGTCCTCCAGTTGCTTGGTGAGTATGAGGATGTCAACGAGAGTATCGCCCAGAAGGACTTACAGCTCAGGACCAGACTGGGCGAACTCGCAGATGTGATGTCACGAGTCAGACAGGAGATCGCTGAGGCCGAGACCACGATTGCAGACCTGAGAGAGAAGTACGTTTCCAAGATGACGGAGAAACTCTCCAGGGCAGAGGACGAGATCAACTCAGTACTCAGCGTTGTGAGGTTTCCCCTGAAGGTCCGGCTTGAACTGACCGAGAGGGGTGGAGAATACGGCATCGAATTCAGGACCTGGATCAGAGGTGAGGACACGGTCGGAGTGAGTGGAGTGTCAGGGGGCGAGAGGTCATTGGTTGCTATCGGACTCATCCTCGCACTCCAGAGGATGAATCCCGCTCCCGTCTATCTACTAGATGAGATCGATATCTTCCTCGATGCAAAGAATACGGAACTCGTGAGTGTACTGCTACATGACTGTTCTCGCCGCAGCCAGTTCATTGTGTTTACTCCCGCCAAGAGCCTCCATCTGCTTCGACAGGCAGACAGACGAATTGGCGTGGTCTCTCCAAGAGGAATCGAACCTTCGGTGATCATAGAGAGTCCGACTTTCACCTCTTCCCAGCAGGAGGCGACATAGATGTCCGAGGAAATGACGGAATTTGCACGTAGAGTCCTCGACATGGCTGACTCCATAAGGGAAGGACGTGCAGACCCTCTCGAGTACAGACTGACCGAATCTTATAGAGCACTTCGGTCAATGGCAATGGATCTGAAGATGAAGCTAGACCTTGACGAATTACTGAACGAGATTCTGCATCGCAAGGTCACAAGAGTTCAGGAGCTGGTCCGACTTCTTGAGACTCCTGGACTCGTTGCAGACAGGTTGAGGGGGATGAGCACGCAAGAGCTTGCCCGACACGTCTACCTGACGCGGCCTCTCGAGTTTCAAGCCCTGGATCCGGTCCGGATGAGTTCAGCCTACCGCCACCTGACACTCCTGCTTGAGGCACGGAAGATCCCTCCACATCCCCCGGTAGCTGAGCCAGACGAGACCCCCGTCCTGGCTGAATTTCCACTCCAGTCGGACTCCTCTGTGATGCTCACTGACCTCGAGGATTTTCTCGTCACTATTCCCAGGGGCATACCCGTTCCTCTCGACAGTCTGATCACATCGGACGACTTTGACAAGTACCTGCGCAGTTTTCTATATGTTCTCATCCTCATATCAAGAGGGGAACTGACCTACGATCCTGAGCTAAGAGTGCTCATCAGGGACTGAATCACCACCTGATCCACAGACGGTTGCTCTCCTGGTCTCTGGAATATCGTCTATGATTCATCGTGCACGTCTGTCCTGGTAGACTATATAACACGAGACCATGATCACGGTTCACACCGTGTAGTCGCACTGCACGACCCAGTGTCTGCCAGAGCAAGGAGCACAACATGATGAACGAATACGCCATCCTGATGGAGCTACTCACGCGTCCTGGTGCCCCGATGGGGTCCGGAGTCGCCGAGATGCTGGAGGCTCTTGGACTCCACGGTGACATTGGCCGCGGGCTGCTGTTCCGCAGGCTTGCTGGGCTACACTACCAGCTTCGGCCCCTTGGTCTGTGCATACGATTCAACCCTGCCTACGACGTGTTCTATGTGGATCTGGCTCGTACTGTTTCCGGTAGTGATGTTCGAGGCACCTTACCGGATCGTCTTGCCGCCACACTCCTCATTGTGATATCGCTGACCTATCGTGACGGAGACTGGGTCTCCTTGGACGAGGTTAGGCAACTCAGAAAGAAGAGCCTGAGGAGCGTTCTCGAAGACATCCGCGACCTGGCCTCACGGGGGTACGTAGAGTTTGATCGTTCCACTAACCGAGTCCGACCGGGTTTTCGGGCTAGCGCTGGAATCGATCTCGACCGGACACTCAGGGAGTTAGAGGAGAACCCCGTCTGAGCAGTCTGGAGGTTTCGCTAATTTTATCAGCGTCATCAGTCACCGCTTCTCTGAGATGTCACACAGACGAGCACTGAGATTCGCAAATTCCATCTGTCCCATGTGTGGGAGCAGAGAGGTAGCCCGCGACGACCTCAAGGGTGACCTGCTGTGTACGAGCTGCGGACACGTAATCCAGCGTCGCGAGACTAGAGCCGTAGGAAAGTTCGAAGTGGCACAGATACTCAAGAGAGAAGGAAAGTCTTCCTTCTCACACCTGAGGGAAGTGACAGATGCATCTGAGGAGAACCTCTACGGCGTCCTTCAGTCGATGATCGGCATGGGTTTCGTGGAAGAGATGCAGGGCGCCTACACGCTGACCAAACGAGGTCAACGATGGTACAGACAGCGTCTGGGCCAAGAGTGGGGCTATTGAGTACCATCGACTACTGATCCCGATTCCACTCGCTCAGTGGTATTTCTAGTTCTCATCTTACATGTTGAGGTAGATGGCACACAAGATAACGCTTAATAGATTACACATCTCGCTGCAAACTTGGGCATGGTTTCAGAGTGTATCGTATCTCCCCCTCCTAACCACGCAATTGCCTATTTTGTTCTCTGAGCCATGCTCATTCCGTCCCCTTCGGAATCTCATTGTACCATGAGCAGGATGCCGTCGGGCGAACATAGTGGGCGATCGATATTGCTTTCCTCCGAGCCATTCCTTCTCACTGCCGTGTTCGTCTGGAGTCTCTGTCTTAGTATGCGCGTGATTCTGTCGACAGGATAGCCGTCTGTCATCTCCTATGCACGCCTGCAGCTGTCTCGGTCACTACTGCTATTGTAGAACAGTGAATCCCTGGCGTTCATGAACAACCAGTCAGTATGAAAAAGAGAGAGGCAGGTGGCATTGTCCTGCCACCTGTGTCTGTACTACTTGGGACCGGAACTTGAGCCGGCCCCTGCTCCAAAGTCAGCGGGCTTGGTGCTCTTCTTGATGCTCCAGATTGTGAGGAGGACGAGCACAAACAATGCCAACAGGAGGTACATATTGGCCTCCGGACTCGAACCCCAAGAGAACTGTACCAGCACCGGCGCCAGTATGAGGCTCACGAGGTTGACAACCTTGATCATTGGGTTGAGTGCCGGACCTGCTGTGTCCTTGAGCGGATCTCCAACGGTGTCCCCAACAACCCCGCACTTGTGGCGCTCAGATCCCTTTCCCATATTGTGCTGTGGGTCTCTCGGCTCATCCTCGATGCACTTCTTGGCGTTGTCCCAGGCACCTCCAGCGTTTGCCATGTATACGGCAAGTAGCTGACCCGAGACTATAATACCACCAAGGAAGCCTCCCATGGACTCCACTCCGAAGAGTATTCCAACGAGGAGCGGGACCGACACTGACAGCAGTGCCAACGAGATGAGTTCCTTCTGGGCTGCAATCGTGGATATCGATACGGCACGAGCGTAGTCTGGTTTGACAGTCCCCTCAAGAATTCCAGGTATCCGGAACTGCCTGCGCACCTCTCTGACCATCTCGCCTGCGGCTCGAGTGACTGCCTTGATGTTGAACGCAGAGAACAGCCATGGCAGCGCCGCACCAAGCAGCACGCCTGAGAAGACGAGTGGGTGGTCGAGAATGAGATGCTCAATGCCTGCAACAACCACGAAGCTATCGAAGAGGCTGACAGCTGCGATGACAGCCGACGCTATTGCCACGCCCTTTGTGATCGCCTTGGTCGTATTTCCGACTGCATCCAGCTCCGCCATGACCCTTCGAGACTCCTCATCAAAGTCCCCAGGTGACAGCTCCCCTATCCCCGCAGCATTGTCGCTGATGGGCCCGTACGAGTCCATTGCAACATTGTTGCCCGTGTGAGACAGCATTCCAATACCGATGAGCGCTATCCCGTAGAGTGTCCACAGGGTTCCGGCCACATCTGGTACGAAGAGTGGAGCTGCAGCTCCAGCAACTGCGGGTAGGAACAGCACTGTCGATATCCCGAAGGTCGTGACGATTACGACCAATGCTGCAACGGTCGATTCATAGCCGGCCACGAGTCCGGACAGGATGAATGTTGCCGTACCCGTATCAGCAGAGTGTACGATCTCCTTCACAGGGGGTTTCTTCAGAGAAGTGAAGTAGCTGGTTATGGGGTTGAACGAGACTGCCAGCATGACTCCGACTGCAACAAGAATGCCGAATCTGATATCGCCAACATAGAACCACGAGAGTAGCATCGTGATGGTTATTGTGAAGATGCTTGAGGCCTCGTAGGACAAGAACATGGCCTTCTCCGCGTAGACCGACCGCTTCCTGAAGAGGCGAGGCCAGACCGGTACCATGAATGTACCGATCATAGACGAGATCACACCGACTGCTCTCACGAACAGCGGAAACACGACCACAGCGAAGGCTCCGCCAGGCAGTGCAGCTGCGTGGAACAGCGGATCCAGGTACAGTACTATTGCCAGGATAAGCGCAGAGACAATGGTCACCTCGTAGGACTCGAATATGTCTGCAGCCATTCCTGCGCAGTCTCCTACGTTGTCTCCGACAAGGTCAGCTATGACGGCTGCGTTTCTGGGATCGTCCTCTGGGAGTCCCTGCTCGACCTTGCCCACGAGGTCTGCACCGACATCTGCAGCCTTGGTGTATATTCCACCACCGACTCTCATGAAGAGAGCCAGGAGTGTACCTCCGAGACCAAAGCCAAGTAATGCATCCGGTGCTGCAATCCCGTAGATGATGAATATGCAGGTGCCACCCAGGAGTCCGAGGCCATCCGTCAACATTCCAGTAAAGGTCCCACCGCGATATGAGATTGTTAGCGCTCGGTTGTATCGGTCCTCACCCTCTCTTGTGGCCTGCGCAACCCTGATGTTTGACTCGACCGCGATTCTCATCCCAAGTTGTCCCACAGCTAGGGAGAAACTGGCCCCAAGAAGGAATGCCAGCGACCGACCTATACCGACCACAACTCGTGCGGTGGCAATGCCCTCAGGCGTGTTGCCGAACAGCTCCAGTGTACCTCTCTCGGGAACCGTCACGTAGACCGTGAAGAACAGAAGGAATGTGAGGACTGCGAGAATGGGTATTATACTCTTCAACTGTCTCTTCAGATAGGACAGTGCTCCCTCTCTTATTCCGTTCCAGACCCTCTGCATCTGCTCGGTTCCCTTTGGCAGTGCAAGTACTCCCTTTCGGAGCCACCATGCATAGACGAGACTGGCGAAGGCTGCTGCAATGACAGTCAGAATCATCGCCTTCTCGATGTCTGCCATGCTGTTGAAAGTCTCGAACAGTTGCATTTCTCATTCACCCATGGTCCTGCTAGGCATTCCCAGTAGGTCCTGGTTTCATATTCAGCCCAGCGTCCATTTTTTCGGGACTAGCGGCCGAGAATTGTCCTTCTTAAGGATTCCCACGGGTGCCGAATGCTCTACAATTGCCCTTCTGACCATACTACACGTGCCAGGTACAGTGGAAGACAAATGACAAGTCGCAGACCACTCGGTGCCGGCCACTCAGGAACACAGCTGTAGTCAGGAGCGGCCGTCCATAAGATCCTCGCGGACCTCCTGAAGCCAATTGGGGGCGCCCCTGAGGCTTGCAGCCTCTTCTTTTGACAATCGTTCATACTTGACCTGGGTCATGTCGTCGGGGAGTATTGCGCTGACACCTGCAGGGTCTTCAATCACCAGTGTGAACGGCAGACTTCCCGCCATGGCCTGGTCTAACATCTCGATGACGGCCCTACCTCGATCCTTCTCGGTCTCATTTTCGACCAGCACGACAATGCCCTCGAGAACAGTCCTGATGCGTAATAGTACGCCCTCCACGTTTGATATGAATGACTCAGCCGATGGTCCTGGTTCCACATCAATGCCAAAGTCCGGGATTCGTATGGTGCCTGATCCTGACCTGACGACGCGGGTATTGAGCATGGCAGCCCCCGTGACGCGGTAGGTCCACCTGCACGGTTCCCTCTCTTCAGTGGAGAACACGTCATTGTGGTTGAACCCACAGCTGTCACAGTGGATCGTGAACATTGCGAGCTGATTGAAGTACGGTATGCTGACCATCGACGAGTTCACTCTAAGGCCCCTCGCTCCGCAGACTGGGCAATTGAGATTGAACTCCTCACTCATGGCAACTCATCCTTGACACGTTTCTGGCATCTCAATGTCGAAATACTATCTGCATGACAGATTGTCACAGTCTGTAGCATGGTGTGCCGGTGGAATGCCTATAAAGGAGATGTTACATCCGCAACGGTGACCACCAGGTATCATTGAGTCGCTCTCAGGGATCAACATGGACATCAAGAGCCTATACATAATCAAGCTGAAGACGGGTACCTGTCTTTACTACAAGGACTTCACCGAGTCCACGATTGACCCGCATCTTGTGGCATCGTTACTGGTCGCGATCATGAGCTTCTTTGACATGTCCAAACAGTCTGAAGTCTCGACCGCTCGCGGCTTTGAGGGAAGTGACTACAAGATCATGGTCGAGTTCGGGGAATGGACGCTCGGTGCCCTCTCGGTCTCGAACGAGAATGAGTTTCTCAGGAAGTGCCTACGGCGTGTCATTGAGAAGTTCGAGCAGCAGTTCAGTCTGCTCAAGCATGTCGATATTGACCTCGCCGTCAGGACCCGATTCGAGCAAGTGGTGATCGACGAGTTCATCCGTCCACAGATAAACGAGGACACGATAATCCGTCCCCGGCTGAACTGGGACCTCTACGTCGATAATGCAGAGGTCCGGGCATTTCTGAGTCTGCTTCCGAAGAACTGTTCTGTAAGAGAGGCCTCTGAGTTCCTGGAAATCCCAATTGACACTGTGATCAATCTTACTGCCAGATCACTGTGGGAGAAGGCGATTCTGGTACTTCAACCCATCAGGCCAGATGATATCTACCAGGCCACATCAATACTACAACCCAACTCAGGTGTCCCTGATGTTTCAGAGGATACCGTGCGAGCTATTCCAGAACTGGATGGTGAGACTCCCCTATCCATAGCGGCAGAACGAATCAAGACATCCGACTTCAGCAAGTTTCTGACTGAGATTGGCATCCTTGCCCAGAGAAAGGCGGTGGAGCGAGTCTCTCCTTCGCAGGCACGTCTCGTATTGTATACAGCAGTTGTCCAGACTCTCGTAGAGGGCTTCTCCAAGATGGCAGGTATGTCTGCTGCCAGACGGATCTTCTTTGATTCCCGAAACGAGTTATCAGGTCCTCATCCCTGGTTGGCATTTGTGGACATCGAACAGGGCATCACTGTCGACATCAAAGGCTCCCTCCTCGCAGCTGCGCTGAGAGGGATCCTATCTCCTGATGCCATCGAGGAGGGTTTTCGGGCACTACTTCAGTTCCTGTCCAAGCGCATGAGCAGGATTGTGGGACGGAATGTCACCAATCGACTCGTTGAGTTGACAAGAGACAGCATAGAGGAACGATACCCGAGTGCGGTCTACGAAGTAGGTTGGGATACACTGACTGTAGTCTGAGAGAGTGAGCTGGAGGAAGAGAGAAATCGTGGTCAATAACTGAATCCGTAGGAGCGAACCCCCTAATGAAAACGATTTTCAAAGTGAGCCTCACTGTTCTGCCACTGACAGCGTCGCTCTTGGCCTTGATCGCTCTCTACGCCCTGTCTGTGGGCGCTCCCGAACTGATCCGGGACCTACTTCTGATTGTTGGTCCAGTATGCCCTCTCGTTGTAGGAACGTTCGGCGTACTGCTGTTCGGGCGTGGAGCGCTGACTAGTGCCGATATTCTGCACTTCATGTGCTTGACAATCTCACTAGGCCTGGTCGTGTTGACTCTGCCGGAGAGCGCGACCTCGATAGTGACTGTGACTCAAGACCCTCACCTCTTCTACTTTGCAGTAACACTCTTACAGATACCCGGAGTCCTCCTGTGGACGACAGGCATAGTTTCATACCTACTCACACTGATGAGAACGCTCCGTCCAGCGCAGATGCCGAAGTCCCTGGTGCTACTGTTGGTCGTCACTGTCGCAACCGTGATCGCGGAGAGGGCCATCCTAATGGTCATGACGCCGCGAAGTGACATTCTCGAAACCATTGTTTCAATTCCAGTGTCAGTGGCAGTTGTCACGATACTGCTGTCTCTGATAGTGATCACTTGGCAGTTTAGGGGGGGTGTAATTGCTGTCCCATTTGCAGTGCTCACGCTGACACTATTCATCTTTGTGGTGCGCGATCTCATATCTGTCCTTGTAGTCCTCGGTCCCACTGACCCCACCGTGCGACTACTAGCTGTTGAGGCCTACCTACTCGCGGGAGTTGCCCTGATTGGCTTTGAGCAGATATCTCCAACGTATGTCCAGAGGGTCGGAACAACCACCGGCTGAAGGGGCAAGACGGGACTCAGTGCTGCTGCCAGTGTTTCAGGTGAGCGATGCCTCGTCGTCGATCACACGATACTCCGAGGTCACTTACTGACCGTCCCCCACACGCCTCTCACGACTGGACAGGGTTGAGTTTCCTGCCTGCATTCTGGCCGGGCCTGAATGTGAATCGTCAGGCACAGATGTGAATCCTGCGTCGGTATCAGCAGGTATCGCAGCCTCAACAGTCGCGGCCTCTCGGTTCGTGTCTCGCGTCGAGTCTGGAACTACCGTGTGCTGCCTACTTGACGCTCGAAGAACCCTCTGAGCCCTCTCCGCAGCATCGGATGCCAGATCCTCGACCCCCTGATGCGCGTAATAGGTGTCGTAGAGTTCTCTGAACTTACCGTTCATGGACAATAGCTCAGCATGGGTACCCTGCTCCACCAGCCTGCCATGATCAAAGACGAGTATTCTCGACGCATTGGCTATTGTCGTCAGACGGTGTGCTATCACAATTGTGGTCCTTCCTGCGAATAGCCTTGCCTGTGCCTCCTGCACCAGCGACTCACTGTAGGCATCGAGTCTACTTGTGGCCTCATCAAGTATGAGAATACGCGGATTGGCCAGCATGGTCCTCGCAATGGCTATCATCTGTTTCTGGCCCGCGCTCAGATTCTTTCCATTCTCGATCACTCTCGTGTCGTATCCGTCTGCCAATGCTCCGATGAAGGTGTCTGCACCGATCAGAGCGCAGATATCCCGTATCTCGGAATCACTGGCGCCGGGCCGACCGTATCTGATGTTTTCCATTATGCTACCGTCGAACAGGTAAGTCTCCTGCGGCACGAGCGATACCGCAGAATGAAGAGACTTGAGGGTGACATCCCTGATGTCCTGATCTCCGATGAGGATTCGGCCCTCGTCAACATCGTAGAACCTGTTGATCAACGCTGCGAGTGTGGTCTTTCCTGCACCTGTATGACCCACCACAGCAACAGTTTCTCCGGGCCTAACACTGAAACTCACTCCATTCAATACCGGGACTCCCTTTAGGTACGAGAACGTGACATTCTCGAACGTAATGCCATCACTGTCATCTCGTAGCGGCACTGCATCCTGTCTGTCACCGACGGTCCTCTTCGACTCAAGCACATCCAGGACCCTGTCCATCGCAGCAAGTGATGACTGGACTTCGGCAGCCATCATTGAGATGGTGAGCAGGGGCCACATGAACCGATTGACAAGTATGATCCCCAGGAAGAGTTGGCCAACTGTTAGAAGTGGCTGTGTACCGACGGCCATGGTACCGCCGACAAACAGAACAGCCGCAAGGCCGAACTGTCCGGTGGCCCTCATGAGGGGTTGCATGGCACTCATCATGATCATGAACTTGAACCCGTGTCTGTACGCCTTCTGGTTCAGTTCCCTGAGTTCCATGGCTAGCTCGTGCTCGCGGTTGAACGCCTTTGCCACATGGATCCCGCTCAGGTTCTCCGCAATCTGTCCTGATACGTTGCCGTATGCCCTCTGAGAGGCAAGCATGATCCTCTGCCCGACGGTGCCGAATAGTACCGCGATGAATACGACAGCAGGTACCACGACCATGGACGTGAGCGCCAGCAGGGGGGACGTGACGATCAGCAGGATGAGTGTTGTCGCGAGCATGAGAATCTGGCTTGCAAAGTCTATCATTACCTGTATCCCAGTACCGAGCGTCACCGTGTCAGAGGTGACTCTTGAGGTGACATTTCCGCTCTGCTCTCCCCTGTGGTACGACATGTCCGCACGCACAAGATGCTCGTACACATCCAACTGAATATGCCTTACAAAGGAAGCCTGTGCATCAGCAAGGATCCAGTTGTTGATACCATCTAGCGCCCATGCGACTATCTTGAGCACTACGTAGAGGACTACCAGTAGGATCAATACCCCCAAGGTCGCGTTTGTGCTCAGAACAGAGTCGACTGCCCAGCTCAGTATCAGTGGGTCAAACATCGACACTACCGTGGCGATCAGTGACAGGGACGCCCCTATTACAACGAGTCTCCTGAAACTGCCAAGGTAGAACATCATGCGCCCCAGCAGGACTCTGACGGGCCGGCTCCGCTTCTCTCGCTGAGCTGCCAGCGACCTTGGGCCTCCGGGTCCGTGGAATGCCACTACGGGGTCACCTCCACTGCGGTGCTCTGAAGCACTCTCTCTGCTCCTGGTAGTCTCTCGAAGATACGTCGATAGTGTTCCGAGGTCCTGATCAGCTCATCGTGGGTGCCCGCAGCAACGAGTCTTCCCTTATCGACGATCACGATGAGGTCCGACTCCATGAGCGTCCTCAGTCTCTGCGTCACAGTGATACTAGTACGTCCCTTCATGACCTCCTGCAGGGCCTTTCGCAAGAGCAGCTCTGTTCTCGAGTCGATTGCGCTAGCAGAGTCATCCATCAGCAGGATGCTCGGATTGTGAACGATTGCTCTCGCTATCGCAAGACGCTGTCTCTGTCCCCCACTGAGAGTCATTCCACGCTCGCCAATGACGGTCTTGTAACCCTCAGGCAGACTCTGGATGAACTCATCTGCCTGAGCCCTCTTTGCAGCAGCTATGATCTCCTCGTCAGTGGCGTCAGGTCTACCAAAGGCGATGTTGTCGCGAATGCTCTTTCTGAACAAGAAGATGTCCTGTTCCACGAGACCCACGTGCTGACGCAGGGTCTGTGGGTTGAATCTGCGGAGGTCGATTCCGTCTATCAGGACCCGTCCCCGTGTTGGATCGTATAGTCTCATGATCAACTTCAATATCGTACTCTTTCCGCCGCCGGGCCCGCCGATGAGCGCTACTCGCGACCCTCCCGGAATCCTCAGACTGAAGTTCTTGAGTGCGTAATGAGGTTCTGAGCTGCGACCATTGTCGTACGTGAAATCAACATCCTCAAAGACAATGTCCCCAAGCCAGTTGCAGGACTCGACGGGGTCGCTTGGAATGACCATGGGATCCCGCCACTGCATCAGACTGAGGGTCCTCTGAGCATTTACGAATCCTGCACGTATCATCAGTAACATCCGGGGGAGCATGAAGTTGAATCCCTGAACCATGACCAGAAGTGTCAGTATCTGGGTGAGTACGCCCACGCTCAGTGCCTGAACTACGACTGCATATCCGCCATATAGCAGTGCAAGCGCTGTCATTGCAGTCAGTAGGAGGGACGGCGGATAGAATGAGGCCAGTCTTCCCTCCCTCGTCACCTTCGATGCGTAGATCTGGCTGACCTGAGCGAATTTGTCAATCTCCCTATCTTCAGCCCCGAATGACCGCACCACATCGATTCCCATGAACACGTTCTGAGATATGGCGGTCAGTTTCTCCATCATCTCTGCTCTCTCTCTTCTGACAGGTTCTACAGTGTTTGCGTACCTGTAGGCAAGGAACATGTAGAGCGGCACGCCAACTACTGTCAGCAGTGTGAACATCGGTATTGGAGTCCGAGGAATGTTCAGGCCTCCCACGTTGAAGGCTGGTATCGCTATCAGTCCGTGTAGCCCTGGCGTGAGGTCGATGGCGGATAGAAACACGCATGCGACTCCGATTGACGCCAGTGAGAATGTGAGATTACGCAATGCCGGATTGAGCGACATCCTGATCCAGCCTATGTCCTGCATGGCAACTGACAGCATTCTCTTGCTGTCGATCTCGTCATGGAATCTCATCCCGAAGCCTTGAATTGTTTCAAAGAACTCCTGTCTGGCATCTCTTTCCCAGCTGAGTGTCATCTTTGCCCACGCGTACCCGACCACGAAGTACATCGCCATGTATGCAAGTGCTAGAAACGCAATCTCTGTCACATAGAGCTGAAACTGAGACGTCAACCCAGCTGCGCCGAGCTCATCTACGGCTAGTCCCACCAAGATGCTGGGGTATGTGGTGATCAGCGATGAGATGACACTCAGAATCAACGCTGAGGCTGTGACAAGTGGGTGTTTGGTCAGCCCTCTCAACATGTATCGTAGTGTACTCGTCTGACCGATGTTGGTCATCAGACCGTGTTCAGACATGCTTGTGTCCAACTGTCCGTGCCTCCATGCACAGAATGATGTTCCTCATCTCCCGGACTACCTCCTCCGCCTCGTCACTACGGAGCGTCGGTAGTATGTCTCTCATCTCCCTGACAGATGCGTCTATGATGTTCAGCAGTATCCTGGCCCGATCGCCAGGTTCTACGAGGGAGAGCCAGAATCTGGGTCCGGTCACTGCTCTCTCCTCCAACATGTCTCTGTCACGTGCGATATTTTGGAGATGTTCGTTGCCCTTGGCCGTGATGCGGTAGGTCCTCTCCCTACCATCTGTCGAGACCAGTTCTATCAGGCCTCTCCCAAGGAGATCATCAAGAATTGGGTAGACAGACCCGGGGCTAGGTCTCCATCTGTTGCCACTACGGCGCTCGATCTCCTGCATGACCATTGTGCCGGACATGTCTCGAGTCTGCATCATCCTGAGCACAAGGAGTCTGAGTAGACCTCGCGGCACATGTTGCGGTAGGGAACGGTCCTCTGGCCCACAGTCACACACGCAGGATACCCCCTATATCGGATGCGATAATCGGACGGGATATAAGGCTCTCGAAAGCGGCCGGCGCCAGCCCAAGTTTGATAAGCACACCACAGTCGCCACAGCGTGGATGATGAACGTTGGGCGAGAAGGCCAGTGTGAAAGAGACAATACGACTCTACTCGAAGATGTTCAGGCTTCCAGACAAGAGGACGATCTTCAAGAGATTGTCAGCACAATCCTTGATTGCCATCGCAGTATTGAGCGCGATCGCAGTCCTTCGCAGCCCCGCCGTACATCCTGCTACTTGGGTGGTCTTCTACTCCGTTCTTGTGTTTTCCACTGGTATCTTTGGTGCATGTATTCTCTTCCTCGTCGTGAGACGGCCCGCTTCTCCGATGGATGTTCGACGAACCTTTGGCGCAGTCACTTTCGTGATGCCATTGTGGTTGGTGCCTGGAGTCCTTGGGGCCGCACTCAGTTTCATCACATCCGACAGCATCGTTGAGGCTCGCTCCTGGTTGTTTGGTATGGTCCTCTCGTATATTCTGATGGCATTCGTGATGCGCGCAATGAGCGAGCACATACCCCTCCGAAGCTACCTGGCGTCAGCCATGCCCCTGATGGTCTGGCTCTTGACACTCGTCACTCTCTCCAGTTTCATTGAGCCACCGTTTCGTCTATATCCGTCCCTGCTGTTTGCACTGGCCGTCTGCGTCGGAGTCTGCACCCTGTCAGTCACGATCCTGTTCCGGGCAGTGAGTAGGCCCTTCAAGAGAGATCTGAACATTGATGGAATCGAACTACTTAGGGCATTCAGTTCAGATTACCTGACCGGTAATCCAGAACCCTTCGAGCGTATCCTGGGGCAGATAGGAGTCCGTCAAGACCTACCTGTGACCATCCTGGCAATCAGGGATGAAGAAAGGCTTGTGGGTGTAGTCGTAGTGCTCTATGTTCATCCTGGGCCTTTCAGAGAGATCGGGAGTAGTGCTCTTCCGTCCGTTGTGGTCCATCACATCGAGAAGACCTACGGGGTCCCCGCCCTGGTGTTTCATGGAACCTGTACACATCAACAGAACTTGACCGACAGGTCTCAGATGCGTGCTGTTCTCAGTGAGATTGACCGCGTTCTGATAGAGATAGGATATAACAAAGTGATCCGGGGCCCCATCAGGGTTGAGTCTGAGCGTTTCAGTGTAGCCGGGCTAATTGCAGGTGGGTCGATGCTCGCCATTGTCACTGGCGCTCCCCACTACACTGACGATATCGCTCTCGAAGTGGGTCGACTGGCAGAGAGAGCTGTTGTCGATAGGAGCGATGGAGTGGCCAGTGTGTCTGTCGTGGATGCGCACAATGCAATTAGCGACAGCGCGGTCTCAGTAATGCCCGGAGATCCCGAGGCCGCACTGTGTGTCAATGCTGTGACTCGAGCAGCCGAGGAGCTGTTGAGGACAACGCCGACACCGTTCAGTGTTGGTCTTCACAGAATGGTTCCCGAGGGAATTGGGATCCAGGATGGTATTGGACCAGGTGGTGTCGCTGCGATGGTGATCAGGACTGCTCAGGGTACGACGGCGTTGGTGTCCATCGATGGCAACAACATGGAACCTGGATTCAGAGAGGAACTGATAGAAGTGGCTCTCTCGGAGGGAGCAACCGTGGCCGAAGTGACCACCACTGACACGCATGTGGTGAATGCGGTCTCACTGTCGAGCCGAGGGTATCCTCCAGTAGGTCGGTACAGGAGGACTGAGCTAGCAGACGCTGTGAGAAGAGCAGTGAGGGGTGCCATAAGTGTCCTCCGACCCGCAGAGATTGGGATCGGCAGGGGAACTATCAGGGGTCTGGTCACATATGGGGAACGAGGATTCGAAACGCTCACCTCTGACGTAGTGGAGTCGTCAGTTACGGCAAAGCGTGTTGGCATCAGACTCGGTGCGGTGTCCGTCCTGACTTCGCTGATACTCATCGCTCTGCTGTGAACCTGCATGGACGTTCCGTTGCACACTCTACCTGTCTAGGCCAACCACCGGACCATGCAAAATCCACATTAGGGGGCCTATCGTGTGAGTCCGGTTGAGTGTGCAGACCATTGGAGAAGAAACGCATCCTTGTCGGTATGACCGGAGCAAGCGGTTCGATCTACGGTGTCTATCTCCTTCGCAAGGCCCGAGCGCTTGGACATGAAACACACCTCGTGATCAGCTCATGGGGTGAACGAACTCTTGAGTACGAAACTGGTCTGAGATATGGTCAGCTCTGTTCAGAGGCTGACTACTGTTATGGCGAGGATGAAATGGACGCAGGCCCTGCGAGTGGGAGCTTTCCGCTGGACTGCATGGCGGTTGTTCCCTGTTCCATGAAGACCCTCGCCTCGATTGCGCAGGGACTGTCCAACAATCTGATTGCTCGAGCAGCCGACTGTACGCTCAAGGAGGGCAGACGTCTGGTCCTTGTTACAAGGGAGGCACCCCTCAACATGATCCACATGCGCAATATGTTGACAGTCGCCGAGGCCGGCGCGATAGTCTTTCCGGCGTGCCCATCCTTCTGGCACAGACCCACTACCATCGACGACCTCGTCAACGCCTTTGTCGACAGACTGATGGTAGTACTTGGTCTTGTTGACAGGGCCGAGGCCGTGTGGCGCGAGGACTGACCCTTAACCACCATGTGCCGCAGGCCGTGATCTCGTGCCAATGATCTACTGGAGATAGAGCCCTATTGTCAGGGTGTGACCACAGTACTTGCAGCTTATCGGCACATGCTTTCCGAGTTCCTCGACCTGCTCGGTGTCGAGTGGCGCTCCGCATCGCAAGCATATCCACGAGTCCATTGTCTCGGCGAGTTCATCTATGGTGGTCGGGAGCATGGCCACATCGTCCCCGAGCGCCTCTACTTTAACGACCGCATGTCGTCCCTCTTCTGGGCCCGTGATCAGGATGATGACTGCGACATTCTTGCCGGTGTACTTCCCGGATGCGAAGCCTCTGATTGTACCGACGAACTCGGTCCCGACAATCTTCTCCTTCTTGTCCACTATGTGGAAGTTCTTCGTCGGGAGTATCATCTCAGCCTTCGTGAACAGTACCCTAGCATTCCATTCGAGTACCTGTTCCTGATTTGCACCCGTCAATGATCCGAGGATGAGGTCAAACTCCTCAGCGGTCTTCTTGTTCGGCTTCAACAGGTCACACACAGATCGGATGAGGTACGGTTCCACCTGGATCGTGTGGAGCTGGTCCCTGAAGTCAATATAGGACACCGTGGCGACGATCTTTCCCTGTACACAGTCCTTGGTGGGATAGAACACAAACTGTGGGCTCCGGAAACCACCCACCTCGATACGTGATATAGTCCTCATGGTCTCGCCGGCCAGTTCCATGCAGTCCTGCGGGTAGGCCACTATGCTGACAGTCACATTTGTTATCACGTACTGGGTGTCATTCTTCACCTTGACCTTATACTCAAACTTACCACCGACAATCTCACACCCTCTGAGGGCCGTAACTTGGCCCTCAGTGACAGTTTCTGGAGCCGCTGGTTCGAGCTCTAGAGGTTCTGGCTTCTCTACCACCTCCTGCGGAGGCTTCCTGCGGTCCTCCTGTATCTGCTTGTAGGCGAGACGAATGGCTTCGGCGTGGTCGTGTGGCACATTCAGTACAAACTTACCGTCGACCGGGCAAAGGAGGACGACCTTTGACTCCCTGGATCCCGGTTGGGTGTAAACAAGATCGAGTGGACCGTAACATTCGGGGCATCGATACAGATTCTTGTAGAACTTGGCGAGCAGTTCACTGTCGAGGTCTGGAACGAAGAATCTCTTGGCCCTGTGTCCGTGCCTGCATTCCATGTCGAATTCCACAAGGCCTGCACGGTACTCGACATCCCTGACAGTCAGTGGCATCCCGCATCGCCCACAGCCGAGACTCTTGACCATGGACGATAGCCTGTCCATTGACGGCAGTTGTTCCTTGATGTGCCCATACACATCTTCGGGTGCCAATCGAGATAGAACGCCATGTATCGGGCAGACCACTGTGAACTCTGTCATGCCCTTCTTGGTCTTCGCCTCTAACAACTCTGTGAAAAGACCACAGTACTCACAGGACAGCACGGCAGACGCCAGCCTGTTACTGACAGACTGGTCCCACTCTATCGATAGGGTCCTGGTGACAGAGCTGCCAGAACCCGGACAAGTGCATCGGAGTCTGTAGCCATTCTTGTCAGGCTCGATCCTCATCACGGACATCGGTCTGTTACACTGACTTGACAAGAGTGTGGCCTTTAGCACTGCATCCTTGGGCATATCGGCAATGGCCTCTCTTATCTTCTCGACCATGCCAGTCGGCACATCCCTCTTCAAGGGACCGTGAATTGGGCATGAGACTGTGAGCCTTGTTGTTGACCCCCTAGACTCGGTCGTCTGAAGCTCAGATGGCATGAGACACCTGTCGCAGTGGACAAGTTTCTGCAGTATCTTCCTCAATAGCTCATCATCGACAGACTGAGAGACATACCTCGTGTTCCTGTGGCCGTTTGAACATCTTGTTGACATGATCAGAAACGGACCACTGCCTGCCTGAATCTCTGTTATCGCGAATGTCTGTCGGCACTGAGGACACGTGAAAGAGTCAATCAGCGACCTTTGGGCCTGAAAAAGATCCAGCGCGAGTTCATCGACTGTGCCTGCAAACTCGCTTGGATAGTCCTTCTTCTGAATACCGTGAATTGGGCACAGCATGAGCCCCTGAGTCTTGTCGTCCATTGGCTCTGTGGCTATCAGGACCATAGCTGAACCACACTGGGTGCACGCAAACAGCTTGGTGAAGATGTCTTTGGCTATCTCATGGGCCTGATGTTCAGTCAGTCTTCTGATACTCCTATGCCCTCGGAGGCACTGAACCTCCATTGTCAATATCTTGTCGCGAAGGTCTGCGCTCCTGATGTATAGGACCTCGCCACACTTCGAGCAAGTGAACAACTCGACCAAGCCTCTTGCTGATGTCTATCTACATGGACTATCTGAGAGTGCTCTTAAGATGATTACTGTGACGAATGCTATCGGTGATCTCGTTTCGTGTAGGGGCCACGATGAGGACCGTATAGCGCGTCAGTTTGCACGTGGTCCTTGCATCCTGATGGCAGTCCTAGGCGACCTCCCCGATACTGTCCACGGACTCAAGTATACTGTCTGCCCTCTTGCGTATCTTTGCACGATGAGCTTCCGGCGCGTAGATGCGTATGACCATTGCTCTGCGCATAAAGCTTCTCGCCACGTTACTCAGGTCGGTGACAGGCCATAGCTCATAACCTCTGGAACCCCTCTCAAACAGCATCAGTTCATCGATCGCAAGTCTGCCGGGCCAGAATGCAACAGATTCTCTAGTCGGGAAATCAATATAGACCAGGTTTGGGTCTAGCCTGGCCTCCTCTGCAATCTCACGTTCGAGTTCGAATCTGCCATCTGGCGTTTCCAGCTTCTTGAGGAACTCGTCGTTTCCTATCGTGCGATCGCTTGCCACCTTTATCAGTCGGCGACGGTGGAAGTCGCGAAAGACATTGGACGCATTCACTAGCCTCTCCGGCGGATCCGGCGGGAGACGACTCAGACTGCCGTACAGGGTAATATCATCGGTCGAGAAGTACGTAGATGGGTCGTCGGCGGGCGACCTGAGCAACAGCGAGCCAGCCTCCTCCAGTACCCTGAGCAGCATCAGCTCAGCAGCCCTTACGGTCTTGTGGTAGTAGATGGCGTCAAACATGTTTGTTGCTGCAGACAGGTACGACTCCAGAGTGAAAAGCACCCCTCGTTCCACGGCCATCCTGTTCTTGATGATACGAGTTGAGCCGAATAGACGTCTGAATTCGAGCTGGGCATATTGGACACCGGCGAAGTAGGCATCACGCTGAAACATGTCTATCAGGTCTGGGTTCAGCGGGCACGTGAAGAGGTCCACTCTCATGTCTCTTATTGGAGCGCCCCGCCGAATGCTCTCCCTGATCTCACTGGTCGAGTAGGTACTGTGTTCTAGGACCTCTCTGATCTCAGGTTGTGCCAGGGCGACCTCCGCCATTCTTCTATTATCGAGACCAATACCGCTCAGGTACTCCCTCATCACATTTGACCATGCCCCCCGTCCCACCGAAGATATCATGACCGTCAGCCTGGCCCTCTGGACCTCGTCTTCGTTGGCACCCAGACTCCTGAAGAGGAGCTCCGTGATATGCATGGTCCCCAGCATCCTGGCAAGGAGTGACGAGTCAGCCCCAGGGTAGACCTGGAACGCTCCTGCTGGCGTCCTGATCTGTCGGAGTCTCTGCACGATCTTCTGGTTGAGAATGGACTCTTCTAGAGGGGTGAGCCTATTGTACCCATAGATGGGGTCTCTTGTCTCGAGTCCTCGACTACCACCAGTCGTCTGTGACATATCAATCCCGGGTATCCACATGCTAGTTGTATCCCCCCTTCTTATCGCTGTCGGAATTTACCCATGGGAAAACATTCATCAGAGCCGCTATCGGAGGCTAGTAACATGCGTCGTCGCGTATGCATGTTGCTGCCAATCATGCTCCTCGTTCTGTCTGGGTCAATTTCCCAGACAACAGCCGGAACGACTCTGGTCCATCATATGACATCACAGTCCCCTGACATTCTCTACGGTGTCGACCTGTCGCGGGAAGTGTATGAATCGGTATCGATGGAGTCGTACATGGGCTATGTCAGGAAACTCACTGAGAATGGCTCACGTTGGACGAAGATCCTGGGTGACGTCGTCTTCAGCTATTCCAACCTGCTGGCTGGAGAGTGGATATCTGACGAGCTGGTGAGGGTCTCAGGCGGCCGAATTCAGGTTGAACGGATCGGGCGTCATAACTCGGTCGTTGGAGTCTTGAGAGGTTGGAATTCTGGTATGTACACCCCTGTACTCATGGTGGGTGGTCATTTTGACTCGGTACCCAATGCGCCAGGTGCCAACGACGATGCAAGCGGGGTAGCAGGAATGTTAGAACTCGCAAGGGTCATGTCTGGCTATTACTGGCCCCTTGACATCTATTTCTGTGCCTGGAACTCAGAGGAGATTGGTCTTCTCGGCAGCTCTGAGGTGGCGTCCAGGATGGCGTACGACGGCATCCGGCTCCTGCAGTACTACAACATGGACATGCTGCTCACTGTGGATCCTGAGGCCCCTGAAGACGAGAAGATGATAGCTCACTACAACTCAGCGGTGAGCTTCTGGAACAGCAAGTACTATGCGAACCTGCTTCAGATGATGAGTCAGAACATTGCTGGTTACAGGCTGTTCCAGACAGTCGCATCCGCCCAGTCGTCGTTGTGGAGCCGCTCAGATCACTATTCGTTTGTGCGCGAGGGTATGGGCAATGTCCTGTTCATCTTTGAGGGTGGGTTTGAGATTGACTCCAGCTATCACAGTCCAGGTGATACCTGGACCAATCCAATCTACAACTACAGCTACGCGACAGAAGTAATCGCGTCGATAGCGGCGAGCATGGCTTTCACGATGTCACAGTGCTATGGCGCTCCCGTTCGTCTCTCATATTCGGAGAGTCTGGACCCCGGTACTTCGAGGAAGTACATGGTGGTCACGACAGCGGACACCCCCCTGTATCTAGACGCCCGATGGAATGGCACTGGAGCAACATTTCGATTGACGCTGGATGGAACGAACATACAGTCATCAACAATCGAGGGAAGTGTCGCCTCAAAGACTCGAGTGCTATCGGCATCTCTGACCAAGTGCAGGGTATACGAGATCTTGGTCGAACCCTACGGACCACAGCCACTCTCAGTTG
>JAWAQK010000011.1:0-33188 GCA_038893995.1 Candidatus Thorarchaeota archaeon | reverse complement strand
TCTACGATGCAGATGTCAACGGAGACGGTGTGTACGACCGTCAGCAGTTCCTCTTTGCCGAGAAGCTGAGTGAGATTGATTCTGATGGAGATGGGCTCAGCGATGCGACTGAACTCTCGATCGGTACAGATCGACTGGCCCCCGACACTGATGGGGACGGTATGCCTGACGGATGGGAACACTCCTATGGGCTCACAGTCCTCTCAGCTGATGACCGTGAGGACCCTGACGAAGATGGTGTTCCAAACATATTCGAATACCTAAACAGCACATCCCCAATCAAAGCCGACACTGATGGCGACCAGATGCCCGACCTGTGGGAGATCAGATACGGACTGGACCCGCTTGTCAACGATGCAGATGCGGACCCAGATGGCGATGGGATCTCAAATCTCACGGAGTATCTCTGGAACACTGATCCCCAAAGACCTGACCTGAACCCGCTCTATCTGGGGGCCAGCATAGGTATAGTCGGCATCATAGTGTCCGGTCTGTATCTGACAAGACGCCGTCGGTACTGACCTGGTGCTGCGTGACCCCTTACGTGAATGTCCTGAGCAGTACATCCCATCGATGTTGCACGAATGCCTCAAAGTCCTTGATCTTCTTCTCGTCCCGTACCGGGTTGAACATCCGAGAGAATCTCCCCTGCAGCTTCAGGAACTCCTCGACGGGCTTTCTGTTCTTAGGGTCCTGATACCTCTTGCTATAGGGGCTGAGGATGAACTCCTCGCCTATCCGCTCCCATAGTATCCAGTATCCAGTCTCGACCGCGAGCTTACCTATCTCTACCCCTAACTCGACTGGATAGTTCCATGCCTGAGGACACGGTATGAACACATGGATGAACTTGGGGCCCCTGATCTCTCTGGCCTTCCTGAACTTCTCGTACAGGTCTCGTGGATACGATGAGTTGGCGGTCGCCTGATAGGCGGGCTCGTGCGCGGCGACGATGAAGTCAAGCATCTTTTCGGCCTCTGTCTTGCCATACCAGGTCGTGGATGTCTCTGCGTGAATGGGTGTGGCGCCAGATCTCTGGGTCCCCGTGTTACTGTAGACCTGATTGTTGTAGCAGACATACAGGATGTCCTCCCTGCGCTCGAAGGCACCTGATAGGGCCTGTATGCCAATGTCAAAGGTGCCCCCATCGCCGGCCCAGACCATCACGGTGACATCGTCCCTGCCCTTTGCCCTGAGTGCTGCCCTGACGCCGGACGCCGTGGCTGCAGCCGCAGCGAAACCGGTATTGAGCACTGGGAAGTCGAGTCCAGTCTTGGGCCAGAGTGACTGCACCACGCTAGTGCAGCATGCTGGCACGACCTGTATCACCTTGCCCTCCAGCGCCTTGTGCGCATGCCTAAGCGCAACCATGTCCTGACAGCCCGCGCAAGCTGCGTTTCCCTTGAGCACATATTCCTTCAGTGGCATCTCCTTGACTGTCACCATCTCTATCACCTCAGGTCATGCCAGGTCTCGACCGGATCTGTCTCCCCTGACTCGACAATCTTGAAAGTATCCAGTATCATCTCCTTGATGTCATCAACGGTCACGTCTCGTCCGCCAAGGCCTCCGATGTAGCTCTTGATGATTGGACGATGCTTAGTGGCATACATTGCTGCCCTGATATCATTCACAGAGTGACCGCCATAGCCGTATGACACCCCTCTGTCGAAACATGCGAAGGCCTTTATGTGGCTTCCAAGGTCGCGCACATGCTTGACAGGAAACGGTCTGTACATCCTTATCCTCGCATTGCCAACCCGGTATCCCTCATCCCGGAGCTGATCGATCGCGTCCTTCGCCTCCGCACCAACGGTACCGAGTGATGTGAACACTATGTCTGCATCCTCGCACCTGTAGCAGTCTATCGGACCCCCGAGATACTTTCCGAACAGCTGCTTGTACTCCCTCTCGATCTCCTCGTATACGTCGAGTGCGGCCAGTGCGCCCTCGTGCATGAAGTACCTGAACTCCTGGTAGTACTCGGGAAAGACTATGTTGCCGTGTGATATTGGCTTGTCTGGATCCATGACCCAGTGCGGTGGGTTGTAGGGGGGCAGGAACTTGTCAACCTCCTCTGGTTCCAGGTAGTCATAGGGAGCCACTGTATGACTCAAGACGAACCCATCGGCGTTCACCATGACTGGCATCAGAACTCTTGGATCCTCCCCCAGTCGAAACGCCTGGATTATGGTGTGGTAAAACTCATCCACACTTGCGGCATAGAACTGTATCCAGCCTGTATCCCTCTTCGACATTGAGTCATCATGTGTGACATGGATATTCCAGCTTGGTGACACAGACCTGTTGATGTTGGCCAGCACTATGGGGAGTCGTGCAGCCGCAGCCCAGTGGAGGGCCTCGTCCATGTACAGGAGCCCGTTCGACGAGGTCGCCGTGAATGCTCGTGCACCTGTGGAACTCGCGCCAATGCATGCAAACATTGCAGAGTGCTCCGATTCCACTCGGATGAACTGACCCTTGTATATTCCCTGTTCATTCAGGAACGCAACCTGTTCTGGTACAGTCGTGGCTGGCGTGATCGGGTAGGCCGCAACTACGTCGACTCTCGCAGAAACAATCGCATATGCCGCCGCATAGTTGGCAGTCATGATCATAGTCTTCATCGCTTGTCCTCCACTCCGCTTCTCACCATCTCGATGCACTTCTTCGGACACACTTGTGCACAGATTCCGCAGCCCTTACAGTAGTCCAGGTCAATCCGGGGATATTCGTCCTCATCGATGTCGATGGTCGCCTCTGGACAATGGAGCCAACAGGTCCTGCACTTGCTACACTTCTCGTAGTCAATGACAGGGTCGAACGTGCGCCATGTACCAGTCTTCCCGGTGGATCCTACAACAGGGCGGGAATATGATGTCTTGGGCATATCTTGCCTAGTCTTCGGTTCCACATTGACCTCGTTTACCACTTGACGCACTATCCTTCTCTGCCTTCCAATCTCGACCGCGGTCCCTAAAGAATTAAGGGTTGTGCTCTGCACACGGACTAGCCGCGATAGGCTAGACCGTGTATCCATTGAGCCCTGAGCTGGGGTCCACGAGAGCAGTCCGGAGCCTTCAGGACAGCGGCCATCACACTGCACTGCGTCACTCTGAAAAGGGTCGACTGACACAGACTGTGCAGATTTCCTCGTCCTCGACTGATGGAGGATTCGTCTCATGGAGTTCAAGGTGACACTTGTCCAGATGAGTTGCACAGAGGGCAGGCCTGACGAGAACTATCGACGGGCACTAACACTCCTCAGGGAGCATCGCCCGGTCTGTGATAGGGAGTTTGTCCTCTTGCCGGAGCTGTTCGCGATAGGCTTCAATCCAGAAGACTACAAGAGAATCGGTCCGGATGTACCTAGTCTTACAAGAGGGTTCCTCAGTGACCTGGCCCGAGAACATAGAGCGTACGTGATTGCGACTGGAGTCGAGCCCGTGTCAGAACGATTCTACAACACGCTCCTTGTCATGTCTCCCGGAGGAGAAGAGGTTGCTAGATACAGGAAGATCCATCCTTTTCAGAACGAGCGAGAGGTCTTCGTTGGGGGCGATAGACTTGTCCTATTTGAGGCTGCTGGATTGAAAGTGGGTGTAGAGATATGTTACGACCTGAGGTTTCCCGAGGTCACGCGTAGGCTTGCCCTCGAGGGAGCCCAACTGGTACTGGTTCCTGCGGCATTCCCGGAGCCGCGCAGTAGTCACTGGGACGTGTTGATCCGTGCCAGAGCCATAGAGAATCAGCTTTTCATGGCCTGCTGTAATCGAGTCGGTGGGGCCTTCGATGGGAAGAGGTACTTTGGCCACAGCAATATCATCGATCCGTGGGGGGTTCGGATGGTTGAGGAGAGGAGTGACGAGTGCTTGCTTGCTGCCTCATGTGACACATCTGCAACAGAGACAGCAAGAGAGACTATCACATGCTTTGCGGACCGTGTCGAGGATGCCTATGGCCGGGTGGAGTGGTTCCGTGGCTGACTGTAGTCGCAACCGTTAATTGAGCTGTATGTCGTTGTGTGGTCCTGATGATATTCTGATGAGTGATGGAGCACGAATTAGAGAGTCGGTGCGTGAATTCTTCTCCCGTGAGGGAATCGCAGTAGAGAGTATATCGGACCCACGCACGGAGTTCATCTTCAAGGTGAAGTTCATGCGTTTCTTCTTCACCATCGTTCGACCCAACGACCAACACCACATCCGGATTGAGTCCCAAGTGTTGATATCGCCCCAACACCTGCGAGCCCTCACTGGTGAGTCCATGAAGCGGTTCCAGATTGAGGCAATGAAGTTCAGTTTTACGCAACCGGTACTGCTGGGATTTGTCCAGCCTACCCCTGGTGCTCCTGGTCCCCAGCCCCCCGGTCCTGGTTTTGTGGTCTCTCAGAGGATATATGACGACGCCTTCTCGCATGACCGACTGTGGAACTCAATCCGGACTGTACACAATGTGATAGACATGGTGATACACATCCTAAACGAGGTAACCGGACAGTTTCCTGGCAAGTCTACTGAGGAGGACTCTGGACTGGCGTACTACACGTAGAGGGTATGCTCTCACATTTCCAAGAGCTTATGAGTCATCCATGAGGCCATCCCCAGCGACAACGCATGAGCCTCGCATACTTCAGGGATCGTACGCTCTATGTCAATCCTACCAATAGGTGTACCAATGACTGCGTCTTCTGCATACGACAGTTCTGTGACGGTGTCTTTGGGTATGATCTGAGGCTGACACGAGATCCGACACCAGCAGAACTTGTCGCTGCGGTCACTTCCTCCATGAAAGATCGTGATCTCGACGAGGTAGCGATAGTCGGACTTGGGGAGCCTACCTTGAACCTTGATGCGATTCTCGAGACAATACGTGCTGTGAAGCAGCTGAGCAGTATCCATGTCCGTATGGACACAAATGGTCACGGCCTTCTCATTCATCCCCAGCGCGATGTGCCCGGTGAACTTGCGCATGCTGGACTCGACAGTGTGAACGTGTCCCTCAATGCACCGGACGCAGCAACCTATGTCAGGCTCTGCAGACCAGTGTACGGTGAGAGTGCATTCGGCTCAATGCTTGAGTTCGCCAGGAGGTGCCGCGAACTTATGCAGGTCCGTCTCTCTGTCGTGAACTTGCCAGATCTGGACCTCGAGGCCTGTCATCGACTTGCGCAGGACATGGATGTGGACCTGCGCGTGCGTAAGTTCACAGGGCCTGACGCAGTCCTCCAGAGAATCAGACTGAACGTGTGACATCCAGCCAGTCGTGATTGATCGGTTGTTGATATTGGTCCCTATCCTTACGATATCACAGATCCTGCCCTAATCCGTGGATATTTCCTCTTGGCAGAGGACTTCGCCTGCCTACCCGAGTGCTGGAAGTGAATGAAGAGGCCTTCAGAGATTCGTCAGACCGCATTGGCTCAGTGACCGAGTCTGCACGTGAATCATGCTGGGTCTGTCGCTGTCCGGGGTCTTCGACTCCGCGCCCCGATACAGCACCTCTTTGTGAGTTCGCCATTCTAGCGCTAGTGGCTGACCTCGCCAAGATAAACTTCTTATCAGAACTCATATGTACAGAGTTCAAGCGGTTCTCTAATGGTATGAGCCGGTTGAGAGAACAGCGACACGAGAAGGTGGTTTGAGGCATGAAAAGGGCATACATCTTAATGTTGTCTACGGTCCTCGTGGTATTGTTCTGCACGGGGACAGGGGTGGCCATCAGCACCAGCTCTCCATTGGCAGGTCATTTTGACCTATGGATCAATTCCCTGACATGGGGCTCAGTCGATGGTTTCTGCAGTCAAGACGACAAGATTGCAGTGGAGTTCGAGGTGACAGCTGGGGAAGGTGTGATGTTCTTCGTCTGTGATGAGTGGAACTACTCCCTGTGGGCAGACGGCAGGCCCGCCTACATTTACTGCGCATATGACAATGTATCGGCGCTATCTACGGACTTTGTCATTCCCTGCGACGGAACATGGTATGCAGTATTCTACAACAGTGGACAATCGAGCGTACACGTGGTCGGATCAATCAACTATGAATCGTCCAGAGCCGTCCAGACTACTGTTGCCGTTTTCCTTGCATTGTCAGTCTTGGCAGCGGTCCTTGGTGCGGTATTTCTATACGTGCGACGTAGCGGCCCCAATCCGTACATTCAACCAGTGTCTCCATCAAGTTTCGAGGCATCCCCCGCATCGTCACCAGGCTACCGGAGCAGAGACTACTGTCCATTCTGCGGATCCCCCAAGATAGCTCCCCAAGACCGCTTCTGTCGCTCCTGCGGACGACTATTGGAACAGTGATGGGCATCGGACGGGTGAGTTCGTACGTCGCGCACACCCAGTCCCCTTGCCCTCTTACTCTACAGTACCATCCCTCATCTTCAACACATGACAGGACGTCAGTCTGCCCGGGGCAATGGGGATGGCTGCTTGTCCGATAGGGGCCTCCATCCGTTGCGGACTGGACAGTGTTCGATATATCGATGAGCGACTCTCCAGATATCGTTATATCCCGCTCCTGCAGAAGATTAGGTCACACGTTCACCGGTATGTCGACTGAGGACCGAACTGAGACCAGCCGGATCCGACTGGACAAGACCAATGCGGGATCGCGATGGAGAATGGATGCCAGCGCTGCAGATCTCGGCTTTGGACATTGCCCAAGTGACTCAGGAGACCTGAGCTGTGTCCATTCGACACAGATGTCGATCTTCCACAGGCAGACCTGTCGCACGAGGTAGACCGAACAATGGGACTTGGACCAAGGATGCTCATCTGCGCCATCACGTTGCTACTACTGCTTACAAGTTCTTGCTCTCCTGGCGGTGTGAGCAGCCCCCATGAGAGAATTGACCAACCACAGGGAATCATCTCTCCAACAGACGTTCTGACACTGTCTGATGCTGGCGGAACTGGAGCCGAGTTTAGTGGGGTCGCATATATGACTCGTAGGCTCGATGGGCAGGTGACGAAGGTACTGAACACCTATGCCAATCCTTCATCTCACACCGGTGTGCTTGACCTGAACAGCTATCTCGTTCCTAGTTGGAACCTGCACAGGGTTGACATGGAGGTCCAGTATATCACTGCGATTGCCGAACGCGCAGTTGCCGGAGTCAACAGCGAGAGCTGGGACTTTCAGATAACGAAGAAACCATCTCAACCCTACTACATCAACCAGCTCGCTCAGGGCTTCTATATGAAGCCTCACAACGGAAGACTTCTCAACTTCTCACTCTTCCTTGACGCTACGACATATAACAGGACTCTCTTTGGGACTGCATACTTTGTCGTTCGGTCCTCTCCGTCATCGTCGAACATGACCATCCCATCTCCACTGATGAACTCCATCTTCCCCGCTACGTGGCTCACTGTCCAATCCATAGCTTATCTGTCGGCCAACAGCGAGTACTATGTGATAATTGATGGAAGCGGATTGACCGAATACGATGGAGTCTACCCGTTGATCAGGTGGAGGTCCCAGAACGGAGCAGGTACGTACGACACACGTAGATTCGATACGGAGTATGGTCAATGGGGGGGCGCACTACTATATGAGGCACTCCTACGCTATGCCTATGTTCCCTGGAACACCACCTCCGGCAGCGCTCTGAGTTTTTCGGATCCCTCCCGCGTCGCGTTACAGTGCAACTCTACACCTTTGTCAGGACTCTCGTGGACGTTTACGAGTGCAAAGAACATCACACAATTGCGTTTCGACTCAAACCTATCAGTCGCCGTTGGATACTCCCTGACACTCTGGTACTCACGACCCATCACCACAACGACACTCTGGAATGCCCCAACGTCGGGTGGATCTATCGTATGGAACCAGAGCCTGACTCTGAGCTACCCGTCGATTCCTACGGGCACTGTTTCCCGCTTTGTGAACCTGACAAGGATGACTGACTGGACTCCCACTGGACTCTATCTTGGGTCATCGCCGACTAATCACGACAAGTATTCTGTCCACGGCAGGACTGTGGTCTGCACAGAGATGAGCGACGGAACATGGACAATGGTGTATTCTGCCCACAACTACGTGACCAGTATCGATGCTTCTAGCTCGGTAGTGATCACCGACGACCTACTCGTGACAATAAACTTCCGAGATGCACTATCGGTCCCAGTCTCCTCCGGAAGTTCGAACCTGACATTCTGGAAAGACACATCTGTTATCACGAGGCCTGCAAATGAGAGTGAGCCAGACGGGATCCGCACCTATCTGTGGAACATCGATGCATTCACTACTACGAACGGTCGTTACAGGATCGAGGTCTTCTGGGCCAATGGTACAGAGGCTGGGTACCGAACTAGAGATGTCGTGGTCTATTATCCCACTGACCTGAGAGTCTATCAGAGTAGCGTGCTTGTCGGCACCGACGAGTCCTTCAGTTTCAGTGTCTACTACAATGACACCTTCACGCCTCAGGGACTCAAGTCACCCGCCGCATCCGTCACATACTCATTCGACGGAGCTCCCTATGTCCCCATGACTGACCTGAACAATGGGACCTGGAAGGCGACTGTGTCGACGCTGGGCAAGTCTGTCGGCAGCTATCAGATAGTCATCAGTGCCAGTGGTTTTGCATTGCAGAACCGGACTGCCGCGATCGATGTCGAAATAGTATACTCCACGCTAGCGCTCTCCCTGACGTGGACGCCAGGCAGCAGCATAACCTACACTCAGGATGCGAACCTTGCTGTCTCCTACAGATATGCAAATGGTACGAGCATTCCGAATGCAGTTGTGAATGTAACTGACGGACTGCGCTACTGGACCCTACAGTGGCATCCATCGAGTGGTACCTACAATGTCACCCTGAACGGTCTGATGGGGTTGAACATAGGCAACAACCCGCTTGTTATAAGTGCCTGGAAGAACCAACATTACAGCAGGACTGCAGACACAGCCCTCACAATCTCTCTTGAACCAACAGACCTGACTGTATCATGGTCGCCGGCCAACGTCACAGTGCCGTACGGCGGTGTGCTGCGCCTGTCCGTGGACTATCGCTATCAGGGGGGCGATGTGCCGAGTTCAGGATCGTTGGTGAATGTGACCATTGACGGGAAAGTGTACGAGCTCCTCTTCAATGGTACTATGTGGACTGTGAGCATCCCCGTCAACGATCTCGGACTAGGAACATACCAGGCGACAGTGAGAGCATGGCGTTATGGATTCGTTGATAGGACAAATCTCACCGACGGGATCGTCATCATTGTCGACACTGCATCTCTGACCCCCAACTGGTACTCATACGATCTGTACTACTCCTGGCAGGTCAGCCTTGATGTCACGGTGAGGAGTTCGCAGGGCTATCTCGTGAATGGTGCAGTTGTCCGTGCGGACCTCGGAGGCACCAATTTCACTCTGAATCAGATCTTACCGGGAATCTATCGGCTACTCCTAAACGGGAGTATTGGCCTTGGAGAGTATCCGATGCGGGTATATCTCCTCTCATACGGCTACACTAATGCAACCGTTGATGTGACACTCAGAGTCATAGATACGCCAACGACTCTGACGATAATCCCCCACTACATAGGGTACGATGGCAATCCCACGGGTACGCTCTACTACGATGGTCAGCTTTACCTGGTAGTGGTCTGCAGAGATATTGCCAACAATCCCCTGATAGGTCTGAACGTTGTACTTGTCTTAGGCACCGCAACATATCCGATGACCGACCTTGGCAATGGCAGTTACGTCAGATCGTTCCTGGGCAGTTTCCTCGGAGTGGGCACGATTGCGGGTTCTGCGAGTTTCGTTGTCTACGGATACGAGGATCAGACCGTACCCCTGTCCGTAGAGGTTCGTCCAGTGCCAACCACCATGCTGACAGACATAGCGATTCCAGACGTGATGTATTTCAACCAGACCGTCGTCGTGGTCGTCGAATACAGGAACGCGCACACAGGCGCACTGATCGATGCTACCTACGTATCCGCCTCTTGGAGCAACTCAATCCCAACTGAGGTGCTTGCGCCTGGTCGGTACCGGTTTACAATCTCGGCACAGATGCTGTCCTTTGCTATACATCAACTGAACATCACAATTGGACTGGAGAACTACAGCTACGGGCAGATACTCCACAGCATCACAGTCAGACCTATTCGCACATCACTCAGCTCTGTTCTCTCCTACACGAACTACGAGTACTGCAATATCACAGTCCAGGTCACATACCGTGACCTCGACCGAGACCTGCCAATCACGGTTGCCATCGTAAACATGACAGTAGCAGGGAATGTCTACCCGATGGTACATGTGGGAAATGGTGTCTACAGATACGTCTTCAACCTGACCATCGATCCGTCTATGATTGGCTACACCGCCGTCTTCGCGGCATGGGCACACGGATACAGTGCAAACACGACAAGTGCGACGATCATAGTCCAGCCCAAACAGCGCGTCTATATTGAGTTGCTACCTCTGGCGCCCTACCAGGGAGTTGTCATGGCCATAGGTGCGTATGTCCGGTACAACGGGACCCATGCACCTCTGGTAGGTGTGTCCGTGACCTTCTACATCTCTGTCGAACTAGACAATGGCACGGTCTTGCAGAGTGAACTCTCGGCCATAACTAGCACGAATGGGCTGGCAACTACCACCTACGACGTTCCACCTAGCGCCGTCAGGATGACAGTGGTGGCACGGTATCCGGGGACGGATTCGCAGTGGAAGGCCACTAAGGTGGCAGCGAACATTCCTGTTCAGCCACCTTCGTTCTTCATTCTGCTCGTCCGATTCCTGACCCAGCGTGACGTGCTCCTCGTCATTGCCCTCATAACAGTGGTGGGGGTGGTCACGTACGGACGCACCAGGTCTGCAAGGACCAAGAGGCTCAGAAAGAGAAAACAACTCGAGGACCAGATGAATAACTTCAGAGACCTGATGTCGTTGCGACACTTCATGGCAATATACCTCAATCGCGGTACGTGTGTCTTTTACCATCCGTTTACTGAGCAGAAGATTGAACCTCATCTCGTGAGTGGTTTCATCTCTGCTGTCATGAGTGTCTACGGAGAGATCAAGGGAGACGGTGTACAGGGCACTCTTGAGGAGATCAACTACCAGGGTCTCAGGCTGAACGGCTACTCTGGAAGACACATCGCCGGGATACTGATCCTGGAGGGCGAGATGACTCCGTTCCTGAGAGAACGTCTGAGGACATTTGTTGACCTGTTTGAGGTACGTTACGACAGTGAACTGGATGGCTGGACCGGATTTACGGACTGTTTCGACAGCAAATGGATTGTCAGTTCGCTCTACTCTGTCTTCGACTACGATCGGCTGCTTCCACACAGAATAGTCAACGATCGACTGGTGAAGAAGAGTGATATGGGCCTCTTCAGGGCTCTGAAGAAGCTCGTAGGCGACAGAGAGTTCCGGTTTGATGACATTCTCCCGAGGCTAGCCCGAGAGACTGGAATGTCGGAGCCTCTGGTACTTGACCATCTCCTACGCATGCGTGGCTCAGGCGCTATCGCGCCGCTCGAGGTAGAGGTCCCTGGTCCTCTTCCACTGGCCCATCCAGATCAGGAGATCGGACCTATAGAGACTGCGACGCCAGTCACTGAACCCGAAGTTAGACCAACTGAACCTCAGCCTGAGCCTGGCTCTTCCAACGTGACCTCCACGGAGGCAGAGACGGTCTCTGTAGAGGCAGAGGAGCCGATTGCACCGCCCGGTGCAGCTGAGAAACAGGTGGTCCCTGAGCCTCCAGTAGAGCCACAGCCCCAAGTGGTCAAGCCCTCTGAGGAGGAGGCGTTTGTCATGGAAGTTGAGGCGCTACTCAGGAGGAAGGCTGAAGAAGGGCCTCCTGCTGAGGCTCCGCCGGAACCCAAGAAACCTGAGGATGAGGCCGAGAAGTTCGTCCAGGAGGTAGAGGAACTCCTGAAGGAAGAGAAGAAGAAGAAGGAGAGGTCCCGAAGTCGAAAGGGTAGCTCCACGAGCTAGTACCGACATCTGGACAAGACTTATCAACTCAATGGAAGGCTTTCCATTTCTCGGGTGGCCCTCCTTGCCCTGGAACATAGAGAACTACTACGTCACATCTGGCAGAGTGCTCACAGTGGAGGTCACGATACCCCTGATTGACTTCCTATACGTCCGCATTGACGACGTGAAGGAGGCATGGTTCGCGATGCTGAGGCAGTTTGTCAATGAACGCCCCCAGTACGAGGTATCGTGGGAGATGGCCCCTCGGGACGAGGATGCGCTGGTCACAATCCGCATCGCAAAGAAGGGAACGCTTGAGTCATTCTCTAGAGAAGAGGTCCGAGATGCCCTAAAGGCTGCAGATGGGCTGTTTGGAGAAGCAAGTTCCGACCGCTAGACCAATTCCTGCATAAGGGGAAGTGTTGAGTTTCCCGCAGGTAGGACCGCGGTCCTCATGTGTTCTCCAACCAGCCTCTGGGCGATCTCCATCGCTTCTTCTACGCTGTGAGCAGGACTACAATGCAGGTCTGCATCGACTATGCTGTCGTCAATTGTGCTCACTATCACGATTCGCATATGTTCAAGGACCCGCCAGAACAGAGCTGCTTTCTCCATCCCAATCCTGAACCTCCTCCTGGCCAACGTGGCAACCGCCTCACTCGAACTACAGCCTCCGACTGTGTCGATGAATCCCGACGGACCCACACCCTCTGGGCATTCAGCCACGAGTACAATCGCACCATTCCTCCTTGTGACCGCCATTCCTGCGACGAGAGCATCTGCCGCGTCATAGAGTGTCCTGTCCGATGGATGACCTCCCGCTCCTACGACTGTGATGTCAGCCTTGCGTCTGAGCGGCACCCTTGACAGTTGCCTGAGTGTGTTCACCCCGTCCTCCCAGCATGATGGTTCGCCCGCGAGTACCCTCACTGGCGAGCCTTGCCAGTCCAGCACGACATTGACGATCAGGTCCATTCCCACCATCTCTGAACACTCCCGCATATCCGTCACTACTGGTGAGTCTATGCTACAGAGTCCAAATGGTCCCTCCATGTACAGATGTCTGTGCCTCAACACAGTGGCGAGACCGCTAGAGCCTGGTAGTATTGGGGAGAACCCTCCTGTAGCACCCGTGTAGACATCAGGAACGATGGCCGAGACCGCAATTCGCACATCCGACACGGACAGCAGTCTATTGACTGTTACAGGAGTGCCGTTCGTGGGGGTCCTGCCCATGCTGACAAGTTCATCGGAAGCGTCCGGGTCGTGTACGAACACTGGGTATCTGGTCACTGCCTTCGAGATAGATCCGATGTCATCACGGCCGACCCTCTTGGCGACGGGACAGACAACCAAGATCTGCACATCCTCTATTCGTATCCCTGTCGCCTCTATGAACGATAGCGTGGGTGTCAACAGTCTTTCTGTGTCGATGGGCGAGTACGCCGGAGCATCTACCATTAGCACCGCATCGCCTCGGGAATCACGACTATTCATGATTCTTGCCACCATGCCGGTCTTGTCGAGGGCCTCATAGAGTGCTCTACTGAGGTCGGGAATGGCAGGGGCGGAGCGGGGTGTGAGGATATCAGCATCGTGGAAACAGTCATCTAGAGAGATGAAACCTCTGCCATACCGGATCTTCTCTGGCATCTCCGTTCAAACACAAGTTACTGTTGACCCACTTAAGTCTGCCACGACTCTCTCGAAGACGGTAATGTTGATATCTCGTCGGTGTTGGCCATCGTCGATTGCAACAATGGCCAGAGCCTCCGACATCTTCCTCTGCATCTGCCTGCTTGCCCTCGGTGTCTATACGGCCGTCTCAGTCGTATCCCCCGAATCAATTTCCTTCACCCAGTCGATGTACGAGCTCCTGTTGTATGTTTCACTCGTGACAGGGTATTATGGAAGCTTCGTCGTGTCTGTTGTCGGGAATGCCTCCATAATTGTCCCCATTCCATACATGGGGGTTCCATACATGCTTGGTGGCCTGCGAGATCCTGTCACCTCCGAGTTTGTCTTCGATCCAACTCTCGTTGGGCTCGTATCAGGTGCGGGAGCGATGTTGGGCGAGATGATCAGCTACGGAATCGGCAGGCTTGGACGCAGGCTCGTACCGCCGAGTCAGGTGCTAGACTTCTCATCTTTCGTATCCCGGCATCCAAGGGCCACACCAGTGCTCGTGTTTCTGCTCGCCGCGACTCCCCTACCCGATGATGCCGTCATGGTCCCTCTTGGTGTGTCTCGGTATCAGTGGTGGAAGCTAGTGACCCCTCTTCTCCTGGGGAAGACCGTCCTGATGCTGGTCGTGGCTTGGGCTGGTCGTCTGAGCCTCGACTATGTTGGCCAAATAGTGGGAGGACTGGGTACATCAGGCCTAGTCGGCAGAGTGGTGGAGTCTCTCACAATCCTCATGGTCGTTGTTGCCATCTATGCGCTCGTCCGGATCGAATGGAGGAAGTACTGACACCCGTAGAGTCGTCGTCAGAGTACACCAGGTCAGATTGTCCGCGCGTGATCTTGCTCACGCAGGTCCAAATGCCAGATACTTCTTCCCGGACTGAGCTGTGACATATGTCATCCTGAGTGGCATTCCCACCTTGACGTCCTGCGGTCTGCTCGGGTCAAAGCCTGTCAGCCTTGCCGTGATGTTGGGCCCCTCGTCAAGTTTCACTACTGCCACGTAGTAAGGTGCTTCACTGGCAAACTCCTCAGGAGCAACGTGGATCACAGTGAACGATACGAGAGTCCCGCGACCGCTCACATCTGTCCAGCTCATCTTGGTGCCACCACATGAATAACATGCACCCAGCGGAGGTGCGATGACCGCCCCGCAGTCATTGCATTTGTATGCCTTGAAGGTCCCTGCCTCTATGTTCTTCTTGTACTGATAGATACTAGGTGACTCGCTCATGCGTCAGCCCTCCTGAACACATTGCACACACAAGTGGCTCCTGTGCCGCCGAAATTGTGCATTATTGCAGTCTTGCAGTCTGGGACTTGGTTTGCTCCCGCCCTTCCTGTGAGCTGCTTGAAGCATACTACAGCCTGTTTCACTCCAGTGGCGCCGACCGGATGACCTACTGCCTTCAGTCCACCGTCGGGATTCACGGGTTTCGCCCCGTCTCTTGCAGTTACACCTTCCCGTACTGCCTTTGCTCCCTGACCCTTCGGGAAGAATCCGATGTCCTCGGTCGCAATTATCTCAGCGATTGTGAAGCAGTCGTGGACGACTGCCATGTCCATGTCCTCCGGGCCCAGTCCGGCCATCTTGTAGGCCTCTCGGCTGGCCCTGACTGATGCCTCGAAGGTCGTGAGGTCTCCCCTTGCACACAGATCCATGGATGCGGATGCCTGTCCACTCCCCAGGATCCGCACCGGCACGTCGGTATACTGCTTGGCCTTGTCGACAGATGAGAGCACGACAGCTGCGGCCCCGTCCGATATGGGGGAACAGTCGAAGAGCTTGAGGGGCCACGCGATATACTTTGGCGTCATGGCCTTCTCCAGGGTTATCTCCTTCTGAAACTGCGCATACGGGTTCGTTGCGGCATTCTTGTGAGCCTTCACCGCGACCAGAGCCATGTCCTCCTCGGTAGTCCCGTACTTGTGCATGTGTGCGACCGCTGCCATCGCGAAGACTCCTGGAAATGTCAGCCCAATGCTTGATTCGAACTCGTCATCGGCAGCTGCTGCCAGTGCCTCAGTGGCCTTCGCTGTCGAGACCGACGTCATCTTCTCTGCGGCAGCAACAAGGACCGTATCGTAGAGTCCTGATTCAATCGCCATTATTCCCGCACGCAATGCCACGGCCCCGGAAGCGCACGCTGCCTCGTGTCGCGTAGCGGGCAGACCCCTCAACCCGGCAAAGTCGGTTAGGAGGGGGGCAGTGTGACCCTGATGGACCAACATCTCCGGAATGAACGACCCCACAAAGACAGCCTGGATGTCTTTCTTGGGGATTCCAGCCGCCGTGGTGGCACTGTTTACTGCCTCTGCGAACATCTCGCGGAGTGTCACGTTCTCTAGCTGGCCAAACTTGGTCTGGGCCCCGCTTACGATACAGGTCCTCTTGAGTGGCATCGAGATAACCCCAACATTCTTTGGCTCTACCCCCAGAAAACGCAGTATAAAGTGTATCGATTTTCGATGTCCCATTCATCGCATGGCGATTGATTTAAGTCCTGGAGCGGCGCCCCGCAGATGGGTCGAGTCAGATGGACTTTGGACTGAGTGATAAGGAGAAGACTCTCTGGGAACGTGCAAGACAGTTCACATACGAGTATATCACGCCTCGTGCTCACGAGCTGGAGAAGAAGAACGAGTTTCCGAAGGATGTCGTGCAGAAGGCCTATGAGGCAGGCCTGATGAACCTGCACATTCCACAGGAGGCAGGAGGACCAGGACTCTCGCTGCTTGCAGAGACTCTCGTGTCTGAGGCCACAGGTTATGGATGTGCAGGACTTGCGACAACCATAATGTGCAATAATCTCGCCTTTGCCCCACTCGTGATTGCAGCCACGATAGATCAGTTGAAGGAGTATGTGACGCCGCTTATCACAGGAAAGGAGGTCAAGTTCGGGGCATTCTGTCTGACGGAACGGATGTCAGGTTCCGACGCGGGCTCAGTAGCAACGCGGGCGGTCCGAGAGGGCGACGAGTATGTCATCAATGGTACAAAGTGCTTCATCACCAATGCTCCAGTGGCGTCGCTTTTCACAGTCTTCGCATCGACTCAGCCGGAGCTGAAGAACAAGGGGCTGTCTGTCTTCATGGTCCCGAAGACAAAGGGCGTGAAGATTGGTCACATCGAGAACAAGGTCGGTCAGAACAACTCGATCCAGAGCGAGGTCATATTCGAGGACGTTCGTGTCCCGAAGGAGTGTCTTGTTGGAAAAGAGGGAGAGGGATTCAAGATAGCCATGAAGACCCTCGACAAGACACGGGCTGGAATCGCTGCCATAGCCACTGGCGTTGCACAGCGCGCTGTTGATGAGGCAGCTCGCTTTGCCAATGTACGTCACCAGTTTGGTCAGCCCATCGGTGCATTCCAGGGGATAAGTTTCACACTGGCCGACATGGGTGCAAGGGCTGAGGCGGCCCGACAGCTCACGAGGTATGCGGCATATCTGGCTGATACAGGTGGTGCGGTCTCTAAGATCTCCGCATTTGCCAAGTTCTTTGCGTCCGATGCAGCCATGCAGAACGCAATAGACGCCGTACAGATCATGGGTGGCTACGGGTACCTCACCGAGTATCCCGCAGAGAAACTCATGCGTGATGCAAAGCTACTGCAGATATACGAGGGCACAAACCAGATCCAGCGACTCGTCGCAGGGAGTGCCATACTCAAGGAGTGCATGAACCTCGACACGGGCTTCCATGTCAAGTATGCTGGTAGAGACGCTCCGCTGATATGAGATATGAATAGGCGCTGATCTCTCAGGGCCTATCCCTGGACAATCTGGCCTGACACGAGTCACATTGCCCCTCACGCAAGGGTTATATGACTATTAACTATAATTAATACCATGAGACTGCTCGTTCTCTACTATAGTTCTTACGGACACACTCTTGAGCTTGCGAAGGAGATTGCCCAGGGTGCCCGCGAGGCAGGTGCGGATGTCGACCTGAAGAGAGTACCTGAACTGATACCCCGCGAGATCATAGAGTCTAGCCCTGGTCTGAAGCACGGTGCGGCCATCCAGAGTGACATACCGATCGCCAAGGTTGAAGAGTTGGGCGACTATGATGCGATAATCTTCGGGAGCCCGACGCGGTTTGGCAATATGGCCTCACAGATGAAGAACTTCATTGACCAGACTGGCTACCTGTGGGCGACGGGGAGGCTCGTGAACAAGGTGGCGGGGTTCTTCACAAGCGTGGCCACACCGCATGGCGGACACGAATCAACACTGATAACCATGATGATTCCCATGATGCACCATGGGATGATCATAGTCCCTCCTGGTTATACATCTCCCGAGATCAACACTCACATGGGTGGCGGTACACCATATGGCCCAAGTACTCTGGCCGACGTGGATGGTTCTAGACAGCCTGACGAGACCGAGAGGAAGATTGCCCGTGACTACGGGAAGAGGATCGCCGAGATCGCGAGCAAGCTTGCCCGTTAGAGTTCGCAGTGCTCCGACCCCAGATACCCTCTCGTCTCCTGACGAGCGCTGATTCCCAGCTATCTACTTAAGGACGATTTTCCGAGTTGACTCGCGGTACAAGGAGCGCGGTCGACTTGGAAGACAACGAGACCATCAGGACGATCAAGGAGAGAAGGGCCATCAGGGACTACGACACATCACGTGATGTTCCTGATGAGCTGATTTACAAGATAATCGAGGCTGGTGGCTATGCTCCAAGCGCTGAGAATCAGCAGCCCTGGCGTGTGATCGTGGTCAGAGACAAGGAGACTCAGCGGTTCATTGGTCAGATCGCGGTGGACCGGACGATACAACTGTTTGGCAGGGCCACTCCTCGCCAGGAGCTTGAGAGAAGACTGAGCTACATCAAGTCAAAGGCCTCTCGAGAGAGGACGATTGAGATCCTGATAACTGGACGACGGTTCGAGTACATCAAGGGCGAGCCAGAGACAAACGGGGCGCCAGTCTTATTGGTCCTTGCCGTTGACCAGACACACGTTGGTAACTCACAGCCGACACTGAGGGGAACTGGCGGTGTCTATGGCTGGTCTGGCCCCAGACATGCGGTAATCGCAGGAGCAATGATGATGCAGAACATGGCACTGGCCGCAGCCTCGCTTGGCATAGGAAGCTGTGTATCCTCGGTCCAACTGGACCATTTCGACGACGTCGGAGCAATATGCGAGCGACTGGGCATACCGTATCCTCACTGGGTGCCCATACTCTGTCTGACGCTGGGCTATGCAAAGGGCGAACGGACACAGGGGCCGCCGAGGCAGCCTCCCGAGGAGATAGCTTTCCTCAATCGATGGGGTGAGCCCTTCAGAGTCAGGAGGTGACGTCGATGTCGGAGCTCGAGTTAGTACGGAAATCATTCATTGCGTTTCTGGATGGGCTATGGTGGGGTCTGAGAGATACTGTGGGTGCCCTCTCAATGCACGAGGGGTACGCCAGAGGATTCAGGCAGATTGGAATCGAGGCTGCGGAGCGATCAAGTCCGAGAGGGCCCGAGGCGGCTGCGAAGACTGCAGCTGAACTCATGCGAGCCCTGGGTCTGGACGCAAGGCAGGAGGGACACAAGATAACAGTCCACTCTTGTCCCCTCACTGACAGGATAATCGAACGTGGACTCGAGTATGCCTTTCGTATCGACGAGATCTGCTGGCTGCCAATGATGCAGGCGATAGGTGAGAGAGCCGGTGCTGTGCCCTCATGCAAACACTCATTGAGCAGTCTCTACCTTGAGCGACAGAGGTTGGACTACAAGATTGAGAAGGCCAAGGCCTCCTTCGAGGCAGGCAAGCTCTCAAGAGATGAGTTTGAGAGAGAGATGTCTGGACTTGAGAAGGCCAAGAATGGACTTCCAGACCATGGGGAGTATGTCTTCGAGCGACCTTAGTACAGACTATGGAGAAACGGACGATGGAGACCCTTGAGAAGGCCGGCCTGGCCGTCAACTACAATCGCATCGAGGCTACTCGGTCCTCTTACCTTCCCAAACGTGTCTTCATATGGGATGAGACACTCAGGGATGGGGAACAGACACCTGGCGTGGCTCTCACCATCGACGAGAAGATTGAGATCGCCAAGCTCCTTGACGAGGTAGGAGTTTCTGTGGTGGTGGTCGGGTATCCTGCCGTCAGTGAGTCTGAGAAGCAGGCTGTCGCCGCTATCGCGAGGGAGGGACTCAGTAGAGCCGTAGTGGGTGCCCCCGCTCGTGCGAACGTTTCGGACATCGATGCCTGTATAGACGCCGGAGTGAAGGAGGTCCCTGTCTTTATCGCCACGTCTGACTTCAGGCTCAAGTATCAGCTCAAGATGACTCGAGATGAGATGATCGAACGCCTTGTAGAATGCATAGAGTACGGGCGCGAACATGGCCTGACTATAGACTATATTGCAGAGGACTCGACCCGGAGCGACATGGAGTTCCTGTGTAGGTGCTATAGGGCCGCAATAGATGCCGGGGCCAGCAAGATATGCGTTGCAGATACAGTAGGCTTCGTGCGACCTCAGGTCATGAGATACATCGTGTCGCAGGTGAGGGAGCATCTGTGGAACGATCCGAGGTACCGTGTTCCGATAGCAGTACACTGTCACAATGACTTCGGTCTGGCCACTGCAAATACACTTGCAGCAATTGAGGAGGGTGCCACCTATGCTCATGTGTGCGTCAACGGCTATGGCGAGCGAGCAGGGAATGCCGCGCTCGAGGAGGTCGTCATGTCACTGGAGGAACTCTACGGCATCGACACAGGTGTGGAGACAGAGAAACTCTACCACCTCTCGAGGGAGGTGGAGCAACGGTTCATGGTGCCACTACCACTGCACAAGGCAATAAGCGGAGACAACGCCTTCACGCACTCAAGTGGCATCCATTCACACGGACAGCTGTCGCATTCAATGACCTACGAACCCATAAGCCCCGCTCGTGTTGGTCGCAGGCGCGAGTTCCATCTTGGAAAGTTCGTAGGTCGTCGATTCATTGAATACCTGCTCGAGATGGGCGGAGTGGAGGCGACTCCAGAACAGGTACAGATCATCACAGAGAGGGTCAAACAGACGCATGAGCAACAGAAGCGGGCCATGTCCTCGGAGGTCTTCAACCGGGTCAAGGACGATATACGATCCATGAGGTTGGGAGTGTCTGAGCGTCAGTTCTGGGAGATAGTCTTCGATGTCATCTGACATGGTCGCGTGAATCATCGAGCTCGTTTCATATCGTGGCATTGATAGCGTCACTCAGACTGACGATGATGGTCCGGTATGCCGATTGGCTGCCAACCTGGTGGGTCAAGTAGTTCGGGCCGGTCTCGTGCGATGCGGTTCATCACTCGTGCAACGTGGCTGCTCAAGACATCCGTCGCCTGTCCATACGCTGGGTCTATCGGCGAAACGTTCAGACGCTCAACGATGACATCGGTCCCACCGATCGTTCCCAGTATGGTCACCGTCGTCTTGAACATCTTCAACTTAGTGTACTGAGAAGCGGCTGGAACGACTGGGAACAGCAGGAGGCAAATGAGAAGGGCGGTCAATGCTAGTACTTGCGCGGGAACGCCTGGTACCACAAAGAGTGTAATGACAAGATAGTACATCATCGCGAAGACCAATGCAGATCCTATCTGTGCCTCCAGGATGATGGACATTGGTGGGCCTCGCCTTGTAAGTTCGAGACGATAGTGTTCGCCGGACCATGAGAGATCCGTGAGCTCCCATGTCCGTAGCGAGAGGATGACACACACAAGCACGAGTAGGGGGGTCAGTACGTACACTGGGGCCTGATCGGTAAATAGTCGTGAAGACCATAGTCCGACCAGTATGACTGACAGGACCCCAATAGCTGCTGTGTCGGACCTCTCAGTCGGACGGAATAGCTGACTCCAGGGACCGGCGTCTGCGGCAAGTTCCCTCAGGAGGTTGCGAGTTCTCTCTTTTCCGAGTGAATTTCTCATCGTGTCACCTGACTCACGAATGTGCCACCATTAGACCTTTATCCCTCCGCGCACTAACCTCTCTCTCGGGACGTTCTCATGAAGACATTTCCTCTGAGCTACTTCTGCAGCGTCTGCGGTAATGAGATCTCGGAGAGTGTCGACATAGAGTCAGCTCCGGCGATTACACAGCGACAGATCGAGTGCCCCAAATGTGGCGACAAGACACACCTCCTCCTGACCTACTGTCCGAAATGCAACGAGTCAATACGATACTTTGTGTCTGACCTGGACTTCAACGCCGAGTTGCTCTGTGTAGCTGACAGTTACGTGAGGCTGATCCGGGGCATTAGGGACAGTCTCTCCGGTCAGCTCGCTGAGTTCGTGGTCCCCCTACCCAAGAGATGGTCAATCAAGCTAAGATGCGATTGTGGCAACGAGTACTCTGTCGGAATTCCTCTACCGCAGATGGACTAGAACGAACTCTACTACGCGACCTTGACTTCGATCTGAACCAGGACTGGGCACTTCAGAGAGTTCGAAACTAGGCAGTAGGTGTGTGCGCGCTCAGCAACCTTCTCAATACTCTCTATGTCCTTCTCCGACGAAGCACCTATGTTTGCATGGAGGGTGATGTTTTCAAACTCCCATCCTTTTTCACCACGTTTCAGCCTGCCCTCCGCCTCAATTGTGAAGCCTTTCAGCTTCACATGTGAACGCTCAGCGATACCAGCGAGAGTAACGCCGTAGCAGGATGCCACAGAGGCCACAAACAGGTCCTCCGGGGACAGGACATCACCGGGAGCTTCTGGCCAGAAGTCTGGGGGTGTGGACACCCTGAAGTCTTCCTTGCCCTTGATGCTCACGTTGACTATCTTCTCATGCAGGTGTCTTACAGTCAGTGCATATTGGTGTGTTTCCGACATGACACGGCCCTGAGACAAGTGCCATGCTGACAAAGAAGAGCATTGTGCTGACTGCACTCAGATAAAGCCGTAGAGGCCCTGGCGGTATTGGGCCCTATACGGCCCATTCCACACATTGGTCGGTACGGCCGCGTTTCACAAAACTCATTTTCATGTTCAGCAATAAGGAGATACGTCGATGCACGCCGAGTCGATACCACTTCTTGCATTGATACTCACGGGCTTCATGCTTCCGATTCCAGCTGCCAGCGTGGGACTTGCCCCCGAACAGACTCCATCACCTACCACTCCATCTGAGCCTCTAGTCTGGAATGACTACGAGCTTCCCTGGTATGACACTCTTCCTTCCGCCGTAGATATGACCTGGCTCAATGATCGTCCTGCTGGGACTCACGGCAAGTTACACGTGTCTCCTAGCGGCCATTTCGAGTTCGAGGATGGTACGAGAGTCAGATTCCTCGGCACGAGCGTATGCTGGGGGTGGGGGGCGCCTTCGAAGACAGATGCAGAAATCATTGCGGGTCGTCTTGCAAAGTTTGGCTTCAACCTCCTCCGATTTCATAAGATCGAGTCTCTTTATCGCCCTGACGACTGCATCTTCGACCTCGCATGGGGTGACACACGTCATCTGAAGAGTGACTGGCTGGACAGGTTCGACTATTTTGTATATCAGTTAAAGCAGCACGGCATATACATAGACATGAATCTTCACGCCGAACGGTTTTTTCTTAGGGGCGATGGTGTCGTCGAGTGGCAACATCTTCCGGTGATGGCCAAGTATGTCACACTCTTCAACGATACAATGATAGACCTCCAAAAGGAGTACGCGACCAATCTGCTGTGCCACGTCAACCCGTACACCGGGATGTCTCTAGCTGAGGATCCAGTGCTTGCAATGATCGAGGTGACGAACGAGAATAGCCTGTTTCTTGCGGACAGCTTTGACCAGCTGTACGGGCTCGGCCAGGCAAAGGGGCCTACCGAGTCCTGTGGCGAGCTACCCCAGTATTACGTGTCCGAGTTGGATCATCACTGGAACGACTGGCTCTCCAAGATGTATGCGAATGTTGAAGACCTGCGCAGTGCCTGGGCGGTCGGCGAGATTCCCTTCACAGGTCCAAGTCTGATACTCAACGGTGAATTCTCCACAGACCTCTTACACTGGTCATTTGGTAGCGTGTTACCTGAGATAGCAACCTTGAGTCGCGATACTGTGGTCTATCACAACTCGCCCGCTTCTGCCAGGATACACATCCAGCAGTGCTCGGGTTCATCATACTCAAACATCTGGGTCAAGCAGGACGGGATCCATCTGGCTGCAGACCGAATATACACATTGACCTTCTGGGCAAGAGCCAGTGACACTCTGAACGTACTCGTGGATGGCTGGGGCGCTTTTGACTACACTGGCGAAGACTATACGGTGTCACTCAACTGGAGGAAGTTTTCGTTCACCTTCAAGACTGTGCGCTCACAGGACAGCACACTGCGGATCAATCTGGGCCAGAACGGTGTCAGAAATGTCAGTTTCTGGTTAGACTCTGTAGAGCTCAGAGAGGGGGGAATTCAAGGCCTTATGCCATCAGAGGACCCATGGATAGGCACGGTATTGAGGATACCCTTCAGTGAGCGACGATCCTTCACATTGTCAAGGATGATGGATCAGGTCCGCTTCTACGTAGACCTGGAGTCCCAGTACTTCTCAGAGATGCGTGATCATCTACGGGGCCTGGGTGTCGCGATACCAATCACTGGGACGAATTCCTTCTACGGCCCTGCAAGTCTGTTGAGTCAGGCCAGGATGGACTATCTCGACCAACACTGCTACTGGGACCCCGCATACATCTACCACAATCTTCCATGGAACTACCCCATGGTCAATGACACATACGGAGGCACAATACCGTGGGTCCTTGCATCTGCAGTAGCTGGAAAGCCGATCACAGTGTCTGAGTACAATCACTATTCCACTCAGGCCACATGCATCGAGGGGCCAGTATTCCTCGCTGCATATTCTGCCTTTCAGGACCTTGATGGGGTGATGCTGTTTGGCATTCACGGTGAAAAACCCCTGGGCATAAGGTACATCACAAGTCCGTACGATATTGACCCTAACCCACTGTACATGGCCCTCATTCCCTTTGTTGCGCTCATGTATCGCAGGGGCGATGTGAGTGTGGCGCAGTCCACCCTATACTACTACTTCGACAGGTCCCTATCGATCAGGACCTACCTGCAGGAGGGCGTAATGACCCATTACGAACCATTCGAGCTGGGTACAACTCCACTGGAGCATGGGGTTAGGAAGCTGCTCAGTCTCGGTCCGTCCGAGCCTCCATCATTGCAGATGGTCAAATCACTAGTAGGAAGTGGCTGCGTCCACTGGCCAGTGGAAGGTCTTCCCGAGTCTCAGGATACCCCTTCAGGTCAGTATGAATTCACGTGGAGGATATCTGATACAGGGGAGCTGTTCTGGTCTCCATTGACAGGAGTGTTTCTAGTCAATGCAAGTCGGACTCAGGGCGCACTCGGGTTCTTCAATCAGGCCAACCTTTCGGTCCTGTCAGTCAGATCGTACACGAACTTCTCAGTCGTGATGGCGTCAGCACTCGACGGAAATGATCTGGCATCGTCAGACCACATACTGATTTACGTTGGCTCTCAGGTCCGGAACACAGGTTGGCGGTTGGGCAACTCGCGGGATGCCGAGTATTGGGGCCGGCCCCCCACCCAGATACGTCTGACGCCCGTGAGTGTCAGGTTGGAGCTCGATACCCCGCGCAACGTTCTGCATGTGTTTGCTCTTGATCCCACCGGAAGGCGACTATATGCTCTGACACCAACAGTCACAGATGGTCGGATAGTCTGCTTCGAAAGTCAGAACGATGCGGTGTGGTATGAGCTACTATGCGATCCTGTGCCGGTTGCACACATAAGTGAGGTCGTAGTGACGCCATCTGGAAATCAGAGCGTGGTCATGGCACGGGGATATGCTGAGAATGTACTTGGTTCGTCGACCTACTGGTGGGAAGTCTTTCCAGCTGACAATACTACAGGGTTGCCGATATTTGTCGCCAGCTCATCGCAGCTGAAGACCAGACTGCCTCCAGGTCGCTATGTGTTGAGGTTCATGGTTCGAGACGATTCCAGTCGTACATGGTCCGACCCCTCAGTCGCATACATAGATACTTCGAGCCAGTTTGAGCCGGTCGTGTTTGCAGCCGCTGCGGGTGCCATGCTGGCTGGGGCGTTGATCGCGAGCACACTCTTTCGAAGACGTAGATGAACTCCCTAGGGTAGTGTCTCGACATCCTTGACCTACTCGGCCTGTCACCGAGATATTAGCGAGTACTCGGGACATGTGTATTAATAGGACAGTCATTTCTGATTCCTCGGGACCATTCATGCTCGAAGACTACAAGAATCGGACCACTAAGGCAGCTGCACTTTGGGGTCGTTCTCAGCGTCTGTTTCCAGGCGGGATCAATCACAACATACGGACATTCGGGACCGTTGGGGCTGGGGCCTATCCCCCCTTCATCCAACGGGGCAAGGGATGCCACATATGGGATGTCGACGGAAATGAGTACGTCGACTGGTGGATGACCCACTACTCAGAGATCCTGGGCCATGACAATGACGCTATCAAGAGGTCGATCTCTGACCAGCTCGAAAATGGGATACACTTTGGAGCCCTAAACGAGTACCAGGTACGGCTTGCAGAGATCATCCAGGAGGCCATTCCAACGCTGGAGAGAATGCGTTTCTGCACAACGGGTAGTGAGGCAACCATGTATGCTACAAGACTGGCCAGACAATTTACTGGCCGACGACTTGTGGCCAAGGCGCTGGGAGGCTGGCACGGTGGCAACGACACGCTCTGCTTCCATCTGAGTCATCCCTTTGACGATAGACCCCTCCATGGCGGTGTGTCATTCGACTTCAACGACACTTACAGCGTGGACCAGCTTATCAGAGAGCATGGCGAGGAACTCGCGGCGATCGTCGTGGAACCCGTACTTGGTGCCGGCGGAGGCATTCCACCATCCCCCGATTTCCTGCCCTACCTTCGAGAGGTCACCGAGAGACATGGGGTTGTACTCATCTTCGATGAGATAGTCACAGCCTTCAGACTGGCTTACGGTGATGCGGGGACTCACATCTTCGGTGTGAAACCTGATCTTCTCACACTCGGTAAGGTCGCAGGCGGGGGAATGCCAATCGGAGTATACGGAGGACGAGAGGACATAATGCGACTTGCGAGCTCAGCTACAAGGAGTGCCGGATGGGTCGGTGGGGGCACCTTCTCGTGTCATCCTCTCTCGATGGTTGCAGGTATCGCGGCTCTGAATGAGCTTGGCCTGAGGAGGAGTGAATACGCCAGTCTGAATGCCCGTGGTGACTGCTTCCGCGATCGGATAAACCGGGCCCTGACTGAGACAGGTTGCAACATGCTCGCTACTGGCTACGGTTCCATCCTGTTCATTCACGCTCTCAAGAAACCGTATGTTGCTGAGTCGTTGACAGGTTCGAAACTGGCAGCAGCGATCGATCGCCAACGGCAAGATGTCTTTCAGGCACTCCTGCTTGAGCAGGGAGTACTTGGCCATCATGGACTTGGTGCCATGTCGTTTGCTCATGGCGACAGAGATCTTGACTTCACACTCGATGCAATCCAGCACGTGGTGAACTCGGGCGGATTCCAGAATTCGGTGGGTCCCTGATTACACCAGATAGGCTTACCATGCTGACTGGAGAGGAGCTATGACACGACATGGTACTCTCATGGAGAGCCGCTGGGGATGAAACTGGCTTCCCCTCATGACCACGTCGACCGTCTACCATACGCCTTGCTATGGCCAATCTCGACCTGCGTTCCAGACTGCCAGAGTGACGAGCAAGTCCCGTGGCTCTAACAGCCTGATCTGGCTGCGACTCTATGAGGGATTGACTTTATTAGAGCCAGCTGTCATTACGCCGTATAGGCGAACAAAATGGGTGCGTTGATGAAGATAATATCCCTCATAGTAACCTACATTGTGATTGGACTCGGCGTCAGCTATGCATATGCAACCGGTATGCTTGTTACGCCGTACGACCAGTACATCACTCTGATATTCTATCCTTCAATATGGATCTGGAATAACCTGCTGGCCACGAGTCTGGGACTACCCATGGTGTGAATGTCCTCCGTCTGCGGGCCTCTGTGGACCAGATGTTTGCCCACAGGCTGACGGAGTGGTAGTCGCGATGATCCCGCCAGAGCGGCCCTGAGCGAAGAAATTCAGATGCACTGCATCCCGGGGCTCAACCACACCCTCAAGAGCACTGTCTTGAGGAAACTGATCCTAGTAGATCTGCGAAATACACTCGTTCGTAGTGATGCTACACGGGACAGACGGCTCGGTCCGGCCATCGTACCTGGTCTTCGGTGGTGTCCCCTCATAAGAGGGTCTCAGAGAGAAGTGCAGACTCTCCGGAGTTTCGAGAGTTGAACAGCCTTGAGATAGGCGAGGTACTCGAAGATATTCCTTATGAGTTCAGACCTGGCCATTCTGCTCATGCGTAAGTAGAGTGAGTAGGCTCGCAGCTGCCTGCTGAGCACCTGATTGCATACGGCCTTTCTCGGATCTTTCCCATCTTCGTCTGGAAACGGTTCCGTCACGACCTGTGGCATCTGTCCCCTCTTCTCGACCAGTTCCTCCAGTTCATCTACCACTCCAGTGGCAATCATGTGTGCGATCCTGTCGGCGGTCTTCGACTCTGACTCGGCAAACACGAGTAGTAGCGCCTTGAGTCGCGGGCTGTCGACTGTCTCCGCCGTCCTGACCATCTCTCGTTCTAGGGCTCTCGACTCCGAGAGCGCAAGCCTCAAGACCGAAATCAGGGACTCCTTTGTTGACACGGGCCTCCTGTACATCCCGTACAAGATAGAGGTTTCCTGCGCGGATCTGAGGTCCTTCAGTCGTTCACATCTGGTGTGTCCCTGTGGTCACCAGGCGGGCGGTCTGCGCCGGAACTGGACTGGACAGAGTGTTCCCAGTTGCCGGAGGTAATAGTCACTAGGATCCTACGACCCTCTTCTACGTCTATGGGACGTCCAGGAGCCCTGTGGTGTTCAATCGGGTGATCTTGTGGGCGATCCAGGTCCTTGAGTCCTGTGATCTTGTTGCTGTTGCCCTCACGTAGTCGCCCTCAGCGCACTCAGCCATCTCGGTGTAGTCGTCGACATCCAGGACATGGTATTCATTATCCTCTGTCTGTATTGTCACGATCCCTGTCTTATGATCTCGCGCCGGGGAAAACGCAACGTTGCACATCACGACCATCCCGACCAGCTCTGTTTCGGCCTTGTTCATATCCAATACCTTCTCCCACTATCCCGTAGTTCAACATAGTTATCAAGACATAAGGTGTTTTCGATACTGGTAGACACCTCAAGTGGATCTCTCACATCCTAAGGCCAGATGCGCCATGCCGGCGGACTTGGTCCTGATCGTAATGCGACGGATCCCCAGACGGGTGAGTCGCCCCTAGACTAGGATCGTTCAGTGCTGATGATCATGATGATGGTGTGTTTCTGAGACTCGTATGTTGACGGGTCGTAGATTCCCGATTGCCCATGCTGCCACTTCGTTCAATGATGGATGAATTACCATTGAGCGATACACTGGCATGAACGAGCCTGCCTCGGGACACGCCCTCTGGGCCAGAGGCACGGGTCTTCCTCTCGCTGACGGGGGACCACATGTGAATCCTGCATTCATCAGATACACAAAGGACTGAACCAGCAGCGACGCCTCAGGTCCAATGGCATGAGCCCCCAGGATCTTGAAGTTCCTGTCTGTTATCAGCTTGAAGAAACCATCGTCTTCATCACCCTCTTCAAATCCCATTGCAAAGCCCTTTGCGACAGAGGAGTAGTGCTTCTTTGCCACGTAGATCTCGTGACCCTTCTCTATGGCCTCTCTCTCCGTCATGCCGACGTGTGCAATCTGAGGATATGTGAAGATGGCCCACGGCACTGCGGAGTAGTCCACTGCCACCCTGTTGGACGCGTCTCCGAAGATGTTTCTGGTCACGATATCCGCATCGTAGTTCGCCTTGTGTCTGAACTGGTATCTGCCAGTCGCGTCACCTATGGCCCAGATCCCTGGTCTTGATGTCTGCAGGTACTCGTCCACGACTATCCATCCCTTGGCATCCGTCTTGACACCGGTCTTCTCCACTCTCAGTATGTCCGCATTCGACCTCCTGCCCACGGCGATGAGCAGAGCCTCTCCCGACACGTCGATAGTCTTGTTGGATGTCTGCTCCTTTGCAGTCACTGTCTTCAGGTCACCCTCCTGACGCACTGCGATGGCCCTGGTATTTGTCAGTACGGTCATACGCCTTCTGAATGCCCTCTCGAGGAGCTCGCTCACCTCTGGCTCCTCCGAGGCCACAAGACGCGGTAGCATCTCGATGATGGTCACTCGTGTTCCAAACGCAGAGAACATGTGGGCAAACTCTGCGGCCACTATGCCCCCACCTATGATCACGAGGCTCTCCCAGGGCTTCTTGGGAAACTTGGGACCAAAGAATGACTCGGTCGTGATATAGTCCACCTTATCTATTCCCTCGATGGGGGGTATCATGGAACGGGCTCCTGAGGCCAAGACGAAACGGTCTCCCTTGAAGACATCGGAGTATCTGCCAGAGTCGTCAAGTCTGACCCTCATCTGGTAGTCACCGACAAACTCTCCCACACCACGATATACATCCAGGCCGTCAACTCTGTTGAGGCTCTCCTCTATTCTCATGCTCTCGTCTATCTGACTCCACATCCTCTTTGAGATGGTCTCCCAATCAATGCGTGTGAGGCTGAGATGGACCCCGACCCTCTTGCCGTCCTCTGCAGCGCGGATCAGGTCGGCCGGATATGTCAGTACCTTCGATGGGATACATCCACGGGTCAGGCACGTGCCTCCCATCTTTCCGCTCTCGACCAGTGCGCAACTCATTCCAGCATTGAGTCCCTCTCCGAGGACAGTCAGACCAACTCCGCTACCAACTACTACCAGGTCATAGTTCTTCATTCAGAGTCACATCCCCTATCACAGGTTACCGCTGACATCTGCCAGCCCTAAATCTATCATCTAGCAGCGACCACAGTTGTCACACTCAAATATGAACACATGGTATTATACCATCTGAAACTACAGAAATAGGAGAACGGGGACACGGCCGTCCCCGTCAGGATACTACATCTGCTTGTACAGCGGCCACTTTCGCCACAGATAGGCGAATACGAGCTGCAGCCAGAGCATGACTATCACAAATGTGGTCACACTTGTGTAGTACGGGTTTCCATTTCCCGCTATGAGCAGTAGCGGTGCGACGTAGTAGAAGCCAATGAAGAAGACTGTCGCGAGGATGATCACCAGGATGAGTCTGATGAGGATGTTCTTCATCTGGCTGAAGCCCTTCGGCCAGTTGTCGAGGAACAGAGATACGATGATGACTGCTGCAATGAGCCAGTCTGCATAGGCCACGTTCCAGAGTCCTACGGCTGCTGCGGTCAGGGGTTCACCGGGGTTGGCAAAGCCCAGAAGTCCAAACAGCGGTACGGTCACGAGGTATCCAACGATCCCTGCCACGTACACGAATACGTATCCGAGCACAGCGCACACTATGAATGCCACGATACCTATCAGTGGTTGTTTGCCGGCCTTCTTCCATGGCCAGTACTCGAATGTCATCAGAGTGAGAAGCGAGAAGAATATGGTCCACTGCGTCCAGGCCATGTTGATGCCGTACATTGGGAGTACCCACGTCAGTGGGTTCGCAAGGACTGCTGCAGGATTGCCGTAGGGGTAGAACAGCAGATACCAGGCCACAAGCGTGATGAGCATCCCGATGATGAAGACGACAATACCCCTCACTGGTTGTTTCTTCTGGAAAACCGGCCAGTACATTGTTCCTGCGACCCACAGCACTCCAAACGAGAAGCAGGACGCCGACAATGCTCCGAATATCGACCATCCTACCCAGAGTGCAACAGTCGGATCGACGATGCCTAGGCTCGCTCCATAGGCGGCTGCAAACCAGGAGGCTATGTATATCAGCACAAAGGCCACGATGACATTGAGGATTGTGGCTGCAATGCCTACCTTCCATGGTGCCTTGAGCTTATAGAATGGCCAGTTTTCAAACCAGATGGCAAACAGCACGGCCATCAGACCAAAGCCACCCAGTAGGCTTGCTGTGAATATCAGCACGGTCTGAGACATTGCATACCACACAATGGCCGTGATGACAAAGATGTAGATCAGCGCGATGATGCCAGCTAGGGGCTGTTTCCATCGTGCCACAACGACCACTGGGGCCTCTTCAGCCTCAGGTATTCCAACCTTCTCTCCGGTAAGTGCCATGTTTCACACTCCCTTTTCAGAACAATCGAATGCCAGTGCGGCGTCCCCTCCGCCTCTTGGCATGGGGCACATCATCAGCGCCCCGCCTAATATCTGTTGCGAGAAGCATGAGCAACGACATTCTCAGAGCCCTGACATTCAGTCACCTGCTGTACCCTGAATGCTTCAGCCGGTCCGTGACATGCCGGGGGTCGATCTTCCCTTCACGTACTGGCACGTAACATCACCCTGATCGTCGTCGGTTCAGTTCGGTATGGACCGATCCCACCACCTTCATCCTTATTAGTGGCGTTAGTCCTCCCTAAGTCCGGTGTCCTGGGTGGAGATCCTTGAGATCAAGGGAACGAAGATCGCCTACCAGCTACAGGGGCCTGAGGATGGCCCGAAGATCGTGCTTATTCATGGTCTATTTCTGAACAGTGATTGCTGGCTGAAGCAACTCGAATTCTTTGGTAAGAATTACAGGATTCTCCGCTTCGACCTGCACGGGCATGGCAGATCTATAAAACCGGGGAAGCGCTTCACGATACGGAACTATGTGACAGACATGGGGTTGCTATTGGACCACCTGAACTGGGACCGGGACATCATCCTCATGGGTCACTCACTTGGAGGCATGGTCGCCCTGGTATATGCCCTCGAGAATCCGCAGAGAGTGAAGAAGCTCGTGGTCGCAAGTTCGTACTGCTTTGTGAGTAATGAGGCAGTCACTGATGTCCTCACCAGAGTCAAGAGCAATCCGATCGACAAGTTTGCACTCGGGATAAGCAAGCGAGGACTGGTCCCATACGACGAGGAGACCGCCAAGTGGGTTGCGAGCCTAGTTGCAGACCACATGACCCAGAATGATGCGATGCTGGCTACTGCTGCATCAGCAGGATTCAACATCTGTGAGCAACTCAAACACCTCAACATACCCACGTTGCTTGTTGTCGGCGAGCACGATATCACGACGCCTGTGTGGGCCTCAGAGATGCTTCATGACTGGTTACCGAACTCCACGATCGTGAAGATCAAGGGCGCAGGTCACCTGGTGATACTCGACCACAGTGATGAATTCAATCGGACCGTGGCTGAGTTTCTGGGCAGTTGATCCAACCGACGCGAGTGCATCGGGTGTGTTCAACCGGATGAGTATGGATGGGCTCTCGCCGACACTAGTCCTGAATCTTCATGATGCCAACCACAGCTTCTCCATCTAGGACGATGTTTCCATCCTGGTTTGTGCAGTAGGTCCTGAGAGTCACTCGTTCCTTCTCGTCATTCTTACTGACTACCTCTGCATGTGCAGTTATGACATCCC
>JAWAQK010000010.1:0-55820 GCA_038893995.1 Candidatus Thorarchaeota archaeon | reverse complement strand
TACTTTGTCAGGCGTGTAGTTGATGCCATCAAGAAGACAGGTGCCTACCCCTTTGTCACCGACAATCCGACCGCTGTGTATCAGGCTGCTGTGCGGGGGTACACTGCAGAGACAGTCGGTTGCCCCATAATCCCCATTGCAGGGGTGAAGGACAGATACACGGTCCGCGAGAGAATAGGCTTCATGAATGTAGACGAGCTGGAGCTTGCAGGCGTGCTTCATGACTCAGACGCATTGGTAGTGATCACCCACGGCAAGGGCCACGGAAACTGTGGTTTCGGGGGCTCAATCAAGAACATCGCACTCGGCGGATATAGTGGTCCGTCGAGATGGAACAAGATCCATGGTGTGGTCTTTGAACATGAGCTCTACGACAGGTCCAAGATGACTCGAGAACATGCAGAGAGCCTGATCGCATCGTGCCCCGTGAAGGCGCTGCGCTGGGATGAGAAGAAGGGACGGCTATTGCTAGAACCCTATACCTGCGACCAATGTCACGAGGACGAGAAGTCGTGTGTGAGGGCCGATGGCGGCAAGACTGGGTGGCGTGTCATCCCTGATGTATTTGACTCGTTCCAGGAGATGATGGCCCTCTCGGCGAAGGCTGTGCTTGACAACTTCGACAGTGACAAGCGGTTCTTCTTCAATTTCCTCTTCGATATCACGCCGTTCTGCGACTGCATGGGCATGGGCATGCCGAACGTTGTACCTGACATCGGGTTGCTGGCCAGCAGGGACATCGTGGCGGTGGACACGGCCAGCCTGGACATGATTGCAAAGACAGGTCTCGAGGAGAAGACTGTCGGGATGATCCCTGATTCGTACATGAGGATCAACAGGCACCCCTCACCGGGACTGCACCCCTTCCAGGTGCTCCATGGGCCGATGAAGAACCCTTACCGGGTGATCGACTTCGCTGTGAAACACGGCCTGGGCAACAGGGAGTACGAACTGGTCGAGTTGCTCCCTCTCAGCGAGGTCCAGAAGATGGACCCTGGTGGTTGGGCTCCAGAGCGGGGCCCCACATTCTTCTGAGGCTTGCAGACGGATCGTTACCCGCCCAGGCAGACACACGTTTCCCTGCGTCGCATAGTCATCTCCTCCCCCACAGTTGTGTGTGCCCCCGGGCGTCGATCCGGCCGTCTGAGCATTGTCCTGCCCTTATTGATGCGGAAGCGGCTGATAGAGGGCTCAGATCTGCCGTGTCGTGAGGAATCAGGCAGATGCTGCTGGCACTCGGACTGGTCGTGTCGGTACTCTAGTTCCTGATCACTGGACTGGGTCGTCTGCCCACGACACGAGATGTCCTCCGGAGAGGTCCGTACCCGCCACGTCGCTCATGGGGCTCGTCACTCGGCTGCTGGCCGAATTCTCGGAAGACTCTGGGTGCGCCATACGTGGTGTCTACGAAGAGAAAAGCTCTTTAAGCGAGGGTCCCCGCAGCTGGTATTGGAGATGAATGAAGTGAGGGACTGCGTTCACAAGAGGCGGTCGCGTTCATCTATGACGAAGAGCCTGCAGTGCTAGTTCGGCTTGAACTTCTCTCACTCAGTACTCCGACTCGTTCTGTATGCCCCCTCGCTCAGCTCATCCAATGCGGTACGATGAGTGAGGGATGTCTTTCTGGTACGTCAGTGCTTGGAAGGGTGATCTATCGATGCAGAAAGTAAGAATGGCTATACCTAATGGACACTTGGGCGATCCAACACTAGAGATTCTCCGTGCAGCGGGCTACCGCATCTCAGGTGAGAAGCGGACCTATCAGCCCTCGATCAATGACCCTGGCATACATCTCCGCATTCTGCGTCCTCAGGAGATTCCCATATTCGTCAACGAGGGCATTCAGGACATCGGTATCACGGGCCACGACTGGGTGAGAGAGACGGAGGCCGACGTGGAGATACTGCTCGACCTCGAGTATGCACCGGTGTCGATCGTGGTTGCTGTTCCGAAAGACATGATGAATGTTGGCTCGCTAGGAGACCTGCTACGCCTCTTTCATTCTGAGAGCAGACCCCTGCGAATATTCACCGAATACCTCACGTTGACGAAGAGATGTCTGATGGGCGATAGCACCTACAGGGACCTCTACGGGGACTTGGAGCCCATGGTGGTCACTCCCTGGTGGCGCACAGGTCAGAACAACCGGGTGGTCGTGTACCTCTCATTCGGTGCGACAGAGGCCAAGCCTCCCACCGCAGCCGATGCGATAGTCGAGGTCACCGACACAGGCACATCCCTCGAACAGAATGGGCTGAAGTCGATCCAGAGACTGCTCACCTCAACGGCGGTACTGATAGCCAACAGAGAGGCGCTCAATGACGAGCTGAGGCGTGAGAAGATACTCGACGTGGCCATATTGCTCAGGGGTGTCGTCGAGGGCAGAAAGAAGCTCCACATATTCATCAATGTGAGGCACGAAAAGCTGAGTGAGTTGCTCGGCAGGTTGCCTGCGCTCCGGAGTCCAACGGTCTCTCCCCTGTCTGATCCAGACTGGGTTGCCGTGAATACTGTGGTGGACAGAGATGAGTTTCTGTCGCTCCTGCCAGAGCTCAGAAGACTTGCACAAGGACTGGTCGTCTTCGAACCCAGGCAGGTCTTGCCACTCGAGAGGACGGAGTGTGTGGACATTGATTGAGATCAAGTACGCGAGGATCGACCCGCGTCAATTCAACGAGGACGCACGGACATGGCGTCGTGGTCGAGACAAGTCTGATGTCCTGACGCAGAGAGTGAGAGCCATCATCAGCTCTGTGCGTCGAGAGGGCGATGCTGCGTTGGTCCGACTCACCCGTGAGCTGGATCACAGAGATGTGAGTCGAAGTGACCTTCGAGTGACCCGTTCTCAGATCGAGGCAGCCTACGAACATGTGTCGCCCGAGCAGGTTGAGGCCCTGAAGACGGCAAGGAGGCGTCTAGAGAGAGTCGCAAATGCCACGCTGGAAACACTCAGACTATCACTTGACATTGACGGGACCCACATTCAGATGCACACAAGACCCATCTCGGAGATAGGTTGCTACGTTCCTGGAGGAGAGGCAGACTATCCGAGCACGGTCATGATGTGCGCCGTACCAGCACGAGTCGCAGGCGTGTCGAGGCTGGTCGTGTGCACTCCGCCGCGTGAGCTCAAGAGCGCTGCACTTACTCTGGTGGCCTGTGACATCTCCGGGGTTGACGAGGTCTTCATGGTGGGCGGAGCTCAGGCCATCGCGGCGCTCGCCTACGGGACTGAGAGTATTCGTCCAGTTGACAAGATCGTTGGACCCGGAAATGCCTACGTGACTCTGGCCAAGAAACTCGTATCTGGAGATGTGGCAATAGACATGCCTGCGGGTCCAAGCGAGCTCATCGTGATCGCTGACGATAGTGCTGACCCCAGGCTCATCGCTCTGGACATGATATCCCAGGCTGAACACAGCGCAGATGCTATGTCTGTACTCATCACTGACTCGCCGATACTTGCTCGAAGGACACTTGATGAGCTTGAGATGCGGTTGGGCACGGTCTCTAGGGAGAACACAGTGCGTGAGTCTCTCAGGCGCAATGGGGCGATCTATGTCTGCGACAACATCGAGGACTGTGTCAGACTATCCGATCTCATTGCGCCCGAGCATCTCGAGATAATTACTAGGAGTCCGCACCGGGTGAGAGATATGGTCAAGAACGCAGGCCTGATACTGCTTGGTGCGTTTACACCTGTGGCTGCAAGCGACTACGCTATCGGTGTGAATCACGTGCTGCCGACGTCAGGTCATGCGGCGGTCTTCTCTGGTCTGTCTGTCCTCGACTTCATCAGGTCAGTGTACTCGGTCGAATGCTCGGAGGATGGGCTCAGACAACTGGAACAGTCAGTGATTGAACTCGCAAGGGCTGAGCGTCTCGACAACCATGCTGTAGCAGTTCAAGGGAGGTTTCGGAATTGAGGACGTCTGTCTCTAGGTTGATTGAGAGACTAGCAGTGCTTCCAGTCTACGAGGTACCCCGTGACGATGTCTCATCTATCGGTGGGCGGCCGGTGGTCAGATTGGATCGCAACGAGAATCTGTTCCTGCCGGAGGACTTCATGCGTTCTGTTGTAGCTGAGGCCGTGAGGGACCTGGACCCTCGGACCTACAGCCAGGCAGACCAGGAGTCACTGATCCATGACCTTGCCGAGTACGTGGGTGTTGAACCCTCATGCGTACTGGTCGGTGCTGGCAGCGACGATCTCATCGGCCTGTTGACCACAGCATTCCTCAGAGGTGGGGGAGGCAGGGCCGTGACGGTCGTCCCCACGTTCTCAATGTATCGAGTCTGTGCGGCCAGGTTAGGTGCAGGAGTGGTGTCGATCAGCCTGCAGGGGGACTTTGAGCTTGACGTAGATACGCTGCTGGCTGACAGTCGCCCTGACGACATGCTGTTTCTGTGTTCTCCAAACAATCCGACCGGCAATCAATACCGAGACGAGGACATACTACGTCTGATGAATGAGTTCGAGGGTGTTCTCGTGCTGGATGAGGCCTACGCGGAATTTGGGAGGACATCATTCGTCCGCATACCTATGAATCTGGACAATGTCATCGTGTTGAGGACCATGTCCAAGGCCTTCGGCCTTGCCTCACTCAGGCTCGGGTACTGCGTGGCCAACAATCTGCTGGTCACGCGACTCCGCAAGCATCTTCAGCCTCCGTATCCAGTGTCCTCCGCTGCCCTCCTCATCGGACGGCAGATGCTGAGAAGAAGGGATGTGGTGCTTCGTAGCTGTGACATACTGAGATCTGTGAGGGACCGACTCTTCGCGAGGCTTCACAGGATTCCGGGCGTGATCCCGTACAGGTCTGATGCAAACTTCATTCTCTTGAGTTGCGACCGACCGTCGGCAGAGGTGGCCGCGGAGATGAGGCAGCGAGGCTTCGTGATCCGTGACATAGGCCAGGAGGGGCGGTGGTCCAACCTGTTGAGGGTCACGGTCCCGCCCGAGGAGGTGCTGGACCCGTTCGTGGCGGCCCTGGAGGAGGTGATGAGCAGATGATGCTGAGGACGGGCAGGGCATTCCGAGAGACTACTGAGACACGGGTGACGGTGGAGGTCTATCTCGACGGTAGTGGCCAGGCCCAGGTCTCCCTAGACAACGGGATGCTCAGACACATGTTGCAGGCGCTTGCGACAACCAGTCTGATTGACATCAAGGTGGATGCCACCGGTGACCTGTCTCATCACATCTCTGAGGATGTGGCCCTCTGTATGGGGCATGCTCTCAATGAGGCTCTGAGCCAGGGACCCCCCATCTACCGCTATGGGACTGCCACTGTTCCCATGGACTGTTCTCTCGTCACTGTTGCACTTGACCTGGGTGGTCGTCCGTACTGGGTGATCAACTTCGTCCCACAGTCGACGGAGGTCGAGGGATGGAGAACAGATGACATCTCTCACTTCCTGAGGAGCCTTGCCACAGCGCTGAGATGCAACCTACATGTCGCGGTACACTACTCTCAGAATGACCACCACGCGGTGGAGGCCATATTCAAGGCCCTCGGGCTCAGCCTGCGGCAGGCCATCAGTCCAGACATGAGACGAGAGACAGTCGCCAGCTCGAAGGGGGTGTTGTGATGCCAGTGGTTGCGGTGTTGGATTATGGTGCAAGCAACAACATGAGCATGACGTCTGCGCTGCGAAAGGCTGGGCTGGATGTCCTGACAACTTCGGACCCAGGTCCAATAGAGGATGTGGACGCGGTCGTGATCCCGGGCGTCGGGCATTTCACTCAGGCCTCGCAGCGACTCCGATCCCTGCAGGGGGTCCTCAAGTCTATCATTCAGTCCGGACGGCCCGTGCTGGGAGTGTGTCTGGGCATGCAGATTCTCTTTGAGAGCAGCGAGGAGTCAACAGAGCCCGGCCTTGGTGTGCTCCGAGGGCACTGCATCAAGATACGTGGTGTGCCGAAGACACCTCACATGGGTTGGAACAGCATATCGATAGTCGGCGACACACCTCTGCTCGAGGGTGTCGAGGATGGCGCTTTCGTGTACTTCGTCCACTCCTATCATGTCTCTCCTCTTGACATGGATGTCATATCGGCAGTGACTCATTACGGGAGCGACATAGTATCGGTGATCCGGAGCGGTGATATTCATGGCACGCAGTTTCATCCGGAGAAGTCAGGTCCGGTCGGTAAGACTATTCTCCGGAACTTCTACAGAATTGTGAGGGGATGACCAGATGCTTCTAGTACCGGCCGTTGACATTCTAGATGGGCACGTCGTACGTCTGGTGCAGGGACGTTTGGACACAGTCATAAGATACGGACGTACCCCACTGGACTGGGCTAGAAAGTGGGCTGAGGAGGGCGCTGACACCATTCATGTAGTAGATCTTGGTGCTGCGATGTGTGGTAGGCCATCAGTCGAATCGGTAGTTCAGATCGCCCAGGATCTTGACATTCCCATTCAGGCAGCGGGAGGTATCCGAGATCGCGAGAAGGCATGCCTTCTCCTGGAAGCAGGTGTGTCACGTGTAGTCCTGGGGACTCTTGCCGCGACTGATCCGTGTGCGGTGCGCACATTGGTCCGCGAGTATGGTCCCGATCGCCTCGCCATAGCAGTTGACTATCTCGGTGGAACATTGCACATCCGTGGCTGGACCGGCACAGTGATGACGACTCTAGCAGGGTACATCGACCGGATGGCAGAACTCGGCATCAGGACAGTAGTCGCCACTGCTATCTCGAGGGATGGAATGCTCAAGGGTCCTGACCTATATGGACTGAGGGAGATCCGTGGTATCGCTCGGGGGACCCTCTATGCAGCAGGCGGCATCTCGAGCATCGACGACATTCTACTGCTGAATCGATGCGGTGTTGACGGAGCGATTCTCGGTCGTTCACTCTACGAGGGCAGAGTCTGTCTCCAGGACGCAGCTCGTGCCCTGAGGGAGGGATGTTGAGTTGCTCTGCAAGAGGATCATTCCATGCCTTGACATTAAGGACGGTGCCGTAGTGAAGGGCGTTGAGTTCAGGCATCTAAGGACTATTGGTGACCCAGTCGAGCTAGCACGGTCTTACGCTCAACAGGGTGCCGACGAGCTGGCGTTCCTTGACATCTCTGCATCGAGGGAGTCCAGGGCCACAATGACTGACCTTGTGCGAAGAGTCGCGGTCGAATTGGACATCCCCTTCACCGTCGGCGGAGGTGTTTCCTCTCTCGAGACCGCCCTGTCAGTCCTCTCCAATGGCGCTGATAAGGTCGCGATCAATACCGCTGCCGTGAGAGATCCGAGCCTGATTCGCAGAATAGCGGATGTGTTTGGTAGCCAGTCCGTAGTGGTCGCGGTCGATGCACTGAGACATCCTACGTCCTTGGGCCATGCCCCATGGTGGGAAGTATTTGTTCTTGGAGGACATGAACCCACAGGTCTCGATGCGATCGACTGGTGCATCCAGGCAGCAGGACTTGGGGCTGGTGAGATACTGTTGACATCTATTGGCTCTGACGGCAGTCGTTCCGGATACGATCTGACATTGACTCGGGAGGTCACCAGGAATGTGGGCGTACCAGTAATAGCGAGTGGGGGCGCGGGTAGCCCGAGAGACATATTCGATGTGTTGACGATTGGAGGTGCTGATGCAGCTCTGGCGGCCTCGATCTTCCACCTACGCGAGTATGATATCTGTGAGGTAAAGTCATACTTACTCTCCATGGGGGTGCCAGTGAGGCCTTGTCATTGAACGTGAGTCGTGTTCTCGATCTCGTGGACTTTGACAAGGGCGGTGGCTTGGTGCCCGTGGTGGTGCAGGACGATTCCACGATGGCCGTCCTCACCCTCGCCTACGTGAATCGGGAGGCGTTGCAGAGGACATTGGAAACGGGTCTTGCTCACTTCTACAGACGGTCTCTTGGCAGAGTGATGATGAAGGGCGAGACTTCGGGTCACATCCAGAAGGTCGTGGACATCCTCATAGACTGTGACAACGATTCGCTTGTCTTCCGGGTCAGGAAGATAGGACCGGCATGTCACTTGGGGCGAGAGAGCTGCTTTGTTCCGGTGGCCCAGCTGGCCCAGGGGTCAAGATCACAGGCGACTGTCGTCAGAGCATCCGATGGCTAGTCCTTGTCAGTGCCGGTCAGGTCGAAATACAGAGGCTCCTGAGATTCGAATAGCTTATATCGACCTATTGATGTGTCTAGCTCAACACAACTATGGTTGTGTGATGGAGGAAAGACAATTGGCAGACAGACCACTAGGTGTGACAATACTGGCGATCTTGGAGCTGCTTGGCGGACTTTTTGCTATTCTTACCACCGCTGGTGTGCTCATGGTAGCGTTGATGGTTGACCCAGTACTCTTGGTACTCGCAATCCTTCCTCTGATCGTTGGAATAGTCAACCTGATCCTGTTCTACGGTTTCTGGACACTGAAGGGCTGGGCTTGGATCCTGGGTATCATATTCGGTATCATAGGCATCATCTTGGCCATCTTCCCGATCCAGCCGATATCCCTCATCATCAACCTGATAATTGTCGTCTACCTGCTGACACCAGGTGTGCGCGCAGCCTTTGGGAAGTAGGTCAACTCAACCAGAGGGATGGCCTCCTTCAAGAGGTCTTCCCTCCTGTTTCTCTTTCTTTCTTCTCTGCGTTGCTGTTGGATGTTCTACGGCAATATGTCTAGTAGATATGTGAGAGTTCGTCCTCGAGGTCTCTGGCTGCCCATCTCAGGTCATCTGTTCTACCAGCTGCTCCTCGTCTGTGCTGATGGTGGGCCGATGACCGGCCCCTCTTTGTGAAAATTGCAACCAATGGACCATCTGGTGTTGAATGACAATGCTTTTATTATAGTAATCGCAATAGTATACTCAATAGCTTATATTATTCACAACTGGAGAAGCTGGCCTCTCAGTCCTTCTGGTAGAAGCAGACTCTCCTGGACCTGCTGCCCGTGCTGCAGGACTCATCGGATGGGACCTAATTCGGCCTGGAGCACGGGCGACTACTCTGGTTGGTCATTCTCCCTGTGTGACCTCGAGTCCATTAGTGCGAGTGCGACGAGTGGTGTGAGACCCGCCAGGCCCAGATACGTACAGTAAACATACAGACTGTAGTGACTCACCATTCCGAGGAACGGGTTTCCCAGGATCGGAAAGAGCGGATTCATCTCTGGATAGAGGAAGGAATCAAGAAGCACGTGGGAACATGTGCCTACGATGGCGGCGGCACAATCGGTCCACACGGACGATCCCGACGCAAACGACCGGGGCAGTGGAATCAGGTCAAGCAGGGGTCTCAGGATCCAGATGACGATGCCCGTCACGGTCCCCATGGTTACAGCTGCGACATAGGTGTGAGCGATGCCGTGCAGCGGCGCTGGGGTATTCGTGAGGAAGACAAGAATAGGCTCTATGTCAAGGACCACACTGCCAGCCAAGAGAGCGAATCCCTCATATCGACGACGCACGATCACGGCAAGTAACAGAGCAGGACCAAGATGAAGCGGCGTGAGTGGCATCTCGATTGAAGATGAGTCCAAACTCTATTGTGTATTTCGATGGACGGGATTGTGACGCAAGACCGCGACACCTGATTCTCTCGCTGAATCATGTCTGAAGAAGGCTCATCAGGTCCCGAGCGCATCACCATAGAGCCTCTGTGCGTTTTCCCAGTATACCTGACGCAATACATGGTCAGGTAGAGCGAGGCCGTTGATCACAGTACCGCCGGCGTTGACAGTGTCGTTATCGACAAACGGGAGCGGAAGGCCCCTTACGTCAGACTCCAGAAGCATTCTTTCACTGTAGTATCGCGCTCTGTAGTACTCTGGATCGTCTGAACGTGCAACACAGTCAGAGCCAAATAGTATCCTTCTGGAGTGTCGCACAAAGAAGTTGTGGGCCCGGGCTGGGTCCACGCCCAGTTCTCGTGCCATCCAGCGTGCCGAACCAGTGTCGACATACAGGTTGTTGTAACTACGCATTAATCGATCCAGGTTGTCAAGTCTCTCGATCTCAGGTTGTGCGCAGAAGTGAGCGACCTGGAATGTGAGTCCTGGATGGCGGCTGAGTCGACTCTCGAACTGAGAGATGTGCTTGTCCTTCGTCCCGTACCGAGCAGCGTTGGCATAGCGGGACCTGTAGTATGTGTCAGGATCACTCACATGTATCAGGACAGGGATGTTGGCGGATTCCGCTGCCTCGAAGAAGCAGTCCAGAGATGGGTCATCTACAGGTCGGACAGCGCCGGTGTCTTCGAGGCGGTCAATCCAGAATGGAGCAAAGTGCACCTTGAGGACGGAGTACCCATCACGAGTCACGTCATCGACCCGCGTGGGACTGTTGCAGATATCGAGCAACTCGCCCGGATACAGTGGCCGGGCAAAGACGAACATCGCAGGATACCTGTCTCTGACCGCTCTGACCGAGCCCTCATGCAGCACGAGCAATGAATGGCGTATTCCCAGCGCACTGCCGACTCTGACCATGAGTCCCAGTGCATCGAGGTCTACAGCATGAGTGTGGGCATCGAAGATGTCTTCCGAGTAACGCCACTCCTGCGACATTCGCCTATGCGCCTCCTGGACCTCCTGGAGCCAGAGTCCGTTCTCATTCTTTTCGGTATGGAACTTCTTGTGTTCGAGAACATTCTCACGAAAGGCTTTCGCGTGTTCCCTCCGATTCTGAGATACTCAGCCGATCAGTCTGATGCTCGGCCTGTTTCAACACATGTTCGCTGCGAGTGGACTACTATGATTGGCACAGGGCGAGTCCCATGCGTCAGCGGCCACGAATCTGTCGGTCCTGCGGGCAAATCCTTTTTAGAGGCCACGGTACTACCATCTCAAGCACCTTAGAGGGTGTAGAAATGAGACGCACGCTCGTGTTTCTAGCTGCAGCCTTCGTGGTTGCAATGTTCTTGATGACACCCGTCATGGCGGCCACATCTCAGGGGCTCTCATGGGGCATCAAGAGTGGCGATAGATTCAGCTTCCGGCTGACTGCTACAGGAACAGAGTCCGATGAACCTATTGATGAGGGAATGTACTTCGACGTCGAGGCAGCACCTCCTGCATTGCCAAACGTCATGACCAGCTACAATGACATCCCCTCAGTGAGTCTTGGGGCGTACTTCGACAATGGTACGAGCATCGGCTTCTTGGCATTCCTGTTCATCGGAATTGGCCTGGTCGGCGGGAAACTGGCCGTTCCGGTGGGCAATTTCACGCTATTGACCAAGTTGCTGACCAACCTCATCACCGAGAACTTGACAGTGAAAGAGACCTACTACTTCTGGACCGCCAGCTCTCATGGGCTGCTGTTCTATAACGCCGTACAGGTCGAGACGTCATACCTGAAGAGTGATGGCTTCATCGCGAAGTACCGCATGATCGTCACTAACGAGACCCACACGTTGATCGACGTGAGTGCAGTACGCCTGAACCTCCCGTCTGACGTACAGGACCTGATCATGAGCAATCTCCTGTACATAGCCGTGGGATTTGTCGTTCTCATCATCATTGGGGCTGTTGTCTGTAAGAAGCGATAGTCTGACGTCGGGGAGATCATCTCCCTGACCCCCTCTTTTTCTCGATATGGTCCAGGTAACGGTCGAATCTGGCGATGACTCCCGTGTTCTGGGCTGTCACGAGTCCTGGCCATAGCAGCCTCACATCACAGGGGTTTCCTAGTGTCAGCCAGACACCTAGCCACTCATCCCTACGTCGTCAGCAACCTGACTCATTCCGGCAATCCCCTGGTCACAGTTGGAGGTCGACATACCGTACTGCTCCTTTCCCAGAGCGGTATACGATCCCCTCTCTCTCCAGTTGCTCTACTGCGGCATCAAAATCCTCTGCGGTCATGCCGCGCTCCATGGCCCTCTGCTTGAGGTATGCCAACTCGACCTCGCCGCTCTCGGAGACCTCCTTGAGGACCGCAAGGACTCTCGACGCGGGCGTTGCCTCTTGAGTCTGCACCGTTTCAACTGTTTTCTTCTGTGCTTCGGCAGCCAAGAGCTTGCTTCGCTCGCTGAGAAGAGCAGCCAGTAGCCTCTTTCGCTCGGATGTGTCATCCTCTTCCTGTCTTCTTGAGGTCAGCAGGTCTCCGAGGCTGATTCCCTGAGGGGCCTCTTCGGTAGGTCCCTCTGCTTCCTCCGGAATGAAGGGTATGTGACTCACTGTACTTGTATCGGTGCCTAGCCAATCTGTGTCCAAGTCCTTGTTGTGGGGTGCGGATCTCAGTAGCTGTTTTCTGAATCGCTTCATGAGCCGGGCCCGTTGTGTCTCGACATCCGATCCCATGCAGGGCTTCGTACCCAAGATGAGGAGAACTCTGTCCGCACAGCTGCGTACCCGAATGTGTGAATCACTGACGAGTATCTCTAACACTCTCGTCAATGCGCTGAACTTGGACTTCTCGACATCAATGTTCTCGAGCAGAGTCTGTTTCACTCTCCAGTCAGAGTCGCTGAGGATGTCACTGACCACCCCTGACTGAGTGACTATCCCTGCGCGCCCCACCGCTCTTGCAACGAGGGCGCGGACCTCCCATCTGTCGCTCTTCAGTGCGGGTGCAACAAGTTGAACCGTCTTTGCGTTGAGTATCTCACAGACGGGCTCCAGGATGTCCCTCCTCTTTGTCACGGCAGCACGTGCAAGAACCCGGGACAACCTCTCCCCGGGCTCGGGAGGCAGTTCCATGACCTTGTGGACCGATCTCTTGTCAATGACATCAGGTTGCTCCGTGAACAGGCGCTCGATTGACCTCATGGCCTGGGAGCCGAGACATGCAAGTATGCCTATCACTGTTGCCTGATGCTCCCTGACGAACTTCAACAGGGCACGTGTCCACTTGTCTCGCTCGGCAGTGGTCGTAGGTGCCCCCACTGTCCTCATGGTTTCCTCTATCACCTGCAGAACCTGTTCTCTCTCAGCTGGGTTGACTGTCTGGAGGGCGGAGAAGAAGGGAACTATGTATGGTCCAAAGGCCTGCCTGGCGAGCGTCCTGAGAGCGACCCTTCGAATCGTTGCATCCTGAGATGCCGATAGTCCTAGGGCCCGCGCGACGAACGCCCTTCCCTGAGGGTGAGACATCATCTTGCCAGCAGCCGCGTACATGAGCTCCATCCTGTACGAGTCGAGCATGGAGGAGATCATCCGCATCTCCCCGAGCGATTTCTTCTCGATCGATTCCAGTTCATCGGTGTCGGACATTTCTCACGCTCCCTCCCCTGTGCTGCTGGTTCCTTGAGTGTGGCTCTTCTCCGAAGGCTCTGCCGACCTGTTTCTCCTTCTGCGCCGCGTCTGCTGCCGGTCGTTGTCTCCCGTGACATCTGGCGATCTCACTGTCTCATAGTCTCCGGCACTGCTCGCTGGACCCACTTTCAAGTCTCTCTCTGAATCGTTGATCACGTCGCCGTCAAGTGTAAGTTGAAGAGTCTCGACTGGAAGTCCGTGAAGTGAATCAGCGTCTAGCTCTAGGTCCAGCAGCATCTTCTCACATATATCGATGAGAGCCGCTGCCCGAGGATCAGTTGACTCGAGGACCAGCTCGGTGACTTCTGCCGTCCTCATCGCCTCCTGTCCGTGTCGAGTCTTTGTGAGTGCCCTGAAGTCGTACTTGCCATCCTTCTCTTTTGGGATCGCCTCTCTAAAGGCCTTGAGCTCGGCCTTCTTCAGGTGTAGTACGAGGAACCCAAGACCGTCTATGATGAGCCCCGCTGGTACAATATGTTGTGTGTCCCCCTTCTCGATCTTCTGTCGGAGAAGCTCAGCGCAGTGCGCTCGGGCCCGTCTTCTACCGTCGGTCCAGCTCTCCCCAGACAATACAATGCTGAGAATCTCAGAGGCCGACACGTCGAGCGAAAGGCTCAGAGAGATCACATCTAGTGCACAGAATATGGCATCTCGGAGTCTCACGAGTATTTCCGTGGTCCTCTTTCGATCGTTGAGAAGGGCCTTGTCTCGCTTCAGGGTCCTGTAGATCAGGTGCCAAGGATGCGCATTCTTGTCGTCCCAGTATCCCCTCAGCGAATCGACTATCGCGGAGAACTCCCCACGTACGCTCTTGCCTACGAGATCGTCTATGAATGCAGTGACGTCTGCCTTCTTCGGGGACACGGTTGACAGAGTTTCGAACCTCCTGTCAAGGTCAGGTGAACAGGTCTTCACTCAGTGTATATTCCTTTTCTTTGGATGTACTAGGATGTGCCCATGCGACTGTCCTGTCGGTGCTTATTTTCCGTTGTGTTCTCTCGGAGTCACATGGAGCCTGTACCAAGAGGGTCAATCATGTCATGCTGGTGCTCGCGCCCAGGTCCCATACCGAAGGTAGATGACTATCATGTTGACGAGTGCGCAGATTGAATGAAGCCCACTGCCAACCTACTATTCGGAGACCTGCGCGCTCCGTGACTGACCAGCAGTCTTCCTCAGCAGCAACACGGCCAAGAGCTGCAGAGATAGGACAAATATGAGCACAGTCCCGATGCTTACTGCAGTATCGATGAACATCCCAAAGATTGCGCCTGCTCCGAGGGCCGCTATACCGTATGAGGTATTGAACATGCCGTAGGCCCTTCCCCTCTGTTCCAGTGGTGCGTACAGGGCTATGGCAGCACGATAGGTTGACTCTTGCATTCCCAGCACGATCCCAAATGTGATAGCCGCCAGGACAACACCGGTGACATCGGGTTCGATCCACATGATGAGTGGCGGAAGGACAGAGATCGCAAATGGAACAAACAGGGTCCGTACGCCTAGCCTATCAAAGGCAGACCCTGCGAATGGTGCAATCACAGCGTCAATCCCCTGGATCATCACATAGATCACCGGGACCATCCACATCTGTCCCGCTGTCTGAAACAGGACAGAGGCCCTGTACAGAATCAGTGCTGCTGGTATGAGACCAACTGTATTGAGCGCGACTGCAAGAGTGTACACATAGAAAGGACCCTTCAGACGGGCCGTAGCATCGGTCGTTTCGTCACGGATACCTCTAGTGGGCTGGAAGAGACTCCCGGGTGATAGGCTCCTACGGGTGTACCACAGCACAGCCACTAGCGCCAGGAATGGAATGAAGAGGACAGCGAAGGTCAATTGGTAGTTGTTCGACGAATAGAGCATGAGCAATGCGACCATTGCAGGTCCCGCGATCGCCCCTATCTGGTCGAGAAACTCGTGAATACCGAACGCCTTACCGGGACCCACCCCGCTGCTGACCATTGATAGGACTGAGTCTCTGGATGGAGTTCTCAGACCCTTCCCGATCCGCTCGAGCACCACCAGGGCTGCTGCACTGGCCCACGAGTACGAGATGGCCAGAAGTGGGATGCAGACGATGAGACTGTATCCCAGGACCATAAGGCCCCAGTATCTTCGGGTCCGGTCAGCCAACTCACCGCTGACCAGTCTGACAGCATATCCCATGAACTCACCTGTCCCGCTCACTAGTCCCATGACAAGAGCTGTCGCACCTAGTGCGTATAGGTAGTCAGGAATGAGGCCTCTGCCACCCTCGTAGACTATGTCTCCGAACAGACTGACAGCGCCCAGAAGGATGATACCCCTGTAGGCCAGTCTTCGTGTCTGACCTGAAGATTGCATGGGACAGCCCAGTCCTTCCACGCTCTTCAATATTTTCGCATGGCATGTCTCATGTCCATGCAACACCTGCCGATACAGTTAGGCTCATGGGATACATAGACGGTGCATCCTCGGCGAACATGGGCCCGCCGTGTCTAGGAAACTGCAGGAATCCAGTTCCAGTGAACGGCTACTCTGAACAGTCAGCGACACGGCGGGCACGACGAGAAGGATCTGGATGCGCACTCAGGACCCTACGCCGCGCATCTTGTTTACTATCACGCATCGTTTACGATACGCTTCCTCGTCGAGACTGGAGATGAACTCCTCGAGCTGTTTGACCCTCGTGAACTCCTCCTCTATTCCGAGGTCTCTGACAGTCACGAAGGCGCTCTTGTCATCAAGACGGACGTAGACTCCGCCGATCCCCACATTGTGTTTCATAAACACAGGCTCTGAGGCTCCCTTGACTCGATAGAAGCCCTGCCTACGTAGCATTCTGGTGAACATCTGCATCTTGTTGTCTTGTCCTCCCGGCGACTCGACGGACACGGTACACTATCTCCTGGATATAAAACCAGTGCATCAGCGAGGGTAAACGCAGAATTGCCCTAACGGAGCCTTCTCTGCCGGTCTAGAAGTCCTGGGGACAATCTGTGATTGGCGCGAAATGTGGACGTTTACTCTTTTGAGCATGAGTTTCCGCGGCGGACCTGAATGTTTACTCTATGCGTTGGAGGCGGCCCGTTCAAGTCTACCCATAATACGCGTGACACGTACAGACGAGCTCTGCTCGTGTCGAACGCAACTTGATCATGGCCGTGTATCCTGAGGCTCTGTGCTCAGACAGACTGGTGCGCACTAGCCCATCCGATGACCTCGCATTGCCGAATAGGCTTAAAGCCAGTTTCACGTGCAGACCATTGCAGGTGAGCAATCCTCGTTGACCGACCCTCTGAATGAATTGATAGGACTCATCACAGTAGCACCATTTTCAGGTCTCTTCATAGCCTTGGTCAGCATACTAGTGGTTCTAATCTCGACCTATGTCACGAGCAAGATGGTCGATCTTGATCAGATGAAGATGGACATGGACGAGACCAAGGTCTGGAGGGAGAAGCTGAAACAGGCCCGGCGCACGGCAGACCCTGTCTTACTTCAAGAGATCATTGACAATCAGCAGCGGATCTTGTTGATTCAGAGTAGGATGACATCAGCCAGGATGAAGCCCACGTGCCTGTTACTCGTTCCCCTTATCGCTCTGTTCACACTGTTCGGAGCACTATACGGCAGTACGCCAGTGATCGTATTGCCATTCAACGTGTCGAAGCTACTGCCTTTCGCAGAGGGATGGCTGGGAACCACGGTCGGAGTCAGAGGAGGTTTCGGGCTGTACTACTTCTCGTGGTATGTGCTGGTCAGTATGACTATAGGAAGCCTCGTTCGCCGTTGGCTCGGGACTCCGTTCATGTGATAAACCGTGCATCAGACTGCTGCACTGTAAAACGAGACTGCAGGTCCCTCAATACCGACATAGTCATACGATTAGCATCATATACGCTTGATTCCGAGCAGGTCTTTGAACGCCGCCGGCTCCTTGCCCTCGGAGATAGGTCGTATTCTGTATGAGGGGTACTTGTGGCTGAGTGTTGACGCAACTCTAGTCCCCATGAGCTTCGTTGCGAGAGGTGCCCTCTCTCCGCGCCACAGGAAGATTGTCTTGCTGTCGTGGTCCACGTATATCAAGACCTTGGTCGAATCGGTTGAGGTACGACAGGCTTCGGCAGGAGAGAGTCGGGCGGCCTCGTCCACCTCGAATACTTCATACATCGGATCAGCTCAGCGCTCCTCACCGGACTGTGGCTTTTATCCGTTTTCCGGGTAGAATCGACGACACCAGACTCATATAAGGGGTCAGCGTATCCCGTATGCTGGTGGTCCTGTGACGCAGAAGACCTCAGGGATAAGCTTGTTCGTGGACAGAGAACGCAGAACAATTGAGCTGAAAAGCGCCGGATTCAGAACGAGCTTCCCGATACAGACTCTTCCGACCAATTATGTCGACTCCATGTTGACCATGCTCGACGGGCCTGAGAGTCCAGAGGACAAGATCAGAACGATCTATCAGACCACGCTGACCAAAGCGGCCGTCTGCACCTGGAATCCGTACAATGTCTTTCCGATAAACGTGGCACAGAAGGTCGTACGACTGACGCTCGTGGATGAGGCTATCGACGAAGTAGTAGATGAGCTTGAGGGTGAGCTATTGTCCCTACAGGGACGACCCTTCGAGAGCACCATCGATGAGAGGATAGATTTGTATCGCCGCATCTACCTGGACAACTCCAGACTTGACCTGACAGCGCTGGGTGCGATAGAGCTCTTCGGAGACATGACCTACAACAACATCCTTTCAGAACCGCGGGTCGTGCTGTCAGTACTCTGGCGACCAAGAGGCGAGGGCGGACTCATGAGCTACCAGCTGAACTGTGTTGCTGAGGTCGTCGAGCCCGGTGCCCCCTACTACCGATTCATGAGGGCACTGAGGCTCCTCTTCTCAGCTCGTTTTGCATCAGGCAATGAAGACTACAAGTGTGCGTACAGATTCTGGGTGTGCGAGGTAATCGAGAAGTCGCTCAGTCGAGCAGACAGAGGTTTCATCCCCGGGTTCCTGATTCGTAGAGTGGAGGATCAGTAGTCTGTGAGTCTGAGAAGCCTGACTGGCAGCTCCTCTAACGAGCCTATGTCCACAATGACTCCCCGTGAGGCCCTTGCGAGTTGTTCAGCGGCTTGGCGGTCGTAGGAGCCTGATGGCACGACGAGTCTCACCCGGATGTTCATCTCCGCCATCTGTCTTGCCAACTCAATGCACTGGGGGAGGTCGCTCAGGTACATGTCACTGCTGAATATGAAGAACTTGTCCCTGGCTCCGCTCAACCTCAGGTCATGCAGGGCCAGTCTCATGGCCTCCCGACCTCCGGTGCCTCCTCCCGCTCTGACCTCAAGAAGTCCGAGGGCGATCTTGTCTGCAGGCACAAGATGGTCGGTGATGCGCTTCATGACCCTAGTCTCGCTGTCGAACAGGAGCACACCAAAGTCATCCTTCTGGACTGCGGATATCCCGGCCATCACAGCGATCGATAGCATCCCGAGCTTCTCTGCAGAGTCCATTGAGCGCGACTTGTCAAGTGCCCAGTAGAATGCGCGCTGGCCACGGTAGTCCTCTATCACCAGAATGTCATCGAGGTCCAGGTATTCGATTGACGTACGTCCTTGAGACAGGATGTTCTCAAGTGTGTCCTCAATGCTGATGAGTTCCTCTTCGTCACCCAGCCTGTACGGTCTGACTGTGGGGCTCTCCAGTAGCCCACCAAGCATCGAAGATCCCATGGTTGCACGAGCGAGTCTGCTCCCAAGTTCAACCAGGATCCTCTGTGACACATCCTTTAACATCCTCCTGACTTCAGATGGGATCTCATCGCGGTATCTGTACCACATAGTCACGACGTCGCTGGCTGGACCTGCAAGCAGCCCGCCTACTACCATCTCAATCCTGTCCGGGTCTGTCTGGGCATCCCTGGCAGACATCCAACGGCCGATGGGCCCGTAGTCCCTCAATGATGGAGTGCCAAGTGCAGCATGAAGGTCAATCCGAGCTATCGCACCCAGCGCCTCTCGGTTAGCGTGGGCGACTGCAAGGTCCGCAAGTCCTCGAAGCTGACCATGGTCCACTCTTGCGGACACCATCACTGAATACAGACGCTCGATGTCGTGCACTCCCTTCTCTATGAGTGCTCTCACAATCTCTAGGTCGGGCTGGAGTATCTCCTCTATCTCCTCAGTTGACAGCCCAAGCCTTCTGCCTGCCTCCTGGATGATGCCGGCCGGAGGAGTAACTCCCATGCTGATCATATCGTTCGCGACACGCCGGAGCTGTTCTGCTGACAATGTCCGACTCACAGCAGCCTCGGAGAATTGTCTGATGGCCTCTTGCCACGCAGGATGAGCTGACACCTCCTGGAATTTCGGGTCAGCACCAAGGATCTGACGCATCTGGTTGAGCAAGAACTCCACGGGGTCGGACCTTGCCGTGGCCTCGCTGATGAGACTGCTGACCTTCTTCTCGAGGATTCTCTTCCAACTGGCCGAGTCACCGGTAGTCTCAGCCAGCTGTTCAAGATCGACTCTCGACGATGTTCTCTCATCGAACTGGCTGTCATACTCCGCCAGGACGGACTCCTCAAGATCCTCCGCTCCTCTACGAGTCAACGACCGCGCAAGCTCCATGGCATCTGTGAGACGGTACTGCTGAGGTACAGTCCTGAGCAGTTCCCGAATATTCCTCGGCGCTCTCCCACGGGTCTCAGCATAGCGCACGGCATCGTCTAGACGTTGGATGGAGTCCTGAAGCGTGGCATCCATTCTCTCGAGCACTTCCGCGTCCGGGCGTCCCAGCTCAGTCATCAGCGACAGCGCCCTGAGGGCAGTGGCAAATTGGGACCTGGCCAGCAACTCAAACTCCTCGTAGATGTCTGCGTCACCCCGGTATGCTTTCGCGGCCAACCTCTCAGCAGCATCGGCCGACTCACACAATCGATCCAGCATATGCAGTATCCGACTGTTGGCTATGTCCTGCGATGTGAGACTCCCGATCCTGCTCATCAGCTCTTCTCCCGCTGCCTCTCTGAGTTCGTCGTCAGTGGATATCCCTCTCAGAATCACCTCTCCAGGCGTCAGATACGGGGTTCCATTCCTTGATTCGAAGACTGCTCTCCGCAGCTCTGTTGCATCGACCCGAGATTCCAGTTCATTCAGATAGTGATAGCCCGTCTCGACTCTGTCGCGGTGGATACGACGGGAGAGTTCTATCTCTCGTCTTATCTGCTCAATCAGCTGAACCAGGTGGTCGTCAGTCTCGCTGAACACATCGTGTTTGGTGTCATCTATGTGTTCCTGCGCCCCGCGGAGCGGTGGGTGTCCGAAAACAATCTCTTCCGCGGTCTCCCTGGCGAGCTGCTGGTCCTCAGGCCTGGTCGTCATCACAGCCACGTCCACAAAGTCCTGGAGGGTAAGACTCCCTCTTCTAAAGAATCGACCAGTGAGCAGTCCGGCGATTGCCATTGCTTGCCGAGTCCCAGTAGGGGTAGTGACCTCCCTCAGTCTCATTCGATATACGAACTCTGCTGCAAACTCAGGTACTCTCCCCGGCAGGGGTGAGATGGCTGTAGTCCCACCGATGGGGCCCTGAGGATCCCTACTTTCTTCCAAGTGTCAACACCTGTCGTATTATGTTCTCGACCCCCCTTGAGGGATCGATCCCAGGCCTGAATCTGAGTGCACCGCTCAGGACCCGACTAGCGGCCTCTGCGATGATCTCTCGATCCACATAGTTATCACCCCTCCTCCTTGCCATCTGGGCCGACAGTCTGGCTATAGATACTCCAGCTCGAATGGATGCAGGTGTTTCGATGTCATTGTTGCTTCTCGTAGCGGAGACCAGTGCGTAGATCTCGTTGAGGGCCTCGTCTGATAGCTGGTACTCCGAGCAGTTCGCGCGTATGATCTCAATCTCGGTCTCCTTTCTCGGGTAGTTCAGTCTGATCCAGACCCTGATGCGGTCCCGAAGCGCCTCACTGAGTCTATGTGTTCCGCTCATCTCCTCGGGGTTCATTGTGAGGACTGGGAAGAAGGTCTCCTTCGCAACGATTCTTCCCAACCTGGGGATGAGAAGGCTCCATTCCTCAAGGGGCTCGAGGAGTGTATTCTGGACGTACTCGGACAGACGATTGGCCTCGTTCAGGCCGAAGACACCGCCGAGTATCATGGCTTTCAAGAGTGGACCTGGCTCGAATGATTCGAGTGTGAAACCCTTGCTAAGTACGACCGCAGGATTGAACGAGCCCACCAGATGGGAAGGGCGTACTCCCTCATCGCCGGTCATCCACCAGAACGGTCTCCCGCTCCTCTGGGCATATGCCCTGAGCAATAACGTCTTTCCGATCCCGGGTGGGCCCACAATGGCTGGTATGAGACGGGCATTCTCGGCGTCTGTGAGAATCTCAAAGGCCTCTCGATATTGGTCCTTCAGTACCATCTCAACCCGCTCTGCCATGGCCACCTGCTGACGTTCTCTAAAGCAGCGCTCGAACTCTGCCCGCTCGTCATCCAGGTCATTCAATCTTGGTCAGTCCTCAAGTGCCACTCGACGGTGTGACATCTTATTAAGCTCGGGATGAGTCTTCTCTCCCCCTGAACTGTGAATGAATCTCTCAGTCAGGAGGTATGACTATATGTCTTCAGCCATGTTCGGTTCCTCTGGATCATCACACCGCCTGGCTGATGGGACCTCTTGGTCCGATGCCGTGTCTCACAGGTCGTAGTACTTGTGATCCCAAACTGGCGTCCGTATAGCACAGGAGCACCTGAACATGCCTTGGCGCAATAAGGTCTCTCTCATTGTCAGCAGAACATGGCCTAGGACGTGCTCCGTCGGATCGCGCCTTCAGCCAGTGTTCTGAACACCGACTGCACATTCTTACCGGAGTTCAGGTCTACCTGTATCATCTGCAGACCATACTGCTTGCTCAACTTCTCTATCTCGGCCATCACGCTCCCCGTCAATGCCTGTTGACTAGCCACGGCGAGCACCGACGGGGTGCCCTGCTCAGTGTGCTGTTCGAAGGCCTCGAAGAATACTACCGCCTCAGAGAATGACTCGGGCCTGTCTGTGCTGACACAGAGTGCCGCTCCGTCGAAGCGTCTGAAGTAGTCATGAGGATCCATTACGCTATAGAGGTCCCATACCCATGGACCATGCAGCTCAACATCAGCCTTCACAGTGGTGACTCTCCCTCCCTCCATCACTGTGACCAGTCGGCTCCACTCATCCATCGGCCATCTTCTGGAGAGTAGTTCTCTCACGGCCTCAGGGCCTGCTAGCTCAGCTCCAACAAACCTGGTGCAAAGAACAAATCCAGCCTCCAAGTCTCCGGCGACTACGAATCGAAACGTCTGATACTCAGAGCTCACCCAGCTCATCCCTCGCCGTCTGGATTCTATGTAGTCTGGATAAAATACGTTTGCTTCTTCGCGGCACTGGTCTCACATGGTGCCCAGTGATAGCGAGGTACCAACTGGCCTTATCAACCCAGTAGCTCCCCTGCGTAGGCATGGAGTGCAGGCTCCCCACCGGTGTGCCAGAACACGACATGGGCGTCTGTAGGCGTCTCCCCAGAGAGAGCCATTCTGCTGAGGCCCAGTGCCGCCTTACCGGTGTATACAGGGTCTATCAGAAGTCCCTCCGTCCTGGCGAACATGTGTATCATGCTCTTTACACTCTCAGTGACCACGCCATAGCCCTCCTCTAGAAACTGGTCATCAACTGCAAACGAGGGCTCGACTGCCCCAACAAGGTCGGGATACTCCCTCTGGGTCCTGTGGATGAGTTCTCTGACTCGATTCTCGAGTACGCTCCGCTCGTCCTGCACCGATATGCCGACTACCTGCGTCTCGAGTCCGACCAGTTCTGCTCCCAGTGCGATGCCTGCAAGAGTCCCTCCTGTTCCTGCTGCCACAACGATCACGTCTGGCGTGAAGCCCCTGTTATCTGACTGTTCCTTCAACTCGGCCGCCGCCTCCACGTAGGCGAGTACCCCGAGTGGTACCGATGCCCCTGCCGGGATGGCATATGGCCTGAGGCCAAGTTCCCCCAGGGTCGTGCACGCATTGTTCATCCTCTCCTGCAGTTCGCCCATGTCTGAACGGGGGCAATACACGATCTCTGCTCCGTAGAGACGGTCGAGAAGTATGTTTCCGGTCGGGTTCTCGGGCGCCTCACCAGACAACAACAGGACACACCTCATGCCTGCAAGAGCCGCGGCAGCTGCGGTCTGTCTGCAATGGTTGCTCTGAACAGTGCCAACAGTCACAAGGGTATCTGCGCCTCTCTCTCTGGCATCACCCACAATGTACTCGAGCTTCCTGCTCTTGTTGCCACCACAGCCCATGCCAGTCATGTCATCGCGTTTGACCCAGAGCTCTCTCAGGCCCAATGAGCGTGCCAGGTTGTCCATTCGATGAAGGGGCGTTGGAAGATGAGTGAACCTCTCCCGCGGTAGGACGTCGAACATCTTGTGTCCCGTGCGAAGATTACTGAAAGGGACACATAAACGTCTTGTCAGCCCGGCATGGCTCCTGTCACGAGGTGGATGGCCACAATCACAACAGCAGTGGCGAGTCCTGCTCCGAATGTCTTCAGGCCGGACCGGACGACGCTGGTGCCTGACACCTTGCCCAGAAACAGACCGAGGGCGAAGAGTGCCAACATGGAGAAGAGGATAGACATCGTGAACGCTTCCCAGATATCCACCAATTGGAGCGGGACTAAAGCCATGGGTATGAGTATGAACGTGGCTGTGATTGCTGGAGAGATCCCGTCAACTGTTGCAACGAATAGCGAGGCAGACCTGTGTGCCCTCGCATGCATTGACTCCGAAAGGTCTGCGAGCATCGAGTGCTCGATCTCGTTCAGGTCTTTCTTCCTCTCAGCAACCTCGGTCAAGTACGACCCCGAGAACCCTGACATTGCCATGGCCACGATAGTACCAAGAGCTGCGAAGAGTATGGCCTGATAGGTCATTTCTGGTTCGGTCGATCCGATGCTGAGAAGACCTCCAAGGAGCAGCCCGAGCATGGTCATTGCACCATCGAACGAGTTCATGGCAAAGTAGCGACGCGCTATCTCGGCACTGCCCGACAGTTCGATTTCCTCTTTCAGTCTGTTGACAGAGTCCTTTATGCCCCGTCTGTTCGAGCCCCGGGACATCCTGCACCATTCTCCAATACAGCAGTGGAATGACCGTACATATGTTTTAAAGGGATTGGTCTGAATCGAGAACCGTCCAGCAAGGGTTGCCAGGTGGGCTGACTAGCCAACCTGATGGGCAGATGCTCATTCATCGTCGGGAGCTGAGAGTCTTGGGTACAAGACAAATGGATACGATCTTTGACCGGCCGGCAGGGATCCGGTTCATCGGCGTTCTTCACATGATGTTTGGGGCGGTCAGTATTCTTGCTGCTGCAGGGATTGCCTACGCATGGCGCGTCGGGGTGCCCCAGTTGGCAGAGAACGGTCTTCTCTATGTCCTTGCTATCATCTTAGGCGTCACTGTCCCCTGTCTTGTAATCGGCAATTATGTCGACGACCTCCGGAAGTCGGCCGTAGTCGCGCAGCTGATATACAGCATTGCTGCTACCATTCTGTGTACGCTGTTCGTCGAGCAGAATGGGATCGGGTACTCCTGGACGGTCCCGTTCTTCGATACGACCGCAAATGTGAACATAGGGTACCTTGCTACATTCATCACCATCATAGAGTTGTGCACTGTCTTGTACATCCTGGCAAGGTGGAAGAGCATCGTTCCGCCGCCAGGAGTCAAGATTGAGCGCGACCGCAGAAGGGCCCGACTGATCGAGAGGGGCCTTCTTCCATCTCCACTGGATCCAAGACTTCTGGCCCCGGATGGTGTCACTCCACTCACTCCGGAGCAGCAGGAGAGAATCCTGGACGTCCGCAGGCTAGAGACCAGAGAGGGAATGGCGATCCTGTGCTCAAACTGTGGAGGTGCAACTCCTGTCACAGAAGCGAGCAGGGACAACACTGTCAAGTGCAACTACTGCGGTGTCACTCTGGGGCTCGGTGGAGTATTCGTACCCTGCAAGAATCATCCGGAGTATCTCGCGGCTACCACGTGTGCCGTATGTGGAGAACCCTTCTGTAGGAGATGTCTCACTGCACAGGCGCCTCCCATAGATAGCCGTTGGCGCGGCTCGACCATCTTCCTATGTGAACGCTGCTTCGAGGGTAGATACAGACCAGCCGTTACAACGACTTCTCTCGTCATCCCGATTGACTCGTTGTTCAGCAAGGCGGGGAGTCGATTCTCAAGATTCGGTGCCATGTACAAGAAGTTCCTTGGCATGTACTCTCACGCCATGAAGTACGTCCTCCAGTTCGCAATTCGTGTGGCCGGTGAGATGGCGAGGGCGGGCGGGAGGAACAACAATGCGGGCGCCTTCCTGCTGATTGTCATACTTGCGATAATAGCGATCCCTGTCATCGTGTTCGCCCTGATGCTGGCGGCGGCAATTGTCATTGTGCCGGCCCTGTTCTATGCCGGGCTAGTGGCGGTCATGATACAGGCAGTGCGGATAATCCGAAAGACCGACTTCATCAGTCTCGAGGAGGCACGTGACAGAGGCCTGAAGACGGGGCGGCTCCCCGAGGCGCCGGACACAGCTATCAGAGACGGGATGCGACCCTGGGAGAGTCCAGTCAATCTTGCAGGTACAGTTCAAGGGGTGAGCCGAGCCTCGAAGAGGAGGTAGGATGACGTGTCACGAGTCACGAGTCAAGTGATACTGTGTCCTGTGTGCGGCGGGCGCGTGCAGGTCACACATCGGGACAAGGTCAATAGATGCGAGTACTGTGGTAGTCCTGTCCTTGGGTCCGAGCAGGGAAGAAACTGCAAGAATCATCCCAAGACCCTTGCGAAGGGAGTCTGTCATGTGTGTGGAAGCCTTGTCTGCGAGGAATGCATGGAGAAGAGAGTCGGGGATTACGGTGGCAAGCTGCTCACAATTGTCAACTGCAATGACCCTGCCTGTGTGTCAAGCAGTAGCTGGGCGAAGCCTCTCAACGTGGAGTACATGAAACTCACGAACATGGAATGGGCAGACAAGATAGACAATGCGATACTGAGGGTCTCTGGACTTGGCGGACTTCTCCTGATGATCTTCGAGCTTGGACTGATCCTGCTGATGGTCTACGTACAGTACTTCACGCAGTGGGGGCTGGCCGGCACCAACATACCATTCTACTTCATCAGGGGCGACATCATGATAGTGATGGGCATCCTTGGAAACCTGTTGTCAGCCATAGTGATGCAGACATCGTTGCAGACATACATTCACGAACGTCAGCTCAAGTCTGGTGTCATGCTGCTGTTCCTGATCATGATGGAGATCGTCTATCTACTGGTGAGAGGATTGGTCTTTAACCTGAGGAACTTCCCCAGTGTCTATCTGCTTCCGACGTTGATAGCTGCCTTCGGGGTCGCTGTGCTTCTAGTGCTGTTCAGCGCAGTAGCAGCTATCGTGGTCGGGTACAAGAAGCGCAGACAGATCAAGAGAGCAATGTTGACCCTAGGCCTCACGATGGGCAGCTGAGTCAGAGTCGTTCTGTGGGACCTCAAACAGACCAATTGTCCTGAATCGCACGACATCGACGAGTCCGATGTCAGTGATCTTCAGCTCCGGAATGACAGGGAGCGTGAGAAATGCCATGGCCATGAATGGTTCATCGATGTCACAACCTATCCGCTCGGCTGCGGTCCTCAGCCTCTCAAGTCGTTCACTGACCTCCTCGATCGGCCTATCTGACATCAGTCCTGCGATAGGCAGTGCCAGCGAGGCGAGCACCTCGCCGTCTCGGACAACGGCAAGTCCTCCCTGCATCCTTGCCACCTGAACTGCCGCCTCCACGAGGTCCCTGTCGTTGGTTGCGACGGTGACGATGTTGTGGCTGTCGTGCGCCACTGATGACACCATTGCTCCCTCCTTTATGCCCAGACCTCTCACGAAGCCGACGGCTCTCACGGGAGATGCATTGTGGCGCTCTATGACGGCCACCTTCACTAGGTCGCGGTCGACATCTGGAACGACCATCTCTCCCTTGACTCTTGGTTCCTCCACAAGGTGCTTCGTGACAATCTGATGAGGAATCACGCCGATGACATTCATCAACTTGCCATTTGCCCTGACCTCAAAGTCCTCTGGCTCAAGCCAGTGAATGTTCACTGACCTCCTGAGCCGAGGTTGCTGCTGTTCGACGACGTCTGCGATCATCTTGCCCTCTCTGGCAACGAGATGTCCCCTCTTGAAGACCATCTTGACTCCGACTCTCTCGAGTGAGTCTATGACACACAGGTCTGCAACATAACCTGGCGCGACAGCCCCCCTGTGGGACAGCCCATAATGAACGGCCGTCGACAGAGTCGCGACCCTTATCGCAAGGACAGGGTCCACTCCGAACTCGACAGCCTCTCTGATCATGCTGTCGATATGCCCCTTCTTGAGCAGGTCTAGTGTGTTCCTGTCATCAGTGACAAAGCTGCAGAACATCGAGGTCTCAGGTCTGATTATCCTCGCCAGGCTCTTGAGATTCCGGGCAGTCGAACCCTCGCGGATGTGCACATGCATTCCCACAGCGAGTCTGTCCATGGCCTCCTCATACGTGGTGCACTCATGGTCAGACGTGATCCTGGCAGCAGCATAGGCGTTCAGGTCAAGACCCCTCAGGGTGGGTGCGTGACCATCTATTCTCTTTCCCAGATCGAGGGAGACCCGGATCTTCTCCAGTATGGTCGGATCTCGGTATACGACTCCAGGATAGTTCATCGCTTCTGCGAGACCTAGCACATAGTGCTCAGTCATCAATGGTCTCACATCCAGATGGTCTAGTGCAACCCCGTTGGTCTCGAGGTCGGTGGATGGCACACATGACGGGATCATCACGTAGAAGTCCAATGGGCCGCCCCTCATACTCTTTGACATGTACACTATGCCCTCCATGCCCAGGACATTGGCTATCTCGTGTGGGTCTGCAATCACAGCCCCTGTACCGTGAGGTACGACCGCCCTCGCGTACTGGATCGGCATGACCATTGAGGACTCTACGTGCACATGTCCGTCTATGAAGGACGGTACCACATATGCGCCATCGAGCTCAGTCTCAGTGTTCCCAGAGTAGGATCCAACACCTGCAATGAAACTCCCACAGAGTGCGACATCACCCTGTACTATCTCACCTGTGAAGAGATTGACGACACTTGCGTTCCTCAGTACAATGTCTGCTCTCGACCTACCTGAGGCCACATCTATCATGTGGTCGAGAGGATATGCTGCTCCCGATGGTGACACTTCGCTTCACGACCCAGAGAGTTGCAAGACTATCTGCTGACCGAAAATACTTTGCTCAATGGACATTGAGTGGCCACTTCGATTGCGATCTTGCGGCAGACCAGCGGTATTGCCCGCATTGTCGTTTGGCACCACCCGAGATGCTGGTGAGCGATATCCCGGGTGGCGCTCCTGTTTGGGCTGGTGCAAGGAGGAGTCACGCTATCAGTCTCTTCGAGTCGGACTATTCGTCTCGACCATGTAGTCGGTCATGATGGTGGTCGCTACCTGCGGCTTCGCTGGCACTGCTGCCTCGTTCATGCCGGCACCATGGGCTGACATGGCACCTGCTGACATGGAGGTGACAGTCAGATTCACGACAAACCTCGACCATATGTATGAGTCGGTAAAGTATGTGTCGTTGAGCATGGCGATCATGAATGGTCCATCTTGAACTGGCTGGTCGTCCACAAGGTAGGCCAATACCATCAGGGCATGGATGGGCCCGACCGATGTACCCGTGACAGGGTCATAGCCCTTGACATTTCCCTCACAGACGCTCCTGTTGTGCGTGACCACGTAGGAGTCGCTTGATACGACAGTCAGGTTATAGTCGTCTGGGAGGTCTGCAACATCTCTCAAGATGTCGAGGACCGGGACTCCTGTGACATTGTACGGCCCCCTGAGTGTCCCGAACTTGTTTCTCGTGCCGCCCTCTCCTCTAACGCTCGCCAACGAGGTGACCTGAGAATAGGTATATCCCTTAGTCACGGTCCCGACAGTGACATGCAGGACGACGGGTTCGGGAGCCGGAGGTCCGGTCCTTATTGAGATGCTTGCGACGCGTGAGACTAGCTTTGGCCCAGCGGCTCCTGTGAAGAACTGTGGGTCTATGGTCGCCGCGGCGTCGGCATTGGAGTAGCAACCATCCTCGGGCAGGAACATTATCTTCGGCCCCTCCTCGTATTCTGGTATCATAGTACCGTTGAGCTGGTACGCCAGGACCATGTCTCCCTGAATTGCATACTGGGTCGCGTTAGGGTATACGTTTCTGTACGTGAATACCTGTGAATAGCCGTCAGAGGCGTTCACGACGAGGATCTGCTGTTCGTTCATTCCGCCTATCAGTAGGATCAGGTCTGCAAGTCTCACTCCCCTGTACAGACCTTGCCCGCGGATGTTACCGTATGAGTTCTGGTACGAACCGTTTCTCTCCACGTACTCCATGTTACGCATCTCAGTGAGAGTAACTACCCTCTCTTCTCCCTGAAGAGGGATCAGTCTGATCGTTGGCTCAGGATGCGGTGGCAATAGTAGAATCGTGCTGGCCATAAGGGCCCCCGCAACAACCACTACCGCGAGTAGGAGCGCATAGAGTCTTGAACCGCCGCTGGTAGACACTGACATGAGTCGTTTCATTCCTCCATTGAGAAAGACGATATGCTCAGCCAAACATCTCGGTAAAGACCCTCGATAAAAGATTAGTGGTCAGTCCCCCCATATCACATGCGACAACGGCGGTACTGCACCCAATGCAACCAATGTCACGATCAGAAGGTGCGCCGTCATGACGACTCCCGTGAGAGTGTCCCTCAGTCGCCATTGGGCCTGACGAAGGTAAGTCCTTGTGGGAGCACGACCGAAACCTCGTCCGTCCATCGATATTGAGAGGGCCTCGACCCGGTTGAGGGCAGAGACCAGCAGCGGAAAGAAAGTGTACCGCACGGTCCTCAGTATCTTGGACACGCTTCCGACCTGGATGGTGATTCCACGCGATCTCTGTGCCAGTCGGACGATCTCGTTCTCTGAGCCGAATAGGGGCAGGAACCTGAGTGCGATGACGAGCATGAAGGCGTGCCTGTAGCTGACTCCGACCCGCGTGAGTGAGTGTGCCAGCAACGACGGGTCGGTCACGGCCGTGAACAGCATGCTCGAGAGGATGACCACGAGGAATCTGGTCGTCACGATGACACCCCTCTCGATCCCCGGTACTGTGACGGGCAGACTTGGTCCGGGCAGGACGTAAAACAGCACTGGCCCGTTCGGGGTGATCACGACCTGAAGCAGGATCAGGAATAGTGAGAACGTGAGGACCGATAGGACCCTTCGACGGGAGAGCAATGGTCGAGTTCCTGACAACAGGAATCCTGCCACCACACATACGAGGACCAGCAGATTGAGTGCCCAGTCCGGAGAGATGAGTACCGAAACGGTCACGACGACTAGCCCCCATAGCTTCAGTAGCGGGTTCAGTGTGTGAAGGAGCGACTTCCCCTCGACATATCCCATCGACGTTCGCACCTATGTTGTCACCCCTGCATCCGTGTACTCCGTCCTGCCAGTCATCCTGAGGCGCTCCATCACCAGTCCAGTGGGACCATCCATCAGAATCCTCCCCCTGTCCATGAACACGAGCCTGCTGCATGTCCGTCGCACAAACAGCGGGTCATGCGTCACAACGATGCTGACACCGCCCCTCAGGGTGTGTGCGGTCAGCAGTTCGTCAAGAAACTCTCGTCCCGTCCGATCCTGTCCCACTGTGGGCTCGTCCAAGAGGTATACCGATGGTCCGTAGTATATGGTCGATGTTAGGTTGAGTCGCCTCTTCTGGCCATGACTCAGTGAGAAGGGGCTCCTGTCTCTGAGTGGCAGCAGTCCCGAGCGTCCCAGAAGTCGCTCGCTCTCTTCGGCCAGGACTCGGCCATCAAGACCCAGTGTCTCAGTGGCGAGGTTCTGGTCTCTCCACACAGTACGCTCAAAGAGCTGATGGTTTGGATTCTGGAACACGACCGCAACGCGCCGCGCGACCGTCCTGGCGTCTGTATTGCTGACCCTCTTGCCATCTAGAATCACCTCTCCTGTCTGAGGCGATATCAGACCAGCCAACAGTAGCAGCAGCGTGGTCTTGCCAGATCCGTTTGGACCCATGAGGGCCACATTTTCTCCCCTGTGGAGGCTCAATGAGACGTTGTCTACCGCCAGCTCTCCGTCGTACGAATAGGAAACGCCACGGCACGTCAGTACTGGTGGTCCGTCCTGGGGGCGGGGTGGAGTGGGATGTCTATCGTCCTGTCGGGCAGCCTCGCCCATCTGCGTGACTCTACCCCCCTCCAACCTCAATGTCCTGTCGGAGGCGGGCAGTAGCCCTCTGGTGTTGTGCTCGATACATAGCACTCCTATCCCGGACATCTTGAGATCAAGTAGGAGACGTCGCAGCTGCACTATCCCGTCAGGGTCGAGGCAGGATGTCGGTTCGTCTAGGATGAGGTACTTGGGCCTGCATGCGAGTGCAGATGCCAACACGACTCTCTGCCTCTCTCCCGCTGAGAGGCTATGAGTAGGTCTCTGAATCAGACCGATGGCCCCGACCGCTGAGAGAGACGACCTGACAATGGCCTCAATCTCGTCGCGCGACATGCCCAGATTCTCGGGACCAAATGCGACCTCGTCTTCGACTCTGAGCGTACATATCTGACTCTCTACGTCCTGCTGGACCATGCCCACTACACGTGATACATCGCTGTGACTCAACCCCAGCAGGTCATTTCCGTCGACCGAGACAGTTCCGCGGAGGTTCCCGCGCAGATGTTCCGGGATGGCTCCCGCGAGGACCCTGGCGAGCGTGGACTTGCCACTGCCCGTGTCACCTGTCAGGAGGACTACCTCCCCGGGGGACAGAGTGATGCTCGCTGAACTGAGCACAGGTGTCACACCGTCATATGAGAAACTCAGATCACACGCCGATAGCATCTCACTCGCCTAGTAGACCTCGAGTTGGGTCACCATCCTGACCCACATTGAACCATCATAACGGGCTGCGATAAGCCATAGTCCCTCGGGGGCCTCAGTCAGCAGCATCCTGTCGTCAGTGAGGACAGTCCCCAGCACAAACGACACTACGTAGCCATCCCTTGCTATGACTCTGAGGTGCTTTGCGTCAGGAGTGGGCGATGCGGCACCTAATACGACACTGAGCAGCACGCCTGTGTAATTTGCTGGTGGTAGGGTGACGTACTGTCCCACAAGCTGAGCCTCGATCGTCACCATCTGAGAACCAAAATCCGAGAGTCTGAACACGTAGGGGTGTTCTACCAGGCCCACGACCTCGCATGAGAGTGGGTCGTTGAATAGTCGTGCTACACCAGCCACATAGTAGACAGACCCGAATAGCAGGAATGAGATGAGGACTACAGCGGGCAGATTTCTCCTTGCTATCGTGGCCTTCCCAGTGACGGAGATGGGCCGGCGGATTGATTGCACTCCTGGACCCAGATAGCCAAGGTCACGCAGGAACTCGATGGTTTCCCATGCAAAATACCCTGCGAAGATCACGCCAGAACAGAAGGCCAGTCCTGAGATGATTGACAGGTAGATGACAGGCGCACCGGAGTAGTAGAAGACCTGGAAGACTCCGACATTTGATGCTGTCGCCACCCCTGCGCCAAGCCACCAGGTGATACGCGAACTGATCCCGTCGACACCTGGTCGCTCTGCCACGGACGCCACAGCGTCAATGACGAGTCCCTGGACCACAGACGCCACGACGACGACCACCCCATGGGTACTGCCCGTCAGCATCTCCACGGTCCCCTTCAGGAGGCCTCCTGCGGTGCCAGCGCCGTGCCGATGGACCAGGGCCCGGATGATCACGATCCAGAACACGTGCAGGCCCGCCATGAACTGTCCCGCTCCAAATGGGACCCCAAGGGCTACGTTGACAAGATTGCCCAAGTATCCGATGAATGTGCTTAGTACACCGCCGAGCGAGGAGAGGACTGCGATTGTGACAAGTTCCCTCGTGGTCATCCTATGTGAGCTCTGATTCTCCGTCGGCAATGTTGACTCTCACCCCTTGGGAGCCATGCAGGAACCGACTGACGTTGTTGATACGTCGGATCTCTGCCCGATCCTCACGGACTCGTCATCGCATCCGCTCTCAGTAGATGTCCGCGTCGTCCGCTGATATGAATAGCTGTGCAGGTCGATGTTGGGACACCGGGATATTAACCTTTGTAACCATGACGATACCCATCGATAGGCACAGGTCTATGAACCCCGCTGAGTCGCCGACGGTCTCGTATGTTGCCTGAGCAGTGTCATCTAGGTCAGATTGATGCCGACGGGCGTGAGTCGTAAGACTCTCATCAGCAGGGCTGCAATCTCCGCTAGTACCACTCTATCGTGCCCGGTGGTTTTGTAGTGAGGTCGTAGACGACCCTGTTGACTCCCTTGACCTCGTTTACGATCCGCGACGACACCCTCTCGAGGGTCTCCCACTGTGGTCTACTGACTGAGGCTGTCATTGCGTCGATACTCTCCACGATGCGAACGACGACGACCTGATCGTACGTCCTCTCGTCTCCCATGACGCCCACAGACCGGACGGGGAGGAGGACACAGAAGGACTGCCAGACTCTGGGATAGACAGGGTCCCGTGCAAGTTCCTCCTGCAGGATACGGTCCGCCTTTCTGACTATGGCGAGTTGTTCACTGTCGACAGGTCCACCGATCCGAATTGCGAGCGAGGGACCAGGGAATGGCTGTCTCCTGATGATACCCTCTGGGATGCCGATCTTCATCCCGACACGTCGGACCTCGTCCTTGTAGAGGTCCCTGAGAGGTTCGACCAGCTTGAGTCGCATCCAGTCGGGAAGCCTGACGTTGTGGTGGCTCTTTATCACAGAGGTTGACTTTCCAGTCGCCGCGCTCTCTACCCGATCCGGGTATATCGTGCCCTGTCCGAGGAAATCGAAGGGTCCGTGTTCCTCCTCCAGTTCTCTGGTCTTCCTCTCGAAGACTCTTATGTAGGTGTCCGCGATTATCTTGCGCTTCTGTTCAGGGTCCTCGACGCCTCTGAGACCCTCCAGGAACTCCTCCGACGCATCGACGGTGAAGAAGTTCCGAAAGCCCATCTGTGCATAGGCCCTCTGGACCTGCTCTCTCTCCCCCTCTCTGAGCAGACCGTTGTCGACAAAGACGCAGAACAGACGGTCGCCAATTGCCCTCTGGATGAGTACAGCCGCGACTGTGGAGTCTACGCCCCCGCTGGTGGCCATGAGCACCCTTCCGTCACCGACCTGAGTCCTCACACGCTCAACAATGCGGTCGACCTCGTCCTCTGGTTGCCACATGTCGCGGTATCCACAGACACTGCGGAGAAAACTACGGATGACACTGATACCGTTCTCCGTGTGGGTGACCTCGGGATGAAACTGGACTCCAAAGATCCTGCCACTACTGTCGCGGAAGGCCGACACCGTACCGGCATCACTGGTGGCCATCACTGTCACGGAGTCGGGCAGATGTCTGACGTCGTCACCATGGCTCATCCACACGTTCTGACGTTCGTTGAAGTCGCTCAGGATTGATGACCTGTCAATAACATTGATCGTGGTCCGACCATACTCTCGCTTCTGGCCTGACTCCAGAGTGGCTCCCAGGTGTACTGCCAGCAGCTGATGACCGAAGCATATGCCGAGCAGGCAGATTCCGAGTTTCTCGAATCTGGCCATGTTGCCACGAAAGACCTCTCCCATGTCCGCGGCTGACACGGTCCTTGGTCCACCAGATAGTATCAGTCCTCTGACGCCAGTGAGCATCTCCTCTGAGAACACAGTGTCCTGAGGAACTATCTCTGCATAGACTCCGACCTCTCGGCAGCGTCTGGCAATCAGATGAGTGTACTGTCCCCCGTAGTCGATGACGAATGTCTTTTCCATGGGAGTCATGCTTGCACGGGACCACTTCTCTGGGCCCAGCTTAAATATCTCGCCCATGTCAGAGACCGGCCGCAATATCAGTCCTATATCGGAGTCGCCCTTGCACCCTGTTGATGTCTCGGTATACAATCTCTCTGGCGTCCCTGACTGTTTTGCCCCTCCCAAGTAGTGCAATTGCCCTGCTGGAGGTGGTGAAAGTCACTCCGTCTCGGCTGTAGACAGAGGCGTAATACACCTCCGATGAGATACTTGTCTCGATCGTCACAGGGGTGTCAGATGCGATGGGGCCCTCCGGATATCCCTCTGGCACCAGGTATACACAGACGGTCGCTAGCCTCTCGAACTCTGCCTTCTTCAGGTCACCGTCCAGGATACTGCGACACAACTCGTCCATGCTACTCCTCATTATGGATAGTACGTTGATTGCCTCAGGGTCTCCAAACCGGGCGTTGAACTCGATCAGTCGTACCCCAGACCGCGTCTTCATGAATTGGCCATAGAGGATCCCGCGGTACTTCTCGCCTGTCTGGTTCCGTATTCCTGATATCGCTCTCTCCATGATCCCAGTGGCTGCGGCAATATCACTGTGGTTCACGTCTGGTAGTACATGATCCTCCATCGAGTATGAACCCATGGAGCCGGTGTTTGGTCCTCGGTCCCCGTCGTATGCTCTCTTGAAGTCCCGTACGAGAGGCATAGTGCAGAGTCTGTCTCCGTCAACAAAGGCCTGCACCGTGAACTCCGTACCGTGCACGCGCTCCTCGATGACGACCAGGCCATCTCTCTTGACGAGACCGCTCGCGTAATTCAGCTCGTCGTCCAGGCCTGCAAGATGCTCTCCGGCAATCCTGACTCCCTTTCCCCCCGTCAGACCGTCAGGTTTCACGACTACGCGGTCCTCACCAATATCTCTCAGTGCTCGACGTATCTCTGACTCGTCGTGTGCTATATGGAAGACCGGATTTGCGTCTGGTGCGACCCTCGTGAGCAGTGTCCTTGCAAAGCTCTTACTGGACTCGATGCGGGCAACCGACTTGCGCGGGCCCACGCAGGGAACATGTCTGCTCTCGAGTTCGTCAACAAGCCCAGCAGCGAGTGGGGCCTCGGGACCTATCACTGCATAGTCGACAGTGGAGGTATCTAGGTCTGGATGGACTGCTGTAGTTGGGCCCAGCAGGACTTTCTCGGACAGATTCGCTATGCCAGGGTTCAACCTGTCCATATGGGATGTGACCAATACTCCACTCCTTCTCAGGGCAGCAGCAATCGCATGTTCTCTTGCCCCATTACCTACCAGCAAGACTCGTGTCAAGTGATTGTCACCCCATAGGGTTCTATCACTACGGAAGCGGTATCAGACTTCTGGATGTGACCGAGTTCGTAGACCCTGTCCAGCTCCCCGAGGACCCTGATCGCGTCTCTCTTGCTGTTCTCAGACACTACCACGACTAGTCCTATGCCCATATTGAACGTGGTAAACATCTCCCTGTCCTCGATGCATCCCTCTTCCTGGATCAGCCTGAAGATGGGAGCTATGTCGGGGAATGAGCTGAACCTGAAACAGGTCTTCTTGAGCCTGAACAGTTTCTTGAAGGCGGTGCCCGTGATGTGGGCGATTCCTCTCACATCGACCTCCGAGGCCCTCTTCAGCGCCCTGAAGTGCGGTACGTAGATACGTGTCGGCATCAGGAGTTCTTCCCCAAGTACGGTACCCCAGTCCGTCTGTTCTCTCCACGAGTGCCGCCTTCCGAGGACCTTACGCGCCAGTGTATAGCCATTGGAGTGGAGCCCCGTAGAGGCCACGCCCAGTATCACGTCGCCATCCTCAATCCTGGAACCATCAATGATTCTGTCCGGATGAACGATCCCCATCGCAGCACCCGCGAGGTCAAAGTTGCCCGACCCCCTGCTGTGTATCAGCTCTGGCAGGATTGCCGTCTCACCACCCAGGATGGGTATGTCTGCAGCCTTGCAGCCCTCCAGGAGTCCCTCGGCAATCTGTCGTATCACCGCCTCTGGCAACGGACGATCACAGGCAAGGTAGTCGACGAAACCGATTGGGTCTGCACCAACACATATCAGGTCGTTGACGTTCATCGCGACACAGTCCTGACCGATCGTGTCGTACCTATTCATGTCCTGAGCCAGCAGCACCTTGGACCCCACGCCGTCAGTTGTGAGAGCCACGGATAGGTCCGGGGAGACTCTCACGACATTGGCATAGTGGCCAAAGTCTTCTACCACACCATGGCCTTCGAAGGAGCGTCTCACGTATTCGCCCAGCAGTCGATGGGTCTGGGCCACACGGGCTGTGTCCACGCCTGCTTCCGCATAGGTCCTTGGTACTGTCCGATCAGCCTGAGTGACATTCAGGATCCTGGCTGCAAGATGAGCGGCATTTGCCCCATTGTCGATTCCGACTGTTGCTACTGGTACTCCCTTTGGCATCTGGACGATCGATAAGAGCGCATCCAGACCACCGAGCGCCGCAGACACTGGTACACCTATGACTGGCCTTGTTGTCAGCGACGAAATGAAGCCTGGAAGAGCTGCAGAGAGCCCCGCTATGGCAATGATGACCCTCGCATCAGAGGACTCAACAATGCTTCTGACACGGTCGGGCTCGCGATGGGCAGATGCGTATTCGACCGTGTACTCTATCTTGAGCTCTTTCAGGACCTGAGCGGCCTTCTCTACAACAGCCTCGTCACTCTTGCTACCCGCTATTATGAGTACGTCTACCATCTCGCTCTCACTCCAGATACTCCCTCAGGGCGTTGAAGAATCCATATCGTGCTTCAGACAGGGGGACAACAAAGTCCGTAAAGTCGGCGGTCTCCTCGTCGCAGGACTCGCCAATCCGGTGACAGACCGCACCGGCACGCGCCATGACCTCCCGGAACTGGTCCAGGTGCTCCGAAGCCACCTCGACTAGATACCTCCCCGCAGACTCTGAGAACAGGACCTGTCCGGTGGACATGGACCCTGCTCCAATCGACTCGAGGTCGACCTTGAATCCTCGACGACTCTTCAGTACCATCTTCATCAACGCAACTCCTAGTCCGCCTCTTCCGACATCATTACAGGAACTCACCAGTCCTCTCCGGTGCGCCTCGAGCATACCGTTCATTGCGGCGCGTTCCTGTTCCGGGATGTATGCCGGCGGTAGACCCCTCACCATGCCCAGCGTGAGTCGTTGGTATTCAGACCCATTCAGCTCTGGCCGGGTCTCTCCGACCAACACGATCTCCCCAGAGGCGTCGCAGAGGCTCCTGCGGACAGGCATCCTATCACCGAGTAGACCTGCCATCATTATCTGAGGCGTGGGGTTGATCCGATGTATCTCTCCCTTCACTGTTGACTCGTTGTAGAACGATACGTTTCCTCCTATGACCGGTATCTGAAAGTCGTGCGAGAATCGGCCAAGTCCCTTTACGGCCTCTACAAACTGGGCATAAGAGTCGGGTCGCTCGGGATTGCCAAAGTTCAGGCAGTTGGCTATGAACAGCGGCTCTGCACCAACAGCGACCAGGTTTCGGAGAGACTCTGCAGCAGAGTTGGCCGTGCCAGTCTGAGGATCGAGGAGACACCAGAACGAGTTGCAGTCACTCGTGAAGGCGAGCATCTTTCCAGGCGCGAACTCCAGCACTCCGGCGTTCTCCCCCAGGTCCATCACAGTGTTTGACTGGACATGCTGGTCGTACTGGCTGTAGATCCATGACCTATCACAGATGTTGATTGACCTCAGCATCCTCAGGATGCTCTCGGCGTAGTCAGATGGCTCCCGATACCAGTCCAGAGTGTCGGGTTGACGTTCAATTGTTCCCACCCGTCTCTCCGGAATTGGAAATCCGTTCACCAGCAGGTCTATCGGGAGTCTGGCCTTGACGACTCCACCCTGGACGACCGTGTAGTGACCATCATCCGTCACCTCTCCCACGACACCGTAGGGAGTATCATTCTCTTCCAGTATCTTGACCACACGCGAGAGCTTCTCCGGAGCCACAGCGGCAAGCATTCTCTCCTGACTCTCAGACACCATGATCTCGGTGGCAGTCATTCCCTGTTCTCGCAGAGGCACCTTGTCAACATCGACGCGTACTCCAGTCCCACCCCTGAACGCCATCTCCGCAGCACAGGCCGTCAGACCCCCTGCACCGAAGTCCTGTAGTCCGTCGAGGAGGCGTTCCTCGATCATCTGTTCCAGCACATCTATGACGACCTTCTTACTGAGCGGGTCCCCGATCTGTACTGCTCCCCTGTTCTCCTCCTCTTCATCGGAGAACGTACCTGATGCGAAGCTGGCCCCTGCCATCCCGTCCCGTCCGGTGGTTGACCCAAAGAGCACAATCTGGTGTCCCTTCGTCCTGGCGCTGCTACGGACCACGAACTCGGGTCTGATCCTCCCTATGCAGACGACATTGACGAGACAGTTCTCGTCGTAGGAGCTGTCGAACTCGACCTCTCCGCCCACGACAGGGATACCCACCGAGTTGCCATAGTCTGATATCCCTTTGACAACGTGTTCGAGTATGTATGCGTTCCTGGGTCTGTCGGGCATTCCGAACCTCAGGCAGTTCATCAATCCGACTGCCTCACATCCCTGCGATATGACGTCACGGATTATGCCGCCGACACCCGTTGCTGCACCATTGTAGGGGTCGACCTGACTGGGATGGTTGTGGCTCTCCATGTGCACTCCGACCAGGAGCCCGTCACCGATGTCCACGAGGCCGGCACCCTCCCCGGGACCCAGAAACACTCGCTCGCCTCTGGTATTCAGCAGGTGAAACCACCGTTTGCTGCTCTTGTAGCTGCAGTGCTCGGACCACAACACATCGAGCATGGCAAGCTCCGTTTCATTTGGTTCTCTCCTCAGGACTTCTCTGACATGGGCAAGCTCTTCTGGCGTGATCATCTTGCAAGCCTCACAAAGTTCTCCAGTATCTTTCGTCCGTCTGTCGAGCCCAGCACAGGTCGGCTCGCTCGTTCGGGATGCGGCATGAGACCCATCACATTGCCCCTATCGTTGATGATACCCGCGATGTTGTCCAGCGAACCGTTTGGGTTTGACGCCTCGGTCACGTTCCCCCTCTCGTCACAGTAACGGAATGCAATCAGACTATTCCTGCGCAGTGTCTGGAGGTCTTCCGGAGAACAGTAATAGTTGCCTTCTGCGTGCGCTATCGGCAGGTGTATGACAGAGCCCTCGAGGCCCTCGGTGAACGGAGATGATCGTTCTGAAACCCGGAGATACACCCACTTGCAGACGAACCTTGCAGACCTGTTCGGGCACAACGCGCCGGGCAGGATCCCAGACTCGACAAGAATCTGGAATCCATTGCACACGCCCAGGACGGGTCTGCCCTCTCTGGCCATCTCGCGTATCGTTTCCATGATGTCGCTGACTGCAGCAACGGCACCGGCACGGATGTAGTCGCCGTACGAGAAGCCTCCCGGGATGGCCACACCACTGGCATCTCTCAGTGCATCGCCCCCTTTCCAGCTGGGCACGAGATAAGGTCTAGCGCCATCGATAGACGCCAGTGCACGCATCATGTCCTTCTCATTGTTGGTGCCCGGAAACCTCAAGACCGCTATAGACATTGACCGACCCTCAGACGAGTTCTCTCCACGATCGGGTTGGACAGGAGCTTGAGATTCAGCTGCCTTATCCTGTTGAGCATCTCACTATTGATTGGCCTTTCAAGGGATAGTTCATAGATCTTCCCTGCCCTGACCTCGCGTATCTCAGACAGTCCCAGTCTCTTGAGAGCACGCATGGCCACTTCGCCCGGAGGATTCTTTATTCCCGGATGAGACATCACCAGCACACAGACCTTCTCCTTCCTGAGCTCTATACGTGATGAGTCAACGCGTCTGATCCTCTCGAAGAGCTGTCGGTACGCACTCATCAGGTCTCCCTTGTCCTCCCTGAATAGATCCTTGTCCAGTGAAGATGATGACTCGTCCCAGACCCTGATGCTGTCTCCTGTTATCTCGTCGGCGAGGAGTATGCGTCCATCAGAGGACTTACCAAACTCAAGCTTGAAGTCCACGAGCACCAGTCCGGCAAGGCTGAACAGCTCTGAGAGATAGTGGTTGACGCTCAGCGTCACACTCCTCATGAAACCCAGTTCTTCTTCTGTTGCGAGCCCGAGGCTGACAATTGCATCGGGAGCTATCAACGGGTCGTGAAGATCATCGCGTTTCAGGAAGAACTCGACAAGAGGCTCGCTGAGGCGTCTTCCGCGCTCAATACCGTACCTCCTGCAGAACGAACCCGCTGCGATATTCCTACAGACCACCTCGACCGGGTATATTGTGACCCTGTGGCATAGCATGCTGACCTCGTCATATCTCGAGATCAGGTGGGTGTCGATGCCCTTCGCCGCCAGATACTGGAAGATGAACACAGTCGTGTCGCATGCCAACGCCCCTTTCCCGGGCATGACCTCTCTCTTGGCTCCGTCTCCTGCCGTGACCGTATCAGTGAATCTGATTATGACCCGGTCCTGCGATCCTGGGTCTGAGAGGACCACTTTCACCTTTCCCTGATGAATGACACTCATCCGGCCTACTCCAAGTCGCCTGACTCAGGGGTGGTCACTTGGAACAGTCTAATGAATCATGTGGTGGCCGTATCAAGCATCCGTTGTCTCGCTGCAGTGATAATGTCGATCATGCAGAGATCGAGCGGGGTCCGTATCTCGCGGCGGAACTTCAGTGACAGTCTGTGCATCTCTGGTGACGTGGGTCCAACACACGGCGCCCCTGGGACTCTCGGGCTGAGGTCGAAGACCACGAACTCGGACTCTTCAGTGATTGCACCCTGAAGCGAGAACAGGCCAATCATCCTCGGAGGAAAATGTTCCCTGACGCCTGCGAGAAATCGTTCAGCTGCCTCGTAGACTAGCGGCTTCTTGCTCTCCCTCATGGTCACACCTCTGTGGCCGACCTCCTCGTTCAGGATGGTTATGCGCAGTCGGGCCTGTTCAGCAGCAGGAAGATTGAGCAGGCCGCTGAGATTCGTCTGTATGCGGTCGTCAAAGCCAACCAGGTCTAGTTCGCCGTAGATATCACTCATTGCGTATGATTGGAAGTTTGCATTGAAACGCGGCGCTACCACGAACTCCTCAATGGTGGCCCGCTCGAGGTCCGCCTCATCTATGACACCATCTGCTATCAGCTTACGTGACTGAGTCTCATAGTCGTCTGGGCTTGTGGCATAGAAGAATGCCCTCTCCAGCGGACGACGTTTCTGCTGGACCTTTACGATCACGAGTCGGTCTATCTCATCGGGTCTGTAGGACCGGGGTATCCGTATTCCGCACTGTCTCAGCAACCAATACTGGTCGTGCTGCCCGCCGCGTTCCTCGACCCGGAGGATTCGTCTATTGCCATAGATGGGGACTCGGAACTCCCTCTCTATCTGGTCGTAACCAACATACACGGAGAACGAACGGTTCGGGATCCATATGGTCCTGAGGTCCTCAAGTCGACTCTGCACGTTGTCATCCAGTATGTCTCGAAACTTGTCAACGAGAATGACCTCGTCGTACAGGAATCGATTGTAGTGGGTGTACAGCCGGTCCCTTCCACGTTCGCATACTATGACTGTCTTCAGGCCGTTTGACTTGGCAGCTACACCAATCTCCTCCGCGCTGTGTGACCCTATCATTCCTATGAACGGCAGCTTCACATCATGGCCTCCGGGCCTGTGGGGGCCCCGCGACTGGACTTCACTGGACTGTACTCCTTAAGTCTTGCTACATTCCTATGCGAGCGCATCGTCCAGTCGGCCCGCCTCGTGGAGCTCCCTTATCTCGCGGGCAATTCGTCGTCCCATCCACATTGGTTCGTTGAACATCACGTAGGAGTATGGTGACGACGGTATCCAGACATTCGTACCGGCGACGATCCTGCCGCTGAACTCGAACGTGTAGATCTTCTGGTCTCGGTCAATGATGGTCTCCAGGCAGAATGGACCAACGATCCTCTCGCCTGTCATTCTTTCGAACGCCCTGACGAACTTGACACCCATATCGTAGTACTCGGCGAGTGTCGATTCCCTCAGGACTACTGGTAGGTTCCCGATGACCACAAAAGTTGGTTCGTCATCGAATCTCAGGTTGGCGTCCGCGTCAGTCTCGTACCTGATGTCCGCACCAAACACCTCTAGGCGGTCCCGGGACAGTGAGTTGAAGTAGGTCACAAACACCTTTGTCCCAACGATGTACTCCTGGATGGAGTACTTCGTCCTAGGATCCAGCCTCCTATGGAACTCATCCGGGTTTCGAGCGATAAAGTATCCAGCACCGCCTGCAGCACCGTATTTCTTCACTATCACCGGACGATCGGCCTCATCGATGGTCTTGAACTCACGGGGGACCCGGAGCGACGACTCTCTCAGGAGTCTGTCTTTCAGCTGCCGGTCCTCCTCCCATCTCATCAGCTCTCTGCTCCCGAACACCCTGAGCCCAGACTCTATCATCTCCTTCGCACCGATGTAGGCTACGAAAGATCCATGCGGGACGACTACTGTGTCAGGCAAGTCCATGCGTAGAATGTCCGCGAACGCATTGACCTCTACGATTGAGTCCCCAAGCCCAAATGACCTGTAGAACGCCACACGGTCGGGGGTACAGAACAGTACTGTCTGCAGGCCCTCTGCTCTCGCACCGGATACTATGTTCAGAGCACTGTGACTCGCTATCGTTGCGACTCTCATCCGATGACCCTCTCGTAGTCTCTGCCTGCCTGAGCAGAGTTCAGTTGGTCGCATCTTGTCACTGCGTTCCAGATTGCCCTCGCGTACTCTGTAGGGTACTGCCCATTCAGGCACGCCAGACAGTTGTCCTTCATGCCTATTGCATTCACCAGGCTGTTCAGGTCCTGGTAGATCAGCGCATCCGCACCGATGAACCGGCATATCTCATCCTCGTTCATGTGTGAGGCGATCAGCTCTCTCGATGTTGAGATGTCAATCCCATAGTAGCACGGATGGATCTGTGGGGGGCTCGTCACTGCGAAATAGACCCTTCGCGCTCCGAGTCTTCGAAGGTCAGCGACCATCATCTTTGCAGTGGTACCACGGACAATGCTGTCATCGACAATCAGTAGGTTCCGGCCGCGCACCTTGTCTTCGAGGTAGAGATACTTGTTCCGGGCCATCCGGTCTCGCTCCTCCTGAGTCTGTGCAATGAAGGTCCTCCCAAGGTATCGATTCTTGAGGATGACCTCTCTCATGGGCACCTGAAGCTCCTCAGCAAGCGCCTGAGCCGCAGGACGACTAGTATCAGGTACTGGCACGACGTAGTCTGGCGGTTCAAGTCCTCTCTTCCTGAAGAGCTGAGCCAGTGCCCTGCCCAGTCTGAAGCGTACGTCGTAGACGAGCTGATTCTCAATCCTGGCGGCAGGATGGGCGAAGTACACGTACTCGAAGAAGCAATGCGAGTGATGCCGGCCCTGCATGATTGAGTACGACTCAGTGTGTCCGTCTCTGTTGAAGATCAGGAGTTCGCCCGGGTAGACATCTCGTTCGAGCTCGATCCCAGCCATATCGAGTACTGTGCTCTCCGATGCGACCACGCCCTTGTTGTCTGAATGGCCAAACACTAGTGGCTTGAAGCCCCGTGAGTCCCTATATGCAAACAGTTGGTCGCGGTACACTCCAACGAGACTGAAGGCTCCATCGACCTCGTTTTCGAGCAGCCTGAACGCCCTCACCAGATCGCCCTCGGCCTTCTGCAGATTGGCGTGGAGTCTATCGAGGATGAACTTGCTATCGCAGTCGTACTGTGTCTTTGTGAGGGCACGTATGTTGGTGATGTTTCCATTGTGAGTCAGTGCAAGAGAGTCAGCGACGAACGGACCCACCATGAGGTCCAGCTCTGACTCTGATGAGAGTCTGCGTCCCGATGTCGGATATCTCGTACTGCCAAGGATCATGCCCGCGGTGTTCTTGGGGATGGAGAGCCGCTCAGGACTCCCCAGCGCCTTGGAACTGTAGACATGGTCTCCATGGAACCACACCATCCCGCACCCATCCTGGCCGCGATGATGCAGGAGGAGCAGCAGAGACCTCGCCTCCTCCAGACCATGCTCACCAATGATGCCCAAGACTCCGCACATTTGTCAATCGCTCCTTATTCGTACTCTTCGTCCCTCGACAGTGAGACGGTCCTCACAGAAGAGCCTCACAGACTCGACCAGAATCCTGTGTTCCTCCTTCAGAATCCGGTCTGAGAGCGTCTCTACGGTGTCGTCCTGGAGTACCTCAACCGCTGCCTGAAGGATTATCGGCCCTCCGTCCGGATCCTCTGTCACGAAGTGAGTGGTACAACCTGAGATTCGGACCCCATACTCAAGTGCCTGTGCCTGTGCATCAACACCCTTGAATGCTGGTAACAACGATGGATGTATGTTTATGATCCGGTTGGGAAAACGGTCGATCAGTTCATTTGTGATGATCCTCATGTAGCCAGCCAGCACAACCAGGTCCACGCCGTTCTCCTCTAGAATCTCAGCAACACGCCTATCGTGGTCCACTCTCTCTGGATAGTCGATCTTGGTGACCACCTCGGTCTTGATTCCTGCTCTTTCTGCTCTCTCCAGTCCGAGAGCCTTGGACTTGTTGCTGATCACCACCACGATCTTGCCTGGGAGGTCCCCTCTACGCTCGGCGTCGATGAGTGCCTGAAGATTGGTACCACGGCCGCTTATCAGGACCCCAATGCGCTTCACGGGATGAGCTGCCCCGTCATCCCGATATATGCGTATCTACTATGACAGCAATATCTTGTGGTGTGCGGGACTGTCTGGCCCGTGCACTTCAGAGTACCAGGTGGGCCTGATATTTACTTGCTCTTGCTATATGTCATTGTCCTGCTAGTTGTCAGGAGATCTCAGGTACGGGGTCGTCCTGCTGCGTTTCAGTGGCTCTCCGACAGTCCAGATCTGGGTGTCGTCTGTCAGTCCCATGAGGCCGTGAGCCTAACCCGTTCCCCTCTGCAAGCACCTCTCGGATCAGCATACTTCATTCGATGTGCTACGTTCCTCATAGGAACTCTCTCAGGATCAGTCCCAGGGAGGTGCCCACCACTGAGGCGAATATGACAAGTATGAGGTACGCCCCAGACACTGCGACGCTAGTCAGCATGTATCCGAGGGGAGTTTCGCCCGGGATAACGAGTCCGGGCCAAGTCATCGAGATGACCATGATGATGAAGAAGAATACGGCACATAGAAACGCGCCAACGAGAGCATATCCCGAGTCCCTACTGAGTAGACCGATGGTTATGGCGGCGAGAGCCGGTATGGCAAACGTATAGAGGAGCCCCTCCTCCAGTGTCTGGACGGTTATTGACACGTAGATGGACGCGTCAATCAGCGCAACGAGCAGCGGGATCATCAGTAGGATCACCCTGTCTCTTGTCTGCTCCGCCATGGTCATGCCAAGGAACTTCACCATGGGTACGCCCCTCTCGACCTTCCCACTGGGCCGAGAATCTGGAAGTGGTCGGAAGAATCCCGTCTTCTCGTGCTCCTCTGTGGGAGGCTCTGTCCTCACCCTGCGGTCTTCATCACTCATTATCGCTCACTGACGACTGGGTCTCTGAAAGGTGTCGATAAACTAATCGTATTGAGCAATTCCTGCAGGATCTAGGTACTCGACGCACCAAAACTCCTATTTGCACTATGTGTCACGAATATGAACCACACCGAGGTGGCATTGGAACATGGGACGGGAAGACGCTCGTATTGATAGCCCTGCAAGGAATACTGGTGACGGTGCACTCACTCAGAGAAGGAAGATTGAACATATCGAGATCTGCATGCAGGAGAATGTCCAGAGCAGATGCGGGACCATGTTTGAGCACATCCAGTTCATCCACAGGTCCCTCCCAGAGGTCGATAGGAGCAGTATTGACCTCACAACAAACTTCCTGGGCCTTCGAGCCAATGCCCCGATCATGATAGCAGCGATGACAGGTGGACATCCCCAGACCTACGATGTGAACCGCAGGCTCGCCGAGGCTGCTGAGGAGCTGAGGATCCCCATTGGTGTTGGCAGTCAGAGGGCCGCCGTGGAGGACAAGTCACTCGCCTACACGTTCCGAGTAGTGAGAGACTCAGCACCCTCAGTGCCTGTGGTGGCAAACATAGGCGCGACGCACATCGAGTTTGCCCAGGCAGCCATTGACATGATCGATGCTGATGTCCTTGCAGTGCATCTCAATCCCCTTCAAGAGGCCATTCAGCCCGAGGGAGACTGCAACTCAGTCGGTGTCCTGGACTCGATACGAGAACTGCGCGAGAACGTAGAGATCCCGATAATCGTCAAGGAGACCGGGGCTGGAATGTCGGCGAGTGTCGCCAGACAGCTTGAGGAGATTGACATAGATGCCGTTGATGTGGGAGGTGTCGGCGGGACCAGCTGGGCTGCAGTCGAGTACTACAGGGCACTGAGGGAGGGTGACCAGGTCCGGGCAATGCTTGGAGAACAGTACTGGGACTGGGGAATTCCGACAGCCCTCAGTGTGATCACGGTCAGGGAGGCCACCGATCTGCCAGTGATTGCTACGGGTGGGATAAGGTCGGGCCTGGACGTTGCCAAGGCGTTGAGCCTCGGAGCGATGGTCGCTGGAATAGCACTACCCCTACTGAAACCTGCTGTGACTGGGGAGACAGAGGATGTCATCGACGTCCTCAATGGCATGATCGAGGGTCTGAAGACTGCGATGTACCTGACCGGATGCGAGAGGGTCGACGACCTTCAGATGCAGCCTCTCTTGCTGAGTCCGACCCTGGTGACCACACTTCAGGCTCTGGACATTGACTTCCGGAAGTTCACACGCGGTCGTAGGTTGCACAGACTCAGATAGCACCAATCCTCTCAAGGAACTGAGTGCGTACTCTCAGGCCATGTAGCATCTGTACTGCCTCTTCGATGCTGTCGCCCACCGGTATGCCATTTATCTCAAAGCCGCGGATTATTATCTCGTACTTGTCTAGCTCCGGGACGTAGGCCACCACAGTCTTCTTGTGTCGCTTGGCGACACTGGCGACTCTAGCGCCAATCTGGAGAGAGATTCCGGGGGCATAGGGCAAGAGGAGTAGAAGGGCTGCATCTATGCGGTCGATCTTCAGCATCCTGTCGAGTACACGCTCATAGTCGATGTCGGCGCCACTACCTGTCAGGTCAACCGGGTTCCCGAAGCTGGCAATCCGTTGGTACTCGGGGGTCATCACCTCTCTCATCGATGCCTGCTCCTCCTCGGTGAAGGGTGGGAACTCGAGACCGTACATGGCTGCCTCATCAGTGGCAAGTACACCGTGCCCACCACTGACAGTTATCACTCCGACACGTGAGGACCTCATGGGTGGTTGTGAGAAGGAGAAGACCTTGGCGTAGGCCATGAGTTCATCCTGGTCGTTGGCCTGTACCACTCCACACTGTCTGAATGCGGCCGTTGCGACGACCGAGTCTCCAGCCAGAGATGATGTGTGACTACGAGTGGCTCTGTTGCCTGCCTCCGTAGTACCTCCCTTGAGCACTATCACGGGCTTCTTAGGGGTCACCTTCCGGCACGCCTCAACAAACTTCCTACCCCCATTCTTTCCGAAGCCCTCGACATAGGCGACTATCGCGTTCACATAGTTCTGCGAACCAAAGTACGTGACGAGTTCAGCTACACCGGTCTGTGCTGCGTTCCCTATTGACACTGCAGCAGCGACTCCGACGTCTCTGGCGGCAAACTCCTCGAGGCGCTCTACGAGCCAGCCTCCGCTCTGGGAGATGAGTGCAACATTGCCCCTGCGCGTCCTTGCGACACGTTCAGACGGCAGAAAGAATGTGTCCAGCTTCTCTGGGACAAAGACGCCAATGCAGTTGGGACCGATCATGCGTATACCATACTTGTTCGCAATCTCGACTATCTGATGCTGAAGTTCCTGACCCTCAGCGCCAGTCTCACTGAATCCGCCTGACACGACGATGACGGATCTTATCTTCTTCTCACCGCAATCTCTCAGTGCATCAGGGACCGCCCTAGCAGGGATGGATATCACACACAGGTCAGTGCCCTCTGGGAGATCTGAGATGGACTTTGCAGCAGGGATTCCCTCGATCAATCCCCCTTTGGGATTGACCGGAATCGTCTCTAGACCATTCTCGAAGGCAAGCTTTCGAAATATCACATTCCCGGGATTGAACGGGTTCGATGTCGATACGCCCACGACCGCGGCCGATCTAGGGTTGAACATCCTGTCAAGTGGGTCCATCATGTGGCCTCCTGTTCCACAGAAACGACTTGCAGCACTTAAACAAACCTATGTCTGGCCCCTACTCAGACGAGGACAGTCTGCAGACCACGCGGCCGTACGAGGGCTCCCTACCGGCGTGGCGAGGTTCGTGCTACGGCTGGCACAGTCCTGACCCCTCGTCGAGGCCTAAGTCACGGCTTCATCTCTGCCATCAGGCTGGTCAGACGAGACTCGGCAAGTATTGCATGCTGAAGCTTGCACAGAAGCTTGGTGGTCTCTGCGTATATCACCTTCCGATAGTCGTCGGTGACACTCTCAGCACTCTGGAAGGTCTCTTGGCACTGCTGGTTGATCCTCTTGATGAGCCGTTTCTCAAGTTCAGGCCCTCCCCACCCAAAGCCATCAAGTGCATTCTGAGCCTCGTCTAACTTGCTGGCGACATCAATGGGCTCGCCGCGAAGAAGGCCCTCTAGGCCTGAGAAGTACTTGCTGACTGACCTCTCTATCCTCTCCTTCTCGGATGGCTGGAGGGCCATCTCCTGGGCCCTGACATTCAGGAGGTCCTGTAGGAGCCGTGCACCTGGTGCCTCCGTCAGGAGAGTCCTGACGATCTTGGCAATTATCTCTGCAGGAATCTGAATGGCGTCGGACATGTACTGTGAGTCAGACCGGTACCTGTGGAGTTCTCTCAGTACCTCAGACCAGAAGACGGGGAGCAAGACATGACATCTCTTGCTGTACTGCTGGATCAAGTTGTTGGTCTGTCCGACGAGACCGAACATATCGTCCTCGATCTCCGACCTCCTGTACGGTTCAGGCTTGGGCATGGCGACTGTCGGGATCTGTGGTGTGGGCACTAGTTGCGGTGCAGCAGTCTCTGCAGACGCGGTCGGCACGCTCTGAGCTCCCTGCTCTGACCCTATTGTTGATGGACCTGTCCCGTCTAGCAATGAGAGTATCTCCTGTGCAGCGCCGCTCATCTCGATCTGTCTCGCCTTCTGCGACAGCTTCGGCAGGAGACTCTCCAACTGAGAGAGACGCTTGACCATCAGACTGAGGATGTTGCACGTGGACGGCGGAATGCCCTCTTGTGTGATGGTCTCGTCGATCCACTTCCGCGTACGCTGCAGTCCCTGCGCCAGCGAATCGACCCGGTCTGGATCCACTGAGCCCTCGACTTCCGAGCTCAGGATGAAATGGATCAGCGTCGAGTTCAGAGTCTCTATCAGCAGGATCTTGTCAATCATGTCTTCGGGCCGGAATTTCTCTGTCAACTCGAGACCTCCACAACATATACTACTGAAGTGCCTGACCTGGTTCCATATAGTAGCTGAACAGCTCGCGAAAGTCGTTTATCGCATCCACGAGCTCCTTCCTCGTCGTGCCCTTCGACCGCATGAACCATGACTGCTTGAGCGCAGACGGCCCGCTGTGGAGATTGACCAGCTGTGTCGCCTCGTTGATCAGCTGTATCAGCTCGGGTATCTTGGGTAGTCCGAGGAGCACCAGGAGGTTCGTCTTGGCGTTTGGATCCTTGTACTGAACATAGCAGGGCGTGATCGCAGCTCCAGGAGCAATGTACTTCTCGAGTGCCTGCTTGAGATGCATTCCATACTCTGCCTTTGACACGTGCCTTGGACCACTGAAGACGTAGTACACACTCTCGGCATTCGGTTCAGTCCCTACGTCGGCGTACGAGCACTGGTTGATCGCGTAGTCGATCATTGTCCTGAGCTGACGTGGCATGCTCCCTGCATCTGGTATTATACCCACGTCGGTGTAGAGCGCGGGTACAACGACAGGGTCGAGCTTGCGAGCATAGTCGGCCAGGTCGGTGGTTGGGAACACATCCTTGTTGGGCTCGTAGACACCTGGAGACAACATGGCCTCAATGACATCAAGGGCCAGCGGGTTGACGAGCTCGACAAATGCCTGCTCGGTACGAAGCTCGAGCTCTCCCGCCTCGTCAAGCGTCGAGGGGACCATCTTCTCGATTGACGCTATGTCAGCAATGTCCACATTGAGCTCTCTCTGCAGGTAGTCTACACTGTCGGCAGTCCTCGACTGCAAGATTCGCTTGAGCATGGTCCTGTTGCTGAGCAGGATCGTCAGGTCCGCTCCTCTCTCCTGGAGCTGAGCCCTGAGTAGCTTTGATACTGCCCATATGGAGTTCAGTGCCTCGCTGCTCTGGCCCTCGAATGGGAGAATACCAACCACGTAGACGAATATCCTACGGCCCTCTTCCTCCTGGAATCGCTGTTTCAAAAGCTCAATCAGGGCTGGTGTACCACCACATCCAGTACCTCCGCCGAGGCTGGTGAAGATACAGAAGCCGGACACCCCCTCAAATCCCAGGTTACTCAGCTGGTCGAAGATTATGTCCTTGTTCTCGACTACTGCATTGTAACCGTCCATGAACCTACCACCGACGCCTATCTCGCTCGTTCCATAGAGCATCGTGTTCTCTCGCGGGATGTTGTATTTCTGACGTACCTTCGTCAGGTCAGTACGGTCTGTATTCATCAGGAGGTATCCCCTGACTCTCGGCGGGAGTTTGTATTCCTGACTTCTCAGTAGGTAGCTACCAACTATGTTCGAGCCACACTCACCTATGCCGATGGCAAACATCTCGGCTGCCTTTCCAGTGTCATCCTCTCTGACTCTTGACTTCTGCATGTCAATCTCTCCTGTCTCACTGCTTGGCTCCGCTCATTGAGAGGGTGAGCTCCCTGAGTGCCCATATGAGATATGTACTGATGTCTTCTCTACCGTATGTGTCACGGATCTTCTTGGACGTCTCGTCAAGGAACTTCTCGCGCTGGTCCGGGGGCGCAGTAGGGCTGTATCCTGTCAGAAACATCTTCAGGGACTTATGCCAGTCGTCCATCTTCTCTGCCTTCTCAAGCCAGCTGCTCCTCAGGGCCTTCAACTCCGTGAACCGACCCAGTGCCTGGTCCAAAGTGGTGGACTCCTGCAAGGACTTCTCAAGCTCCTTCATCCGGTCAAGGTCGAATACTAGTCGTGAGAATTCCTTGGGATGCTTCAGGTATACCCGCTCTATGGTGGGATAGTACTTGCTTCGCTGTCGGATCTCCTTGTCATGGCGCTCGCCATCCTTGACCGACATGGTCTTGATGACCTTCAGCATCTCGTCCTGGATGTTTGCAAGTGTAAGACATACTTCTAGTGCCTCGTTGACGTGCTTGGACTCCTTCTCGAGCTGCTCTGGGACCTTCTCTATCAGCACATTGAGCCGCTCCACCAGGTCCGACATTCCGAGCTGCTCAAAGACAGAGAGTGCACCCTTGAGCTGGACATAGGCCTGGTCTGCCCGTATCCTGATCTTTCTGTGGAGCATCTGCGACGTGGTCAGGTTCATGAGCTTGTCGAAGTCTTCTGCAGCCCTCTCCAACTCGTCGGAGGGCGAGTTCTTGATGCTCTCAAGGAGCTCCAGTTCCTTGTCCACGTCCACGCCTATGGACTGTGCCCGCTTCAGTGACTCCATCAGGCCTGTGACACTCGCGTTCAGTTGAGCAATGACTTTCGAGCTGATCTTCTTCTCGTAGACCTCTATCATCTTGCGTGCGACCGACGGAAGGCTGAATACGTTCTCGGAGCCGAGGCCCACGCTGTTCAGCTCAGTGATACCTTCCTGTACCTCTGGGGGTATCTCTACACCCGCGCCCATCAGCTTGGCTGCCGCGAGTCTGATCTTGACACCCAATCGGTACCTGAGGTTCTCAATAGCCTCCTTTGCCTTGACAAGTATGGTGTCCTTTATCGTCCTCATCTCGAGGCGGATCTTGCTGAAGTCATCCATCTGCTTGATACGCGACTCGCTGTCCTCAAGGTCTGTGATTATGGGGACAAAGATCTCGGCGTAGGCCGGCTTGATGGTCTGTAGGTCCTCTACTATTGCATCCAATTCCTGCAGGCATGCGTTGCGGAAGGTGGCAACGCCGCTGTCCACTGCAGACTTCAGACTTGTCAGAGACTGGAGCAGATAGGCGATGGTACCCTCAGTTTCCTCGATCTTGGGGACCTTCTTGCTCAGCTGCGCGTAATCCAGTACTCTATCGGCCGAGCTTGCAAGCTCCTGGAATTTTTGGATGTACTCTCTTATCCTCTCAGTTATGTTCTTCCTCAGTTCATCTCGGATGGACCTGGCCTTGAGGTAGGTCTTGACGAGCGTGTCGATGTCCGCAGTTCCGAGCGAGTTCCTGCTGTCCATCACGAACTGTGCCGTTCCGGGAAGGTCCACGATGCCTGCGTCAGCAGGGAAATCGAGCGCCACGGCGATCTCGTCGATGAGGTCCTCGACCTTCTCCTTCAGCGCGAGCCTCACCTGGCCCTCCCATTCGAGCATCTTCTGATATGCTGAGAGTAGGTTGGGAACATCCTTGGTTTCGACCGAGAGCTGTGGCGGTGTGGGAAGAATGTCCGATGTGGTGGGAATTCCACCTGCTACAATCTTCTGAGTGACCTCGTGCTTCATATTGATGATCCGGTCTCTGAGCAGACTTGCCATCTGGTCACGGGCACTGCTCAATTGGCCCTCAAGACTCAGCTGAGTGGTCAGGTCGGTGGCGGTCGATGCCTGTCTTGCCAACGAGTGCAACTTCTGAGAGAAGTCAATCGGAAGGTCGAGTCCAAACCTTGACGCTGTCTCGACAAATGCCTGAAGACTCTCAATGTCAGACATCAGTGAGGCACCAAGCATGTGCCCGACCTCGCCCTTTCGGCTGTCGAGGTAGGAACGTTCCGCTCTCAGCTTGTCGTTGATAGTGATCATCTCCGAGAGAGCGAGGGGACCAATGTCCTGCAGTGATATTGTCGTTGAGACCTCCTTTCTGTCGATAGTCACGTGACGTTCGTAGGTTTCGACGATGCGTTTGTTCTCCTCTAGGAGCGTCTTGGTGTCTCGAGCAATGGCCTGATAGACTGTGCCATACCTCTTTGCAAACGCTTCTGCAAATTCCCGCAGCGCCTTTGCGTCGTTCGAGTCTCCGACATTCACTGCAGGAGGAGTCATGGTCGCGAACTCTGTTGGGTCGCTGGGCCGCAGCTGCCGGATCCGGGGTAGTAATGTCACTGCGTCGCGGTGGAGTCGTCTGAATCTCTCACCGAGGTCCCTCACAAAGCGTTCAAAGTCGTCTTGAAGCTGACTCTGGATCTTCTCATACTGGGCCTGGATCTTGCGCTTCTTGAGTACTCCTGCGAGGGCAAGATCATTCTCCGTCCTGCTCAGGTTGGCGAATGTGTCATATAGGTGTCGGACCTGACGCTCGAGCTGCTCCTCCGCCGATTTGTCGACGGACAGTAGCAGTGTCTTTATCTCGGCCACGTTATCGAGTTCCAGTCTCCATGCACGGGAATCCAAGAGCCTACCTCCGCTTGATGTGGGAACGTGGGTCCTTCCCTCTTTAAGTCTGTTCCGCCTGTCATTACCAGCCCTCCTGGGACCTCCGTCCCAGACCTCCATCAGACAAGCATCCTTGTCCCCACGACGTGATGATGGTATCGGAGGCCCGATGACAATGCCTAGCCAGGAGTGCCTTCCGACTGTCGTTCCACACTTGACGAACCATGAGTGACACCCCCAAATATCTTTAATTTGGACAGAGTCGAACCGTGGTTGCTTGCGTTTCAAGGGGTATGTCAGACGTGGCCGATGTCACGAGTCTGGTCGGGGGAAAGGTCAATGTGGAGGCCTTGTATGTCACGCATGACTCCGATATGGTCTACGCGGCTTGTCGTGACATGAGGGTGAGGGTCTGGCCGAAGGACGAATTCGCAAGAGTGATGCGACTCGAGGGATTCTCCAGTCCGTTGGTTTCCATCCACGTTGACGGTCAGGACATATTCGTGACGACCCAGAAGCGTATCCACCTCTGGCGAAAGTCCACATGGGGAATGGTGGGATGGTTCGAGCTGTCTTGTAACGCCTGTTCGTCAGTCATGACGCCGCAGCATCTGTACATAGGTTCGGACGACGGACGCATGTTGGCCATTGGCCGTGCAGACCACGATGCCTCCAGCTGGCAGCTTCACAGGGCCGAGATCACCTCGATGTGGACTGACGGTGAGACAATCGTGACACTGCCAAAGAAGGAACAGCCCTGCGCCTGGAGACATCTACCCAATCAGCCACCCACCGAGATCCAGAAACTGGAAACGAAACAGGCCACCGTCATCTCCGGCAATGACCGATTCGTCTTCATAGGCACGAGTCTCGGAGACATCGAGTTCTGGGACCGTTCAGACTGGTCACTGGCACTGAGGCTCTCGACAGGGCTCTCGCAGCCTGTCACGCATCTGACCGCCACA
>JAWAQK010000009.1:54289-56670 GCA_038893995.1 Candidatus Thorarchaeota archaeon | reverse complement strand
ACATGATACGGGAGAGGGTCTTGCGACCGGCCCTAGTCTGCGTGAATAGACACAATGTGACAGAATCTGACGAGACAACCGATGACAAGCAGGAGGCAGGTGAGTAGGGATGGCACGAATAGTTGGAATTGACCTTGGAACCACCAACAGCGGCATTGCTTACATGGAGGGCGGAAAGCCCACAATGATTCCCAACAGAGAGGGCAAGAGGCTGACGCCCTCAGTAGTTGGCATTACCCCCAAGGGTGAGATAGTCGTTGGCGAACTGGCAAAACGACAGGCGATCTCGATGCCTGACCGGACAGTTCGTTCCATCAAGCGAAAGATGGGGCAGGACTACAAGGTCAAGATCGGAGATAAGGAGTACACTCCTCAGGAGATCTCTGCAATGATCCTGAGGAAGATGAAGGAGGATGCTGAGGCATACCTCGGGGAGAAGATAGAGAAGGCTGTGATAACTGTCCCTGCATATTTCAACGACAGTCAGAGGCAGGCAACTAAGGATGCAGGACGCATTGCTGGTCTCGAGGTCGTGCGAATCATCAATGAGCCGACCGCCTCCGCTCTTGCATACGGACTCGACAAGGGTAAGGAGATGAAGGTTCTCGTCTTCGACCTGGGAGGCGGTACCTTCGACGTATCCATCCTTGACATCGGCCAAGATGTCTATGAGGTCCTGTCCACCAGTGGAAATACGCACCTGGGTGGAGACGACTGGGACCAGCGCATCATAGACTGGGTGGTCTCAGAGTTCAAGAAGGAGACCGGGATCGATCTCACAAAGGACCTGTCTGCAATGCAGAGAATCCGGGATGCTGCTGAACAGGCAAAGATAGAGCTATCGACAGTGACGCAGACAACAATCAACTTGCCCTACATCACGGCCGACCAGAGCGGTCCAAAACACATCAACATGGAACTCACCAGGGCCAAGTTTGAGCAGATGACTGAAGACCTTGTTCAGGCCGTCTATGGGCCCGTGAGGCAGGCCCTATCGGATGCCAAGATTGACCCTGAGCAGCTTGACAAGATCCTGCTAGTCGGCGGAGCCACCAGAATGCCAATGATACAGAGGGTCGTGAGGGAGATATTTGGAAAAGAGGGCGACAAATCGATCAACCCCGACGAGTGTGTGGCTCTCGGGGCTGCTGCGCAGGCGGGCGTACTCTCGGGTGAGGTACGTGACATCGTGTTGTTGGACGTGACCCCACTCACCCTAAGCATAGAGACCCTTGGAGGCGTAGCGACACCCCTCATTCCGAGGAACACCACAATACCGACGAGGAAGAGCCAGATCTTCACTACTGCGGCGGATGGCCAGACCGCAGTAGAGATCCACGTTGTGCAGGGTGAGCGTCCAATGGCAAAGGACAATGTGACGCTCGGTCGATTCCAGCTAGTCGGCATACCTCCTGCCCCTCGTGGTGTGCCCCAGATCGAGGTGACCTTCGACATCGATGCCAATGGCATTGTCCACGTCACCGCAGTTGACAAGGCGACTGGAAACAAGCAGGGGATAACCATCACGGCGACCACGAATCTCAGCGAGGCCGAGATAGAGCGGATGGTCAAGGAGGCTGAGAAGTACAAGGAGGAGGATGCCAAGAGACGTGCTCTTGCCGAGGCGAAAAACAATGCCGACCAGATGATCTATCAGGGCGAGAAGATGCTCAAGGACTTTGGCGATAAGATTCCGCCGGAACTGAAGAAGGAGTTCGAGGACAAGGCCCGTGGACTCAGAAAGGCAATCGAGTCAGAGGACTACCAGAAGCTGAAGTCCGGGACGGACGAACTCCAACAGGTCATATTCCGCATCTCGGAGAAGGTGTATGGCTCGGTCGGCCCAGGAGCAGCAGGTTTCGACACAAGCAGGACCGCCTCCGGTCCGGGCGAGACCAAGAAGAAGAGCTCCGAGTCGAAGTCGCCAGCTGACGAGGATGCAGTGGACGTTGACTTCGAAGACCTCTGAGAGGCGTGGTGATGGTCCTTGGCCGAGGACGACTACTACTCCATACTTGGGGTCAGCAGGAATGCCACACAGGAGGAGATCAAGAGCGCCTATCGACGACTCGCCAAGGAGCTTCACCCGGACCGGAACCCTGGTGACAAGGCGGCTGAAGAGCGGCTGAAGCTTGTGAACCAGGCCTACGAGGTCCTCAGTGACCCGGAGAAACGTGCGAACTACGATCGATATGGCACTGCTGACTTCCAGGGCATCAACATGGATGGAATGAGCGACCTGTTCCGTAGGTTCTTCGAGGGCTTTGGCGATTTCGGGGACCTGGGCTTTACCATGGGTCGGGAGGGACCTCCTCGAGGGGAGAACCTCCGGCTGACCATTGACCTGTCATTCGATGAGGCCTTCTTCGGAACCCAGAAGG
>JAWAQK010000009.1:0-54279 GCA_038893995.1 Candidatus Thorarchaeota archaeon | reverse complement strand
GTTCAAGAGGAAGGTCACCTGTACCAGTTGTAGGGGGTCTGGTGCCAAGCCCGGTACGACTCCGAAGAGGTGTAAGACCTGTGGTGGTAGGGGACAGGTGTTCCGTTCCATGGGATTCATGTCCGTATCGCAGACCTGTCCGACATGTATGGGCATGGGCGAGATGATCGATACGCCCTGTCCCAAGTGCAACGGGACCGGAGTTGAAACAGAGAAAAGGCAGCTCAAGATCCCTGTCCCTGCAGGTGTAGAGGATGGAATGGCTCAGAGGATCCGCGGAGGTGGCAATGCCGGTCCAAGGGGAGGTCCGTATGGCGACCTGATCATAGTCTTCAATGTCCGGAACCATGAAAAGTTCGTCAGGAGGGGACTCCACGTCTACTTGGAGACTGATATTCCCTTCTCAGTTGCGGTGCTTGGGGGAGAGGTGGAGGTCCCGACCATGTGGGGCCCATCAAAGATCCGAGTGCCTCCGGGAACTGAGGGAGGTGCTCTCTTCCGCATGAAGGGAAAGGGAGTCCATACTGACGATGGGCGTCAGGGAGACCAGCTTGTCCGGGTCTCTATCCAGGTGCCCAAGAAGCTCAACGACGAGCAGCGGAAATATCTCGAGCAGTTTGATCAGATCTTCCGCTAGAATTCGAGTGGCTTGCATATGCATGCTCTCATCTTGAGTTCGGCGAACGAACTCGTGTATGCCGGTCTGATGACCCACGCTGTGTCTGCACCCCTCCCCGTGCCCCCGACTGCCACAATGTCCTCGGATACGGACACCAGGCCGGCATCCGCCGCCATCATGGATATCTCAGCACAGACCTTCGTGCCCTGACCCAGCGTCCTATAGGCCAGTGCAAGCAGCTCGGGTTCGGTCCAGGTGCCCAGTGCCTTCCTAATGCCTCTCGCAACCCCGGCAAATGCGTGAGTGGCAGTCAATACTCTGGCTCCACTGCGTTCGATCTCAGTCCTCTTCTCGTCGCTGAGTTCATTCACATCAGGATGTGAGAAACCGCACTGGTGCGAGACGACGACGACTCTCCTGTCCGGAAACGCCTTCGCAAATCTGAGGCCCGTGGTCCCCGTAGTGGACGCAACAACGATAGACCTCACAGAGGGACCCGCATCTAGAAATCTGCGGACGTATTCGATTACCGAGGACGTGTGGTCCGTTGACACGTCCTCAAAGTACACTGTGTCCACTCTCATGAACGGCACCCTGACCTCATGTATACATTAGGACTGCGCCGACTAGCACCACAGCTATGTCCGCGCACGGATCGACTACAACACTCAGTCGTCGTATCTCTGGTACCGCATCTCTCTGAATGGGCTGAGATTCATCCATGCGCGAGTGCAGTCTTGATCTGAACCTCGACGCCTGCCTACGATCAACGCGATTAAGGCTTTCTGTAGTCCTGGCCTCCCCAGACGACCGTATCCGCATCTGGACGATTCCGATTGTCTGTCGTTCATCGACTGTCCTTCTCACGCATGCGGGGGACCATCCATGTCATGCCTCCGTCGGTGGAGCATGCCATTTACCTCTCGCCAAAGACTCGACGTATACTCGCGAGGCTCTCTAATCGTGGTGTATACCATGGAGCCAAAGGCCCTCAAGACAGAGCTGAGCATGAGCATGGCAAACGCTGCCATAACAGGTCCCGTTGTGGGTTGCAGCAAGTCCCCCAGTATACCTGCGACGAACGATCCTAGCAGAAATATGAACCCGGTGAACACATTGTACACAGATACGTGAGACCCTCTCTCGTGCTCTGGAGAGATATCATATACATACGCCACGCTGGCATTGCCTGATGCTGCAGTTGCGACTCCCGCAACCAGGTTGCTGACATAGATCATCATCGTGCTTGGAACGAACAGCACAAGGGCGTAGAGTAGAGGAACGAGCACTAGTAGGGCTCTACCCATGATTATGAGCGGTTTGCGCCCGATCCTGTCACTGAGCTTTCCGAACGGAATTGATAGAATGACGGTCGTGAGGGTCATTAAGGCAGAGGCGACCGCTATCTCGAACAGTGTATTGCCGAGCCATTCGAGCTGGACCACCACGAAGTACGGCCACGCCATTGACATACCGAAGGAGAAGAAGGTAGCAGCGCCACAGAATCTTCGAAAGTCCCCCGGCCTTGAGAGCAGCTTCAGCACTGGTGGGAATGATGCCGCCTTTCTTGCAGGGGTCTTCTCCTTGATCGCTAGGGCGAACAACGAGGCGGCAATGCCAAACACAGCCGTAAGGTAGAAGGGCAGGTAGTATGCGTCCTTCCAGGTCTGATCTGATGGCAGGACGGGAAATAGCACCGGGCCGAGATCGCCAAGAGCCTGCCTCAACAGGGGCACCAGCACTGTTGCCCCGGCCAATACCCCTGTCACTATCGTGGCCAACAGCGATGCCAGATTGGTGACGACACCGAGTCTTCCAAGCTCTATTCCCCTTCTGTCCTCCCTCACAAGCCCTCCTATGAGGGATGTCCAGGCTGGTGTCTGAATGCTGAAGAGGATCGACTGGACCGCATAGAGGACTATCATGTCCGTGGGAGTTGATGTCCACAGGAATAGGGCAACTGTGACAAGACCCGTAAGAGTGCCAAATGCTACGAATACCTTCCTGTGACCAATGCGGTCAGAGACCGGTCCCCAGACAGGCTGGAGAATGGTAGGCGCAATGTTTCCGACACTGCGGAAGGCACCGAGCTCTGCGTAGTTCGCCCCCATCTGTCGGACGTAGGCGCTCAGGAAAGGCCCATGTAGTCCCAGTGCAAATTGCACAAGTGAGCCTGCAAGATAGGCAGTCCGTGGGATCGTTGAGCCATTATTGGTCTGTTTATTATCCATGCGGTCGAGGTTCGCCCGACGGCAGCGGACTCAACCTGTGAGATTTAACTGTAGTCTTAGGTACTATGCCACCGAACCAATTATCTGGACGAATCATGAGGATGACTTCTGTGAGCCGAATGAGATTGGTGGAGTCCGAGTTCAAGAGACGTGCGACAGAGGTGAACGACTTCCTTGCGGAGCGTGGGGCAGATGTGGCACTGCTAACCCCATCGGCGAACTTCTTCTACCTGTCCGGTGCGAACTGTGAGATGCGAGAGCGACTGGTTCTACTTGTCATGTCTCGCGATCGGGACCCTGCACTCATAGTTCCCTCCTTTGAGGCGCCTACTGTTTCCAGCTCCACCTGGATACGTGATGTTCGTGGCTGGGAAGACGCCTCGGGACCCTGGGATCTGGTGCGCGAAGTCCTGGAAACACCCCGCCGCAGTATCCGTGCGTGCTTTGATGACAACATGCCACTCTGGGTCTACAGAAACCTCCTAGAGCGGAACCCTGGCATCGAGGATGTCGGCTCAATCAGTCAGGTGTTATCGCTGATGCGGCTCCACAAGTCCGAGTCTGAACTGGCCGCCATGAGGAGGGCCGGGCATGTGATCGATGAGGCAATCTCCAATGCAGTCCACAATATTGATCCCGGTATCTCTGAGCGTGAGCTCAGTCACGCAATACAGACTGAGATTGTACGGCTTGATGCGACTCCTACCTTCTCCATCGTGCAGTTTGGAGAGGACTCGGCTCAGCCGCATGCCGTTCCCAGTGGAAGAAGACTGCGACGGGGCGACACAGTCCTGCTGGACTGCGGGTGTAGTGTTGACGGTTACAACACCGACATGACTCGTACGTTCTTCTACGGCGAGGCCGACGATAGGCATAGGTCTGTGTACTCACTCGTACTCAGAGCGCAGGAGACCGTGCTATCCAGGCTCTCGGCTGGCCTGACCTGCGAGAACGCCGACTCACTGGCCAGGACTGTGATCAGCTCCGCGGGTTACGGGTCCTACTTCACACATAGGCTCGGTCACGGTGTCGGACTAGAGGTCCACGAGCCGCCCTACCTGGTCAGTGGTAACTCCATGTCTCTCGAGTCTGGCATGACTCATAGCGTCGAGCCCGGTGTCTATCTGCCAGGGCAGTTTGGGGTAAGGATAGAGGACCTCGTGTGTGTCCGAGATAACCACTGCGAGCTCCTGACTTTCACATCGAGAGATCTGACAGTTCTTGGCCGTTAGGGGGCCCCTGAAAGGTACTCGTGCACATCTTCTGAGAAGATACCTGGTAGGTACGGAAGAGATGTTGGAGAGTTCACTCTAGGTCAGAGTCCGTATCTGTTGCGGGACGAGGTACTATCTCATCGTATACCCTTCCTCTCTGGGCTCCTTGGTGAGGCCAGTCACGAAGGGTGGAGGGCGTTCACACGGGAGACTTGGAGCCCGCCCTCCAGGATGACCTCTCCCCTGCCGAGAGAGATAGGCTCTGGATTAACAGTGATGCGCCCATCGATGATAGCCGTCTTGCCGTCAAATGCGACTGAATCTTCCTCGGGAGAGCGCTCGGGTGCGTCTGTATTCGGCTTGGTTTGGATGTCCTGAAGGATGGCGCGAGTGCTAGACAGTCGGAGCTATGGGTTCGGCCTGAGTCCCAGATCCATGTATTAGTAGAGGCTGGTCGGGCCAATATGACATGCCCTGAGACGAATGATGGGCCTCTATCGATCCCGAGGTTACTGGTGACACTACTTGTTAGTTGCTCTCAGTCAGAGATTGAAGCGCAGCGCTGGTGGTCGGAACTAGGATGCTTCTCTTGTCTGTGAAGACAGTCTCTTGCCTCCCCTGACAGCTCTTCTACCAGCAGGCATCTCGAAGCTATTGATAGTGATATATGTTCGGGTCGACCTCCGCGACATCCCGAACCTCAGTCCTAGAGAACTGTCACATCGGTCTCTCGTCAGACGCGGAGGCGTGACCGGGCTCTTCGTTGGTTGTTGCCTTGCCCCTAGACAGTATCTCCTCTACCTTCTTGCGGTCCTCCTCGGAGAGTGAGCGCATGGCCTCCGCAGACCTCCTGAGGACGTGGGCCATGACAACGGTATAGATGGGCGGAAGGGAGGATGCTGTCTCTGTTCGCTCCCGGTATTCTTGCTCTGCGAGGTCTCTGAGTTCCTTGAGTGCCTCGCGTGTCACCTCGCCCTTTCCAATACCGGGGCACGCCTTGTCACTGACGTAGAACTTCTCTCCATTGTAGTTCAGGGGAAAGGTCCTGCACGATATGGGTCTAGAATACCGGATGGAGCATGCATTGGAGTCCTCCACGTAGAAGATGCATACCGTCTTCTGTGGATCCTTTGACAGGGGTTTCCTCATGGTTTCGATCGAGACGGTGTCGTCGGTCACCAGCGTGAGGCCATATATAATGTTCTCGAGGTATCCCTGAGTCGTCCATCTAGAAAGGTCAGAGATCGTCACATTCACGTGTTCTCGCGTACAGCACACCCTGTTGCTGCATTCCTGTTCTGAACACCTGAAGCTGTATTTCTCTGGCACTGTGAACACCTCCACAGCACAGCGCGGCTCCATACAGAGCCGACTTAATCCTTTTGTTTCGCCCAAAGGGCCATAATGAGGGTCGTTTCTAATTATCAGTTCTCAGGTGTCAATCTTCGTGACCCGCAATCGTCATTCGAGGAACATGGTGACAACACAGACATGTTGGCTGTCGTCAACACGATCACCACGTCTGTTCGCAGCGATCAGTTCATTCTGGCGTCCTCGGTCCGCCCCTGTCATGCCATGACGCGGCAGGACCTGTCGGAAGTGTCCTTGCGACCTTGTCGGTCGAGACGACCCTCTGTGATTATCGTGCCGACAACTTAAAAAGGTCGGTCCGTAGGTTAGCGACTCCACAGGTGAACGGACGGATGGATCCCCGCCAATTTATCGACGCACGATAGGGTGCTCTTTCTCACGGCGACTCAATCAGAGAATCCGTCATGACGCCCGCGAGGGGTCACGCCTAGGAGTTGTTGACATTGAGTAGTCAGGTCCAGTTGAGCGAGGGTGAGCGAAAGGTACTGAGAGGCCTTCTTGAGGCAGACAATAGGATGACCGCGGCCTCTCTTGCGGCCTCTCTCCGCGAGAGGGAACATGGTATCATATCCATACTGAACCTGCTGGCCGATAAGTCTCTGATACGACTAGAGGTGAAAGAATCACATGTTCTCAGACTCACACCGGAGGGTGAAGACTATGCCAGGGGAGGACTTCCAGAAGCCAGGCTGCTTGATGCTGTCTCGAGGCTTGGCGGAACAGCTGACATTGATGCCGCAACCACACAAGCAGGTCTGAAAGATAGCGAACGGGGAATAGCGATCTCCTGGGCAAGGAAGAACGGCTGGCTGACTATCACTAAGGAGCAGGGTCATACGACAGTTCGTGTAGTGACTGATCAGATCAGGTCCGATCTGGCTGATGTTCTGACACTTGTCCTGAGAGGTGCGGGTGAGGTACCACCACAACTCAGCCAGGCAGTGGAACAGGCCCTGAGCCGGAAACTACTCGAACGGGTCACAGTAAAGCGATTTGAGGCGTGGATCCCTGATGAGATGAGACCTGTCGCCCAGACGCTCATCAAACTTGAGGACGAGACTATAGGCGATCTCACACCAGAGATGATAGTGAGCGGAGGATACAGGGGCAGGAGATTCAGGCCGTACAACGTCGACATCGAACCGCCCGTCGTGCATATGGGCAGAAAGCATCCCTACGCTGAGTTCAACGACTGGCTGAGAGAAGTCCTTGTCGGACTGGGGTTCACAGAATGGTTTGGTCCATACGTCGAGACCGAGTTCTGGAACAACGACGCGCTCTTCGTGCCACAGGACCATGTTGCAAGGGAGGTCCAGGACCAGTTCAAGGTGGCCTCTCCCTACGACCACGGTGACATAATCGATGAGAAGCACTACAGAGCTGTCAAGGCTGCACATGAGAACGGCTTCGAAACGGGCTCCACTGGCTGGCAGAGTGCATTCAGTAGGGACGTAGCGACAAGGCTCTGTCTGAGGGCCCACACGACTGCTGTCTCGGTCAGGTATCTATGGGAGCACCGAGACCCGCCGCAAAAGATGTTTATCGTTGATCGGAATTTTCGTGCTGAGTCGCTGGATGCCCGTCACGCTCAGGAGTTCGACCAGTGTGAGGGGATAATTCTGGACCGTGGACTGACTCTGAGAGACCTGATGGGATATCTATCTGAGATATGTCGGAGAGTCGGGGTCCGGAAGGTCAAGTTCAAGCCCGGACAGTTTCCATTCACGGAACCCAGTGTCGAAACCTACGCTAAACACGACGTACTCGGTTGGATCGAGGTCGCTCCGGGAGGAATCTTCAGACCAGAGGTCACCTACCCACTGGGGATTCACGACCCTGTCCTGGCATGGGGTATTGGTTCAGGAAGGCTCTACATGGCTGCGATGGGCATCAATGACATCAGAGACCTCTTCTCAAGGGACCTGAACTGGATTCGTAGACAGTATTTTGTGAGGTGATACTATTGATAGTCGATGTCAACATCGGGAGATTGCTGCGCCTACTTGGTGGCCAAGTGAAGATCGACCAGATAGAAGATGCTCTGTTTCTATTGAAGTGCGAGTCTGAGAGACTTGACGACAACACTCTGGCCGTCGAAGTCAACCCCGACAGGCAGGACATGCTCTCGACTGAGGGGATATCTCGGGCCCTGAGAGCGTTTATGGGCCTGGGAGTGGTACCGGCGAGGTACCAGGTGAGAAGCTCTGGTAAGGAGGTAATCGTCACCAGAGGGCTCGAGAAGATCAGACCATTCATCGCATGCGGGGTAGTCCGGGACATCGAGATCAGCGACGAGATCATCAGGGACTACATGCGCCTACAGGAGCGTCTCACGGACACTCATGGCAGGAACAGGAGAAAGGCTAGTATCGGTCTGTATGTGTTTGACCAGATAGTCTTTCCAGTGACCTACTCTGTATCAAGACCGGAGCGGATTCGTTTCGTACCGCTGGGTCATGAGGCTCCAATGTCAGGCCCAGAGATCCTTGAGAAACATGACAAGGGTCAGCTGTACGGGCATATCATCTCGGGGTTCAGCAAATGGCCCATACTCACCGACGCAGAGGGAAAGACACTGAGTCTGCCGCCTATCATAAATAGCAACGACATCGGACGAGTGACCGAGGATGACAGGGACATTTTCGTCGAGGTGACCGGTACACATCTGCAGACGGTATTCCAGGCCCTCAACATAATGATGACGTCTTTTGCAGAGGTCGGGGGGCGTCTTGAGTCTGTCAAGGTCCTGTATCCCAGCGGAGATGTTCACGAAACGCCTCAACTTGAACCCCAGCGGCGGAAGATCAGTACGGCAAGGATCAATGAGCTGACTGGGCTCGGGCTCACTGACGAGGAGACCGTACGCTGTCTGAGCCGCATGTGTTACGGAGCTCAGGTCACAGAGCAGGGTGTGGTCTCCTTAGAGGTCCCTGCCTACCGGACAGACATAATGCATGACGTAGACGTCATCGAGGATGTTGCAATAGGATACGGATTTGACCGAATTGAGCCGTCGTTTCCATCAACCATGACATCTGGCAAGCTGCTTCCCCGCACCCGCCTCAAGAACAAGGTGCGCGACCTGATGGTAGGTTGTTCATATCAGGAGATCATGAACTACATCATGACCTCCCCTGATGTCTTGAATGCGAGAATGAATCGAGCCACACCCATGATCAGTGTGGCCAATCCGAAGAGCAGCGAGTACTGTGTGCTCAGGAATGCGCTCCTTCCGGTCCTGCTGGACTTTGCATCCAGGAATCAGCATGCGGGATACCCGCAGAGGCTCTTCGAGGTCGGCGACATCGTCATCCCGGACAGCTCGAAAGAGACAAGGTCTCTGCAGGTGCCATCAGTGAGTGGCCTGACGATTGATGACAGGGTGAATCTCACTCAGATGATGTCCGAGATCGCCTTTGTCCTCAGGAACCTGGGACTCGATGGCAGGTTCAAGTTTCGGGCCTCTCCGCATGCCTCTTTCATTGAGGGGAGATCCGGCACCATCATCGTAGATGATGATGAGGTAGGTCTGTTCGGGGAACTCGACCCCGATGTTCTTACTAAATTCGGTATCGCCAGACCGGCTGTGGCCTTTGAGATTCAGTTACCCCACGCTGGGACTTGGTAGCAGAGTCTCCATCGTCATACGCTCGCAGAAAGGATATATACGGCCCAACGAATCTGGTAGCTGTTGCTCGGCAAGGCCCTTGAGGTGTTCCCCCATGGTCATTGATGGCCATATATCAGCGTCAGTGGCAGATGTGCCATCTGGAACCAACCCTGAACTCCGCATTGTGATGCTAGGGGAGGCCGGTGTGGGCAAGACCGCACTCATTACCCGCTTTGTCACCGGAACATTCGATGGACAGTACAGGCAGAGCATGGGAACCACTGTCACTGAGAAGAGGATCTCTATTCGTGATAGCAGGGGCACACAGAGAGAGGTCACCGTAAGACTCATGGACATGGGTGGTCGGGGCACCTACAGGGAGCTCAGACGACAGTTCATGAAGGGAGCTCACGGTGCTGTCCTTGTCTATGACGTCACGCGTCCGGAAACCTTCATGGCAATGAACAACTGGTATGAAACCTTTCGTGACTCTTGTCCTGATGCGTGTCTGGTCATATGCGCGAACAAGGTCGACCTGAAGGACAAGCGGATGGTCCCGTTTGAAACCGGAGTCATGCTTCAGAAATGGCTACAGGCGGACTACTTCGAGACGTCAGCAGAGAACGGCCAGAATGTCTCAGAAGCCTTTCTCATGCTTGTCAAGCTTACTCATGACCGGTATTTCTCTACCAGCGATTAGCAGGTGAGCAGAATCATGGTCCGGATACTGACTGAACACTTCATGACCCCGGATATAGTAGCGGTAGACGAGGATACGCCGGTGACAGAGGCGGCCAAACTCATGGCTGTCGAGGACATTGGCAGTCTACTGGTCATGAGAAATGATGTGCTCGTGGGCATACTGACCATGAGGGATGTGATCTCGGCTCAGTTACTCTCCGACCAGACATTCCACTCACTAGTGGTCCGTGATATAATGAGTTCGCCTCTGGTCAGTGTCACTCCTGACGCCGACCTCTGGGAGGTCGTCAAGCTGATGGACAATACTGGGAAACATCATATCCCTGTTGTCAGTGGCAGCGCGGCCATTGGAATAGTCACGGCGAGTGACATCATACGTGCACTCGCAACCATAAGACTTGTGGAAGAGGGTTCCTGTGATTAGCTAGGTCGGTACCTGACTATCTCGTCCTTGATCTCTTTTTTCAGTTTCATGATGTCCTTGGCCTGGACCTGGTGCCGCCTTGAGTATCCTGTGAGGAGTCCTGCCCACTTATCTATCTTGACCATGATCTGATCGCTGGGCACTATCTTCGTTATCTGTGTCTTGGCCTGCTCCATTGTGTCAAGCACGTCTCCCGCGATGCACCCCATCTTCAGAGACTCCACTATCTTGTCGAGTTCCGCGGCGATCTTCATTGACTTGTCAGGAGGCACTGAAACGGGAGGCTGTGTTGTCGTTGCGGACTGGGCGCTAGCAGCCGACGCAGGCTCAGCTACGGCTGTGCTTGTCCGTGACAGACCTGACTCGACCAGCTCAGCCAGCTCGAGCTTATATTCATCAAACATGTCACGAATCATCCTCTTGAGTTCGTCTGTGTTGACCTGGGGGGTGGCAGGCCCTTCGCCCGCGGCACTGATCTTTGCCACCGACGAAGTGACGTCCGCCATGGATGTGAGCAACTGATCCTTCACTGCTTGAAGTTCAGAGACCACGAGGCCTGCTACTTCCTCGGCCACGCTTGAGTCTCCAGCGGCGCCGCTACCAGAGGAAATTGCTCCCAAGATCTCGTCTCGTGTCACCTTGAGCTCAGATCTCAGTTCATTGACAGACGTGAGGATTGTGACCATGCGTTTGAGCATCTCTTCGAGCGAAATCACTCGCCTCTCGATCTCTGCCAGGCGATTGAGAAACTGCTCTGCCATCTACATCACTCGTTTCAGGAGTTTCCAACAATGGCTATATTACTTTCTCGATGATTGTCACAAGAACTATTAAATGGGTGTACGACAGACTCGAATGCAAGCAAGATACCGGACTGATAAGCGATGGCCACTGAATCCGCCTCGCACATGTTCAAGTTGGTCGCCCTGGGAAACGGTGCCGTCGGAAAGACGTCGCTGATCCGAAGGTACACTGATGGGAGCTTCAGTGAGAAGTACATAGAAACTATCGGTACGACGATCGCTCTGAAGACAGTGACGATCGACAGTAGCAACGGCAGCCGGATTATTGCTCGTGTGGTCATCTGGGACCTTGCGGGACAGAAGACATACAACGAACTCAGACGACGCTTCATGGCGGGAGCTTCGATGGCCATGATAGTGTACGACGTGACCCGGCCTCAGACCTTCCTTGATATTGGTGAATGGTATACGAGGTTCATTACTGTCTGTCCCAACGCTGTAGTGAGCATCGTGGCAAACAAGATTGACAGGTCAGACAGACTCGTACCTCCTGAGGCAGGAGAGATGGTCCGGAAATGGCTCGACGTAATGTACTATGAGACTTCTGCAAAGACCGGAGATAACGTCGAACAGATGTTTAGCGACATGGTGGTTTCTGCTCTGCAGAAGCAGCGACAGATCGGACATCCCCTGTCGATACCTGGTATGGGATCGACCGAAGATCTGCATGAATCAACACTGTGACACTGTACTCGGAGCTCTGAGAGATGAAGACCAGGTCGTTGGTGCCCGGAGCCCTCCTCCATCTCGCACTGTTCTTCATAAACTTCTGCGTCTTTGTCGGACTGGTCATGAGTGTCAGGGTGCTTAGTGATCCGTTGCCGATCCTGAATCTGCTAATACTGCTCTTCGTGATGGCACACACATCATGTCTACTCTCGGTTCAGCTAGCAGTACAGATCCTTGAGGTCCTCCGACTCAAGAGACCGACAGTCCTGATTGCCTACTACTTCAGACTGGAAAATGAAGAGAGCGTTCCAGTCAGGATACTGGACCCCACCAGGAGCTATCTTGCAGTCCTGATACTGTTGCTGATAGTCACCGGTGGCCCCATCTTCTATCCGATCTTTGCTGTCTATGGTTTCCTCTACGCAGTTGCCTACCTCGGTGAGTATCTTCCGAACCCACTCAGTATCCTCGAGCCATCCGTCCTTACGGACCTGTTCGGTCGTCTTCTCAGTCAGCTGATGGCACCGGTTCTCGTCATCGTTGTGACCATCGTTGTCGTTTCGGTCTTGGCTGTGGAGCTATATCACCGTTAGGGGCCAAGCAGTCCGTCATCTATGACGACTGTCTGTGATCTTTCCGGACCGAGAGAAATGAGAGACACCCGGGCGCCGGTGTACCTCTCTACAAGATGTACATACTCACTCAGCCCTGGGGGAAGTAGGTCCTGGAGCTGGTCGGTGGAGCCGCGACTGTAGTCCGAATGTGACCATCCTCTCAATTCCTCGTATACTGGGACTGCTCTTGAGTAGTCCTCTATCCGAGCCGGAACGGTCGTGAACTCCGTCCCATCTATGTCATAGGCCACACAGACTCTGAGAGGCTTCAGGCCTTCCAGCACATCTATCTTGGTCAATGCTATCCCTGCTGCTCCGTTCACCCGTACGGCATACCGGAGTGCGACCAGATCTAGCCATCCGCATCTCCGCGGCCTACCTGTGACCGTCCCAAATTCATTACCTCTTCTCCGAATGGCCTCTCCTACATCGTCATTCAGTTCAGTTGGAAATGGCCCACTGCCAACTCTGGTGGTGTATGCCTTTGACACGCCGATGATGCGGTCCAACATGGAGAATGGTACACCCGTACCTGTTGAGGCAGCTGCCGCTACACAGTTTGAGCTCGTGACAAAGGGATAGGTCCCGTGGTCGATGTCTAGCATTGTCCCCTGGGCTCCCTCGAAGAGCACACTCTTGCCTGACTCTATCGATCTCCTGAGGAATTCCCCGCTGTCCCCAACGTAGCCTGCAAGCCTGGTCACTGCCCGGACGCACGCCTCGTACACATCCCTGGGAACAGTGTCTGACTGTCCAACGGTCCCTCCGATCTCGCGGAGAGAGACTGACTCGTGTAATGACCATTGTTGTGCATCTCTGGGCTGCAACAGGTCACAGATCCTCACCCCGACCCTGGAGGCCTTCTGAGAGTATGTTGGTCCAACACCCTTCAGCGTGGTTCCCACCTTCGACTGGGCTCTATGTGACTCGTAGATCGCATCGAGTCGAGCATGGTATGGTGTGATCACGTGAGCTCTCTCGCTGAGCAGGAGATCAACATGAAAGCCACGTGATTCTACCTGCTCGATTTCGTCGAGCAGGATCTGTGGATCGACAACCACGCCGTTACCAATCACTAGTTTCTTTCCTCTTGCAGCTCCAGATGGCAACATCCTGAAGCGGAATGTGTCCTTCCCCACCACGAGGGTGTGACCCGCGTTTGGACCGCCTTGGAACCGCGAGACCACATCGAACTTCTCAGCCAACCAATCGACGATCTTTCCTTTGCCCTCGTCGCCCCATTGCAGTCCGACAACTACTAGGCTACGCACTCTCAGCACCGATCCCCTGAATGTCTCGCTCGGTTGATAACGCTTGCTAGACCACTCTTGTTCAGGTCCTGCCCTCTGATTTATATCTCGGCCCAACATCCCTCAGGCCGAGGGAACCTTGGAACGAGTTGATGTCGTCGTTGTAGGCGCTGGTTCGGCAGGATGCGTGACTGCCAGGCGATGTGCGGAGCTGGGACTGAAGACTCTTCTTCTCGACCGCAAGTCACGTGAGCTGGTCGGAAACAAAGTATGCGGTGACGAAGTCAGTAAGTCACATTTCGACGCGACGGGGATCGATTATCCCATGGGCGACGAGGTGGCGGGCAGGATAGCAGGCGCCGATGTATACCCGCCATCCATGACTGGAGAGATGAAAGTACGTGGATGGGCAGACTTCGACGGATGGACCCTCAATCGCCTGAGATTTGGTCAGCGGTTGCTTCTGGAGGCAGTCCAGGCTGGTGTGCGCGTTGAGTGCGAGTGTCATGTTACTGAACCGCTGGTCCAGGGTAGTCGTGTGGTCGGCGTCGAGTACCAGAGACTGAACACCGACCAGAGTGTATCTGTGAACGCCAAGCTTGTCGTAGATGCGTCCGGCTTTGCGGCAGTCATACGGAACAAGATTGATGACGAGTACGTCGAGAAATACGTTGACAGTTCTGATGTTGCTCTCTGTCATAGGGAGATACTCAGGCTGAGTATGCCACTTGCTGAGCCTGAAGTTGCGCATGTATACCTAGGAAGCACTTTTGCCCCCGGAGGCTACGCATGGGTGTTCCCAAGAGGTCCAAATGAGGTCAATGCTGGGGTGGGCATCGGCGGAGGGCGGGCAGGTGCTTCCCCTCGACAACTGATGCTCAAGTTCAGAGAGGACAATCCTCTGTTCTATGGGTCGGAAGTCATCCATAGTGGAGGCGGTGCAGTACCCGTAAGAAGGCCTCTGAAGAGTTGTGTTGGCAACGGGGTTGCATTTGTAGGCGACGCGGCTCTACAGGCTAATCCCATTCATGGCGGCGGTATTGGCGTCGGGATGCGCGCGGCCACTGTTCTAGGGGAAGCCGCAAAGGAGGCCATCGCTAGGAGAGACACGAGTGTAAGGGGACTCTGGAGTTACAATGTTAGGTTCATGGCGGGGGTCGGGCGGAGACTTGCCTCACTTGAGGTATTCCGTAGGTTCCTTCAGGCAGTCGACGATGACGATCTGGACTTCGGTTTTGCAAGACGAATATTGGAGCCATCAGATCTCATCCTGGCAAACCAGGGCGAAGGAATATCACTCGGTCCCCTAGCCAAGCTCAAGAGGCTCCGAAGGGGGATAGGTCGGCCACGTCTCCTTGTTCAACTGAACAGGGCTGTGTCCCTCATGAAGAGAATGAATCGGTTGTATTCCGACTATCCAACCAGGCCCGAGGACCTGGAACACTGGAACGCCGAAGTACTCGATCTGATCGAGAGATGCCGATTCTCGTAGGCCTGTCTCGCAGATTGGTCTCTTATCGAACAGGAGGCTGATCAGACATCTCTGATTCCCTCTTTGAGGACCGTGAACACTGCCTCCCCCTCGGGTAGGTTCGGTGAGTCAACCAGTCTACAGATGCGAGTCTCTCCCTTTGCCTTCCTGAGGTAACACCTCGTCTGTGGAACATGGGCAAGGATGTGTCCCCCAGCCGGAGACGTTGGGTCCCCAAAGAAGGTGTCTGGCTTCGACATGACCTGGTTGGTAATGTAGACTGCCATGTTATTGATCTCCGCCGCCCTCTGCAGGTGGTGAAGGTGCTTGTTGAGCTTCTGTTGTCTCGGTGCCAGTGTCCCCCTGCCCGTGTATTCAGCCCTGAAGTGGCCTGTTATGGAGTCGACCACGAGCAGCCTTGCATTGCGCTCCTGTGCCATCTCCATCGCCTGGTCACATAACAAGATCTGATGGTCCGAGTTGTATGCCCTGGCCCAGACGACGTTCTTGAGTACCTTGGCTGGGTCAAGCCCCACGCCAATTGCCATGTCCACCAATCTCTCAGGCCTAAAGGTACCTTCCGTGTCCACGTATATTGCAGTGCCGCTGAGCCCTCCGCGTTCTGGAGGTAGCTGCACGTTGACGGCAAGCTGGTGAGCAAGCTGAGTCTTCCCAGACCTGAACTGACCGTAGACCTCGGTGATTGACTGAGTTTCGATACCACCACCGAAGAGCTCATCCAGTTTCTTGGAACCAGTCGTGATACGGCCTGCAACCCTGCGACGTTCGAGAAGCTGGTCTGCCGTCTCGAACCCTATATCGAGCATCTCTCGCGCTGCCTTGATGATCTTAGTTGCTGTGGACTCACCTATCGAACCGGCTGCTGCTAGCTCTGCGGGAGAGGCGACAGCAATTGCCTCGATGCTTCTGTATCCTGCCTCTGCAAGCCGTTTTCCAATGGCTGGCCCCACACCAGGCAGGTCTGTGACATCAATCCCAGATATTCCTGTCTCGCCGGCCTCGGTTGTTTCGTCACTCACTTCGCTAGGCTCTCTCTCAAAGTCCTCGTAATCAATATCCTCTTCCGAGTATTCTGAATCGTCAACTTGTTTCTTCTTGGCGGGTATGATAGAAACCTCCATCAACGCCATTCGGGTCGACTGATCGTCTGGACGTTCACTGATTGATTCTCACTAGTACATATAAAAATCACACTGACGGCGAAAATGAACGGGAATCCCTGAGGTACAGACGACTCCCCGCGAACGACTCCTCCTGGAACGATGAATGGCAGTATCAGGTAGTTACCGGTCTTCCCTGGGATGATGAGCACCGGTGGTCTACACAGGCACAAACCTTTTCTTTGAATTAGCCTCCCTCACTCAGGACAGCGGACTCCTAAAGGAGTGGAAGTGTGTCAATATGCCCGTCATGCCAAAGCGTGAGATCTTCGAACGCATCATCCAGAACCTCACATCACGATTCCCCGACGTATATGCAGCCCTATTCATCAGTCCGGAGGGCTTTCCGATCAATACTTGGGGTGTGACCATGGAGAGGGCAGAGGAGGTATCGGCGCTCCTGAGTTCTCTGATAGGCAAGACCAAAGAGATAATCTGTCAGATGAATGAGGGGGCTGAGATGCAGTTCATTCAGATCCAGACGAATCAGGGCGGAATAAGGATTGCACCCCAAGAGGAGTTCATCCTTGTGACAATGTCCACGTCCTAGACGTAGACGCCTGTGGGTCTATTACGGTCGATGTTGTTGACGATTCGCAGGAATAGGGACACTAATATGGTCACCAGTGACGAGACCCTCTGCGGAACGTTATGAGATTTCACGATCAGGGTCTCGGACTTGGCGGTAACACTGTACTTGCAGCACGGGTCATCTCAAGACTGACTCCTGCGCCACTGATAAACTTCTACGTTGGCACACTGCTGTCTCTTGTGCCCCCGGGCACTGGCCTTGGGCCCATACTCAGTCCAGTTGAGTCTGTCGCAATATGCCTAGTATTCATGGTAGTTCTACCGGCTGCCCCGATTGTCATTCAGGCGTGGCGCGGTATTATCGATCTGGACGTTTCTGACAGGACGAAGAGGGCCCCGTTCTTTCTGTCTGCGCTTCTGTGCTACTCCTGTGCCTATGCGTTGTACCTGATCTACCAGTCATTGGTAATGCGGACACTTGCTGCGGCCTACATTGCAGTTACGTTTGTGGTGATGGTGGTCTCTCTCAGGGAGAAAGTGTCGGTTCATGCGGCGGGAATCGGGGGACCAGGGACTGTGTTGATCTACATGTATGGTCCCGTCCTGCTGTGCTTTCTCTTACCCCTATGGTGTGCGGTAGTCTGGTCACGCACGGCCCTCCAGCAGCACACGCTGACGGAAGGCGTGGCGGGACTAACGATAGGAGTCGTCGTCTCTCTCGCTGTCTGTATGCTATTCTACTAGGACGTATCCAACCTCAGACACACTAGCAACTCTTATGAAAGATGGTTGGAGAATCAAAATGGTCATGTAGCCTCTGGGTGATCAGCTCGATCGCCTACTTCACTGGTAATGCCAAGGAGATCTCACAATGGTTCCAGAGAATATCTGTCCTGTCTGTGGGGCATCTGTCGGAAAGGGGTCCACGCACTGCATCAAGTGCGGAAGCAGACTGGACGGTACGATGGATGTCAAGAAGAGAGAGGCAGATGCAGCAACACCAGTATCCGCCAGTCTTGAACAGACCTCGGCCAGAATGAACGAGTCCCTCGAGAATGTCGACACCCTGCCGTGGGACTTTGAGCTGGAAGAGGGGACTGAGGATACGCCATCATCGGTTGACCTGGGAGTAGACTTTCCTGCAGTGTCGGCAGCATACCAGGACCGCGACGGAACCAATCCTGTCGACGATGGTACGCCCCAGGACGTTGAGATGGGCCACACGGACTCCCTTCCAGAAGACATTGTCGAGGCAGCTGTGGGAGATGCGGACAGCGAGTCACAATCTCCCCCAGCCGAGATTGACTGGGACGAATCCGGAATCATCGAGTCATCGTCAGAAGATATCAAGGAGGGAAACCCATTTGTCGAGATCGAGCCCCCTAAGGTCAATCACGAGGACGACGAACAACCGGTGCTCGATGTCGACGAGCACACGATTCCATCTGTCATGGACGAGGCCGACCGTCAAGTAGTGGAACATCTGTTTCCGGCCGGCCGAGGTACCACGTCAAGAGACTTCATCGAGGCAATCGTAGGCAAACCCCGAAAGAGATCAGATGTCCAGGTGACAGAGGCCACGGGTCTCAACTGTCCTACCTGTGGAACTCCCATGGTATCTGATGGGTTCACCTATCCTCCGTATGTGTTTGAGGCAATGGCTCGAGCCAGGCTAGAGGCCGGGCTGCAGCTCCTCCGCGAGGGGCAGCATGAGAAGGCCATCGAGTCGTTTGAGAAGGCCAAGCGACTCGCAGAGGAGTCTGAGAACCCGAAGATAATCGAGGAGGCCACCAGGAGGGTGGATGAGGGTTACGAAGCGATGGCTGCAACCCACTTCGCACAGGGTGAGAAGCTGGCGAAGGAAGGTGAGTTTGAATGGTCGATTGTGCAGTTCAAGAAGGCACGAGAGATCTACATGCTGACCGCAGACGCAAGGGCCCGTGCCAGGTGCAACGAGCGCGTGCGGGAAGTCTACTCAGAATGGGGCAGGCACATAGAGGAGGAGGGTGATTCGCTTGCTAAGAAGGGATTCGTCAGAGACGCGCTCATGCGTTATCAGATGGCAGGAGAGAAGTACAAGCTAGGTGACGACACCAAGAGGCTCCGAGCTCTTGACAAGAAGATACGCAAGGTCTGACCTCACGCACTCCAGTCGGTCCTATCCCCCTCCTGTCGATGTTCCTGAAATCTTGGGTCACAGACTTGAGAAATGGTGGTGGCCCCGCTGAGCCGCTAAGGTCTAGCGGGGCGCGTACTTCGGTAGATTTCAGAATCTGATCGGTCTGGGCGGGTCGGTCGAGTAGTCATAGAAGCCTCTGCCCGACTTACGGCCGAGCCATCCTGCCCTGACCATCTTTCTGAGCAGTGCAGGCGCTCTATACTTTGAGTCCCTGAACTCATCGACGAAGTAATCAGAGATGTATAGCAGCGTGTCGAGACCTACAAAGTCTGCAAGCGTCAATGGTCCCATCGGCCAGTTGAGACCGAGCTTGATTGCAAGATCCATGTCCTCGACTGTAGCAACGCCCTCCTGAATTGCGAAGATTGCCTCGTTGAGTGCTGGCACCAAGAGCCTGTTGACAGCGAATCCGGGTGCCTCCTTCACCACCACTGTCTGCTTTCCTATCTTCGAAGACACTGCCTTGATCACATCTACGGTCTCGTCTGACGTCGCTTGACCACGGATTATCTCGACGAGTTGCATCACGGGCACAGGGTTGAAGAAGTGCATCCCGATGAACTTGGATGGCCTGCCGGTGACGGCCGCCATCTGCGTGATGCTGATGCTTGAGGTATTCGAGGCAAAGATTGTCCTCTCCGGGGCCAACTGGTCAACCTCCCTCCATGTGTCTAGCTTCAGCTTGACGACCTCAGGTATTGCCTCTATGACTAGGTCTGCGTCCTTGACGGCAGCCTTGAGGTCGAGCACAGGAGTGATCCTTGACACGATCCTGTCGGCCTCCTCCTTTGTAATCTTGCCCTTGCTAACACCCCTGTCGAGATTCTTCCTTATTGTGCTCATTCCGTTGTCGAGGAACTTCTGCTCGATGTCTCGCATGAGCACTTCATATCCCGCCTGTGCGCACACGTGCGCTATGCCATTACCCATCTGCCCTGCTCCGAGGACAGCGATCCTCTTGATCTCCATGGTGTTTCTCCCTTCTGAGATGTGTGTCTTGTCTTCGGCTTGTTGCGGGAGTAATATGTCTGTCGGGTCAATGTAGTATCATGTTGTGACTCTGTCTTGTGACCTCGATCTGTGACGCCGCCTTATATTGACACCATCCAGACTGATGCATGATAATCGGCATGCACAGCACAAGCAATTCGGCTCTCTGGAAGGAATCGTCGTTCGATATGCGTCTCACGATGACTGAGTCAGACTGCCAAGATGAGCTATGGCTCGGTCCCCGTGTTGCGATAGACGACGGAGTCGGACAGAATCTGCCCGCCCCCTCTCTTCAAAGACCTGAGAGCCTCGGGAAGGCCAGTGTGCAGTTGCCAACTGTCCCTGTGGGAGGTACGCGGTGATGTCCCTGTTGTCCAGGCTACTGGGAGAAGAGAGGTCTAACGAGCGCCTCAAGTCTCTTGTTGGTCGTATGATTGGGATCGCGATCCTCTCCGCGATAGCCACTCAGCTCACTACGACATTCTTCATGATCTCGATAGCTGAGACACTGGGAGGTGGCTCATTCATTGAGGGAATGGCCATTGTGGGAATGCTGATGGCACTCGAGATGGGTGTCCAGACGATTCTGGACTATCCAAGCAGCGTCATTGGAGACTGGATTGGTCAGAGATACATAATCTGCTGCGCTCACTTGTGCTATGCTGCTGCCATGTTGACGATATCGATGACTGATTCGTTGACGCCGCTGTCGGTGTTTGCGTTCGTGTTTGTGCTCAACGGTATTGGGAACTCACAGATGTCAGGCTCGGTGAGCTCGTGGTTTGACAACAACTACAGGGTCGTCGCTCCGCATGACACTGAGAAGAAGAGGTACGGTGTGATTCTCGGCAATCTGAACGCCCTGTTCCAGGTGGCGGGAACCATGGCCCTCATCCCAGGAGGCCTCCTTGCTGGGCTGATCGGTAGGACCTGGGTCTTTAGGCTGGAGGCGGTCCTCCTGCTCATTGTTGGGCTTCTATCCCTACGAGTGATCCAGGACCTGCCTGAGGTCAGAAATGCAAGGATCCGTAGCAAGACGATGAGCGGCTATGGACAGCTCCTGCGCGAAGGGCTCGCACATGTGGCTCGCGATAGATTCCTTGCCCTGATGATAGTTGGCCAGTCGGTCCTGTTCGGTACGTCTGCGGTGTGGGGTATGATCTACCTCTTTCCGATGTACTACACATATCTCGACAGCGATCTTGCAGTCTCTACATACAGAACTCTGCTGTTCTGGTTGTCAGTAGTGCAGATCCAGCGTGCCGCCGTATGGTCCGCCAAGCTAGATATCTCTCGATGGTTACCGAGATCTGCAATGCTGATGTCCACCGGTTCCGTGTTCTTCGTGTGTATAGCGGCAGTCATGTACTTCTTCGTACCTGTTGGCGGAGACCCGGTGACTCTCTATCTCCCCTTCACAGCAGTGGCCGTGATGCAGATACCTGCAGGCTCGATTGTGCCGCTGATACTAATCTTTGCCGTCTTCCTGGTATGTGGGATCTTCGGCTCCCTGTTTGGAATACTCTCCCAGCGAATCCTGTTGGATGCCATCCCAGACAGAATACGCAACAGCGTCTACTCTCTCACTCCAGCTCTCTCAACACTGGTGGCAGTGCCCCAGGTCGCCATATTTGGATGGACTGCCCAGTTTCTTGGTTTCCCAACTTCAATGGTATTAACAGGGGTCGTATCGTTGGTGGGGGCAGTGACAGTCGCAGAGGCACTGAGAGTCCGAAGACAGACCCTGGAGGCCGCTGGTTAGCCATACGTTGATGCCCGACAGCATGCTGTCGAACAGTTGTGTACTGCTGGCGAGGGGCATGGCAAGGTGCTGAAACACATCAGAATATGTGCATGTAACGAGGATTCAATTGGGCGACACCAGCGGAAACTGGAACCGGTCATTCCCCCTCTCTCGGTACCAGTCCCCTCACCAGTGACACAGTCGCTGCCACGCTACCTGTAACCATGCCATCCGACAAAGAGATTAAAGGCAACGATGACATTGACTGCCGAGGTTGTTCAAGGTGTCTGAAAGACCAGCATTCTTGACTGTCACCTATGGTTCATCTGGTCTTGAGACCATGAGCCATGAGAAGAAGATGGTGCGAGAAAACGATGTGAAGTTCGATGGGGAAGACGGGTCTCTTGAACTTACCGATGTGCGGCTTGTCTGGTATCGAAAGCCCGGATCCACAAAGAAAGAGAAACTGAAGAAATTTGGCATGATTGCAGGAGCTATCGCTGGAGCAGCGGTGCTGGAAGGCATGGGCCGACAGATGGGGGGGATTGGCGGTAGGGTAGTCCGGGGCATAGGACACGGTATCGCGGCTGCCACCATCCACTCTGCATTTACCTCCTGGACCGCCGACAACTTCTACAACAGAGACGCAAATGGAAACACTGAGAGTCTTGCGGTGCCAATAGTCGCCATTGCCAGCGCGGCTCAGAGCGGAAACAACCTTGTAATCGACCTCAAGTCCGGAGGCAACATGACCTTCGCTTTCAAACAGAGCAAGGTCATTCCACTGGTCGTCGCAAACATCAACCAGGCACAGCAGGTGGGGAAGTGTCCCTATTGTGGTGCTCATGCGGGTGGCGCTACCTCCTGTCCCAAGTGTGGAGCACCAATTGAGTCTCCTGGTGGCACTGGGCGTGCCCCAGCAGTTGGGCCCGCGTCTGTCACAATCCAATACCAGCCGAACACGGGAGGCGGTTTCTGTATTAACTGCGGCAGTCCCGTCCCGGCAGGAGCCAAGTTCTGCGGAAACTGTGGACAGAAGCTCTAGTTGATGAAACGGCGGCCCCCCTGTGGGGCAGTCCCCATGGGAGGCGCTACATCTCTACCTGAACATGTCCTGGGAGCGGGGCCGGACGATCTCCGACGCGCGTCCTTTGTCACCCTCAATCCTAAGACCCCTGACAACCGCCAGAGGAACTCCCTCGTCCGCCTGCCCCATCACAGGACCGACTGCGGCAGCAATCTCGTCAGCCTGACACACAGTTGAGTGTTCAAGCGTTCTATCATACAGGTCTCTCCTGCCCCGGTTGTACTTGAAAACTCCTATCCCTGAACATCCGATTGCAACATTCACGATGCCTCGACGCCAGGGGCGGCCCTGTGTGTCAGAAACAATGACCGCAACTCTGCAGCGAGTCCGATCGTATAGTCCGTCTGCTATCCTCTTTGCACTCTGGTCCGGGTCTACAGGCAATAACACATACTCGTCCTTGTCGACATTCGACTTGTCAACACCAGCGAAGTTGCACACAAGCCCGTCATGACGCTCTGTTATCAGGACCCCAGAATCCCTCAGTACCCTTGTTGACTCGTCAAGGGCAAGCTGGACTTGGTATTCGTCAAATCCATTCCGCGTGGCGATCTCTCTCGCCCGTTCTGACACACTTATCATGCTGCGATGCACGACGCGTCCCTCGGACTTGGACACCACCTTGCTTGCAATCACGAGAATGTCATCGTCCTGCAGTGCGAAGCAGTTCTTGGACGTGGCCTCTATGATGAACTCGATGATGTCATCTCCAGGCCTGAGCAGCCCCATGCCGGACAGACCAATGATCTCTATCATCTATCGCTGAGGGAACACTACCAGGCTTGCTATTGACTCTATCTCTGTGACCAGTATAGCGAGACTCAAAGATGATTGTCTGCTGCGGGCGGATCATGAGAGTTGATACCTGCTTCGACCTCAATAGGCTTCGGCTGTCGCATTCGTCCACCAGAAACAACGGTCGAGCCTATTACGTGGTCCTCAAAAGTCATTGAGGCCCAACGGAAAAGTGATAAATGCAAATCCGATGACAGAGTGGGCTTGAAAGGACCGTAAGCCACAATACGGAGTGGCCCTCCAGCCTCGGACTATCTTTGCTGGAGAAGTCTGCCGAGAGACAAGGAAGTGTGATTCATTGGGTCGTGACGGATCGGGTATCAGCGAAGCCAAGCGAGTAGAGGGCGACATCAGAGAGGGCACCATAGCCAAGTTCATGAGGAAAAGGACTCAACTGGTCGGCTTCGAGATTGGTCTCAACAAGCACACCCAGTATGCAATAGAATTCCTTGACAATGCAATAGACGCACTTGAGAGCTATTGGTGGAAGAACAAGAAGCGCCGTAAGCTCAGCGACCAGCTAGAGCCTGAGGTAGTTGCTGAGATACGAGAGAAGATCGGCCAGTTGCCCGACTCCATCGCCATCGGGAAGCAGCTCGAGAAGGATCTCTCGGAGGGTAAACCCGTCACTATCCCCCCAGCACCAAAGGAGGACCTCGAGGAGAGGCTGAAGCGATTCAGGAAGTTCATCACACCATTCAGGACGCTCATCAAGAAGGACGAGCCATTCGTAGCAATACAGCTCACAGAGGTACAGATGCCAGATCTGGTACCTATCAATGACCCAGAGGGTTTCAAGGTATACGAGTTTGTATGTTTTGACAATGGTGTGGGAATGGTCCCTGCTGATCTCGAGAAGTATGGTATATACCTTGCCTCAAGTAAGTCGGAAAAGCTCAGACAGACCCGAGGCAGTCAGGGATTCGGTGCGCCCTCTGCATTCAGTGACGCTCAGAATACGACTGGAAAGCCCATATTTGCAGTCACGAAGAGATTCACCTCTCAGCTTGCAACTGTGGCAGAGTTCTACACGACAACCGCAAATACGAAGGAGTATGTGAATGGTCCTATCGACATGGATCTGCCCTTCGATCATGGGACGTACGTCAGGCTGAACTACCTGAATATCCAGTACAAGAGGGGATATGCTGACACATACTGTGAGATGGCCTCGCTACTCAACTCACACGTGACCATAATCTTCATCGATCCCTATGGCGAAGTGCATATCCATCCGAGGCGTGTGGGTGTCTTCCCAGAGGAGCCCAAGTACGCTCAGCCCCATCCTGCCAGTATCCGCATCGGCGAGTTCCAGGACCTCTTGCGTGAGAGCCCCGAGCGCACCCTAGGGGGGTTCCTGACACGCGCCTTCTGTCGCATGAGCCTCAGCAAGGCGGAGGCGATCATTGAAGCCACTAATGCAGAGCTTGCGAGAAGGCGACTGGGCAAGATAAGCCTCAGGACGCCCACAGACTCCCTTTCGCAGGTAGAGGTGGAGCTGCTCTACAAGTACTTTGCCAGCGAGGAATACATTGCACCACCTACTGACACCGTTGTCCCAGTTGGAGAGGAGGTCTTCGAAGATACTATAAGAAAGGCCTACAAGCCTGACTTCGTAGCCGCTGTCACCCGAAAACCAACGTCCGGCAAGGGATTGTCATTCGCGGTCGAAGTGTGTGTGGCCTATGGGGGCGAGATCAAGCCTGCGACTTCGGCGCCATTTGTCCTGTGGAGGTTCGTCAATCGTGTGCCCAAGCTCCGAGACAACAGTGACTGTGCGACCTGGAAGGCCACCACAATGGTCAACTGGAAGAACTACAAGATTGACACATTCGAGAACGGTATTCCTCGCGGTCCCGTGATGCTCTTCATTCACGTCTGCGGTGCATATGTGCATGTCATGTTCAAGGGCCAGAGCAAGCAGGCACTAGCAGAGGATGAAGTGCTCATTCGCGAGATAAAGCTCGCACTTGAGGATGTCGGTAGGAAGTTCAGACGATACATAACACGTCGAGAGACCGCACGCAGGAAGGCAAAGAGGGCCGGCATTCTGGCCATGTACGCAGACCAGTTTGCAGAGAGTCTGACCAAGATAGTCAACACATCCAAGCAGAAGAAGGTATTTGACGCAGAAACAGTTGCATCGAAGATACGGGATGCAATCACCGGCTTTGAGCAGGTTGAGGATGAGGAAGAGGCAGAACAGGAGGATGTTGAGGCAAGTCCGGAGGACGAGTCCTTCTTGGTCGATGAAGAGGGAGGCCTCGAATGAGTAAGAAGAAGAGACCTGCAGACGAAACGACAGTCCAGTCAACACTTGTCGATTCGAGAGGTAAGACCCCCAGTAAGGCGCAGCGAGAGGAGGTATCTGGCCACAGTACCGAAAGTGATAGTCGTGACAAGAAGACGTCTGAGAGTAAGAAGCCAGCGAAGGAGAGCGGAAGCAGCTCCAAGTCAGCGACCACGGCCAAGAAGAGCGGTAAGAGGCAGAATGAGACAGGCATGGCCCCAAGGGGCGTCTCGAGACCAAAGAGAGTACAATCACCGAAGGAACCCCCTGCAGCAAGGAAACAGGAGAAACCCATGCCCAGCAAGGCGAAAACAGAGACACCGCCACCAGAGGATCCTCTTATGAGACAGTTACCGGGTGTGGGAGATCGTCTTCGCGAGCGGCTGGTCTCGTCCGGATACACGACTGTAGAACAGATTTCCCGGGCCCGTCCTGAGGCGCTGAGTCGGAGAGTGGAGGGAATAAGCGTCGAGGGTGCAAGGCGTATCATCAGCTCTGCAAGAGAGATGCTACAGGGCGCCGTCGAGAGTGAGGATGCCGGTGGAGCCGCAGATCAGCTTGCGTCTCTCGAGAGCATCAGAGGTGTTGGTCCCAAACTTGCAATCAGACTTGCATCAGCCGGTTACGACTCCGCTGAGAGACTCTCCCGTGCACGACCACAGGGTCTTGCACAGGCCATCGATGGGCTAAGCGTTCAAAAGGCTGCCGAGATTGTCGACGCGGCCAAGAAGATCATTCAGCAGCGGGAACTTCAGAGGGTGACCGAGAGTTCCCCCTCAGAAGTCACTGAGTCAAGACCGACTCCTGAGAAGAAGACAACAAAGAGACCAGAGAAGACAGAGGAGCCGCCTATGGAAAAGACAGGGAAGGAGACTACTACACAACAGACAACGGCACCGACGCCGGTCCGAAAGGTCAGGTTTGCAGAGACCAAGAAGAAATCAGCCGATAGGAAGAAGCCCAGAAGGTACAAGTCGAATCTCCCAGTTCCGCAGCCAGTCCTAGACCTGGCAGCCAAGATGAAGGAGCAGTGGGCACGTGCTGAAGAGCAGAGCCAGAAGTCACAGACAGTCGCCACTTACGAGGTCGTCAACCTCGGGCGAGACGAGACCATAGACAGGTTGGTGGATGTTGCCGTCGAGATACTCAATGAGTCCATGACAACAGGGCGACCTGCCTTCGAGATTCCAAGCAGGTCAAGCGATAACATAGTGTGGGACGAGGTCCGTGACCTGTTGTTGCTCGGTCTCAAGACCATCTCGCGACCGTACCACTCTCTGGCATCCGTTGTCGACGCCACCAGGACTGCACGAGTGATGGAGATCGTCTTCGATCTGCTTCGTGCAGGTCTCCACGCAACAAAACGAGAGGTGTACTACAGCGACGTCAATCTCTTCCGAGACCAGAAATACAGTGACAAGATCATCGAGGATGTCGCCTCAATGCTCCAGACCACTCGAGACAGTATCCATGTTGTGGCCGCGGCCAGAGGCTCCGCAATGGGACGAGTCGTGATTCGCGACGCAGGTGACCTGATCGATCTCACGAAGATGGGTACCGGAGGATGGGCCATCACGCCCTTCTTGGATCAGGTGGAGATTGTCGAGAGCGATGCGGAATTCATCATACTCTCTGAGAAGGACGCTGCTGTCATGAGACTGGCTGAAGCACGTTACTGGAATAGGCAACCCTGCATCGTGATAACCGGTAAGGGTTCAGGAGACATGGCCACTAGGGCCTTCCTGAAGCGGCTGGTGAAGGAACTGGAGATACCAGCGTTTGCACTGGTGGACTCTGACCCATACGGACACTACATCTACTCAGTCTTTCTGAGAGGTAGCAAACGTCTAAGCTATGAGTCTCCATTCATAGCAACGCCCGAGCTCAAGCTTCTCGGTGTCTTGTCAAGAGACCTGGACGAGTACAATGTCCCGAAGGCCGTCAGGATACCGATGGAACCCGCTGACATCAAGCGAGTGAAGGACATGCTGAAAGAGCCGTTCGTCGCAAGCAACCGTAGATGGGTCGAAGACCTTGAGCTGATGCTGAAGATCAAGGAAAAGGCTGAGATACAGGCGTTTGCCAGCCACAGTTTTGAGTACCTGACAGATGAGTACATCCCGAGGAAACTTGAGACTGGCGACTGGATCTGATCCTGTCTCATCAGTACATTGAGAGGGCGAGGAGCGTGACACCGAATGCGAGTTGAGGAGTCACAATACATTGGATACGATGGTGAGAGGCTGTTCCTCACAGCCTGGTTACCTGATAGGGACAAGCCGAGGGCCCTGCTGGTGGCCCTGCACGGTCTGGGAAGCCATGGGCAGGCACTCAAGAACATCGGCGAGTACTTTTGCGAGCGTGGGCTCGCCGTCCTTGCACCCGACCTCAGAGGGTTTGGCCACAATCCCGCCCCCAAGGGGCACGTGATGAGATTCATGGAGTATGTGGAGGACATTCACAATCTCGTAAGAATGGCCAGGGATCATTATCGGTCCGATATCCTCTTCCTGTTCGGTCATTCCATGGGCGGTCTGGTCGCCATCCTCACAGCACTCCACTATCAGCGCGACCTTGACGGACTTGTCTTGTCCTGTCCCGCAGTGTCTCAACGACTTCCTGTACCCTCTTGGAAACGTGTGGCTGGTGAGATACTGTCACTCCTCAATGTCAGACGCTACTTCAGCAGTGGTATCAGCTTCGAGTATGCGAGTCATGACCCGCGTGTGGCGGAGGCCCATGCTAGAGACCCCCTCCGTTTTGACATGGTCACCCCTCGGTTCGGGATTGAAGGACTTCGGGCGACCTCTCGGGGGATGAGAGCCGCCTCCATGATCACCCTCCCCACGCTTGTCCAGCAGGCTGGAGATGACCGATATGTGGACCCCGAGAGGACAAAGAAGTTCTTTGATCAACTTGCGTCTGGTGACAAGACGTTCAAGTTCTACGAAGGACTCTACCACGAGCTCCACTCCGAGATTGATAAGGATCAAGTGTTGCATGACATGATGGAGTGGTTGGAGAGGCGCATTCCCGCATGAACAGGGTTACCTGGAGAGCATGACGGCTCATCTGCTTGGCAGGTGAGCGTCATGTGGGATACGATCGATGGTATTTACGTAGAACACTAGAGTCACATATCAAGACTATCTCTCTGATCGTGGCCGGACCCACCCTCTTCTCTAGGGATCACGCTGCTGCTGTCGGTCGCAGGCTCACCTCTGTCCTCCGATTCAGATCTCATCGACGTTTCACGGATCATGGTGAGTTCTGAGTCGTCGTCTGCCTCAGGTCCAGCATTGCAGTATCACGCATTCTTCACAATGACCGGATTATCATCCCATCGTTTGCGACGTGCTATGACCTTTGTTATTTCGATTGCCAGGAACGAGACGACGCAGACCAGTATCACCGTTTCTATGCCTGTGAGGCTCAGTGGTACAATCTCGAAGACCTGTGAAGCTTCAGGAATCATTCCGAAGAGCACAATGCTGAACAGTCCACTACCAAGGACGGTGGCAACCAGTAATCTGTGTGGTGGAGCTTCCCATGTTGGGTACTTGAGCGACCTGAATGTGAGTGATAACGTGAGTTCACCGAATATGAAGATATAGAACAGGAGACTGCGCGCGGCGGTCATTGATGGATCATTCACTGGTGTTCCTGGGGGGGCGTTCAGCATGAACACTGCCAGAAACAGAGGGACCTCGACCAACATGGCAACTTTGATGAACCGCCTGACTTCTCGCGAGAATATACTCTCGCTAGGGTTCCTGGGCGGCCTCTTCATGATGTCGGGGTCAGGCGGACTGAGGCCGAGCGCAATCGCAGGCAGACCGTCTGTCACCAGATTGATGTACAGGATCTGCGCAGGCAGAAGAGGCAGTGGGTATCCTACCAGTATGGCAAATGAAAGGACGACTATCTCGATCAAGTTGGCCCTGAGAAGATATGCCAGATACTTCTTGATGTTATCATAGATCCATCGCCCCAGCTCTACTGCTCTCGTGATGGTGGCAAAGTTATCGTCAGCCAAGACGAGGTCTGCCGCTTCCTTTGTGACCTCTGTCCCTGTGATTCCCATCGCAACACCTATGTTGGCCTGCTTCAGGGCTGGAGCGTCGTTGACACCATCCCCTGTCATTGCGACGATCTCTCCTCGCTTCTGCCAGGCCCGAACTATCTTCAGCTTGCTTCCGGGGGACACTCGTGCGTAGACAGAGACTCTGTCGACCATATTCGCAAACTCGTCATCCGACAATGGCTGCATCTCGGTGTCAGTGAGTACCACATCACCAGGTCTGCGGATGCCCACCTCATCAGCGATGGCCGTTGCAGTCAGCTTGTGGTCACCAGTTATCATAATGGGTCGGATTCCAACAGCCCTGCAGGCTGAAATGGCCTCTATTGCCTCCTTCCTAGCTGGGTCTATCATTCCAGCAAGGCCCAGAAAGATGAATTCGGACTCGACTTTGTCTTCCCTTGTGGTATCGACATCATCATCATTTACCTTGTAGGCTATGCCCAGTACGCGGAGTGCACGTGCCGCCATCTGTGAGTTCTCTAACAGAATCATCTCTCTGTCTTTGTCCGTGAGTCTTTTCACATCATTCGCGCCGTGCATGTACGTACAACGGTCCAGCACGGCCTCTGGGGCCCCCTTCATGTACAGTATTGTCGGGCCGTGTTCAGCTGAGTGCACAGTGGTCATTCTTTTTCTCTCAGAACTGAATGGGACCTCGCCTGTCCTGGGACGTTGTTTCCTGAGACTCTGGGGATCGATCCCTGCCTTCATGGCCAGCGTCACGAGAGCCCCCTCGGTTGGGTCTCCAACCAACTTCCACCTTCCGTCGGAGAGGATGACGTCCGCGTCTCCACAGAGCACACAGGCCTCCATCAGAATACGATACCTATCTTGCTCCTTGATCTGTCCGTCTCCCTTCTGAATGCGTATGTTTCCCTCCGGCTGGTAGCCCTCCCCCTCTACTGCTAGTACTGTATCAGGGAAGACCACTTCGCGTACTGTCATCTCCCCACGGGTTATGGTGCCGGTCTTGTCTGAACATATGACACTCGTACAGCCAAGCGTTTCTACGGCGGACATCTTGCGGACAAGCGCGTTCTCACGTGCCATCCTCTGCATACCGATGGCCAGGCTGCCTGTGACCACTCCTGCTAGCGCCTCTGGTACTACGGCCACAGCAAGAGCTATGCCGAACAAGAGCATGGTAACCAAGAACTCCGCGGAAACCGCTCCGTACATGATGAGCTCCCGCAGGACTGCGATGCCTACTACGATAGCACAGACGGAGATCGCGATTGCACCCAACCAGAAACCGATCTCGGCAGTCCTCTTCTCGAGGGGAGTTGCCTCCTTCTGAACGGTTGCAACAGACTCTGCTATCTTACCGAATTCGGTTGACATCCCCGTAGCGACCACTACGGCAACACCCTTCCCATAGGTGGCCACCGTACCGGACATGACCATGTTCCTGCGATCACTTATCGGTGTGTCGGCTGGTAGAGGGTCGGTCGTCTTCTGGACAGGAATGGATTCGCCGGTCAATATCGCCTCGTCCACCTTCAGATTCACGGACTGAACGAGACGCGCATCTGCGGGAATTCTGTCGCCCTCCTTGAGCACTATGATGTCACCAGGTACGACCTCCCTTGTTGAGATGACATGAGATGAACCCCCCCTCAGGACGGTGACTGTGGGATCCAACATGCTCTGCAGGGCCTCCAGCGCTCTCTCAGCACGATACTCTTGGACGAACCCGAGGGCAGCGGCTGCAATCACGATGGCAATTATCAGAATAGCATCTATGGGTTCCTCCACAAGGATAGAGAGCAGTGCAGCTATGATCAAGATGATAGTCAGTGTGTTCTTGAACTGTCTGAGGAATATCGTCAGTGGGGATGTACGCGTCCGTAGGGAGATCTCGTTGGGTCCATACTTTGCAAGTCGGCCTGCAGCCTCGCCCTGGCTTAGTCCGTCCTCCGAGCTACCCAGAATCCTGATCACATCATCTGCTTCGATGGCATGCCAGGCGTTCAACACATTTTCCTCCGTAGGAAGTATGAAGACGGGTGTCGACGAATCTCGGTCAGGTCATGACGATTACTCAAGGAGGGCACCTCTCTCTAGGTCTCAAAACTCTATGAGATGGATGCCGGGTTCAGTCAGCACATATAGATTTCGGACTGACCAGATTGACTGCCATTAGGAGTCGACGGACACGCCTCTCGGAACAGACCTCTTGGCCCTTGGCATGAACGCGGGATGCCACGGGGCCATTGTGTGTATCCTGAGCCCTCCCCTGAGTCACGCCTGGAGTACGACTATTCGAATGCCAGTTTCCAGGATTCAGACTGGCGACTCAGCACAATGTTAAATAGGTAGACCCCAGCCTTGACGTGCCGCCTGCCTAGCGGAGGCCCCATCACCGGGATCTTAGCCCCCGACAGGACCCATGGGATGACGCTGATATGACGATGACTCGACATCAACTCAAGAAGAAGATAGCGTATCTCAAGGGACTACAGGGGAGACACAGTTCCTTCACGACTCTGTACATTCCTCCTTACAAGAGTCTGACCGATGTTATGACCTTTCTGAGGACAGAGATCGCAGGCGCCGAGAACATCAAGAGCAAGGCCAACCGCAAGAACGTGATCGATAACCTCACGGCCATCCTCAACGAGCTCACGAAGATAAGGGAACTACCGCCGACGGGTATCGCCTTCTTCTACGGGATCCTGGAGGAGGGCGGTACAAACACCGAGATCCGAGAGATCGTGGTCCCTCCAGCGCCGATCACACAGTATCTGTACATCTGTGGACGTGAGTTCGTGACCGGGGAGCTAGAGGGAATGGTCCAACCAAAGAGCATGGTCGTCATAGTCCTGATCGAGGGTGGAAAACTGACTGTGGGCTATCTGAGAGGCAAGCATCTCGAGATGGTGGTTGATGAGGACTTCTACATAATGGGCAAGACTCGTGCGGGAGGACAGAGTGCACGTCGGTACGAGCGTATTCGGGATGAGAAGATGCTGGAGTTCTACCGGCATGCAGGAAGCACCCTGAACCAGCTTCTTCTTGACAAGCTTGACCAGGTCGATGCGATAGTCGTGGGTGGGAACACGATCCGAGCGCAAGAGTTCCTGGAGAAGGGAGAGCTGGACTATCGACTGCGCGAGAAGGTTGCTGAGAAGATCCTCCCTATCGGCGAGGTCGACGAAACTGGTCTCTACGAGGCGGTCAAGGAGGCGTCGAGGATTCTCAGGGAGACCGAGATCTACGCCGAGCGTGAGGCATGGGACCAGTTCATGCAGGACCTGATGAAGGGCATGCAGACCGTGACATATGGCAAGGATGAGGTGCTGAACGCCCTCAGGGATGGTCGGGTCGCCACGTTGATGATCCTCGAGGACTCGCCACTACTCGATCAGGTGGTCGACGATGTTGACAAGTATGGAACAGAACTGCTGGTCTTCTCAACCCAGACCGAGTCTGGCGCCCAGTTGAAGGCATTTGGTGGCATTGCTGCAAGGCTCAGATGGTAGGAGCCATATCCGAAATCAGTCCTTTGGGGGGCGGGGAACTCCCGTGGCTGTTTCTATCTCCTCGATCCACTTCGAGAGTTCGGACTCTATCGTTTCCAAGTACTCCATCATCACTAACTGATAGCGGTGGGCATGTTCGTACGACAGGTCCTTTGCCTTGCTGACGTAGTCAGATGTCCTATTGAGGAGTCCCTGTGACCACCTATGCAGCTCCAGCTCTGCCTTCCTGTCGCTCATGAGCTTCCTTGCAATTGGAGACTCACTCGTGATCTGGACCAGTCGGTCTGCCTTTGTCCCCAGCTCGATTAGGAATGCAATGAGTTCCTTGGCGTCGTTCCTCTGATCGGAGTTTCGGCCAGTATAGTATATCATCTTCAGTTTTCTCTTCGCGTTGACAATGCTCGTGAGGAACTCCTCTAGGTCGTCCATGTGTGTGGATGTGTAACACGATGAGATGACTCTTTTGGCATCTACGCCCTAGAGTATGGACAGACCCTGCGGTCTGAGTAGGGGCATCTCGCGCATGTATCCTTTCTCGAGCTAGGTCTTGGTGTTCTCATTCGGAACCATATCTCGTCTAGTCTGAGGAGGTCAGACAGCGTCCGTTCTCGATTGAAGGACGATATGAACACCCTGCCGTATCGACACCCTATGCACAGGTTTCGCTCACCTGACATGCACCGTCTGGCACGGTCCTGAAGACAGTAGATGAGGGCTAGTCTTGTCTGGCGGCAGTCCATCCCATTGTCTGAGAGCGCGAGCGCATATAGTGATGCCTGAAACACGTCCTCTGGGTATGCTTTCCTCGGCAAGGATCGACTCGGGTACTTTCTCTCGACGACGATATCGACAACAGGTCTGTCCTTGATGTGCATGTAGACGGAGTCTGGTATGCCCGCGATTCTGTTGACTATCGATTGAACAGGCTGTTCATGAAAGGAGAGATACCGACCAAGTTCAGTTTCTTGACCGTGTTGTTCAACAAATGAGACTGGGCTCATCTCAACAGAGGTCGACTTCACAATGATCTCCCTGAGATTGAGTATCTCCATGTATTCTGTCCAGGCAAGTATCACCAGTATAGCCACAAGTAGCAGGGTGATGATAGATAGGACATCCATTCTCTGTTCGCTCCCCCCACTCCACGTTATCCAAGTAGCATGCAGGTCACGAGGGCCATCAGGGCCGCCATCAGGATCCAGGGCAAGACTGGAGTCTGATGGCGAGGTCTAGACGCAGCCATCCCATGCAACTCGCTTCCAGCCGATGCAAGACAGCTGTCGGTTTCTCCAATCATCTTCATCAGCACATATCGATACTCACACATGTGCTGAATGCGAAGGTCCGATACTCTTCTGATCGTATGTGTAGTCAAGTCGACCCATGGTATGTCAGGCGCACTACCAGATGAACACCACTAGTTTCTTCCGTAGGTGCAATCTAGACCAGAGAGATTTATTTGCATCTCAATCCTATTGAAGCTGGAGTCTGAACCGACGACCAGGGCTGTGTTGCCAATGACAGATTACGAGCATTATGAGGGTGCGACAGCGGGTCGCCTTCTGCTGTTTGATGGGAGTAAGCCGCCAACGATCCCAGCAGAGTTTGTAGAGGCGCTGGGGACAAAGGCCGGTCTCATGGTCATGGTGTATAAGGACAAACAGATCAAGGTGTATCCAATTCAGACAGATGATGTCTATTTCCTATCCGTAGAGATAGGCAAGCTCACAAACGACTTTCTCACGAGGCTCTCTCAGGTCTTCCGAAACGTCGGGCTCGTGGACCTACTATTCTCTACGGGAGTATGTCTGAGAGGCACTAGGTGCTTCTACGAGTGCTACTTCTCGCCCGAGCAGATCGTCGTATCGCTTGATGAACTCAAGAAGAGCCTAGAGAACCTTGACGGGGTAAAGGTGGTCGTCCTGCACAAGGTCACCTGAGGTCAGTCAGAAGATCCCGACTGTGCCCCTCCTTGACAGAGATGCGTTGGATGGTGGTGTGGTCTGCAGGATCTAGTGTCGTTAGTGAACATCCTACTGAACCAGGGATACCTGGGACTCTTTCTTGCCTGTTTCATCATCAATATGATCCCCTTCCTCAGTCCCAGCAACATGGTCTTGGCCGGAGTAGTCTCTCTGGCCTTTCCCCAGATGGGCTGGGTCCCAATCGGACTGATTGTTGCGACCTCGGCGACTCTGGCAAAGTTTGTACACTATCTCGTAGTCCGATCCTCGCGCGCAGTTCTCTCAGAGGAGAGGCTCACGTCACTTGAATCGGAGAAACGCAGAGTGGAACGATGGGGATCTCTGGCGCTCTTTGTTGCAGCCGCATCGCCCGTTCCTGACGACCCCCTGATCGTCTATGTGGGTCTGACGAAGTACAGTATGTATAGGTTTCTGGCTAGCTACTTCTCAGGGAAGGCAATAGTGACCCTGGCTGGTGCCCTGATTGGCTTCGAGGCCGCCAGCTATTTCGAGTCCGCCACGATCGTGGTCGCATCTATTGCACTGACGGCCCTCATCACTGGCTGGATACTACGGCGTCGAGTCGAGGCTGTTCCACGTCCAGACTCGCCGGGTACAGATCCTGACTACAACGGACCTAAACAGTCTTAAGTCGTCATTGACACACCGACGTCTTGACCGAGGAGCTTTGTATGGTCGGAACGAGCACCATTACCGTGAAGTGTGAGAGGTGTCAACACGAGTATGAGGTTCAGGTAGTGGACCACATTGATGTTGGTTCTGACACCGAGTCGGTCAAACTACTCAAGGCAAACAGACTCTCACAAGTGCAGTGCCCCAAGTGCAAGAAGGTCATGCAGATGGACACGAGCGTCGTGTTGAACTTCGAGCCGGAGAATCTGATTGTCCTTTACGATCCTCAGTTGAAGTCCGAGGAGGACAGGGCTGAGATCAGGAGAATCTATGACAGCGTTGTGAGATTCAATGAGATCCTTGAGGAGACAGCCCACGAGATCGATTTCAGGATTGTCACCTCCATGGACGAACTCACAACGCTGCTCGACGACTATGCGCAGAAGCATGGTCTGTCCTAGCTGCGCCTCTTGCCCAGCAGGAACTCTTCTACCATTCTCTCAGCCTGGTATATTGTTGTGGACTTCGGGGGAGACTTGAAACCATATGCAGATAACGACTCGAGTGGGCCGGCTAACTTGCGTTTCAATGCAAGCTTGACACCGCGAATGACATCAAGCAATACGGGCCCGGCATTTGGTCCGTCAGTCGCTTCCAGTCGGATGTCGATTGTCACCGGCGCGCCTCCAAACTGTCTTCCGTGGATGTAGAAGTAAGACTCGCGTCCGTTGTTGAGGAAAGGAACGTAGTCCGATGAACCTGCGACTACAGGAACTGGGTATGGAACATCCTGGCTGACTGCCGCACTCTTGATCTCCCGCTTCATCATCCTACCGCGATAGTGGGAGTCTATCGATTCGGTTCCGCCACCCACATCCAGCTGGTAGCTCTTCTCTATGAGGACCCCTCTTGCGACTAACAGCTGCATGAGGTTCCTGTGAATGATGGTGGAACCCAGCTGGTCCTGCAGATCGTCTCCGACCAACGGAATGCCGCGTTCTGCGAATCTTCTGCCCCATTCGGGGTCCGATGCTATCCTGATGGGTGTTGCATTGACAAATGCACAGCCCGCCTCGAGACAGGCGTTTGCGTAGAACGCCGTGGCGCTAGCAGATGAACCTGGTAACAGGTTGATCGCTATCTCTGTTCCGGAGTTTCTCAGGACCTTGACAACATCTACCTCTTTTGTGTGTGATATCTTGACCACCGAGGCGAGATTCTCATCGATGCCATCGTGAGTTGGTCCTCGCACCACGCTCACACCAAGCTTTGGAACAGTGGCGAATCTCAGGACATTGTTGGGTGGGGCAAATATGGCATCTGCAAGATCCAGACCGACCTTGTCCTGTGTCACATCAAAGGCGGCCACGAATCGAATGTCCTTGACATGGTATCCTGCGAAGTCAGGATGACTGAGACCCACTGCATCATCAGGCGAGATGGCATTCTTGTAGAACTCAACGCCCTGTACCAGCGCGCTGGCACAGTTGCCTACTCCAATTAGAGCGACCTTGATGTCTTCCATATGAGACGCCCCTATGATGTACGCAGTCACTCTGTGGAGTCCCAATGGTCTGCTTATAAGCTATTCTACAGCTATAGAATAGCTGTGAGCGTCATTCCTAGCAGCCTGTATGCCATTCTGGAGATTGGAAATGCTTATGTGGTCTTGTTGCCAATATATAACGGACGACTGGCAGACGACTGAGGCTCCTTGTCCGGCATCGGATTGATGGGGCCGGGGTCCGTGGTGGTCGTACGATGCGAATCTCCTGGGCGAGACTCGCTTCTCACCGAAAGGGTTCAGAGAGAGTACGAGCCAATCAAATGATGGGAGCGGTCAATTACGGTTATCGAGTGTGACGAGGTCCAAGCCCTCGGGGCGATACTCGTGTGTCTGCCAGCGTCCCCATGCTGTTCTCCGAGTCACTCATCTGATCCAGTCGCCGCATGTCTACTGATCCAGCGAAAGGGTTGCTAGACGCTGCCGGCTGCCCACCCTGATGACTGTGGTCAATGTCCTGGTCTGTGGTTGCGGTCGTCTTCTTCGAGGCACTGAGCCAACAACTCGGTGATATCCACCACACTCAGGGCACTGCCTATTGAGTTCCTCCCAGAGGACAGGTTGTGCTCGCAGAACGGACACGCTGTAACCAGGTGTGTGGCACCTGTACGCTCGGCAGTGCGTATCCTGTCCGAGGCAATCTTGAGAGCCAGCTGACTATCGAACGCCCTGACTCCACCCCCTGCCCCACAACACATCGCCGTGCCTCTGTTTGTTTCCATCTCGACGAAGTCAATGCCTGCGATGGCCTTCAGTATCTCCCGAGGTTCCTCGTAGATGCCAGTGCCGCGGCCGAGATGGCATGGATCGTGGTAAGTCACCCGCATTGGCTGCCCTGAAATCCTCGGAGTCAGACGTCCCTCCCGTATCAGCTCGAGTGCCAATTCAGTAATGTGGACCACTCTCGGAATCCCGATGCCCATGTGGCTGAGGTCCTCTCTCAGTGTCTTGAGGCAACCGGCGCAGGACACCACGATGGTACTCGCGCCTGTATTGTGTATCTTCTCTGCGACTCGCATTGCGTTACTCTTAGCATCACTGAGCCTTCCGGTCCGGAGCATGACCGAGCCACAACAGGGTTCGTCCTCCATCACGGCAAAGTCGATCCCTGCTGCTCTGAGGATCCTCGCAGTGTTCAGCGCAACCTCAGGCAGTCTGAGTGCCGAGGTACACCCTGCAAAGTAGACGAATTCTCCGACCCGAGGTACTTCGAAACCAAGTCTGCTCACCCATGCTCGCTTGTCAGCAGAGTCCTCCGTGTATGGGTTGTCGTGGTGCATGATCCTGTCTGCGATCTCATCTCGTGTTCTGATCGGGACGTCGGACAGTAGACTTCGGACAGTTTCTAGGGACTTGGTGGGATTGAATCCCGCTGGGCATATCTGTGCGCAGTTGCCGCAGAGAGTGCATCTGAATAGTGATTCCATGTTCTCGCTGCTTCTGTCGAGCTGACCACTCAGTAATGCAAGTGCGACCACGATCTTTCCGCGCATGAAGTCCGTTTCGAAACCGCCTCCGTTCTTCCAGACGGGGCAGATACCATCAAATCCTCTTGCTTCGTACACAGCATTCCTACATATCCCGCATCTTCGGCACTGTAAGAGTTCCTCGTGCAGAGCGTTGATGTCACTGGTCGCCATCTCAGATGCCTCCCATGACACCGGGGTTCATGATCCCGTTAGGATCGAGTGTCTTCTTGAGGGTTTCAAGGAGTCCTCGATATGCTCCAACCATGGGCATGTCTCTTGCCCAGTATGGGGCCAGCTTGAACGGCACGGCTCCAGTCTTGAATAGCCTGTCGGCCAGGTCCTCATGGGCCGCTCTGACCTTTGATTCTTCAGCCGGGTCAGCCGGGTCAAAATACAGGTGCGGGTAGAAGTTGTAGGACGCGTGGTCAGTGAAGAAGCCGGCGGTATGGCCAAGTAGTCCAAATCTGTCCATCGCGGACCAGATCTCCTCTACGGAGGCGTGCCAGTTGGATGGTGTCTGATGATGGTAGAGTATCCGCCAATGCCATCCGTGGGCGTAGCTTGATCTCGCGAATGTCCTCATGCGGTCCTCCCACTCTCCCCTGGGCAGTTCCTTTATTCCTATGACTTGACCCCCAAGGGCCTGACATATCTCTCCCGCTAGTCTGACATCGCTCTCCAGCATATCCCTCCTCACCCTTCCGAATGTGACGGAAACGGTGAATTCAGGCCACTGGTGCTTCGGGATACCATATTCCTCGCCAAGCATATCGAGGAAAAACTCGAGTATTCTACCCTCGTAGATCGATGCGAAGAGGGTATTGACGTCGTTCTCTCTGAGCTTCAGCAGGAACTCCTCTGCCTGCTCTGCTCTGTCAAAGCCATACGTGTTGTAGTCAAGGTGTCTCATCCTCTTGTAGGTCTTCAGTGATACCGCTGTCACAATGCCAAGACTTCCGAGTGCGCCGATGAACAGCCCGGTCAGGTCCGGCCCGAACGCGTACCTCGTGAACGGCCCCGGCGCGCTGGGATTGGCCTCAGATCCTGTCTGGACGATCTCCCCCGTGGGAAGGACCACCTCCAGACCAAGTACCATCTCTGCTATGCAACCATAGAGGCTACTGCCAGGCCCGGCTCCATTGACAGCGACATTGCCTGCGACCGTGCACACCAGGGATGATTCTGGATAGACCGGCACCCAGAGGTCAAATGGGTTGAGGAACTTGTCGAGCATTCCGAAGGTCACACCCGCACCCACTCTGACCGAGCGGAGCTCCTGATACAGAACAATGTCGTCCATACGCATTAGGTCGACCACGATTCCACCTCTCCTTGGAATGACCTCTCCCTGAAGGCTCGAACCGCCCGACCTAGGTGTCACTGGGATCCTTTCTCTATTGGCGAGTCTAAGTATCTGTGACACCTCCTCTGGGGTTGCTGGTCTGACAACCACATCGGGCGTTGCTGCGTCGTACCCTGTCGACGCGGACACCGAGTAAGTGAGCAGCACGTCCCTCCTGGTCGAGAGATTCTCCTCTCCCACTATGTTGGCAAGTTCACTGATCGTTCTGTCGTCCAATCAGGAGCCCCCCCGCCGTCAGAATATGTGTCGTATCTTCATCAGGTCACTTGCTGAACCTTTTACCTTAAGTTTCCTGGTAAGCAGGGCAGACGCTGCGCTCATTTGCTCGAGGAAGAGCTTCCTGATGGTATCCTCGTCGCTCTCTATCCTCATCTCTGCGTCTGGTGCCTCTCCCGCCTCAACAGTGATGTTGTTGTTGGCAACATGAAACCTGTACTTTCGTCCGTCACTGAGAGTCAGCTCTGCAGTCCTCTGCCAGCCCTCGATCGCCTCGATAGTCTTGGGCCTGGCGAGTCCTACTGCTATCCTCTCTCTCATGAGGGTGAGTAGGTCATCGCTCAATGTGTCTTCAACCTCTCTCGCTCTGACGTCAAATGGTGGTTTTAGTTGTTTCTCCCTGATAACTCAGTTCAGGCCGTCGCCGGCTGCTCAGCTCTAGACACGTCACGTTGACTCTCCCTACCTCAGGACCGGGCCGAAGATGGTCTGAGAAGAGAGTCATGCGGAGGGCCCATGAGTATGAGGTCTGACGGATGGTAAGTCAAGTTCGACAGTCATCTCAACGGGACTGGAGCTGATTGGAGTGTGCCAGGGAAACCGATCTGTTGGCGCAGAGTTGATGGGGAGTCGATAGATTGGCTGCACATGCAACCTGATCTTCTCAAGAATAGTGGTTGCTTCGTGCCATTGTATTCGAGTGTACTACTTGACTCACTGGAATCAGGCTGATTCCCTGTCTCTGTCTGGACTGTTTCCCACGTTTTGCCTGCAACGCTGAACCTCATGGACGCGACTGCATGGGTCTCTGGAGCGGTACAGCTGCCTCGATGATACGGGTCTCCTGCAAACCTTTTTAGGAGATGGAAACGCGGTCTCGACCGACTGATTTCACCTGATTCATCCGATTGGGATCGTTCAAAGAGCCAGGAGACCATGTCTTAGGGTTGGCAGAGGATACATTGAAAGACGTGCCTGATTCAGATGCTGCAGCTGACCTGCAAGAGCTCTATCAGAGCACCAGGCTCCAGGTGATCAAGGATTTCATAAGTGGACTGTTGTCACATCACACGCCACGTCTTTACGGACACTGCATCAGGGTGAAGTTGGGCTCCCATTCGTTGTACCTGTGTGGCCGATGCACTGGGCTGTATCTAGGCCTGTTCATTGGGATTGCAGTCATCCTCTTTGCAGGCGTACAGCTGGAGCCTCCCTGGCTCTGGTTCTCCGTGGCACTCTGCATGGGTCTGTTCACAGTCACCGACTGGATGACTCAGAGGCTTCTTCCCCGCAAGACAACGGTCCGTATCAGATTCGCCACAGGCATCGTCAGCGGAGCAGGACTGGCGATAGTGTTTCTACTCAGGGATCTCCTGTTCCTCCTTGTGGCAGTGGTGATCATGTTTGCATCGGTAGGTCTCGTCACCCTATTCGAGGAACGAGACCAGCATCTCACAGAAGTCATCCATGTCCCGGATCCAGATACCAGCGTGTGATTGAATGGGTATCTTTTTCAATGGGGACGATGCCGCTCCAGGCGGTAGTCCTTCATGATTCCGTTTACCAAGCCCATTGTGGAAGACTCTGAGATAGAGGCAGTGACTAAGGTTCTTCGGTCCGGCATGCTAGCAGAGGGAAAGGTTGCTCGCGAGCTCGAGGAGAAGTTCTCCCGCTACGTGGGAACGAAGTTTGCGGCGGTCACGAACAGCGGCACCACAGCGCTGAGCACAGCCCTCGAGGCAATGGAAATCCAGCCCGGCGATGAGGTCATTACCACTGCGTTCACGTTCATAGCATCTGCGAATACCATCACGATGCTTGGCGCAATCCCCGTCTTTGTGGATGTGGACCGCAGGACCTACAACATTGATCCAGAACGCATCGAGGCGGCCATAACAAGCCGCACGAGGGCAATAATGCCAGTCCACATATTCGGCAACCCATGTGACATGAAGAGAATCATGGAGATCGCCGAGGCGCACGACCTGCTTGTCATTGAGGATGCCTGTCAGGCACATGGGGCGAAGATTGACGGTAAGAGTGTAGGCTCCTTCGGTCACGCTGCGGCGTTCTCGTTCTATGCAACCAAGAACATGATGACTGGCGAAGGTGGGATCATCACAACAAACGACGAAGAGCTACTGGACAAGATCAACATGATCAAGAATCACGGACGTGGCAAACATGGAGGATACAGTCACTACCGCGTGGGCTACAACAATCGTATGATGGACCTCGTAGCCGCAATAGGTCTGGTCCAACTAGAGCGGCTCGATAGGTTGGTCGAGGTCAGGAGGCGCAATGCACGACTGTACGACAAGGTGCTGTCAGAGATCGGCACAGCACGTCCACAGCTCGAGATAGATGGTATGAAGTCCTCCTATCATCTCTACGTCCCCTGCCTGGAGTCAGACAAGATCTCGAGGGACGAGCTCGTCCAAGCATTTCGGGATCGAGGAGTTGGTTCGAGATCGGTATATGCGATTCCGTGCCACAAGCAGGACACCTATCTTAACATCGATCGGTGGAGATGGTCCAAGTTCGTGAAATACCCGGACTACTCGAAGGTAAGGCTGCCCATATGCGAAGAGATAGGCGCTCGACACTTTGACTTGCCAGTGCATCCCATGCTCACCGAGAGCGAGATCGAGCAGATTATCAGTACGATGAGAGACCTACTCCGATGACCCCTGCGTCGACTGTGAAGTCACATCGTTCCTGGGCGGATTCTCTGGGAGCCGCATGGGTCAGCGGGACTATTCTCCTTTCCTTACGGTCAGTGATCCTGCAAGGCCTCCTAGACCTGCAATCACCGCCATGAGTGCAGCACCCTGGAGTAATAGTAGTAGATCAGTGCTGCCGAGGACGAGGAAGAACAGAATTCCGTATCCAATGAGGGCGACGAGAGCGTTCATCAGGAGGGCCAAGAGTGCGTGACGAGCCAGGTGACCGGTTGCAAGACCGACCATGAACGGGCTCAGTATTGCAAAGACTGGGAACAGTCCTATGTTCAGTAGCAGGGTAGCAATGCTAAGTAGGACGAACCTGGACCTGCCGCCACTCAAACTGTAGCTGGTAGAACCGTCTACGGACCTATCAGGCTTGCCCATCTGTGTCCCAGCGATGTCTTGATGACTATGCTTCGCAGAACACTCATAAATATGTGACCGTAGCCATGGCGCTAACGCCCGACACGATGTGAACAGAGGTCCTGGGCGCATTACGTGCAGCGATGTTCGTAGAGCGAGCGCCACGCGTCAGTGTGCACAGGTCTAGGATGCCTTCGCTGTCAGTCATGGTACCAATCCGGGAACACAGGTCGTCACCCGGGTACAGCCCCTCTCAGTTCGCAATGGGGATCAGTGTATGATGATGTCACTGGCGGTTCCACATGAGTACGACATGAACATGAGTGTTCAGGCGTGGGTCTATCCCGACATATCGCCGGCGCCAGAGTGCTTCACTCGAGGAGAACTCAGGCGCGTTGTGACTGTTGGTACTGATACTGTGCCAGTGACGGTCCTCCAGGATAGTCCTGGACGCCCACTGATTGTCCGTACGGGTCCTACGACTGTCCGTATGACTGACCTGAAGGAGAAGATGCGTTGGGTCCTCGGGCTCGACCATGACACTCGACCCTGCATCAACCGATTGATCCACGACGGGACGGTTGGAAGACTAGCACCTCTTCTGTCCAGAATAAGACCTTACTCAAGTGACACTGTCTACGAGGGTCTGATGAAGTCCGTCATCCAACAGCAGGTGTCCTACCGGGCTGCCTGCATCTTGACATCGAGGTTCGTTACCCTGCTCGGCTCGCAGACAAAGCACGACGGACGGACAGTCTTCGCCTTCCCGACGCCTCAGATGGTGTCTGCAGCCGGTGTTGACAAGCTTAGGAGCATTGGTCTGGGATACAAGGCCCAGTACCTGCATGGTATCTCGAGCATGGTGTGCAGAGGCGATCTCGAGCCCGAGTCGCTCCGCAACATGACGTACGGGGAGGTGCGTGAGGTGCTGCTGCCCATACGAGGTGTCGGTGAGTGGACAGTTCAGACTCTTGCGATTGCCTCCCTGAAGATGTTTGACGTGTTTCCGTATTCTGACCTGGGCATCAGAAACCTGCTGGGTCGCCTATACAAGGGTGGTACCCGGATGAGTGCAGTCGAAGTAGAGAGATGGGCCGATTCGATGGGGGAACACGGACCGATGGCTCTGTATCTGCTCATGTGTGCTGACGTCCTCGGTCTGGTTGCTGGTGCCTCGCGAAAACGCATAAAAGAGCTCAGTACTGACCTAGCTAGCTAGGTCGTGGCGTCGGTGTCCAGCAGGAAGAACTCGAAGCTATGGCGAATCTGGTCCATGTTCCTGAAGGAACTCCATCTGATAAAGAATGACAGGTTCGCGCTGGTCCTCGTCTTCATACTCCCCACAATGGTCATGGCCACGATGTATGTTGCGATCTACCAGAACACTGCGACTGCGGCCATCATTGGTGAGAGCGGAAAGAGCGAGAACGCTATACGGCTTGACGTAGTCGATCTCGATACATCAGGAGGCTATCCCAACAAGGACCTCTCCGCCGCTTTTGCCCAGTATCTCGCGGCAAGTCCTGATTTCATTGTGGAGCTGGTCGAGACAGAGGAAGAAGCCCTCAGAAATCTATACCTGGATCTTGTTGATGCGTATGCAGTTATCCCGTACGGTTTCGAGGGAAACATCACGAACGATATTCCTGCCTTCGTTATCATACACATCAGCAGCACAAACTTCGAGAGTCAGTCTGCTGTCTTCTCTGCCTTCAGCGACGTGGTGACCAAGTTTCGGACAGACCATGGTTGGCTCCAACGTGACATCAGACTCAATCGGGTCCTTGAGTTTCAGCCGTCGGGGAACTACATTGCTGCGACCTTCGGTTCATTCATGATCGTGTTTGCGGTCTTTGTGGCGGTGTCGGCAACAGCCGCACAGGCGATAGTTGGTGACGATCCGCTAGGACGTATGTTGCTCACACCTGCAACCAAGATGGAGGCCATAGTGTCCAAGACCCTTGCCTACTTTGCGGTAGGTCTGGTACAGGGACTGTTTCTGCTGGTGCTATGGTTGGTACTATTTGGTATTCGTCCCAATACGAGCCTACTGAACATCTACCTCATACTGGCCCTGATGTCAATATCGGGTTCTTCTCTGGGAGTGTTGATATCGACTATCGTCACAACTCGGCTACAGGCAAATCAGTCCTTCCTCTTCATCCTGTTCGCCTCCCTGATCGTGGGTACCGGTTTCATGGACGTAGGCATTGTCGACGACGTCTATCCCATAAACCTCGGCAGAAGAATGATAATAGACATGTCCTTCAAGGGCATAGAGCTCGCAGAATTCTCGGGAGAAGTGGCATTACTTCTGGTCGAATCTGTAGTCCTTGTCTTTCTCGGCTGGTTGTTGTTCTCGATGAAACGTGTGTTGGCGTGACGGCTCCACTGTGGGGTATTCAGAATCCGAGATACGACAGTAGGACCACGACTGAGTTATTAAGCCCATGAGCCACAGTAGGAGCTACGAGTGAGTATCTAGTCTTCTGTGCGAGAAGGCCGAGAAACAGGCCAAGGACGAAGCGGGATGGGATGCCCAGTATGTCTCCATGAACGGCTGCAAATATGAAGGAGGAGATGACTAGAGCCCAGGACCTGTTGCTTGCCGTGCGTCGCCTCAGGAACATCTCCATCCTCCTCTGAAGTAGCCCCCGAAATAGAGCCTCCTCTGCGAGTCCAACGACCAGGAACATCACCAGCACCCATGCCAGGAGGTGTGCCGGAGTGGGTGCCAGAAGCATATCCACGGACTCCGGAGATGATCCTGATGCTGTGTACACGAAGAGATTCACTGCAATGTTGGCGAGCAGCATGACCCCTCCAACTCCAAGGCCGAGCAAGCTCTCTCGTGGGAATGACATTGTCTTGAACCCTACCGATGATAGGGGTAGTCTGTAGTACCTGACGTATCCAAGCACGGCGACCAGAAAGAAGAGTTCAGCCATCGTCATTGTCAGAAATGCTTCAGGGGCTATCCTGATGGTCCCATGGACGTAGTCGAACTCAACTAGCCCCGCCTGCATGAGTGGCACAATCAGCAACAGCGTGATCAGAGTCATTCCGACGAGAGCCAGCCCCACGACCCCCATGACGACAAGCATCCTACCACCACTGATCTCTCTCTCGAGAAACTGTCCAGGAACGAACAGGTGTATGGTCGATGCTTCGTTGAGTTCCTCTATGTCGGGGTCTTCTATCATGGTCTTTCATTTCCCCCTCATCCTTTCAGGTATGATAAGGCTTTGGTCTGCGGTCATGATCTCCCGTGTCGGTTGAGCTTTATATGCCAGTGGACCTATCACAACAGGGTCCACTCTGGTGTCAGCAATTGGCTCTCTCAGATACCGACGAGGCACCGCAGTTCTGTTAGCAACCATCATCTTTGTTGCGGGTCTGTCCCTTGTTCTCTTGTCCCCAGTTGCGAGCAACGTGCTCCTGTCTGTCAGAATAGGAGTGATTGACAGTGGTATCGACATGGATCAAGACCTGATGCTGAGGACAGTTGCGCAGAGGAGCTTCATATCGATCAGCAACGGGTATTCATCAGACGACATCTCCACAGTCGACTCGAGGCCAAACGGGACACGTCACGGTACCAATGTGGCAAGGATCGTGATACAGTCCTCACCCAATGCCGTGATTGTCAATGCCAAGGTGGTATCTGAGGACAACACAGCAACGCCGTGGGCCATCTCCGAGGCTGTGCAGTGGTGCGTCGAGGAGGGCTGTACTGTGATCAACCTCAGCATTGGGGGACCCCATATCTTGCACGACCCCGTGGTGGATGCTATTCGCTATGCCCACAAGCGTGGAGTTTCGGTGGTGGCTGCAGTGGGGAATGCACATCTTGCCAACTTGGCCCTTGCAACTGTGAAAGTGCCAGCCACCATGCTGGAGGTGATATCTGTAGCAGCTGTTGACGAGAACCTACATCCATACGACTGGTCTGTGCAAGGTCCACTACGGGACGGGTCTCTGAAGCCCGACGTGTCGGCACCTGGATTCTATGTGGACAACCAAGGTAGGTCCTATGGGACGTCCTTTGCTGCACCCCGGGTGACGTCGGCAGTCGTTTCTCTGATCACATTGTGTGTCATGAACGGCTGGAGGTGGAGCCCAGGTATGGTGAAGGCTGCAGTACTTGCCGGCGCAAGACCTCTTCAACATCCTGAGTACCTAGTGGGACAGGGACTGATAGACCCACAGGCATCTGCTGAGTGTGTTCGCATGGCATCCAGGCGGGATGGGCTTCCGTTGCTCTCCTACGTGACACCGCGTAGAGCCCCGTACCAGTTTGAGAGATGGTTCACCAATAGTACGTACAGCGTTCGGATATCGGTCTTCTCGAGTAGCCTCGACAGTTGGAACATCTCATATGTAGGACCCGGGTCGGAGTTTGTCGTTGGTCCCTCGCAGATGACGATAGACCAGACCGCATCATTTGAACTGCGGGTCGAGGTGCCCGTTGACTTCGTTCTTGGTGAATTTGATGTCGGTGTGTTCATGGCTTCTCGTGGCTACAGTGGCATGTATACGCGGGTGTCGTTCACACCACATCGCAGTATTGCAAGGATCGCCTTCGACACTAGTCGTTCCAGCTGGCAGATGGACTCCATCTATGGTCAGTTTCGACTCTTCTATGGTATTGCAACATCCCTCGGGATATCGGTCGAGGAGATTCGGGAGGAGGAGCGGATCACCTTTCAGCTCTTGTCGAGATACGATGCAGTCATAGTGCTCGACCCGTGCTCGAAAGTCATCTCATATGGGTCTGGGATCACCACTGAGAGTCTCTACTACACCCTAGCCGAGATCCAGGCCTATCTCGACTACTACAGAGCTGGCGGGAGTCTGTTCATTGTCGTGGCAGGAGCAGGCTCTACCAGTGTTGTCTCAGTCAACCAACTGCTCGGTGCATTCAATGCCTCGCTCACGGATGACTCACTCCCTCCGATCAGGATCGTAGTGAACGGCATTGACTCAACCATGCTCATCTACGGGACAGGACCGCATCCGGTAACGCTGAACGTGATGTGTTTCGACTACCTTGGCTCGACACTAAACTACTCGAGTCCGCTCATGCCGATTGCGTGGGCGACAGTCACGATCCAGGACGCTGCTGGGGTGAGTCGAGTAAACAAGACCGTTATGGTCGCTGGAGAATCTGGGATGGGGGGTCGTCTTCTCATCACTGGTTCGAACTACTTTCTGGATAACTTCGGTCTATCAGATGTATATCACAGCATAACTGGAAACTACCTGTTGGTTCGGCAGATATTGCAGTGGTTGGCCCACCTGTCCTGACTACAGTATGGCTGCTATCTTCTCGCATGCCATCTTGGCTGCGTATACCAACAGTCCCGTCTTTACAGACTTGTTTGCAGCCATCACTAGGATCGCCTTCTCGCCGCCGCTCTTCATTATCACGTAGCCATTCTCGTTGGTGAGTAAGACCTCCTCCAGTGCCCCCTGCTCCATTCTCTCAGCAGCAAGGTCTGCAACACCAAGGATAGATGCGGCCATGGCGGCAATCTCGGCCTCTTCAAGACCTTGCGGCAGAGCATATGATATTGGCAGCCCCTCCCTGGCGAGCAGCATCCATGCTTTTATCCCCGCAGTGACTGATATCGCCTCTTCCATTATCTGCCTCAGCTTTCCCTGCAGCTGCTCGAAGTCCATATCGAACATGGAGGCACTCTCCCAGGAAGACTCTGTCACCCGTCCATCGGTTTGATATTAATAAAGTTACTTTGGTCTGACGACCCGTATCTACCAGCAGACTATGTGGTGTGTGCCCTGTGGTTGAACGATTGAATCTGACCGAACCAGGCGTATGTTCCGTGACCCGGTCTTGGAAGAGAGGAGCAAGGGTTCTTGGTGTTGCAGAGAGCTTCTCACCGAGCGCTGGACGGAGCATAGTTGCGGGAGTTGTCATGAGAAGCGACCTTCGCATCGACGGAGTAGGGTTCTGCAGGCCCAGAGTCGGTGGAATGGACATCACAGATGAGCTCCTACAGATGTCTGGTCGACTCAACAGGCCCGATGTCCGAGCGTGGATGCTCGGGGGCAGCATCGTGTCATGGTTCAATGTCGTTGACCTGAACCGACTACACGCAGAATCGGGCATGCCTGTGATCTGCGTTTCCTATTCTTCGTCTGACGGTGTTGACGACTATCTTCGAGAATATTTCCCGACTGACTGGCATCAAAGGGCGGAGATCATCCGTCGTAATGGAGAGAGAATTCTTGTTCCGATTAGGACAGGTCACTCTGTGTACCTCAACGTGGTTGGTATGGACCGTGACACCGCCCGACATGTGATCAACATGTTCGTCATTGAGGGACGAATACCCGAGCCGATAAGACTTGCACGTCAATTCGCAGCAGGGATCAGACGGGACTTTCCGTGGCTTCTGGAACCAGCGTCAACGGACGATGAGCCTGACGATCTGTGAAACGATCTCGATGTCAAGGTCTGCGACCTCTTCGGCGACAGAACTGTAGAACTCAGCAAGACTCTCGTGTGGCACGCCTGACCTCTCAAGTCTTCTGGCGTACAGCAAGAGGTCCAGCAAGTCTGCCGCCGCGACAATCCGAGACTCGAGTGTCTCTCGTTCAGAGTACTCCTCTACCAATTTCAGCAGGTCTTCATATTGATGCAGTAGCCTCTCGTTGGCGGCTCTTTCTGCCTCCCTCTTCATTCGGAGGAGATGGTCACTTCTCTGAAGTGCGCTATGTGGAATGTCTGAGATGACGCTCTCGGACAGATCGTGTAGGATGGCCATCTGGAGGGTCTTTGCCATATCTACATGATGACCACTGGCCTGTAGCTGACGCACGAGTAGCATGGATACGAGCGCTACCCCCCAGCAATGGTCTGCAACGGACTCCAGCCCCTCCATTGCAGTCGCCACTCTCCAGCCTGCTCGCTGGATGCTCTTTAGCAGCTGCGACCGCTCACACAGCCTCGTCAACTCTTCCAGGCTGGCGCCTTCAGGCCCTGCGGGGGTTTCTTGCATTTCATTGCCCATCTTGGTTGTTGCATTGGCTAGGCAAGCGGATCGATCAGACCATTGATGATCGCTTGCTTGTGCTCATTGATCCTCTCCATCAACAATTGTAGGTTCTGAATGTATGTCGTGCTGTACACGAATGGCGTGATTCCAACCCCTGAATTCGAGAGTCCATAGACGAATGTGCCACTCATGAATTCGTTCCAGAGTGTGGCGCTTACTATCATATTCGTGACGTTATTGGCAGCTGTCACCACACTCGTCGGTATCCAGGTCTGGCCTGTCAGGACACTAGGGTTGGGCAGGCCATATATCTCATGATTCATTCCCTCTGCGATGACGAGAGGCAACCGGTTCGGCTGTCCGTGAGTCTGGAAGTATGCCCTGGCATTCTCCATTGCTGTCCTGACTCCAGGTAGACTGGCCCGGACGGGTGCGAATATCAGGGAAACATTCTGTGTGGTGAACATCTGATAGGCGTAGAATTGGGCCATCGTCGTGTCCCTTGTGCTCTGGAGATAGGTCTCCGGTCCAAACCTGACATTGAGACCGTATGTCGTATTTGCCCTCGTGACTCCGTTCTTGAAGGCAGTCACGATCTTGCTGATCTCGGGGTCTGTCTGAAACGACGCCAGAATGCCGATCACTCTTGTGTACCCGCTCTGAGCTACCAGGTGTGCCGCTACAATTCCTGAGAGATACGCAGCCTGTTCAACAGCGAAGTATGCTGAGAAGACATTTGTGGCCTCGGTTGCATTTCCTCCAATCAACGCAAATTTCTGTCTTGGATAGAGTTGGGCTACCGTGCTTACGGCTGTCGCGAGATCATTACCTATGGCGATCACAAGCTCGTACCGCTCCTGTCCCGAGACATCCTTCATCATTTGCACTGCCTGTGCGGGAGTAGTAACGAACACATCATAGTAAAGGGTCGTTTCCTTCTGGGCCATCTTGATGCCCGATTCAGTCTGGGCGGCAAAGCCATAGTCTTCCAGTCCGACACCCGTCACGAAGACCGCAAGCCTGGGGGGATCGTACTGATTGGAGATGACAACCATCCCCGTGACTCCGGCAAACAGGACAGAAACTATCAAGATTGAACCGAGTATGCTCCTTCTCGAGCTCACTATGCTGCCTCCAGTGCGTTGGGTGAGGTCGCTGAATGCTTGATTTAAAGATGTCGTTCATCGCGTTCGCATGGGGAGATACGATGAACTCGAGCCCCCGCCTCCCTGCTTGTCAAATGCTTAAAAGTCCGTCATGTCCCACCTTGAACTATGGCTGCTGGTCCTATCGCAGAAGTATCGAGTCTGTTGCGCGAAGCCATGATTACGTATCCTGGCATTACCAGGGTGCTGCTGTGCAATCGGGAAGGGATAGTCATCACTGCGATCCACCGTGACACCGAGATTGACCCCAGGCCCATAGCTACGGTCTCTGCTGCGACCGCGTGGGCGGCCAGCAGTCTGTTGTTGCATCTCGGGAAAAAGGGGCCCAACCACATATTGCTCGTCAACCATCAGGAATCGCTCGTAGTACTGCTGGAACCAGACTGCTACCTGGTGTTCTTACTTGACACCAGAGCTTCCCCGCCCGGCGTCGAGATGATGTCGTATGTTGCGAGGTTGCACACGCTTGCGGAGCGAGTCCAGGAAATTGTATGTTCGCAGATAGGGCCTGTTCAGAGAGACTTGGCAACGCTCATATCTCAGAGGATACCTGAGGCCGAACATGTGATGGTGCTCACAGCAGACGGGCTCCCTCTGAGTTCCCTGAATCTACCGGATGATATTGAGGTGGCTGCGCTTGCGGGTTCTGCGTTTGCGAATGGTATTACCTTCTCGGAGCAGACGGATCATCTTATCATGGGTTCAGAGAACATGACTGTTCTGGTGGCACGCCTCGACAGCAGTAGACTGCTCCTAGTTGCAGGTGCAGGTCTTGGTAGGCCTGGAGTAATTCAGCGCACTCTCATGATTGCCCGCGGTGAGTCGGTGTAGAGTCCGGTCATGCCGACTGACTCTCAGCGCTGCTGTTGTCTTCGTCCTGCGGGATCTCCTGGAAGTCCCACTCGACGAGTCGGATGGTTATATGACACCTGCGTCGTTTGTCTGGACAGTCAATCAGGATTGTCACCTTCTCTGGAGTCTTCTCCACTATCTCTGGGTTGAGACATCCGTCTTGGAGCTTATCCATGAGGAATCTGATATACGCCTCAGTTATGGTGTTTACACCGCCCTGAATCAGCGCCTCTCCCAGCCAGTCCAAGTAGTGTTTCTTCTTCCTGCCATCCTGTTCGGTGCGTATGAGCCCTGCCTGCACCATCCTTGAGGTATGCCACTGAATGGTGTCATGGTGCATACCTAGGGCCTGAGCTATCTGCTCCTGATGACACCCGAGATGATTGATCACGTATGAGAATATTCTGCGAGAAGTAGCACTCCTCAGGACTGAAAAGGCCTTCTCCGCCTCCCCTGATCTGAGCATCTTGGGGAAGTATAGCCTCTTTCCAGCAAACTTGACTGATTTGACCAGTCCATCTTTCTCCAGCATCCGGAGATGCCACGTTATCGTGCCGGGAGGCGACTCTAGAATCTTGACCAAATCGAGGAGGTAAGACCCTGGATTCTCGCAGAGAACCGTATATAACTCTCTCCTCAGCGGATGCAGGAGCAGTGAGAGTCTCTTCTGACGACTCATCCAGCACACTCCTCGACAGGGAAATACGATGCTCCAAACAACGATAAAAGAGCTTCGCGCCCGGGCATTGGGCCAACGTAACTCTTAATATCGGTCAGTTTGTGTGTCTGTCAGAACTCTCGGTGGTCCATGGACGTGTGTGGCATCACTGGTGTCGTCAGCAAGGAACGTGATGACATAGGACGGGTGCTTGTCGAATGTAGTCGAAAGCTGACCTACAGGGGATACGACTCTGTCGGGTTGGCCGTTGTCAGGAATGGTAGCGTCGACCTGCGAAAGGACGTTGGCACTCTCGATGAGGTTGACAGATCACTGGGCCTGTCCAAGATGAGGGGAGATCGCGGTATATCTCAGCTGAGATGGGCTACCTATGGTGCTCCGACCAAGGTCAACGCACAACCACACTTCGGCTGTAATGAGATGTTCTACGGGGCCCATAACGGAAACATACACAATTATGTCGAGTATAGACGGGAGCTGATCGACACAGGTCATGTCGTCAGGTCTGAGAATGATGGCGAGCTGTGCGTCCACGCAGTCGACAAGTACTACGAGAAGACTGGGGACATGTTTGAGGCAGTGAGGCTCTCCACGAGGGACCTGAAAGGAGCCTACGCATTTGCAGTTGGAAGAGCCGACACGCGTGAGATCTATGCAGTCAAGATGGGCTCATCTCTAGTAGCTGGAGTGGGTTTCAATGACACCATTGTTTCCAGCGATCTCCCGTCAGTCCTTCCCGTGACCAACAACGTGGTATACTTGCAGGACGGTGAGATGGTCGTTCTCACTCCTGAGAACGTACGCGTCTACAGGATTGAGGACGGCAGGCCGCTTGATAGGAAGCCGCAGCCCAGCCCCGTTGACCCACGCTCGGCCGAGAGAGGAGGCTTTCCTCACTTCATGCTCAAGGAGATAAACGAGCAG
>JAWAQK010000008.1:0-57097 GCA_038893995.1 Candidatus Thorarchaeota archaeon | reverse complement strand
CCCCTATCCGGACGGGCTTCAGGAATCTCATCTGCTGCGAGATGTACACGGTGCCAGGTCCTGGCAGCTTCATTCCAATGACGGTACTTATGAACGAGGCTGTCAGCACACCGTGAGCTATGCGTCCTCCAAACATGGTCTTCTTTGCCCATTCCTCGTCAAAGTGCAGGGGATTCATGTCTCCGCTGAGTCTTCCGAAGGTCTTGATGTCCTCCTCTGTGACCCTGTGTACATATTCTGCATGTTCTCCGACCTTGATATCCGCGTACTTTCTGACATTCATGTCCTCGCTCCTGCCTCCTTCCCCCATCTGACTGTGATGGCATTCCATGACCATCCGATCCCCGCCGCTGTCAAGACGACAATATCGCCATCATGGATCTTACCCGCCTTGAGTCCCTCCTCGAGTGACACAACTGCATCATTCTGACCCATGTGCCCCCACTCCTCGAAGTAGGTGGACTGCCGATACGGATCGATGCCAACCTCTCTTGCAACGTACTCAAAGGCACTTCTCTTCATCCTGATGAGACCGAGGTATCTCAGGTCTGCTCTCGTGTAGCCGCTCTTGTTCAGAGACTCATCAATGACCTTGATGAAGTTACTCATGGACAGTCTGTCCAGACGTTCCTTGAGCCCCTCGGGGTCTCTGACATCGAGATAGTGGAGTCTCTTCTCAATGGCCTCACAGCTGATAGGCATTACAGTGCCCCCGGCAGGCACGTAGACATCCTCCGAGAACTGACCATCCGATATGACTGCCCCCTCCAGGACTATGTTCCTGTCGTGATTGGCCTTGAGTATCATCGCCACTCCGCTGGCTGCGAGGTCGTGCATGAATCTCGTACGGATGTTGGAGTAGTCGATGAGGTCGCAGTTTCGGTAGCCACTCGCTATGAGCACCCTACGATACCCCTCGGTGTGCATCAATGCCTTCGCGATCATCATCGCCACGACAAACGTTCCGCATCTCTGATTGACATCGAAGGCCCACGCCCTGTTTGCACCCACCTCGTTCTGGAGCTTGATTCCGTAGGTCTGCATCGGGTGCTCAGCATAGACCTCTCCCGCCCATATTACGAGATCGATGTCGGTCGAGGGGTCAATACCCGCCCTCTCTATGGCAATCTTTGATGCCTTCACGCCCATTGCTACAGTGTGGTCATCAGGACCAGGGACCGCCTTGCTCTTGAGTCCCATCTTTGTGAGCAGGATTTCTACGGGCGTCCCGGACATCCTTGAGATGTACTCGGCTGTGTGTCGCTCTGGGGGGATATACACCCCGATTGATTCGATTCCTACTAGCACTGTATTTCACCCCTGGCAGACACGATACGATACCGACATACCACGTATGGAATGACTAGTCAACCAGTCGACTGCAGGGCCCTCTTGAGTATCTTGCCAGCTGCACTCTTTGGGAGGGAATCAAGGAACTCATAGACCTTTGGTATCTTGTAGCGGGCAAGCTTCCCCTCAAGGAATGACCTGATCTCCGCCTCGGTTGAACTCTGACCAGGCTTGAGGACAATGAAGGCCTTACCGACCTCGCCCCACTTCGGATCTGGTATTCCCACTACCGCAGCCTCGAGGATCTTCGGATGCTGGTACAGGACCTCCTCGATCTCGGTCGGATAGACGTTCTCTCCACCTGAGATGAACATGTCCTTCTTTCGTCCCACTATGGAGTAGAAGCCCTCAGAGTCTACTACTGCAAGATCGCCAGTGTGTACCCATCCGTCCGGTTCTATTGTCTTTGCAGTCTCCTCTGGATCATCCCAGTAGCCGCTGAATATGTGAGGTCCGCGCAACATCAGCTCTCCGACCTCGCCAGGCCTCACTGGTCTCATCTCGTCATCAACCACCTTCATATCGCAGTGCAACACAGGAAAGCCAACGCTGCTCGGTTTCCGACGTATCTCACGCTCTGGGAGATAGAAGTTGTTCGGTCCGACCTCCGTCAGTCCGTAGCCCATCTTGAAGTCCTTGCCGATTGCCCAGTACTTCTCCATGATGGCAACGGGACATGGGGCTCCGCCACTGATGAATATCCTGACTGAACTGAGGTCTGTGCTGCGGAACTTGGGCGATTCCGCGATCATCTGGAACATGGTTGGGACACCGATGACTATTGTTGCACGTTCAGACTCGATGACTCTCAGGGTCTCCTCGGGGTCGAAGTCACCCATGATTATTGTCTTGCCGCCGAGATGGACCATTGGGACTAGAAGCACATTCCACCCACCGGTGTGGAAGAGGGGAAACAGCAGCGGTTCGACATCGTCCGGTCTCAGACCCCAAGATGTGATGGTATTCACCGAGTTCCAGAAGACGAGCCGGTGCGAGAGGATGGCTCCCTTGGGCAGTCCGGTCGTTCCTCCAGTGAAGACAATGAGGTAAGGATCGTCCAGCGAGAGTCTTGGCTTCTCAGCAAGCCTGTCTGGTGACTCCCTCATCAGCTGTCTGGTCGCTGGGACACCGTTGTCATCTCTGTCGCCCATCACAAGTACGTCAATCGCCTTCATTTCTCTCCTGACTTCCTCGAACGGGCCCTTCAAGTTTGGATCATACAGGACTACCTTTGGCTTGACCTTCTTCATCAGATAGTCCACTTCGCGCTTCGATAGTCTCACGTTAAATGGTACCAGTATCGCTCCAATCTTTCCGCACGCAAAGAACAGGTCCAAGTAGTCGAATCTGTTCTTGGAGTAGACTGCAACACGATCCCCCTTCTGAATTCCCCTCTGTGTCAGGACATTGGCCATCTGATTGGCACGTTGATCAACCTGAAGGTACGTGTATCGTTTCTTCTCGATGTTGTCGTAGAATGCCTCACGTTCTGGTGTCAGCATCGCGCGTCGTCCTGACCAGTCACCGACCCAGTCGTAGTCGTCAGGCATGTGGTGGGCTACCTCCTCAGCTTCCCGGAGCAAATTGCTCTTGAAAACATTATGGTGCCCCTGCCTCTCTTGGTTCTCGGCGTGGTCGCCGATCAACCATCTGAGCCCGTTGCTGCGGATCCATGTTCCTCCACTCGATTTGGCAAGACCGACTTGGTAGGAGATAGTCCAAGGATGATGAGATGCTGGTAGTTGACATCCCCGATTTATTCAATAGGCAGTAAGGCCAAGCAGGCTGGAACACTTGCTTCTGGCCATTGGGAGATGACTTGATGAACCAGTTATCACACATAGTGTTTGCATTTGCACTCTTTGTCGCTATCTACGCAGGGATATACACCGTGACAGTCTACCTGTCGGGTCACCCACTCACGACCCTCCTGCTGTACTCTGTTGGCGGGGGGCTCGTCATGTCGGTCATTGTGCTCACAGTCTTCGGAATGAGGGTACGTGGCAAGGCGAGGGACAGGTGGTCACAGAAAGAGGGACGGAGTGTTGGCAATACCGGTGCAGTCCTTTCAACCCTGTTCGTCAGTTTCTTCATCGGCTCAATGGGTGCATGCGTGATCCACCAGTGGGTCTACGACATACAGGTCGCAGGAAATGTGTCGCTCTTTGTCGGCTCTATGAGTGTCCTGATTGGAGCTCTGCTGCCAGACTGGGACATCCCATTCCTCGGACTTGAGAGACATCGCAATATTGTGTTTCACTCATTTCTGTTGCCACTGGTAATAGTCACACCCACTCTTCTCCGACTCGTCTACATGGTGGTCACCAGTACCCTGGGGCAGCTGGAGACCTTTGTTGCCCCTACGGAGCTGTATATCATGGCGTTCTTCTTTATCGGATATGCCTCACATCTCCTGTTGGACATCTATCCATCCAATGCAAACCCGTGGGAACTACTGTGGCGGGTGCTCAGTCCATTGGACAGTGCACCGACCGGGCTGAAGCCACTGGGACCGTTCAAGGTACCCAAGAGACATGCGAAGTCATGGTTACAGGCAAATGCCTCTCTGCTGCTATTGATTGGGTTCTCCCTACTGGGACTGTACTACTACTACTTCCTTGTGGTCATATAGTCAGAATGCCAGTGGATGCTTGGTAAGGCCCCATGGACGGGACCATGTGGTTGAATACATATAGGAACATGTCCGGACCACTGCGTCATCTGGTGCCGGCATCGGGCCCGTCCGAGTACCAGCAACATTGATTTGGAAGTATTCGGCCATGGTGACCCGTCAGGGGTAGAGCCTCGTGGAGGCATTGGTAGATCGTGGATGTCACTGATATCGGACATATCTCCCCAGATGACCTCACCAACGAGAAGGTACTATTTCTGTTCAACGTGAGACACGGTCTTGCTCCATACTCTCACGCATTCGTTCCCACCATGATGGACGTCCAGGTACTGTCAGGATTCGTCTCTGCAATCCTGTCGTTCATGCGCGAGGCCCTTGGTTCAGCAGAGAAGTCGTGGAGGACCGAGTACGGGAGTGACCTCTCGCTGATTGTTGAACAGGGCGAGTGGATGGTCGGCGTTCTGGCTGTATCAAGGGTCACGATTGAGCTGCGTAGCAAGCTTCGAAGCATCGTAAAGCAGTTCGAGAACGACTTTGAGTACATGCGGGACGTGGACTGCATCGAGGGGGGTGCGTATGAGGAGTTCGACAAGATCGTCCGTCAGCAGTTCGTGGGAAACCGGATATCAGACCGGTCTATCCTGATCAAGACCGACAGCTGGGTCGAGAGGTCTCGGATGCTGGGGAAGCCCCCATCGTTTGAGGTTGTGAAGCTCCTGACGTACTGTGAGAGCGGCACTCCCCTCGATAAGATCTCTGCCAATAGTGGTCTCCCGCTGAAGAAGGTCATCGAGGCAGTATCAGAGGCCGTATGGAACCAGCTTGCATCGTTGATCTACGTACCATCTGACAACGACATTCTCTCGCTATCGGAGGGGGCATCGAGCATCTTACTGAAACGGAACAACCCGATAGACCTCAGTAGTGACACAGTACTGGTTGTGTCAATGATGGATGGACGAACAGACCTTGCGCATCTTCTTGAGATCGCTAGTCCGTCTGATAGAAATGCTACGCTCAGAGAACTGGGTATACTCCTGAATCGGGGCTACATTCAGCGCGAGCCCTACGAGCGAGTATTACTATTCATGAATGAGTGCATTCTCTCCTCCCTCCTCTCTGCATCCAGCAAGTTCCTGGGTGTCCAGAGGACGACGTCTCTGCTCAGGACCGCCATGAAACAGGGTTGCAAGAGCCATCCATGGATCGGCCGGGTCAGTGTCGATAGCGACTTCAATCTGCGTTGTAGACTGGATGACACCATGAGTCCCATGGACCTCGATGACCTCCGTGCGGCACTACTGTTCATCCAGGATCGGCTGCAGGACGAGCTCACAGAGGCACTGGGTCGCGAGAAGGCGGAGGATCTGATACTCAAGGCGCAGCTCAAGTGTCACCAGGAATGGGAATCCTTGATTGAACCAGCGTGATGAGATGGTGAGCTCATCGGGGTCGGTCCGGCGTCGCAAGCTGCATGTCTGCAACCTAGCGATCGACAGGGGGTGGCTCTTATCTCACGAATGCATGAATACTTTCTACAATCTCCTCCCTCGTCACCTGTGCGTTCAATAGGACACAGAGGCCAGGCAACAGGTATCATCCACCTCGGAGGAGAATCCGTGCCTTGCCACACCACAAAGATATAGTTGATTCTGAGATTTGACCCGACCGTTGAGGAGTTGACATGGCCCAATTTCGGCTCATATCTCCGTTCCAGCCCACCGGTGATCAACCGGAGGCCATAAGAAGACTGGTAGAGGGGCTCAGGTCTGGACTCAGAGAGCAGACACTGCTAGGGGTCACGGGTTCGGGCAAGACCTTCACTATGGCAAACGTGATCGCCGAGTATGGTCGACCCACTATAGTCATCTCGCACAACAAGACACTTGCTGCTCAGCTTGTGGCAGAGTACAGACGATTCCTCCCTGATGCAGCGGTGGAATACTTCGTCTCATACTACGACTACTACCTGCCTGAGTCATACAATCCCAGCAAGGATCTCTACATCGAGAAGGAGACCGACATCAATGCCGAGATCGAACGACTCCGGAATTCTGCCACCCATTCGCTGATGACTCGCGAAGACGTTGTTGTGGTCGCGTCCGTATCGTGCATCTACGGTCTGGGAGATCCCGAGGAATACAGAATGCTCACTCTAAACCTGGAACGCGGGATGAGGGTAGACAGACGTGATCTCCTCCAGAGGCTCGTATCGATGCAGTACGAACGCAATGATACGGAGATTAGTCCTGGCCATTTCAGGGCGCGAGGTGACGTGATAGACATATTCCCCGGTTATTCGAACGAGGTCCTCCGGGTGGAGCTGGATGGCAATGCCATAGAGCGTCTATCGACTTTCGAGCCTCTGGCAATGCGCAGGACCTGGGAGGGAGACTGGCATGTCCTCTGGCCCGCGCGGCACCATGTGGCACGACATGAGAGGGTCCTGAGGGCTATAGAGTCGATCGAGCAGGAGATGAGAGAACGGGTCGAATGGTTCAGGAGCCAGGGAAAGCTTGTCGAGGCTGAGAGACTCGAAAGGCGGACCCGATATGACATGGAGCTGCTTCGTGAGACCGGTTCATGCGCGGGGGTTGAGAACTACTCCCGACACATAGACGGAAGAGAGCCGGGACAGAGACCCTACACTCTTCTAGACTACTTCCCTGAAGACTTTCTGATGATAATCGACGAGAGCCATATGACCCTGCCTCAGATACGCGGGATGTATGCCGGGGACATGTCCCGCAAGAAGAACCTGGTCGATTATGGCTTCAGGCTTCCGTCGGCATTCGACAACCGTCCCCTGAGGTGGGATGAGTTCAGAGAGTTCATGCGACATGTCATCTACACGAGCGCGACACCAGGACCTTACGAGAGTCGACACAGCCAACAGATAGTAGAGCAGCTCGTCCGACCAACTGGGCTGGTCGACCCAGAGGTACATGTTCGGCCAGTCTTTGGCCAGATGGATGATCTGTTTCGTGAGATACGGGCTGCGACGGACAGGAATGAGAGAGTCCTTGTGACTACTCTCACAAAGAAGACTGCCGAGATGTTGTCTGAGTACCTCCTTCAGTCGGGTGTGAGGGCCCGCTACCTGCATTCAGACATCGGCACCGTGGAGCGGATTGAGATCATCCGGGATCTCCGACTCGGGAAATTCGACGTGCTCGTTGGAGTAAACCTGCTCCGGGAGGGCCTGGATCTGCCAGAGGTGTCGCTTGTGGCCATTCTGGATGCCGACAAGGAGGGCTTCCTCCGCAGCGAATGGGCGCTCATTCAGACGATGGGCCGGGCAGCGAGGAACGTGAACGGACGCGTACTCCTCTACGCAGATCATGTTTCGACTGCCATGCGTGCGGCCATCGATGAGACAAACAGGCGTCGCAGCTATCAGCTGAGGTACAATCAGGAACATGGCATCACTCCGAGATCGATAGTGAAGAGTGTCCATGACATCACAGAGGGCATGGAGTCGAGGACGAGGGACTCGAAGATTACGGAGTCAGTCACCGACCGTGAGAGTCTTCGGGAATTGATTGTCGCCCTAGAGGTGGATATGCGGGAAGCTGCAAGACAGATGGAGTTCGAGAGAGCTGCAGAGATCCGAGACCAGATACAAGAGCTCAAGGCGTTACTGGAGGATGAACCATGACTGTTGCCACTGCAGACGCAGGACCACCGAGGACAGATGAGAACACAGTCCGCGCGATTGTCGTGAAGGGTGCATCGGAGCACAATCTACGCGGCATAGATGTCGAGATACCTAGAAACAAGTTCGTGGTGGTCACAGGAGTCTCCGGCAGCGGGAAATCGTCCCTTGTGTTTGACACAATCTTTGCAGAGGGTCAACGAAGGTTCATCGAATCTCTCTCCGCGTACGCGCGTCAGTTCCTAGGGATGCTCGAGAAGCCAAAGGTCGATTTCATCTCTGGTCTCTCCCCGTCCATCTCAATCGACCAGAAGAGTGCAGGTCACAACCCTCGGAGTACGGTTGGCACTATCACAGAGATCTACGACTACCTCAGGCTGCTATATGCCAGAGTCGGCACTCCTCACTGTCCGAGATGTGGCCGCATAATCGAGCCCCAGACCGTTCAGCAGATGGTAGACCGTGTATTGACACTCAAGCCCGGTTCCAAGATCCACATAATGGCACCCATAGTCAGAGGACGGAAGGGAGAATACAGAAAGGAGTTCAGGGAGCTACTCCGAAAGGGATTCGTCCGGGCCCGTGTGGATGGGACAATGACTGAACTGAGAGAAGGGATGTCGCTGGACCGCTACTTTGAGCACACAATCGAGGTGGTCGTGGACAGAGTAGAGGTCGGTCCAGACCAGCGGGATCGCATCTCTGAGGCCATCGAGACCGCAGTCCGCATGGCGGGAGGCGTCGTCACGGTCGCAACAGATACTGGTGACATGTTGTTCTCAGACAAGCTCGCGTGTGTCCACTGTGGGATTGATCTTCCAGAGATGGAACCGCGACTGTTCTCCTGGAACACCCCTCATGGTGCATGCAGGAGATGCACTGGTATCGGCTCGCTGATGGACGTAGACCCCTCGCTACTACTGGACGAGAACCGGTCCATTGCCGAAGGTGCTGTTCTACCATACGGCTGGATGGCACGGTCTGAGACATTGAAGGTGCTCGCTGAGAAGTACGGTTTCACCATCAATACTCCGATCAGGGACCTCACTCCAGAACAGAAACACAAGATACTGTATGGAACAGGCACAGAGGAACTTATGGTCCACTGGCACTTTGGCGACGATCCGAATAAGACCCAGTGGGAAGGTACCAAGAGAGGGCCGTTTCCTGGGCTCGTCGAATATGTCAGACGAAATTACAGAGAGACCCAGTCCCCACACATCCAGAGACACCTTGAGAGATTCATGAGGGTCGAGACCTGTCCTGAGTGTGGCGGAAAACGTCTCCGTCCAGAGTCGCAGTCCGTGAAGTTCAGAGGTAAGTCCATCGTCGAACTGAATGAGATGTCCGTATCCGGACTCCTGAGATTCTTCGACAGCCTCACCATAACACCACAGGAGGCTCCAATTGTTGAGCCGATAGTCCGAGAGATACGTGCTCGACTAGAGTTCCTTCTTGAGGTCGGGCTCGATTATCTGACTCTTGACCGACCTGCACCCTCGCTTGCAGGCGGCGAGGCACAGAGGATCAGACTGGCGAGCCAGATTGGTTCGAACCTGGTCGGCGTCACGTACGTCTGCGACGAACCGAGCATCGGGCTGCACCCACGCGACAATCTCAGACTATTGAGGTCACTCCTCCGACTGAGAGACCTGGGCAACACCGTGATTGTGGTTGAACACGATGAGACTATCATGCGTACGGCCGACTACCTGGTTGACCTTGGTCCCAGAGCAGGTGCAGAAGGTGGACGTGTAGTTGCAGCAGGGACTGTGGAGGAGGTGATGCGTTCACCGGACTCTCTGACAGCAAAGTATCTCCGTGGAGAGGAGTCCATTTCTGTCCCACGCACCAGGCGGCGTCCCAACGGACGCTACATAGAGATACGTGGTGCACGTCACCATAACCTGAAGAACATCAACGTGCGCATCCCGCTCGGACTATTCGTGGCAGTGACAGGCGTGAGTGGTTCGGGAAAGTCGAGCCTGATATCGGAAACACTTCAGCCAGCCCTGGCACGTCGATTTCACAGGTCCACCGAGACTCCTGGGGAGCACGACGAGATCGTCGGAGCCGAACAGCTTGACAAGGTCATAATCATTGACCAGAGCCCGATTGGCAGGACGCCACGCTCCAATCCGGCTACGTACGTCGGTCTCTTCACAGACCTGAGAACTCTGTTTGCTAACACTCCCGAGGCCCGTCTCAGAGGGTATGGTCCAGGCCGTTTCAGCTTCAACGTGAAGGGAGGCCGTTGCGAGGCATGCAAGGGCGCAGGTGTACAGACAATCGAGATGCAGTTCCTCCCTCCAGTTCAGGTGGTATGCAACGAGTGCAATGGTCGTCGCTACAACAGGGAGACTCTGTCGGTGAGATATGCGGGCAAGAACATTGCCGACGTGTTGTCCATGCGGATCGATGAGGCACTCGAGTTCTTCAGGGATGTACCAAGTGTCCGCAGGAAGCTTGAAACACTCTCACAAGTCGGTATGGGCTATGTGCAGCTTGGACAGCCTGCCACTACCCTCAGCGGCGGCGAGGCTCAGCGTGTCAAGCTGAGCAAGTATCTCTCGAGACCGGCGACTGGTCAGACCCTGATACTGCTAGACGAGCCTACGACTGGGCTCCACTTCGCAGACATCAAGAAGCTTCTCGAGGTGCTCCATAGGCTGGTCGACCTTGGCAATACGGTCCTGGTCATCGAACACCAGCTTGATGTCATCAAGACTGCAGACTGGGTGATAGATCTTGGCCCCGAGGGCGGCGACAAGGGGGGCTATATCGTTGCTGAAGGGACTCCAGAGGATGTTGCACTCGTCGAATCGTCATACACCGGCCGCTGTCTCAGATCAGTCCTCGGCATTTCGGACACACATGAACGTGCACTGGAGGTACCAGCGAAGTGACGGAGTACATCTCTGTCAGGGGAGCATCAGAACATAACCTGAAGGCTCTCTCAGTCGACGTGCCTAGAAACTCTCTGGTGGTAGTCACAGGCCCAAGCGGATCTGGGAAGTCCACACTTGTCTTCGACACGATCTTCGCTGAGGGCCAACGGCGATATGTCGAGTCTCTGTCGTCCTATGCGCGCAGGTTCCTCGGGCGATTGGATAGGCCCAAGGTAGAGAGTATCACGGGTCTACCCCCCGCCATATCTGTGGAGCAGAAGACTGGAATGCACAATCCCAGAAGCACAGTCGCCACGAGCACCGAGATTCACGACTACCTGCGCATCCTGTACTCCAGTATAGGAATACCTCATTGCATCAGATGTGGTCGACCTATGGAACAACTCACGCCCGACTCTGCAGCCAGACTGTTGCTCGAGTCAAACGGGGATGGTCCGGTGATGATACTCGCTCCGGTCGTGAGGGAGGAGGTCGGTGATCACGCAGACGTGCTGAGAGGGCTCATGCAGAGTGGTTTCGCAAGGGTACGGGTTGATGGTCAGGTACATGACATTGAGGAGGTGTCACTAGACAGGACGAAGAAACACACCATTGAGGTGGTGGTCGACAGGGTCAACCTCAGCCAGGGAGAGAGGGAGAGAGTCATTGGTTCAATCGAGACCGCACTTGAGGTGGGTCAGGGCATGGCCATCGCGGCATCCGAGGGACGTCCTGATATCACTCTCGCAGAGAAGCTGCTGTGTCCCATCTGTGGAGTCACCTACGATAAGCTCAGTGCCAAGTCGTTCTCATACAACACTCCTGCTGGAGCATGCCCGACCTGTGGAGGCCTCGGCGTCATCTACGAGATCGACCCGGACCTCGTGGTTCCGGACCCGGACCTCAGCCTAAGGGAGGGGGCCCTTGCACCGTGGCCAAAGAGTCCCAGGTCCTGGCAGATGTGCCTACTTGCATCGCTGGCAGACATCGGTGGCTTTTCCCTGGACACTCCCTGGCGTGAACTCTCACATGACGCAAGAGAACTCATACTCTGGGGTCGCCCGCGAGTGAGAGTTCAGTTTGACATGGAGAGCGTGGACTCTCACGGACGTGTACGAACAACTAGAGTCCATCGCAACTGGGAGGGCCTGATCCCCAGACTGAAGACATCCTTCACCAGTGACATGACTGACGATCAGGATGAGATCATAGACCGGTTCACGAACTCCACCACCTGTCCCGCCTGCGGAGGAAGACGTCTGAGACCGGAGGCGCTCAGCGTGACAGTCGGAGGGGTCACTATCGACCGGGTGTCTGCCATGACCATCAGAGAGGCTCTTGACTTCTTCACCAACATCGAACTCACAGAGAGGGAACGCAAGATCGCGGCCCTAATCATCAAGGAGATCGTGTCTCGTCTGCGGTTCATAGTGTCGGTCGGGCTCGACTATCTGACGCTCGACCGAAGTTCGTCGACGCTGAGCGGGGGTGAGGCACAGCGGATCCGATTGGCCACGCAGATAGGGTCTGCCCTGACTGGAGTCCTCTACTGTCTTGACGAGCCGACCATTGGACTTCATCCCCGAGACATTGGTCGTCTGCTCAGGACGCTGCTGGAGTTGAGATCCAGGGGAAATACCGTGCTTGTCGTGGAACATGACCGAGATACTATCCGAGCGGCCGACTTTGTCATCGACCTGGGCCCTGGCGCGGGAAGCCGTGGAGGAATGCTGATGGCCTGCGGGCCTCCCAATGAGGTGCTGGCCCATCCTCGCTCACTGACAGCACAGTATCTCGCCGGCGCGAGAGTGATTCCCGTGCCATCTGGACGGAGGTCCGGGAACGGAGGCAGTCTGCGATTAGTAGGCTGCAGACAGAACAACCTGAAGAACATCACTGTGGAGATACCTCTCGGCAAGTTGGTATGTGTCACTGGTGTGTCGGGTAGTGGCAAGTCCACACTGGTGAACGAGACACTGTATCGGGCAGTCGCACGTCGTCTGGGTCTCTCAGTGCCCCCACCTGGCGCCCACGAACTGATTGAGGGGATTGAGAACCTAGACCGCGTCGTCCTGGTGGACCAGTCGCCCATAGGACGTACCCCCAGGTCAAATCCAGCAACCTATACAGGGGTCTTTACACACATTCGAGAGCTGTTTGCGCAGATGCCCGAGGCGAAGGCACGGGGTTACGACCCCTCCAGATTCAGCTTCAATACACGGGCGGGTCGTTGCGAGAAGTGCAAGGGCAGTGGCCTACTCAGAGTGGAGATGCATTTCATGAGCGATGTCTACGTCAAGTGCGATGTCTGCGGTGGAAAGAGGTTCGATCGCGAGACCCTGGAGGTGAAGTACAAGGGCAAGAACATCACAGAGGTCCTGTCGATGGAGATCTCCGATGCGCTCGAGTTCTTCAGAGACATTCCACAGATTCAGCAGATACTCTCGACTCTGGTGGACGTCGGACTGGGATACATTGAGCTCGGGCAGCCTGCGACAACACTCAGTGGCGGCGAGGCACAGAGGGTGAAACTCGCGGCTGAGCTAGCAAGACGGTCTACGGGGAAGACTCTCTACATTCTCGACGAGCCTACGACAGGTCTGTCTGCATCAGATGTTCATCTGCTGCTGAATGTACTGAATCGCCTCGTGGATGCTGGTAACACGGTAGTCGTTATCGAGCATAATCTGGAGGTCATCAAGACAGCAGACTGGGTGATAGATCTTGGCCCTGAGGGGGGAGAGGCCGGAGGGAGAGTAATTGCAGCAGGCACACCTGAGGACCTGCTCAATGTGCCAGAGTCCTACACCGGCCAGTATCTGCGGGGCGTCTTGCCCCAGCCGATCTCAGCGGAGAATCATATACTCATCACCAAGGCATCGAGCCAGTAGGCTCTGCCGAGGGATGGCCTCATGGGCGTGGAGGGCATCATGGGATGATGACGGGTGTGTTGCTGCATGGCACTCTGGCAGGTACGTCCTGGGGACTGGTGAAAGACTATATGGTCCGGCTGATGGACTCTCACCTCTGGTCGACGACATATCCAAGGACATATGTGCGGTCTCATCCATACTCATGCGACAGTGCTCGAACGGGTCTTGATGGGGCTGGCCTAGTCCCCCACTCTGTCAGACTCCAGTCGAGACGTAGTCTATACCCGTCGCTCCCGCGATCCGTAGGTCCCTCTTCGTGTGGCGGAGTCAGGTCTGGTTGGTGTTCACGATGTCCGTGATAAGAGATCTGGTAAATACTCTTCCAGAGGCTCCAGGAGTGTATCTCTGGAAGGATGCCTCTGGCGAAGTAATCTATGTGGGCAAGGCAAAGTCGCTGAGAAAGAGGGTCCAGTCGTACATCTCGCGGAGGCTGCCAGACCGCAAGACATGGGAGCTGATGCAGAGGGCTGCTGACCTTGAGACGATAATAACCAATACGGAGAGAGAGGCATTGCTACTTGAGATGGCGCTGATAAAGAAGTATCAGCCCAAGTACAACCTTGCACTCAAGAGTGACCACAGACATGCCTGGATACGTATTGACAGGTCGCGCTCCATACCGGTGGTTGAGGTGACTCGCGACGCGACCAAGGATGGAGCCATCTACTTCGGACCCTACGGGAGCACCAGACGCGTCGAGAGGCTCCTCGATTCGGTCAGGAGGTTTATTCCAGTGGCCTCGTGTTCTCGTCCAGAGTCTGTGAGACGAGAATGCATCCAATATCATATCGGTCGCTGCTCGGGTCCATGCAAGGGCCACATTGGGCCGGACGAATACAACAGACTGGTCGACCAGCTCTGTCTCTATCTTGGGGGCCAAGAGGGGCAACTTATTGAGATGCTCACCCATCAGATGGAGGCAGCCGCTCGTGCCCTCGAGTTTGAGCTGGCTGCCACACTTCGTGACAGACTGACGGACCTGAAACGTATGTCCTCCCGACAACGGGTGATCCTGACCGAAGGTGGCAATATCGATTCGATAGGCATTGCACGCTCAGAACACGTTGCACTTGTCGAGCTACTGGTCATCCGAGGCGGTCAGCTAGTGAGTTCTGAACATTTCCTATTCGACGCGGAACTCGATGTGGCCGACGAAGAAATACTGACTGCGTTTGTCGAACAGTATTACTTTCTGCTGCCGGTCCACCCCGATGAGATCCTTCTTCCTCTACCGATTGCGTCACTGAATGACCTTGACCAGTGGTTGAACCAGGATAGTGACCATCATATCCGGGTGTATGTTCCTACCGAGGGTCGAGGCAAGGATCTGATAGCGATGGCCGGGGCCAATGCATCCCGTTCGCTGAAGAAGATCCTGATACTCGGTGAGAGCCGAGACGATGTAGTCGATGGGGGTGTGAAGGATCTGATGAAGGTCTTGGGGCTCTCTAGGCTACCTACCCACATGGAGTGCTTTGATGTCGCCAACATTCAAGGTACAGATTCGGCCGGTTCATGCGTGGTATTCAAGAACGGCCAGCCGTCACGGACAGACTACAGGATGTTCAGGGTGAAGACGAAGGCCACTCCCGACGATTATGCAATGATGAAAGAGGTCGTGTATAGGCGATACAGAGGCGTTGTCGAAAGAAATGAACCCCTTCCCGACCTGATTGTCGTGGACGGTGGGAAGGGTCAACTCAGTGCGGCTCAGCAGGCCCTCTCGGAACTGGGGATCGACTATGTACCAGTAGCAGCCCTCGCCAAGAGAGAAGAGACAGTCTTCATGCAGGGCATCTCAGATGGTCTGAAGTTGCCCGATGGGTCACCAGCCCTACACCTCATGCAGAGGATACGCGATGAGGCCCACCGGTTCGCCCAGCGATATCATCACAGACTTCGTGAAAAGAGATTGTCAAGGTCCGCTCTCGAGGATGTGACCGGCATAGGACCAGTGCGAAGCAAAAAGCTACTGGAGAAGTTTGGCAGCCTAGACCGAATGAGAGAGGCTACTATTCACGAGCTAGCAGGTGTCGAGGGAATGACTGAGGAGCTTGCCAGGGCCCTCAAGGCCTGGTTGGACCAACACTCCTCCAGCACCCTCTCCGATGATAGAGATATGACTGGGCCGTGATACTGTAGGGCTCTCGTATCTGACTCTCGTGTGAACTCATACAGTTACCGATACTACGGGTATCTCGACATTGCTGACTATACGATTGGTCATGCCAGATCGACTGAACCAAGACAGGATTCCCTTCTTTCTTCTACGTCTAATCAGGAGAACCAGTGTGTATCCTGGCACCATGGCCTCCCGGATGATTGCACCAGGAACATCTTGTGATGCCACGACCCGTGTCTCAACACGATATCCTTGCTCTCTCAGCCACGCGCCCATTGTCTCGATCTCCTGTCTGGCTCTCTCAATGTGATTCTGCGTTTCTCTGTCGCGCTCGGCGTCATCTCCTGGGACCCTCACCACACGAAAGAGTACTAGGTTGGACGCATGGAACTTGAGAAGCGGCAGCAGTCCCTCGACCATCTCAGATTTCGCAAACTCCTCTGACATCGGTATGAGGACTCTCGTGCTAGGCGTGGGTTCATGCATCAATCTTCACATCACCTCATATGAGTATGGTCACGACCGGTCGGTCAACCCTCCTGATTACTCGGTCGGTCACACTTCCAGTGAGTCGTTGACGGAGTTTCTTCTTTCGACGCTTGAACATGAATACGAATGCGTAGTCTCCCTCGTTGACTTCCTCTACTATCGCATCGACCACATTTCTTGCGACTGCAATCCGTGTCTCGACTTGGTAGCCACTGTTCCTCAACCAGTCTGCAAGAGGATCTACATTCTTCCTCTTGGCCTCCTGAATGGTCTCGTCAAGGCCTTCTGCGTCCAGAGGTGTGACAATGGGGGTCTCAACAACATGGAACACTGTGACATATGGCGAATGGAATGCCATCAGATGCAGAAGCGCCTGCTTCATCCTCTCGTGGCCGATGTCACCTGACACCGGCATCAAGACTCGACTCCTCAACCTTGTCTCATTCATGACCTGTGCTCTACGCCTCTGCAGTCAATCTTCCATCCTTCTTGTGAACGTAGGTGACAACGCTGGACACGGTGCTCCTGATGCCCTCGACCATCATGATCTCGTTCTTCAGTACATCTCTGAACGCATTCACGTCAGGGGTTTCAACGACAATGATTAGGTCTGCCTCGCCTGTCACTTCATAAACGTCCCTGACGCTATCGATCTCGCATAGTGCTTTTGAGACCCGGTCGAGGTCCTTGGACTCGACATATATCTGCAGTATCACTCTGATCTGTGCCACTACTTGCGTACCACCATCAACTTGCCACGTGCAACCGATGATATGAGCACTGCAAGATCCTCTGTGATTGGCTTCTTGAACCCCTTCTTAAATGCGCTCCTCCGGGGCAGTATCACGAAGTCCACCTCTGGAGAAACAATGATCTTCTTCACTGTTTCGACGAATGGACCCACCTCGACTCTGTACTTGGACTCATAGCCAGCTGCTGCGAGCGCCTTGCTCATCGACCTCAGAGTGGTTTCAGCATTTCCAATTTCAGACCCTACTGCTGCCAGCGGAAGAACAGTGTCATCTGTTCGGACGATGTACACCAGCTCAAGTCGGAAGCGCCGGTCGATGTTCTTCACGAGCGATTCAATGATGCTCTCCGACTCCTCAACACGGACCAGGACAAGTGCGTTTAGCTTGTATGCGAGGGGTTCGATGGACCGACCCCCCTCTTTTGAAAACAGGGCTCTACCCGCGGATATCCTGAACGTCGTGTAGACGAGTACTCCCGCCAGAGTCCAGGCGATTCCCAGGATGCGTCCCATCGGATGAAACAGTATCACCAGTGTCCATATCGAGGCACATGCGACTACTCCAACTAACGCAGGCGCAGGTATCTCGATCTCTCTGGACCCTATCCTTATCCTCAGGTTGTAGGGGACCCTCCATGCCCTGTGAGAGTCGCGATCCGTGTGTCGAAGCACAATGAGGGAGACATTGACCATCAGGTAGGATAGGAGTGCACCGAAGTTGTACAGGTCCGCCACCCAGTCAAGATTGCCAACGAGTGCCATTGTCGCTCCTATCAGTCCGAACACCACTATACTCCTGACTGGTGTCCTGGTCGATGAGTTCACCTTTGCAAACCATCCCGGCACAAGACCGTGCTGGCTCATTGAGAATACGACCCTTGAGACGCCTATCACTCCGGTATTGGAGGACACCAGGCAGATTGCAAACCCGGTCAACGACACCACGGGAAGAAGGTATGAGCCGATTACTGATATTCCCGCCGCGAGGACCGAGATGGGCGCACCATTGCTACTGGCTAAGACCTCCCATTCGACAATCCCGAGACTGATTGTTGAGAGTCCGACTGCGAATACGAGCACCGCAAGAACGGACAATTTAGTGGCCCTTGGAATTGTGCGCCCCGGCCTCTTTGTCTCCTCCGCAGCCTGTGCTATCGACTCAATGCCGATGAACGAACTCATAGCGAGAGTTACTGCGTAAAGGAAGTTCTGGTCTGGAATATTGCCGTTCCAGATATAGTCAATATGACTCCACTCTACTGGGGATCCTCTGACCACGATCTGGGCCGAGAAGAGCCCGAGATTGAACGCCAGTATGACTCCCAGGGTCATGATCACAGACAGCACAAGGACGTTGATTGTCACCATGACAGAGTTGAGCGTCGATGACTCACGTATGCCCACTATGTTCACGAGTATCAACGCCACGACCACAAGAAACGCAGCGATTCCCATGCCATTAATCTCGAGGCCCATCCCCAAGATGGTAACAACCAGACCGAATTCTGTCAGCCAGGGCATGAAGAATGTCAGATATCCCACTGTAGCTATTGAGAACAGCGCTATGCAGACTGTATAGTCCAGCATCACGAGCCAGCCCGCCAGGAAGCCTGCAAAGTCGTTGAACGCCTTCATGGCATAGACCTGAGCCCCACCCGCGTAGGGATAGGCTGATGCCAGCTCTGCGTAGGCAAGTCCTGTCGCGACATAGGTGATTGCTGCCACCATGAATGCGAACGGGGCCCACCCTGCTGCATAGGCTGCCACTAGACCAAGTGCGACGTAGATGTCTGCACCTACATCTGCATAGCCCATCGCAAACGACCCGAACCAGCCTATGTCTCGTTTCAACGACACTCTGGAGGTGTTCTGGGTCGACTCGTTATGCGTCATATAGAGGCACACCACTCGAGTCTGTGGCCGTTCTTGACACAGATACTGGTGCCCGCTCGGTATCGCTCTTGAAGCTTACCTTCGTCAGGGCGTGACCCTACAGTTTAAATAATCCCCTTCTGGGCTTTACCCAGTCGGGCACATGACCCGACAGGAATGTGACTGGACATGATATGGAAGGTAGATCCGAAGAAGTGTACCGCCTGCGGAACCTGTGCTGAAGTATGTCCTGTTGAACCATCTCTTTACGTGGTCAAGGACAAGGCACAGTACCAGGTTGACCGTGCTGACGAGTGCACAGAATGCTACGCATGCGTCGACAGCTGCCCAGAAGGCGCAATCTCTGAATAGTAGAGATCCGCAGTCCATACTGGCAGCCCCGGGAGTGTTGTGCAGGGCCCCACTGTTTCGTCATCTACAGCCCTTGCCAACACTTACCCATATTTGCAATCGGGTAACTGCTGTTGGTGCAATACTACTTTATCAAATAGGGTTCTCCCAATATGGCATCGAACTCTTCTCTGAGACTCGGGTCATTCAGTACGACGCGCACCTGAGCAGTATTGTCCGTGGTCGGATCGTATGAACCCACTACTGTCTCAATCTGGGACTGGTCCTCCTTGTTCAACATGGTCTTCTCTTCATCGATATCCTCGTGCAGCCCGAACTTGTCCCTGATTCGTCTCATCAGGTCTGGGTACTCTGCAGGGTCAACTCTGTAGAACAGTTTCAATGAGGCGCTCACCACCTATAGATAAGAGCACGATAGGTATAAGTGAATCTGTAGCCGATGGCATTCAGTTGAGATCTGCAGAGGTTTCTGAAATCATGAAACATATCGGATTCTTGCCAGTTATACTCCTGGCTATTCTGTTGATCAGCCCCTCCCTAATGCTTGTTGACATGGGTCCGTCCGCGACCGTTCCGAATCAGACATTCAACACCTCACAGGTATCATGGCAGGAACTGACCCGTGCCATGAATGTGACCACATTTGTGTCACCTGACGGAAGTAAGGATGCGCTATGGAATCTTCTACGGTCTGCAAAGGAGAGCATCTTTGTCGAGATATTTGGAATCAACAATCCCTACATACTCGACCTCATCCACCAGTTGCGAGCGGAGAGGCCCTCCCTGAAGATGAAGTTCCTGATCGGGTGGAACAGCATCGGGTATGTCGATCCTAACAAGTATGTTGCGAACAATCTCACGCTCCTTGGCATTCCAGTCCGATGGACAAACTCTGCTGACTTCACATATGCACATCAGAAGTTCATAATCATAGACAACAAGACGACTGTGGTTCACTCGGGCAACTGGGCGAAGACCAGCTTCCCAGAGGTCGGAAAGAAGGCGAACCGAGAGTGGAGCATCGCAATGACTGATACTCAGGTGACTGCGGTCTACAGGGCGGTATTTGACTACGACTGGTCCCGGGGAACGCCTTACGACAACATCACCCACGGCATAGGCAGCCCACTCAGCTACACTCAGGACGGCAGCACCTATCCCAGGCCATTCTCCACATCCGGACATTTCAATGGCACCATGAAGGTCATTCCAGTCTTCAGCCCTGTGACAAGTCTTGATGGCATACTCTACGTCATCAACTCCGCACAGGCAACACTTGATATCCAGATCCCATACTTCACTAATGTTGGTGGTACTGGGGCCGTCAAGCAAGTTGTCGACGCCATCATAGCCGCCAAGAACCGCGGCGTGACAGTCCGGGTGATCACAGAGGAAGAGAAGGACTTCGAGCTAATTGCAGAGATACTGCATTCTCACAAGATCCCCATAGTCTGGCAAGACACTCGTTGGTTTACGGCAAACCACAACAAGGGGATAATAGCAGATGGTCAGATTGTCCTCATCTGCAGCATCAACTTCAGCGACGGCAGCATCTCGAGTAATCGCGAGGCGGGGGTCATCATCGAGCATCAGGGCGTTGCTGGATGGTACCAGGAAGTCTATGACTACGACTGGGGTATAGGCGACTGCGACGTACAGGACAGTGTCAATCTCTACTGGAGTCCGAACATTCCTACAAGTAGTGACCCCATCCAGATCACAGTGTACGGTCACATGCTGTATCCGTCCATCACCCAGGTGACCATCGACTACCGGATAAATGACGGTGCATGGGTTAATGGGACCGATATCACTGCCAACGTTGTGAACTCGGCAGAAGGTGACCCGGAGAACTACGTGTTCACACTTCCTGCACAACCCGACAAGACGAACATCACTGTCGTTGCGCACATTGTCGCTGCAGGTGTCACGCACACCAGCCATCCCATGGTGATTCCAGTACGAAATGAGCTCGGTCGTCCCACAGTCCCAGTTGATCCTCTGATGGGGTATGGATGGATCATTGCGTTGGTGGTAGCGATTGTGGTCGGGCTCATTGGTGGGCCACGAGTCTACAAGAGAAAACTCTCGTCTACCAGGGTGACATCCTCGACAAGACTGGGTGAGGTCATGTCTCCTACTAGACCCAGTGAGAGCATGTCATCGGCTGGACCAAGCGGGGGCTCACCTCCGACAGAGTCACGTCGTAGTACTTCCACCAAGTCTACTCGTCGTAAGTCATCAACTGGACCGGCTGAGGGCACCTCTTCGGGAACAGGGAAGACCAGAAAGAGCAGGTCAGGCAGTAAGAAGACGTAGTGAATAAAGGGCGGTCCCCCTCTCCACAGGGGGATTGCCCACGATTCTTGAGTGTACGACCATCTATGCCATTGCACTGGATGAGTCAAGGGCCCTCTTGGCAAACTTCATACAGCTCTCTGCCTCTTGATTTTGCCCCCTCTTTCTGTGAAGGGATGCTGCGATCGTGTACGCCCTGGCCACCTCCTCCCACCTCTCTAGCGCATCAAGACAGAGGGCCAGTGCCTTCCAGATCTCTGGGTCCTCAGATTCGTACTTCAGGGCCTCTCTGTACGCCTCTACTGCCTCGTCCACTCTTCCCATGCTCTCCAATGCTCGTGCCCTCATCACCCAGAGCCGCCCATTCTGGGGCGCCACCTTTAGCCCTGCGTCAGCAGACGACAGTGCCTGACTGAAGTCGCCGATGGCCAGATACGCCTCTGCCTTGTTGGAGTAAGCGTACGGGTCATTTGGCCTCAGGCCTATGGCCCTGTCAAACACCTTGATGGCCTCTTCTTGTTCTCCGATATGCGAATACGCAAGCCCCATCTCATTGAGGGCCTCGACCATACTTGGGTCTGCCTCGCAGACTTTCTGATATACCTGAATCGCCTTTCTTGTCTGCCCTTGTTGCCTGAGCATGCGTGCCTGGCTCAGAAACTGTTTGGCGGCCTCGGGATCGGGTGACATGTGTGCTGAGTTGCTTCGGTCACTTTAATCATTTTCTAGAGTGTGAACCGCTGAATGGAGGGTCCTTCGGCTGGCCCCGATGTTATTTTCCGGCCATTCCTCGTCGAGATTCGGGGCCCGAGGCGGGCCGGTGCCGTTTCACAACGGTCGGGAGGGGCCAGACCTACGCTCAGACACGGAAGACGTCATCCGTGGACTGGTCTGGCGTGCCTTCAGGACTGGCTGCAGGGCATGGGCAAGATTCATCTATTCGATTGCACCGTACTCCTCCCGGTGGGTCAGAGTCCCACGAATCGACCACGAATCTTAGCGGCTCATCGCCGGACCTTTACACACTGGAGACATGGTCGAGATGATGGGTTACGAAAGGTACAAGGCCTTTGTGACTGGTCCCTACCAGGCTGGCAAGACTCATCTGATTCATGCTCTCGATCCGAACGCCATCTCAATAGAACGTCCAATCAGACGGGGTAACGGCAATGGCGGAGGCACGACGACCACCTGCTTTGACCTTGGGAGGGTCGTCTGGCTCAGTGATGGTCGCCAAGAACTCCTAGTCCCGCGGAGCGAATATCAGACAAGAAAGGACGAGTTTGAGGGCTGGAAGGTTAGAGAGGTGGAACTCCGAGGGGTGCCTGGATCCCTGCAGTTCCGTTCTGTCAGAGATGCCATGCGAAACGGGACAGATGTCGTACTGTTCGTTGTTGACTCCTCAGACCCCTCAATGGTGTCTGACGCGAAGAAGATCATGGATGAGACCCGAGCTGCCCACAACGGCACGCACATACAGGTGGTTGCCAGCAAGCAGGACGCCAACAACGCAGCGCCACCGGAAGAAGTGGCGCGTTGGCTCGGGGTAGACGACGCCATCGGTTTCTCAGTGACAGATGTCGATCTATGCAAACGGATCATAATCGATACGCTGAGAAAGATCGAGAAAGATGGTGGCTGAAGAGCTTCGCGTGATGCACAGGATCGTCACATGAGGTCGGCCTTATCTCTTCACATCAATGGCGAGGCATCTTGCCACCTGAAGCAGTTGTGAATTACCGGTAGAGAGGGTAGTTGTCAGAAGATCTTGGGCTCATGCCACTCGCCAAACACCTCTCGCCATACATCACATATCTCGCCAACACTAGCATATGCCTTCACTGCCTTGACGACCCACGGAAATACATTCTCCGTGCCCTCTGATGCCCGTCTCAGCCCATCTAGCGCCTCCCGGACCTTCGCGTTGTCGCGCTCCCGACGGACCCTATTGAGACGCTCGATCTGCCTCTTCTCGACTTCAGGGTCAATCTTCAGGACGGGGATTGTTATCTCCTCGCCCTCAAGCACGTACTCATTGACCCCCACTATTATCTTCTCCTTCTTCTCAATCTCACGCTGATAGCGATAGGCAGACTCGGCAATCTCTCTCTGGAAGAAGCCTTTCTCAATGGCCGCAATGACGCCTCCAAGTTCTTCGACCCTGTCAAAGTAGCGATAGGCCTCCTCCTCCATCTCATTTGTCAGGGCCTCGACATAGTATGAGCCACCCAGAGGATCGATCGTGTTTATGACGCCGCTCTCGTGCGCAAGGACCTGCTGCGTCCTGAGTGCAATACGTACTGCCTCCTCAGTGGGCAGACATAGGGCCTCGTCCATGCTGTTTGTGTGTAGTGACTGGGTCCCACCGAGCACTGCAGCAAGAGCCTGATATGCGGTCCGGACTATGTTGACCATCGGCTGCTGTGCAGTCAGCGAACAGCCCGCGGTCTGAGTGTGGAATCGCATCCACAGAGATCTTTCCTTCTTTGCATGGAATCGTTCCTTCATCTCACGGGCCCAGATCCTACGAGCAGCGCGGTACTTGGCCACCTCCTCGAATATGTCGTTATGCGCATTGAAGAAGAAGGATAGACGTGGTGCAAATGCATCAACGTCCAGTCCTCGGTCGATGCCCCACTGAACGTAGGTCATCCCGTTGAGGAGGGTGAAAGCCAGCTCCTGAACTGCAGTGGCACCGGCCTCGCGGATGTGGTAACCTGATATCGAGATCGTGTTCCAACGGGGGATGTGTTCGGTGGCGTACTCGATTATGTCAGTTATTATTCTCAGGGAAGGCTCCGGACCGTATATCCATGATTTCTGCGCCTGGAACTCCTTGAGCAGATCGTTCTGGATCGTCCCGCCTATCTTGTCTGCCGAGACCCCCTGCTTGGCCGCGGCGACCATGTACATGGCCAACAGTATGGCCGCTGGAGCGTTGATGGTCATCGAGGTGGTGACCTTGTCCAACGGAATACCTGAGAATAGTATCTCCATGTCCTTGAGGGTGTCAACAGCCACTCCCAGCTTTCCGACCTCTCCAAGGGAGTACGGACTGTCTGAGTCGCGTCCGAATATCGTAGGGAGGTGGAATGCGACGCTGAGACCAGTCTGGCCATTTGCCAGCAGGAACTTGTATCTGGCGTTGGACTCCTCTGCAGTACCCAGTCCGGCAAACTGGCGCATTGTCCATATTCTGCCTCTATACATTGTCGGCTGGACACCGCGTGTGAATGGGTACTGACTCGGAAAGCCCAGGTCTCTCAGGTAGTCCAGGCCAGCCACGTCAAGAGGGGTATACAGCCTCCTTATCGGACGCCCTGATACTGTCGTGAAGACCTTACGGGTCTCTGGGTCCTTCTGCAGATGATTGGCCAACACTGAGGACTCCCATTCGTCCTTGGCAGTGCGTATCTTGTCCAGTTCCGAGTTCGAGTTCAGAGGCGGTTCGTTAGGTCCGTCAGCGCATGCTTTGCCCATCCGAGTATCACCCTGGGGGTCAGAGCCCGAGAATCAGGTCGTTTGATGAATATTAAGTGTTCGATTGACCGACGGCTAGTATTCAAAACCCCTGCGGGCAGGGATCTTCCGCAGATTGTAGTAGTGCTTCACCTCGTGGAACTCCGTGACAAGATCCGCCGCATCTATCACCTCCTGACGAGCGTAACGGCCAGTCATGATCAACTCCACGTCGTCAGGCTTGATCTTGATGAGCTCAAGTTGCTGGTCAAGTGAGATCAGATTCCATTCGGTAGCCACATTGATCTCGTCGAGGATCAGCACGTCGCAGCTGTGTTGCCTGAGGATGTCACGTGCCAACGTGAGAGCCTGCTGAGCCATCTGAATGTCAACAGGATCGGGGTTCTTCTTGTCGACGAAGCACTCCCTTCCCATTGGTATGATGGTGAACCTGGGGACCCTCTCGACACTCCGATACTCACCATAGTTGACCTCGCTGGAGTCGCCCCTGTGTGCCACTTTTGCCTTCATGAAGCAAATCATCACTACTCTCAGACCGTGTCCTGCTGCGCGCAGACCGGCACCGAGCGCACATGTTGTCTTACCCTTTCCATTTCCCGTGTAGACCTGGACCAGACCCTGAATCTTCGGTTTGTTCAACTGCCTGCACCAGCTCCATGTAGCTTCAGGATGACCTCGGCAACCCTCTTTCCCAGCAGGACGCTGCTCTCGATGGCCTGTGGGTCTGCGTCTGCCTTTCTCCATTTGCCATCGTCTGTCTGCATACTGCCCGAACCGAAGGTCCCGTTCTTCACGGGACTGCCCAGGGCTCCAACGACTATCATCCCCTGTGCAAGCGCATACCGGTTAAGAAAGTCCACAACGGTCTCCTGTCCGCCATATCTCAGGCCCGCATAGGTTATCGCTCCGAAGACCTTGTCCTTCAGTTGGTGGTCCATCATCTTCATGGGGCGGGTCCTGTCAATGAGGTCCTTCAGGACTCCCGGGACGCCTGTGAAGTACGACGGGGCCGCGATGATTATGCCATCTGCTTCACGCAGTATCTTCTCGATGACCGGAATGTCGTCGCTCTCGCTCTCCGGGCAGGGCTGCCGCCTGACACATCTGTCGCAACCCGTACATCGTCTGATATTGTACCTGCTCAGATCGATGACCTTGGTGTCAATACTGATGCCACGTGTCGACGAGACGTATTCTGCAGCCGCATCGAGCGCCTTCTGAAGAAGGATGGCTGTGTTAGATCCCGATGTCTTTGGCGAACCAGAGATTCCCACTATCAGCATGGCTCTTGTCTCCACTGATTCTGGGAATGCGGGACCGGACATCTCGTACTTCTGTGTTTCTGTCCACAGGTATGGAAAGTGGGAACCGGCCGCCAGGACGGAAGACAGAGGGCTGCACGGTAGGAACATATTACTGTGACTCTGACATCAGTGTACGCAGCCATGAGATTCCCGCAGCCTTTCGTGGAACTACTGTTGCTGTCGCTGGTGACACTCTGTCCGATCGCGATTGTTGAGTGGCGGCATCTGAATTATGGTCTTCACGACACCAGTGTATATCTGCTGTTCAACGCGTACAGCGTGGGACGTGGAACTTTTGGAATATACGATCACACAGGATTCGGACCGTTTGCACTCTCATCTATTCTTACCGTCATCAGCCTCGTGGCAGCCTCAAGGGCGTCGCTAGTTGCTGTGGCCTGGTTCAGCCGTACCAGGCGGACTGATGAACGCTGGACGGTAGTTGTGGGTCTTGCCGCGGTGGTCATAGAGGTTGCCGTGACCCTGTCCGTGTTTGGTCTCTCAGCGATGTCACTCTATGAGGTCACTGTCGTGACTCCCCTCCCGATTCCGGGCCTCGTCGTTGTGGCCATCGGCTCCCTCGGATGGTATACTCGTAGAGCGCGCTGCACAGAGGGACGAGTCACAGAACGAGGCTCCATGAATAGCACAGGAACGGTCGGACTGTCAGGGTCAACATGAGTTCCTACTGTCCTGGGGATCCGCCAGCACGTTCAAGGATGCTGCCCAACATATCGGCAAGGTCGCTGACTGCTCTGACTGAGCCAATCCTACTCTGCCCCCGGTAAGATGCGGCCACAAGAGTCAGTGGCCCGAACTTCAACAACTCAACAGGATACGCATAGACCTCGATTGTAGTGGGGACCATAGTGGTGGATGTGGAGAGAGGATTGGACTCGATATGATCCCTTATCCTCTTGAGATGGTCGTCAGGGATATTGCCGACAAGCATCCTACCCGCCGAGTCCAGGACGCCCATGTATGCTACGGGATGTCTCTCTAGCATCCTATCGATCGCAGCCTCGATGGCGGTGATCTTGGAGTCGTCGGGGGTTTCCATGTCCGACAGTGCATATTGATCGATAGTTTCCCCGACCGCCTCCAGATGAGACATGTCGCCATCCCACGACTGCGCCAGTCTGCCCACTAGAGGTATCAGCGCACGTCCAATTGACACAGTTCTCCTCTTCAGGGCAGACACGTGTTCTCCGTTTCCCTCTGTCACGATGACAAAGGACTCCTGGAAGAAGAAGACCCACGTTGAAGACTCCTGTTCCATCACGTAGGTCCTCCCAGCGACCGGCGTTTCCAGAGAGCGCATGAGAATGGCACAGGCTCTGGCGAAAGCTGGCACACATGAACCAGACGACTCCGGGTCTCCTGTGTAGGTCCTCCTATAGAGTGTGTCCCCGTTGCTACCGAGGACATAGACTGTCCTGATCAATGTACCACGCAGCCCATGACGGCTTGGAACATTCGGTCATAAGTCTTGCCTGCACATTACCATCAGCATTTGGAGACCCCAAACCTATTATGGCAGTGCCCAGAGTGCTCAGCGACGTACCGATGTCCAGACAGAGTAGGGAAGAACTCCAGAAGAGATCACGCTACGACATCTATGCTGAGATCATCAGGGTGATCTCCATCTATGGACACTGTCCGCTGACTCGAGCGGCAAGATCCACAAACCTGCCTGTTGACAGGGCCAAGGAGAGCATCGGACACCTTGTCGAGAGGGGACTACTCGAGGAGGACGACGACGAGGGTCGAAAGGTGTACAAGGTGACCGTCAGAGGACATCAGTACCTCGAGCTGTACAGGAGAATAGCATCGTTGGTGGGCATGCCCATGCCCGAGCCAATCATTGGGATGTAGAGTAACATCACGTGACCCCGTGAGGTGCTTTCACCTTTTATACGAAAGAGCCAAGGAAAGACACATGTGAGGTCCTCAAGATGTCAGACAAAGTCGTATTCAAGAACGAGGAACGCGTCCAACTGGGCGCAATAGAGTGTAATGTGGAGATCAGAAACTGCCTCCTGATAGTATCTGAGAACGGTGGGACTATCACAATAGGGGGGACCTTGAAGATTGAGGGAGACACGAGGATCGGTTCCTCTCTGAAGGCCCGAGAACTGAGGGCAAGAGGCCGTGATACGATATCCTTGGATGGGGACCTCGAGACCGAGGGCGATGTCGATATCGAGAGAGGAAGCCTAGATGTGGCTGGGTCCGTTTCAGCAGCTAGTGTCAGAGTTGACAGGTCGTTGCGGGTCGGAGGCAACATCACATGTCGTGTTGCCATGGCAGGAGGTTCAATCGACGTACAGGGTAAGTCGACCGTTCAGAGAATTGCCGTCGGTGGCTCCGCAAAGCTGCTGGGAGAGGTCGAGGCGGAGAGGTTGGAGTCAGGAGGATCGCTGGTGATAGGGGGGCCTCTGAAGTGCGAAGAGATATCTGCTGGAGGCAGTGTCAAGACCAGCTCCGGAACTATAGACAAGGTGTCCGTCGGCGGGAGTTTCAAGGCAGATGGTCCTGTCCGCATCAAGGAGCTGTCAGTCGGTGGTTCCGCCACTGTCGGCAATGGTTCGTACGTGGGCCATGTAGACGTGGGGGGCTCATTCAGGGCCTCCGGGAATGTGAGTTTTGGAGAGATTGATGTCGGAGGCGCAGTCAGGCTAGAGGGGTCGGCCGAGGGGGTTCTCATCGACATCGGTGGTGTCCTGAGTGTAGATGGTTCTCTGAACCTGAATGGTAACCTGGATGTGGGAGGAAAGGTCAGGGTGGGCGGTGACCTCAGATGTGCTGATACCGTACGAGTGGGAGGAGTCCTGAGTGTCAGGGGCAAGATCGAGTCGTTCAGAATTGCGGTGGGAGGAACTGTGGAGGCCAGCCATGTCAGGGTCACGGATGAGTTCAGGATTGGATCTCGAGGAGAGGTGAATGCCCCACTTGAGGGACGGAGGATCCTTATCAAGGAAAGAGCAAGGGCGGGTATCATATACGGCGAGGAAGTGAGGGTCGAGGAGAGAGCCCGAGTCAGGAGCATCTATGGGGCACGTATCTATCTCGAGAGGGAGGCCCTGGTTGAGAGCGAGGTCTACTACACTGAGAAACTCGACTTCGAGGATGGTGTCAAGTTCCTGGTTCAGCCCCAGAGAGTGAGTCAGCTTCCCCCTGTCAGTGAAGTGATACGACGGACTTAGACGACTGTCCGTCTGGACCTGAGCACTCCCGAGATACCTCTCTCTGAAACATAGATGGTGTGCCGGCCAGGCTGTGAGAAACGGGCAACGGGGACAGAGTTCTTGATGGGCACTGTCGTCACCGAACTCGTGACCTCGTCACGAAGATCTCACTCACATTTGCTGAGTCCTCTGGATGACAGTCCTTGCTCGTTCCTGAGCGAATCATCTACTGTGAGCTCGTCCAATTCAATGTGGACGTGGTAGTCTTCGCGGTCAGCGCTCATCCTTGCTACCATGACATTCTGTCTGTCAAGCTCCGGCCAGTCGCGCGGGTCGATCCTGACTTTGTCGCGTTTCTCACGATTCATATTCGCATTGCCTCCGGTTCTGGATGAGCTGCCACTGGCATTCTCGGGAATATGTGGCAACGACATCTACAAGCGCAATACAATCGGCAAGTTTGCCTATTAATCTTGCGTATTCAATTGACAGACTGGCCCCGCACTGGCTCCGGAAGTTGGCTGACGCCTCCATTTCGGAGGTATGGTGTGGCTTCGATGCCTTTATGTACGCAGCCAGTGGCCTCACTCCCAAACCGAATACGGGCAGGGATGAGCCTACGACAGACGATAAGTCGGTCTTGACAAGCCTGTACACACTGACTCTAAAGGTCAGACTGTTTGAAGAGAAAGTCTGGGACCTATTTGGTCAGAATCTTGTCCCCGGAACACTTCATCTGTATCTTGGACAAGAGGCCGTAGCTGCAGGAGTGACAGCAGCGCTCAGACCGGACGACTACGTCCAGAGTACCCACAGGGGCCACGGCCACGTCATAGCAAAGGGCGCTGACATGAAGTCCGCACTTGCTGAGCTTCTTGGTAAGAAGACAGGATCATGCAAGGGGAAAGGGGGTTCAATGCATATAACTCAGTTCGACGTCGGCGTACTGGGCGCTACTGGAGTCGTTGCCTCTGGACTGCCCATCGCAGTAGGAGCCGCACTCTCTTGCAAGATGAGGAAGACCGACTCCGTGGTTGTCTGTTACTTCGGTGACGGTGCCAGTAACAATGGCACCTTTGGTGAGTCCCTGAACATGTCAGCTATCTGGAAACTCCCAGTGATATGGGTACTTGAGAACAACCTCTACGCTATGGGGACTCCGATCAGGCTTACATGTCCCACAACTGACATAGCCAAGAGAGCCGAGGGATATTGTATCCCCAGCGTCGTGGTAGACGGAAACAACGCCCTAGATGTATACACAGCTGCCTCAGAGGCAGTGGCCCGCGCAAGAAGAGGAGAGGGACCAACTCTCATTGAGTGTAAGACGTACAGGATGAAGGGCCATTCGAGATTCGATGCTGCCAAGTACCGACCCAAGGAGGAGGCAGAATACTGGCTGAGCAGGGACGCTGTTCAGATAATCAAGAATATCGCGATTGAGAAGGGTGCTCTGACTGAGAAGGAGTGCGAGAAGATACGAAAGTCACTCCAGAAGGAGGTCGACGAAGCCGCAGACTTTGCCCTCAAGTCTGAATATCCGGACCCGAAGGAGACTCTGGATGACGTCTTCGCGGAGGTGATCTGATGCCCGAAATGACATACCGTGATGCGCTCAGAGCAGGCATTAGGGAGGAGATGCTCAGGGACGAGCGAGTATTCCTGCTCGGCGAGGACATAGGTAGGAACTGGGGAGGTGCCTTCAGCGTCACGAAGGGACTGGCCGAGGAGTTTGGGGACGAGAGAGTCAGGGACACGCCCATCTCGGAGAATACCATTGTCGGGGCCGCCATCGGAGCAGCAATCACAGGACTCAGACCCGTGGCCGAGATAATGTTCGGTGACCTGATTGCACTCGCAATGGACCAGGTCTGCAATCAGGCCGCGAAGATGAGATACATGTTCGGAGGTCAGACGTCGGTACCTCTTGTCGTGAGGACCGTCTTCGGTGGGGGCAAGAACATTGCCTCGCATCACTCACAGAGCCTTGAGGCATGGTTCATGCACACCCCAGGTCTGAAGGTTGCAGTTCCCGCATTTGCATATGACGTCAAGGGTCTGATCAAGACTGCAATCAGAGATCCGGACCCGGTCATGTTCTTCGAGCACAAGCTCGTCTACGACAAGAAGGAGGAAGTGCCCTCAGACGAATACCTCATACCATTTGGTCAGGCAAGGGTGAGGAGAGAGGGCGACGACGTTACAGTATGGGGGACCTTCATGATGGTACACAAGGCCCTGAATGTTGCCGAGTCTCTCGCCAAGGAGGGAATAAGCGTCGAGGTGATTGACCCGAGGACGCTGGTGCCGCTTGACACAAAGACACTGATCAACTCAGTGAAGAAGACAGGTAGGCTGGTCCTCGTCACAGAGGAGACCAAGACCGGTGCGACGACGGCGGAGGTGGCGGCACTGGTGCAGGAGCTCGCGTTTGACTGGCTTGATGCACCCATCAAGAGAGTGAACGCACCAGACACCCCGGTGCCGTTCAGTCCTCCTCTGGAGAACTACTTCATTCCTGACGAGAACAGAATCGCACAGGCGATACGCGAGATAGTCTAGAGTCAGACGGAGATGATAAGAGCGAATGGTCACCACGATGATAATGCAGAGGATGAGCGTCGCCATGGAATACGGAGTCATCCTCAAGTGGCTCAAGAATGAGGGCGACGAGGTAAAGAAGGGCGATCCTGTCGTGGAGATATTCGGCGAGAAGAACGAATTCGAGCTCGAGGCGCCAGAGAGCGGAATACTCCTGAAGATCCTGTGCGACGTCAATGATGAGGTCCCAATAAGCGAACCCATAGCGATCATTGGACAGCCGGGAGAGAAGATACCGGATGTCCGCCCCCGCATCCTGAATCGGCCCTCATCGCAGCAGGCGGTGACACCGGTCGAGGCCAGACCAACATCAGCTCAACCACAGGTCACGGTCTCAAGACCTGAGTCAGCCGAGTCCCGGCTGCCAGGAGGCCGCGTGAGGGCATCCCCCCGAGCGCGGATGATTGCAAGAGAGAAGGGAGTTGACCTCTCACTGGTTACGGGCTCGGGACCTGAAGGACGAATCGTAGAGAGAGATGTGCTGGCACACGCCTCTGTTTCCCATCAGGAGCTATCGCCCACTGTACTGATACAGGATCGCAAAGTGAAGTCTGTCGAGCCTCTGTCCCCCCTGAGGAGGACCATTGCCAGGAGGATGACGCAGAGCTCCCAAGTACCACACATCACAATGATCACTGAGATTGACATGACGCAGGTCGTGGCTCTGCGGGAGGAGATCAACCAGAGGACCGAGAAGATGCTCGGCATCAGGGTGTCCTTCAACGACATCATCGTGAAGGCCGTGGCGGACACTCTGGAGAGGTTCCCGCGATTCAATGCAACGCTGATCGGGAACGACCTGCACTGTTTTGCAGACATCTCTATCGGCGTGGCAATGGCCACGGATGCAGGTCTCATCGTCGTCACAGTGAGGGACGCAAACAAGAAATCGGTCACTGAGATCGCTCAGGAAACCAAGGCACTGGCAAGAAAGGCACGCGAGAACTCCCTCAAGCCGGAAGAGATGACAGGATCGACGTTCACGGTGTCGAACCTCGGGCCATTCAACGTGGACCTGTTCATTCCTCTGATCAACCCTCCTGAGACCGCCATTCTCGCGTTGGGACAGATCAAGAAGAAGCCCGTCGTGATTGACGACATGATCGCCATTCGCCACATGATGATGGTGAGCTGTGCAGTTGATCACCGGGTACTGGACGGAGCTCATGCAGGGCAGTTTCTATCCGCACTGAAGGATACTCTTGAGAACCCGTACTTCCTCAAGATCTGAGGACGCTCGGGAGAGGAGAGCCGATACGGGCACGTCCGGGCAGATCACCGTGACGTTGTTATATGGAGAGCCCCTCACTCTATCCAGAGTGTACCGGTGACATGAGATGGCGTCTGTTGGAAGATGGAACTCGAGACCCCTATATGGGTCTTGCAGTTGAGGAGGCCATTGTCAGAACCGCAGCAGTCCAGGAGGACGCGCCGAACACGCTGAGGTTCTGGAAATCGTATCCCGCTGTGGTCATGGGCCGCTTTCAGTGTCTGCATCGCGAGGTCAATCTGACATACTGTCTGCAGAAGGGCATAGCGATGTGTAGACGGTTTACAGGGGGAGGATGTGTATTTGTGGACGAAGGATGCCTGAACTTCGCACTGTGCCTCAAACAGTCTACTCCTTCGGTGCCTCGTACAATTCACGAGCTATACCGAGAGTACGTAGGAGCCATCGCCATGTCCCTACAGGACATTGGAATCATGGCGTCGTTCGACCCCATCCACAACTCGATCCGGCTTGGTGACTACAAGGTGACTGGAACTGCAGGGTGGATTCGACAGGGGACATCGTTTGTCCACGGGACTCTCTTGATAGAGAGCGATCTTACGATGCTCCGGAATGCACTGTCACCTCAGCCCGACCAGCCAGTGTACCTCAGAGAGCCTGCCAGAGTCAGATGTGTCGAGAGTAGGAGAGACGTCGTATGCAATATCAGAGATCACTATCCCGACGGTCCCTCAGAAACCGAGATCAGAGCAGCTATTGTTAGGGGTATGGAACGACTGGCGGGTGAGAGGATCCTGGATGGAGTCATCAGCGGAGAGGAACTCAGGACTGCGGAGTCTTTATATCATGAGAGATATCGCCGGCCAGAGTGGAATCTAGGTGTACTGGTCGAGACGCACCCCGATGGCGACCCGGAGGACTAGACTGTGACAGAGGATGTAGAGAAGACACTGAAGAGCTTCATGAAGCACTTTGGTGCGCTGAACCGTGACATTCCAGAGACACGAAATGCCTTCACGGACCTGTTGAAGACGGTACATGTTGATGGGCACCTCTCAGCCAAGTTCAAGGAGATAATCTGCATAGTGGCATCGGTACTTGCACCATGTGAGTCCTGCATTGTCTATCACACGAAGAAGGCACTCGAGGCTGGAGCCACCAGAGAGGAGATAATGGAGGCCTGCGCTGTCGCAATAGTCATGGGTGGGGGCCCGGCAGTATCACATATTGGTATAGTTCAAGATTGCCTAGACCTGTGGTCACCGAAGAGCAAGTAGGCCTGCTCAGGTCATGTCTGTGAAGAGGACCTTTATGGCCTGTTGCTTCTCCATCAGCTCAAACCCACGACTCCAGTCACTCAGACGAATTCTGTGTGTGATGAGTGGGCGCACGTCCACCTTTCCAGAGGCCATCATCCTCAGGGTCATGATCCAGGTGGATGGCAGGGTGCCCCATGTGCCAAGAACATGTAACTCCTTCATGACAATATGATCCATGTTTATCTCGGTCTGCCGTCCCTGAATGCCTATCAGGGAGACATATCCCGCTGTCTTGACGAACTCGAACGCCTGCCTACGCGCGGCTCCAGAACCAGATGCCTCTATGACGACGTCGGCGCCAACTCCATCAGATTCCTCCTTGACTATTGCCACAGGGTCCTTCTCGGCCTGGACATCGATTGTGAGGTCTGCACCTAACCTCTTGGCTATCTCGAGTCTCCAGGTGTCTGTCGTCACACCAGTGACAATCACCCTTGCGGCGCCCATCGAGCGTGCCACCTGTAGAGCAATGAGTCCTGTGGTACCAGGACCCTGGACGACTACAACATCACCTGGTCGGATGGGGGTGAGTTCTGCAATCGTGTGAACCACACATGCTGTGGGCTCGGCCAGTGCTGCCTCCTCGAGGGAGAGCCCATCCGGGATCCTATGTACAATGTATGCCGGCACCGCCACATATCTCGCGAAGGCACCGTTGGCACGCGAATAGCCGAGGATCCTGCGTGTGGGATCAGTACATCTGTTCATGTGCCCCGTCCTGCATGCATGACACTTGCCACAGTATGCCGTCGCGGGAGAGGTGACTCGGTCGCCGACCTGGACACCGCTGACTCTCTCTCCGACTTCAACCACCCGCCCAGAGTACTCGTGTCCGATCACCACGGGAGGATCGTAAGAGGCAGTACCGTGTTTTATGTGAACATCAGAGCCACATATTCCCGCAGCTGCGACCTCGACCAGGACCTCATCGGGGCCGGGGCGGGGATCATCAATCTCCATAAGCTCCAGGTTGTCAGGTCCACGCTCTGTCTTCACCAGTGCTCTCATGCGGTTCACCGGCCGCAGCGCAATCGGATGTGTTATAGAATCTTCCGGAGAGACTCACTCCAAGGCCGGCAGAGAGATCATGTCGGATGGCACATCACACCGCCAGTGAACGGATGCATGTCCTCGCTGTCACTCAGTGCTGTTCGGAATCTATAAATGGCCGCTGTCCGTTTCATCTTGTATCCCACAGCAGGGAATGGAGAAGATTCAAGATGCAAGTCCCAGTATTCTTGCTCAGGAAGCTCTACGTGAAGGGGAGCCTCAAGAACACCGATCTTGGCTTCGAGTTCAAGATAAAGAACTCCCTAAGCAATGGCACGGCCATCGGTATCGACCCAATAAAGGTGGATGGCGTTGAGTATCCTCTAGATTCACTGAAGATCTCAGCCGAGGGTACCGAGGTAGAGGCATCAAAGATTGCCCCAAACAACGCATTTCCAATCAAGGTGGGAGTGGAGATCACTCTGCATGTAAAAGCTCCCAGCCTCAGCCCGGGACAGCACAAATTGGACATATCCCTCACAACGAAGGAAGTCGGCAAGCTGGCCTTTGATGTCACGGACACCATCTGATCCAGGCAGAGGACCATGTGCCTCTGCCTGAGGGCTGGTCCCACCAGCCACAACAGATTTCAATTGGTGCTTAGACTATTCGGATGAGTGTACCACATGTACGTCAAGATAAGGATGGATGGTGCTCTCGGGATTGGTCGCGCCACTGAGGGGTCGGAAGAGATAACCATCGGCTATGGCGAGGCCCACATGATCGCCGCCGCACTTGAGAAGCTTGCCCAGACCGCCAGGAACTACAAGCAGTTGTATCGTAAGACCACTGATGTGGGCGGTGGTCATACAATCGAGTTTGAACGGGATGACGACGGCAGAATAGTCCTGGCTGGAGACAAGCAACGATACTACTGTACGGAGAGCGAGATACGACATCTCGCTGAGCTTCTCAAGAGGTTACCTCCGGTCCAGGTTGCTCCTGCATCTGACTATGTTCAGAAGATTCCGCCCCAGGACAAGATGTGCATAGTAGTCAAGAACGGGGGCAACAGCGCAACCCTGAAGATCACAGAGGCCGCCCTCTTGAAGACTGCAGTCCTCAGCAGTGTTGACAGCAGGTTCTATGAGGAGATCATAAGCATAGACAACCGCAACATTGAACTCAAACGCACGAGCGATCTGAAATGGCAGCTCGTGGTGGACGGCAAGCCGATAAACTTCACAGCCTACGAAGTAGAGGCCCTCATAAGCGGTCTACATAACGGTGTTCTTGATGTCCTGATGGACGTAGTAAAGTCGATGGGGTCAGACGATATCGCCGACATCAGGATAAAGAGTAGAATTCAGGGCATTGAGCAGGAGACAGCAAGGGCTGTCGGAGAGCATCCGTCTGGCAAAGAGGTCGTAAGAAACGTCGTCAAGATGGCCAAGAAGATACTGGCCAGCAATGAGGATGCAGAGGCACGCACGAACGAGTTCATCGAACTCTGCAAGTACGTCTACTCCCGGACAAGTCGTGAGATCACTGACGCAGTATTGCGAGTGATTGCGACCAATTTCGTCGTACCACCGTAGACCAACACCCAGTTGAATTGTAGATGTGCGTGATGAGTGCGGGAGAACGGGCCAGATGAGCTACTTAGCAACACTCATCAATAGGTGGGGACTGTCAATACCCCGGCAGTTGCTGAGGATGTACCTGCTCCATAGGGTCGAGTTCCTGCGACTCCTGCGGGGCCTGTTTGACGTGCTCGACCAATATGACTCGAGGTTCACATTTCCGACTGTTTCAAGCATTGCATCGATGCGGCCTGACATCGTGAGACTCATCCTGACCAGAGGTCACGAGATCGCAAGTCACGGACATGTGCATCTTCGGTATTCACATCTATCTCCCCAGCAGAGGCAACGCGACCTGCTCACGAGTATTGCTGTACTCAGACGAATGGGCATTGAGGTCAGAGGGTTCAGAGCGCCATACGACAACTACACAGACGACATGCCGGCCTTGATAGACCGGGCTGGACTCCTGTGGGACGCAGGGTTCGGATACAGACCAGAGTACAGGGGCATGGGACACTTCTTCAAGGTGAGGGCAGGCGACAGGGAGCTGACGACCACATTCATTCCCCTGAACATCTGGAGTGATGACCTGATGGTCGATCGTCTGCACATGACGACGGAGCAGATGTCGAGGAGGCTGAGAACAGAGGCCAAGAGCGCTGCAAGAGCGGGAGGCGTTCTCATGCTGGATCTTCATCCAATCAGGATTGGTCAACCAGCCTATCGACCCTGCCTCGAGGAACTCCTGGACCAGAGTCGCCAGCTAGACGGATGGTGTCCGACGGTCACACAGGCCGTCGAATACTGGAAGAGACATCATGAGTGGCCGGATGGTCATCGGTTCTGCCTGCTCCTGACGGGAGACATAGATAACTGGACCTTTGGAGACTATCTGCGACGCGAGATCTGGAGAAGAGAATACTACTCGTAGGGGCTACCATTCAATGGGAAAGATCATTGGCAGACTTCTCAGAGTGCTGGCCTGGCTGGCACCTGTATATCAGTTCAGGGCCTCCGTGTACAGACGTTGTGGTGTCAAGATCGGTAAGGGTGTCTTCATAGGATACCTGGTGGAGATAGACAGTGAGCATCCCGAGCTTGTGGAGATACAGGACTGGGCATCGATCGGACCTGGTGTCAAGATAATGGCGCACTCAGGTGCAAGTGCGTTTCACAGACTGAGTGGCGTCTTCAGGGAGGAACCTGCAAGAGTGGTGATAGAGAGGGGAGCGTGGATAGCTGCAGGCGCCATAATCCTCCCGGGAGTGAGAGTGGGTGCGGGCGCCATCGTGGCAGCCGGCTCCGTAGTGAGCAGGGACGTCCCTCCGATGACGCTGGTGGCGGGAAATCCGTCACGACCTGTCCAGCGGTTGACAAGACCGAACAGAGAGTCATAGCTTGGCCTTGAGCACGCGTCGAAGATCACCCACTGTCCAGATGTCGACGATCTCCTCATCCTCGAACAACACGCCAAACGCGTTCTCTATCTCACTTATGAGCACTAGATGCGCCAATGAGTCCCAGGGTTCGAAGTCCTTTCTCCTCAGGCTGTCACTGATCCTCTCTCTGTCGATGAGCAGGACCTTGGACACAATTTCCTCGAGTAACGTGTCTGGATCCGTTTCGCTCACTCTCCCAGTAGCTCGATCCATTCTGGCACTTCCACCGACTTCTCTGATAGGTCTAGGGTCCAGGTCACCGTTCCGTCTTGACTGGTAGACACCATCGAGAATCCATGACGCTCGTAGAAGTCACGTGCCGGGGGATTCTTCTTAGTAGGAATGAACTCACCCCGGATCGACCGTACTCCTGCAGCCTTCGCGTCTCGCACGATCCGGGCCAGAAGGGCAGTTTCAGCGGACCGACCAATGACTCTGCAACTCATCAGGAATGAATCAATATACCACTCATCGGGGGACTTCTTCACGATGGCCACACCGACAAGTCCCTCGTCACCGAACTTGTCCTCCACATTCATGCAGTACACTGCCGAGGAGTCGGAGTCACGCAGCCTCTGAACTTCGGCCTCTGTATATCTACGAGTGGTCAGATTGAACTGATTGGTCTTGTTTATGAGCTGGGTGACACGCGGGGTGGTGAAGTCGTCAGCCAGTCGGACTGTCACCTTCAGCCCAAGGTTCCTGAGAAACTCCTCCAGCGAGGTCGCCTGCGACTCCAGCTGGGCCCTCTTTCGACGACCTGCATACATCTGACCTCTCTCTATGTCCTCTCGTGTGATCGTCAGGACGTCAAACACGTCCAGCGACTCGAGTGCCTGTCGGTAGAGGTGAGGATTCTTTGGCCACTCTGGAACCAACACCTCGGGGACTGCCAGACGCATCTGCTCTCGCTCATGAGGGTTGTCGTCGATGAACACGAGGCTGTCGAGGCCAATGCCGATCTCTTCAGCAATCTCGCGGATGTTCTGAACCTTGTCCTGCCAGTTTATCCGTAGGGCGGCGAAGTGTTCCTCTCTGAGCAACTGATAGGGGTGCTCGCGAATGACACGGAGGGCATCGTCGGGGTTGTTCTTACTGTTCACCGCGAGGATCACCCCCCGACTGTAGAGGGAGAGCAATGCTCTCTGGAAGTCCATGTACTCATTACCCGGTGATACGTTCGACAGCTTGATCCCGTCGTATCCGTCTTCTCCAATTATGCCTCCCCAGAGCGTATTGTCAAGATCCAAGACTATGCACTTTCTTGACTTGCCCTTCAGTGCCCGAATGTATCGCATATACGCCCTGGCAAGGACGACCGAGAAGTCCTCACCGTAGAGGACAGACCCCCTGTAGTAGGTGTTCCAGTTAGTCATGCGAGACTTACCAAACTCTCCGGCAACTGCATCCAGGTCAAGCAGAAAGACTCTTGCGTCGTGTCGCAGCCGGTCCTCCAGCATCGAGTTTGCTCCAGAGAAGAACTCTCTCAGGCCCATCTCCTGCCTGTTGTCTGCAATACCGATGGGAGTGAAGCTGGGAACTATGAAGTTACTCACGATCACAGTGGCTGACGAGTTCTTGACCAGTGCGCCCACCACGGATGTCAGGCTCTCAACCATGTGTTTCTGAGCCGCTACTCGTTCTTCAAGGGACATCCTCACGAACGATGAGATGAACTCCCGATCGAGCAAGGACCAAGCATCAACATTCAGGATCACGATATCAGGGCGGAATCGATAGAGGGGTGATGATGGATCTAGCGACTCTTGTCGGTAGAGGTTGAATCCCCCAACATACAGTTCTGACCAGAACCCCTCGAGCCATATCAGGGTGTCAAGACACGCAGCAAGGGGGTCGAGTGTTGATGAGCCTATGACCGCAGTCCTCAATTCTGGACGTTTTCCGTCAGGCCTCATTGACTCCAGTCTGCGAATCTGTCTATGTGCGTTCCACAGATTCAGATAGGACGGGTTCTTCCTTGCCTCGTTCAAGATCTCGTCCAGGGTAGGTCGATCAGTGGTCAATCATTTCACCTCTCAGAATGGAGTGAGATGCTGACTCTAGTGAAGGCCTGACAGACGCGTCCTTAAGGGATCGATCACTGGCTATCGCTACTGCCACAGCATCGCGTGAAGAGTGGGCCAGGCTCACTGACACGACAAGTCCCGTATCACGAGCAAGTTGAACATACGGTGCGCCCTTCTCGTCGTGAAGGATCTCTATCTCCCTGATTGGCACAGCACCTCGGATGGCCTTCCAGACCGCCTCCTTGCCGGCAAAAGTTGCTGCCATGTGGGGCGCAGGATCGGGATGGCTCAGGCAGTAGGAGAGCTCCCTATCTGTAAACACTCTCCGGAAAAACTGTGGACCAGATGGTAGTCGCCTGAAGCGTGAGACCTCTACAACATCCGTGCCAACAGTGATTGCATCTTGCAATGTGGATACCCCGGCCGTTCGCTGGAACGAGTGTCTGCTGAAGTTCTTATAACGCTAATGAAACTCTCCCTGCCAGTCATCGGAATTTGACGTCTCTGGAGACACGGTCGTCGACCACGGATAGCGATCAAGGACAGACTTGACGAGACGCTCGACCTTCCGTGTCTCCGATGTGCCGGCATATGCCAGGATGACGACCTCACCTCCCCGTGTACGCTTGAATTTCTGGTACATGGTCTTGGGCGTGTTTATGACATCGCATACTATCATCAGGTCCGCCTGCGGCATGTCAAGGTCTCTCTCGCCGACTGGCGACATGACCAATACCCGAGCAGAGGGGTCGTTGCGAAAGGCATTGAGGACATCGGCCTTATCATGAGAACGACCCGTGAGCGTGAGTACGGAAATACCGGAGCGCTCCAGCGTCTCGCGTATCTGGTCAACCATCTCAAGATAGGAAGTCAGTACGACTGTCTTGGGTCTTGACTTGGACAGACGGAGGACCTCTACTGTCTTCGAGGACACCTCGGGAATGGTCGATGCCATCCCGCGCAGATTGAAGTAGTGCGCCAAGTACTCGTTATGGAACATTCGGATGAAACTGGAGGGGGGCATTCCATACACGTACTTCCTCAGCATCAGGAGTGCGGAGTACCTGCCTTTGACCTCGTCCGACACAGGCAGCCTCGACAGCATGAGGTGGATCCGTCGGATATCACCCTCTACGAGTTCCTCATTTCCATCTCTGACAAGTTCCGCCACTATCTCTGAACGGGTGGACTGAATGAGTTCGTCAAGCACCAGGGCGATTGCGCGTATGTTCCGATCGTCAATATGAACCACTCTGATGACAGTCGGCTCCAGAAACTGTTCGACGTCTGTGCTACCGTAGAGTTCGTCCATGGTAATCAGCTCAGCGCCAAGCAGGACCTGCTTCAGAGTGACCAGTTCGTTCCTTATCTCGAGCTGCTTATCATTGAATACCGCATGGTCGTCTCGCAGAGTCCCGCTCATGCCAACTATCCACTTTCCCTCAAGCATTGAGAATAGGGTCGACCATGGGTACACTAGGCTCACGCTGTCACCAACTCTTCGAACCAGTGTGTCTATCTCGTTCACAATCACAGCGTCGAATCGGGATGCCGCCTCAGGATGGTCCTCCAGGACCCGGGTGAGGACCTGGGGCGTTGTCACTACAACACGCCTCTCCATTAACACTCGCAGCCTTCTCGGAGAACTGATCCGAGAGGAGAGCTCACCGAGCTGTCCCTCGTCAATCCCATACTCCCTCCTCAGATAGTCCAGAGTTTCAACCAACGATGATGTCGAGTGGACTACGATGAGAAAGCTCAGTTCAGGGAATATCTCTGCAACCAACTGATGCGTTATGAATCGCTTCCCGAGACCACAGTCTAGCTCGACCAGGACATTCCTGCCTCTGCTTGATCGGATCCGCTCCAGGACGTACGACTGATACTTCCTGGGAGCGTAGGCTGGTCTCTCTCGCGTCATCTGGTCAGTACATACATTACGAGGTGTTATGAAGTAATCCAACGGGAGTCTGGACCCTTATCTGGTATCCTCAGGACACTCGCGCTCATGTCGATCGGTTCATCTGGAGCCGGCATCATCGAACGGACCCTCAAGCCCACTATGGGCTGATGTGTCTGTCTTGGACGAACTATCTCTCGGAATCGACTTTCCGTGAATCCATATGGAGTTCGGGGGGATGACTCGGTCCTTCGGGACCGTGCTGTTGGCTGCAATGATCACGTTGTCACCAATGTCCGCACCTGGGAGGACGACCGCATTTGCCCCAACTGTGACATTGTTACCAAGTCTCACCGTCCTGAGATAGAGTCGATCACCCTCGTAGACATGACCACTCAGGATTGCGTTATAGCCAAAGAAACAGTTTTCGCCGATGATAGTTCTCTCGGGGTTGAACAGCCTGCCATTGCCCACGATCGTGTTCTTACCAATCTTCGCACCAAATAGCATATGTCTCGGCCTAGTGTTGAGAAAGACGGAGAAGAATGATGCAAACCGCTCAAAGAGGATGTAGTATACCTCGAAGTACTCGTAGATCAGCCAGTCTTCGGTGTGTTTCGGATAGTATCCGTCTGGCAGATTCGGTACGAGTCGTCTCGACAGTCTGAACATGACGGCAAGCAGGGCGAGGAACACGCCGTAGGCTACCATCACGACCGGTATCAGCATCACAATGAACCAGAACTTCTCATAGAAGAGGGCGGGAAGAAGGTCCCCCGCGAGTGAATGTAGCGACATGGGAACGATAGACAACGGGGGAATGATTTCAGTCACAATTGTGTCTGTTCTCTGAAACGCAATCAGAATCAGGACCAGAGACGGAATGGTGGACACTGACAGGCTGATCATTATGGAGAGGATCATATAGATTGAGTACGCGACAGTCCGGGGTTTCATTGTCACCCATTTCCCTGGAGATATCGATGAGGGGGGTATGGCAGTCATAGTATGATATAGACATGATGGTGAGGCCTTTGAGCATCTGTAGGGGGAGTCTGCAGGCAGTCACTCGAGGAGCGTCTGTAGTCCATCTCAGATTGCCGCACTGTTCAGCGGAGACATGTTTAGAAACGATAGTTGCAGTCCCTGCAGTGGTAACAAGATGACGGACTACGACTTGGCGATCGCAGGAACTGGTCCCGCCGGGCTCATGACTGCCCAGAGAGCTGCTGCTCTTGGACTCAGGACGCTCGTGCTCGAGAGGAGGAACTCTGTGACAGATGCGCTCATGGGAGAGCTCGTCACCGAGAAGGCAATCAGAATGCTTGGTGTCAGACCGGGTTCAGAATACGTGAGCAACAAGTTCACCGCGATAGTGGGAGAGAGTCTCGACACAGGCTCGAAGATAGTCGTCGACCGACGACTCTTGGGAAACTCGTATCTGCTTGACGAAAGCAGATGTAAGGAGCTGATGAGGGACCGTGCAATCTCCCATGGTGCAGAGTTCATCTACAAGTCTCCGGTCCAGTCTGTGATCTTCGATGCGGGACACGTGTGTGGGGTCAGATGTTCAGACGGGAGAGAGTATGCCGCAGGACTGACCGTCGGTGCAGATGGTTCGTACAGCAGGGTCTCAGAAACAGCAGGGTTCCGCCATCCAAGATGGTTGCTCAGCTACGGATATAGGTTCAAGCTTGCTGGCTGTAAGGGACTAGACCCATCGACGGCCTACTTCTATGTCGGAGAGGATGTGGGCCTCGGATACCTCTGGCTCTATCCCAGGTCTGAGACCGAGACAAACCTCGGTATAGGAAGGGTGCCGACCCATAGACAGACCTGGGAGAGGCTGCCGCCCATGAGGGATGTCCTGTACAAGTTCATGAGAGAGCACCCTGAGACCCAGAACGCCAGAGTGGTCGCCGTCAATGGGGGCGTTGTACCGTGTGCGGGACTCATTCCCAGGTTTACTGACGCCGGAGTTGCACTCTGTGGCAACGCTGCAGGACAGGTATCGTCGATAGTCGGAGGCGGTGTGACGACGTGTCTTCATGCGGGGGCCCTTCTGGCCAAGCATGCAAAGAGGATGGCTGACACGGGTGATTTCTCAAGGTCAAGTGTGAGGAAGTACGAGATAGAATACAGGAAGACCAGATTGGCCTATAGCATCCAGAACACTGGCCGCGGAATGTGGGCAGTGACCAAGTACTCGATGCTGAACGATCCCATAGACGCAGCTGAGACTGTCCTGAAACAACTCGATGCACAGACGCTCAACGATCTTATTCAGGGACATGCGAACGTATCAACTGCTGTCGGTCTGCTGACAAGGTTTCTGCCAATGGTGATCAATATCGGAGTGGGGTACCTCAGGAGCATAGCCGTAACGGGACCCTGATCCAAATTGGGGCCCCCTCCCCCTAACCCCAATGCATACGGCCAGTATCACCTGCGTGATACTACGCCGCAGCCTAAGCACCAGCCCAGAGCACAGCTTGAGAAAGTCACATAAGACCGTTATTCTTCTTGACTGATGCGAACATACTATGTTGTCAGATTCCAGATCTTCTGATGACATGAATTCGAAGCTCGCCATGTTAGGCCTGGAAGGACTGAGAGAGGGATCCGGTCCCCTCGCACTATTGGGCGAGATACTCAGGTTGACCATGTCGACAGCCGGTACTGTGACCCTCAAGCAGATACGGCTCAGCGTTGATCACGCCCGAGCGCACCCAGCAGCGATTCAGAGGCATCTGAGATTCCTGGTGAGGCGTGGTCTGGTCAAGGCGGAGGACGCTGCATCACGTAGGACGTACTCCTCCGATGTCGACATCATTACGTGTAGCCTCGAGAGGATGAAGTCCTTAGCGCTTGGCCAGCGAATGGAACAGATTGAGAAGCTGAAGCAGGAGGTCTCGGCAATAGAACAGATTGATCCCGGGCTACTTGCTCAGCAGCTGGTCTACAGTGCGTCGGGCGTTGTCCAGAACCTCAAGTACCATATTGTAGAAGGTGTCGAGGCCATGCATCGGATCCTGTTGCACAACTTTGCATCTTGCGCAAAGACGGGGGACATGATCCGATTGTTCGTTGGTTCGGTGAGACCACTTGTCACTGGCATCGGCGAGAGAACTGTCAAGTTCATCGAGGCCGCAAGAAGAGGCGCTGATATAAGATATCTCGTGAGTACAGAAATGGTCCGAGGAGACGCAAGAGTTGCCTCCCAGCTGGCCCAGCAGGACATCCGATCTACGGTCCAGGAGGTATACGCACTCAAGAACGCAGGAGTAAGCTTCGAGTGGAGACTATCGTCTGAGATCGACGGCTACAATTTCGTGATACTGAACAAGGACAGGGCCCTCCTCATGATTCCCGATGATCAACTCATCGCTGTCCTCCATACAAGGGAGTCGAGTGCAGACCTGATAGACGATCTCGTGAGGGAGTTTGATAGAGCATGGAGTAGCGCAATTCCCATGACACAGATAGGAGATCGAGAGATCTCCATGCTGGGAGTTGGACCGGGCCCCTTCACTAGATCTATCTCTGAGGCCGCACGAGAAAACAGGTGAACTATCGATGCAGTGTCATTCCGAGATGGACCGTCCAGTATCTTCAGTCACGCCTCAGCATCTGGGGATCAGGGAAGATGAATGGAGATTCAGAGTACTCTCGGTACTACTCAGGGCCAGCAAGACACAGGACCAAGTACCATTCTCAGTGTTGTATGACATGCTCAGTCAAACATATCCATCAAGCAAGATACGAGAATCGGCCGCGTACAGCCTATTGATGGAACTCGAGGAGGAGGAATACATCAGTGTCGATAGGACCGGATACAGACACCGATATACTGCGAATGTCGCGACTATGAGAAGGGCACTACAGAAGAGGGTCAGAACTGTGCTACAGTCTATCATGGACGAACTGGATCGGACCGTGACTCAATTGAAGGTCCTCGAGGAGTGGAAACGCAGGCATGAGTCCACTGTCACAGGAAGCATTGGGAACGACTATTCTGTGCAGCGAGTTGAGACGGCCAGGGGAATTGAGACGACCCTGCTGCTAGTAGAGAAATACATATTCTCAAGAGCGCACGAAGGCAGCATCGTTCGAATTCATTCGCCCGATTTGGAAATGCGCCTCCTAGACAGTGACAATGAGATTCTCGCTCGTATCCTCGGGATGGGGTGCAATGTCAAGATCCTACTCAGGAGTGATTGGAATGACAAGCGAGACATCCTCGGGTCACTCCTTCGTCCGGTCTCATCGTTCGTTGCCAGTGGGGCTCTGAACATGGCCATTCGCTCCAAGACCACCATGACTTACGAATTCGTAGGTCTGGAGAGAGAGGGGACCGTTCTGAGTCTGATGAGAAGACCCCCAGTCTCGGTCTACATACCTGTCCTATCGAACCATCGTCTTATCGCCCACATTGGAGAGGTATTCGACCAAGAGTTTGCATGTGGAACTCGAGTCACGGTGGAAACCGGAGAGACAACCTATGACGATAGAAGACATCCGTAGCTTACTGAGCGTTGTTGCAACAGAACTCAGTGACTCGGAGATGGCGTTGATTGATGTCGTCATCAGGGCATCGGTTCAGGACAAGTCAGTCACGCTCGATGAGCTTACGAGAGCACTGAATCGCAACAGAGAAAGACCGGTCACTGGAAATTGGGTGTACAAGTGTATCCGTAGACTCGAGAAACAGGGATTCCTGCTGATCAACAGGTTCAGTAGGCCAATCTGTTGTTTTACAACCAGAGAGATGGTGGCATCTTCAGTTGAGAACATGGTAGACAGACTCATCGCGAGACTCACCGCCCGGCAGAAATCGCTGACAGAGAGATTGGAGATGCTGAATTCCGTTGATATCGACGACCTGACTCTGAGAACTATCAACTATCTGATGGGCGGCGGTAATGAAGAGCAAGCCATAGCCAGAGACAATGATGTGACCTCATCACACTTCGAGCGCCTGACCGAGAGAATCACCCACGGTTCCACTGTGAGAGTGATGCTGCTGCTCTCAGACCTGATTGGCAATGTCTCGGTACGCAGAATGTACGAGCACGTTGTTGTCACAGCAGCGATGCATGGTGCCCGGGTAAGGACCATCGTGTCTCATCCAGATCATGACTTCGCTGGCAGGAAGCTCTCAAGTCTGATCAGCAGGGTTGTGGACAATACCAGACGCCTCGGGTTGCCATGCCCAGTATGTATCAGGCACTGTCAGATACCAGAGACTAGTCACCAGATGTTTGCTGTTGATACTGAATACGCACTGATGTTGCCAGCCAGGGTCTCTCCTGTACGCCGCACCATTGCAATGAGCCATCCGGATGGACGAGTGGTCCTCGGTAGCATGGTCCGTACGTTCGAGCAGAAGTGGAGCACGTCCGTCTGCGCCGCCAGACGTGGAGGTTTCGAGTGTCCGTCAGGGAATGGCTACTGTGGGTCAGTTCCGTCCGTTTCTGCATGAGGTGGGCTCTCGACGACCCAGCTCTTGCTCTGTGACAGGACAGAGAAGATATCGGTGCTCGCAGCAACAAAGTCACTGTACATTCCGTACTCGCCGCCTGCGGCGTAGGGATGGCCGCCTCCGTTGAATAGTCGTGCCGCCTCATTGCATAAGACGTTGTCCTTGGCACGTCTGAAACCAAGTGTTCCCCCGGGACTGATCGTGACAAGAAGGTCTGCCGGGCTGAGTCTGTGCCCGTCCAGGTCTAGATTGGCGGGATCAGAGGCAAAGACGCCCATGTCTGTCGTGGTGACACCGACGGGAAGCTCTACGACTCGTACTAGACGACCGTGTATCTCGAGATCCTGATGACCGAGGAGGGCCTTCCTCATCTTCTTGTTGCGTTCCCGACGATAGTTCTGGACTCTCTTCTCGAGTAGGTCATCTCTCAGCCTCATCCGTGTCTGGTCCCACACGGCGGCCACACCCCCATCCGATAGGACCTGCAAGAGAGGCGTCAGGACTGTAGTCGTGTCCTGTTTCGACTCCAGTGCAGCGAATCGGAGCAGTGAGATCACATCGGCGAGGGCGGACGATGAGGCGAATTCGCGAATATTGAAGTCAGAATCGCGAGCGACTGATGCAAGTTCTCTGGAGATTTCGTCGTCTGGCATTAGAACTCTGTGCGTGATCTCTGCCGCGCACATGTCCTGGCGCAACTTGAGCAGAGGCTTCTTCTCAAGGCCCAGTAGACCTCGAATGGACTTCTCTGGCCACTGGTGATGGTCAAACCAAGCGACCATGCAACCCTGACTGGATGCCCGTCTGAGGGCCTCCAGTACTGCAGGCAAAGACCTGGCATCGACACCGAGATCTGTGACCACAAGTAGTGTGTTCCTCAGGGTTGCTAACGCGGCGAAGGTCTCTGCCAAGTCGCCATAGTCGCACAGGGTGACCGAGTAGCTCAAACCTTTTCTCTTGGCGTAACGACAGACGATTGCCGCAGAGCACACTCCATCAGGGTCCTTGTCGTGGGACACTGATCGAATGCTTTGGATGTGGGCCGATACCCCCGACTCGTTGCTCATGTTGACTTCACTCCCACTGCCAATCTGTTTTTGACTGTTTCCACTATGGCCAACTCCGAAACTGTTTTCTCAGGCGTTGAGCCAGACTCAACAGTGCGGTGTGAGATGAGTACGAGTGCTAAGGCAGTGCAATTCATGAGCGGGAATGAGGCAATTGCGAGAGGGGCGCTCGAGGCGGGAGTCCGTTTCTATACATCCTATCCAGGAACTCCTGCGACCGAGATAGTCGCGACTGTGATGAGAGAATCGTCACCAGGGCGGGTGTACTGTGAGTGGAGTGTGAATGAGAAGGTGGCATTAGAGGCCGCTGCAGGGGCAAGTTGGTTGGGGGTACCTGCACTGTGTTCGATGAAGTCTCTCGGGCTGAATGTCGCAGCAGACTTTCTCCTCAACCTCAATCTATCAGGTTCTGGTAGCGGAGGACTGTTGATCGTGGTCTGTGACGACCCGAGGGGACACAGCTCCAGCAACGAGCAGGACTCTCGATTCTACGCCCGGGCCGCCTGTCTACCTCTGCTGGAGCCGTCATCACCTCAGCAGGCCAAGGACATCATCCCGTACGCGCTTGAGCTATCGAAAAGGCACGAAGTGCCAGTGATTCTTCGTTCAACAACTCGACTCAGTCACTCGAGGTCGTCTGTGTCACTGGGGGATCTACCTGCTGGTGATGTGACAGTCCTCAACAGATTGCCCAAGGGGCTCTTCAACATCCCAGACCCACATCTGAGGCATCGTGACCTCATCAAGAAGCTCGAGAGAATCTCTGTGGAGTCTGATGAATCTGGCCTGAATAGGGAAGAGTATTATCAAGACATGGATGTTCTAGTAGTATCCACAGGTGTCTGTCAGAGGTACGCATCTGAAGCGATCTCAATGCTTCAGGCAGGACAAGTTGGTCATCTCGGACTAGTGACGTCATATCCCATTCCTCGTAGGACTGTTGCTGGTGCGATGAGAAGGACAAAGAGAGTACTTGTCGTGGAGGAGACCGACTCCTTCGTGGAAGAGGAACTCAGGACGGTTGCAGACCTGGAGGGCATTGACATACAGATTCACGGGAAGAGGACAGATGAGATACCGTCATGGGGCGAGCTGGACCCTGACACTGTTGCATCAGCCATAGCCAGACTGTCAGGTCGGGAGTGGGGAGGTCTTCCAGACCCAGAGGCCCGTCGCCAGTCGGAGTCGATACTTGTACCCAGGCCTCTCACCTTCTGCGCAGGATGCACTCACAGGAATGTGTTCTGGGTACTCAACAGGATGAGGAAGAGACGCAGAGAGGGACTGATCGTACTCGGAGACATCGGGTGTTATTCGCTTGGGGCCTTCTACGGCGGAGCAATGGAGACCATGCAGGCCATGGGTTCAGGCATTGGGACCGCCAACGGTGTGGGTCAGCTGTGGAGGTTCGGTCTCAGATCGAAGGTCATTGCACTCGCCGGCGACTCCACGTTCTTCCACTCATGTATTCCGGCTCTCGTAAACCTGAGACACAAGGATGCAGATGTCTTGTTCTTGATCCTGGATAACCAGACCACTGCCATGACAGGATTTCAAGGACACCCCGGGGTAGGGTCAGAAGTCGATGGGCACCGACCTGTGAGCATAGAGAGAGTTGTCGATGCAGTAGGGGCAGATTGGCTGTCCCTGGCCGATGCAGAGAATATCACTGAGATAGAATCGGCGCTTACTGGCGCGCTGGAGCTGCGTGGACTTCGGGTCATCATTCTGGAGAGCAAGTGCAGGCTCTACGAGGAGAGGATTGAGCGCAACCATGGACAAGCAGGGGCCATCGTCATAGATCCTGACCGGTGCAAGGGGGAGAGGTGCAAGATATGCGTGAGCAGCTACGCATGCGTCGCGATCTCGTGGGACTCTGGATCTAGACGTCCGAAGGTACTTCAAGACATCTGTGTCAGATGTGGGTCATGCGTAGGTGTCTGTCCGAACCAGGCAATAGGACGGAGGTAGCCATGATATGGAACCGTTCAGCATCCTGATTGCTGGTGTTGGTGGCCAGGGGAGCCTAGTGGCCACACGAGTCTTGGCCCGTGCAGCAATGGATGTCTCATTGTCGCCGATATTGAGTGAGACCTTTGGCGCCTCTCGCAGAGGAGGTACAGTCTTCACTCACTTGAGACTCTGCAGAGATGGTGTCAACGGAGCATCCCCACTCATCCCCCGTGGTCGTGTAGACCTGCTTCTTGGACTGGAACCGATGGAGTCGCTCCGGGCCGCCGTTGAGTATGGTTCTAGGAGGACTACAGCCTTCATCAGCAATCTGCCAATACATACGACTGACACTGCTTCCGGTCGGGCCAAGTACCCTGACACGCGGGAGGTCTTTCGATTGATATCCCGGATCTGCGGAACAGTGTACGAGGTGAATGTTGAGGGTCTGATCCGAGATGCGGGAACACTCATGCTGAACGTGTTTGTGCTTGGCGTGGTTGCAGGCTCGGGTGTTCTACCCATTCCAGTACAGACCGTGAGGAGATTTGTACAGGACCTTGACACCTCTGTGGGCGGGAACTTGGCATCATTTGAGAGAGGGGTCGAGATGGGAAGGAACCTGGTGAGAGTATAGTCTATCTCTTTGCACTGGCGCTCTTCTTGGCCTCGCGATACATCAACTCAGCCAACACGGTGAACATGTCCGCGACGCCCCTACCAGTCTTTGCTGAACTCTCCATGTAGAGAAATCCGTTGCTCTCGGCCCAGGCCTTTGCCTCCTCGGAGCTGACCGCACGGTCTGGCAGGTCCACCTTGTTTCCTACACAGACCATTGGTACGCGGAACCCAATGTGTTCATCAGCCTCCTGGACCCAGCGTGATAGCTCTGTGAAGGACCTCCTCCTAGTCACATCGAAGACGAGGATCACGCCTGCTGCGCCCTTGTAGTACATCCCACGGACGGCCGCAAATCTGCTCTGACCTGCAACATCCCATGCCTGTATCTTCACTCCGACTGCGTAGGGCGAGTCTGGTGGAAAGATATGTGTCAGCTTCACCGCAAATTGAGAGCCGATTGTGGTCTTGTAGTCTCGTTCAAATGTTCCACTCACGTAACGATTCACGAGGGCCGTCTTCCCAACCGCACCCTCACCGACTATCATAGTCTTGAAGAGATAGCTATAGCTCTCCGGCGAAGTACCAGGCATAGGCGGCTTCGGCGTTCTCGACCTTATCTCGGTGACAAGAGCGCTCTCCACGGCGGTCTCCGGAACTTCAGCCGCAGGGGCTGGTCCTGCCTCACTCACAACAGGCGATTCAGTCACAAGACGCCTAATGTCCGCCAGTGCGCCCGGGTCGGGTACTTCGGCACTGTCATTGCCAAAGAGTCTGTCAAATAGGCCTTCTGCGGCCTTGAGTGACTCCTCGCTGACCCCAGAGAACTCCTGCTCAATCTTCGAGATCTCGCCCGCTGTAAGGGGGCTGAATCCGGTACCTTCGACAGCCGCCACGGGCTGCTGGGTCACAGTCTCCGTACTGACGGGAGTCGAGGGAGTGAAGTCAGTCTTGGTGATGGCCGGAGCCTCTGCAACAGGTGCGGCATACGCCTTGCCCATCTGGACAGATATGGCGGTCTCCGGCGTCGTGACCTGGTTGACCTGTCCCCTCTCGTCGGTCCACATCAGGACGATGGGACGGACTATCACTGTGCCCTCAACGAGGGGCGTTAAGACGATCTCGACCGTCTTCCGTTCGCCCGGTGCGAGGTCAAGACGTATCTGCTGCTTGTCGATCTCCAGGTGGTCTTTGGGGAACCAGTATATCTTTCCGGTTATCCCGTTTATGGGCCTGTCAGAGACATTGATGACCGTGAGGCGACCAGTGAGCGTTGTGCCTGTCTCCGTCAGAGGCTCTACATCAAATCGGGGCACGACCTGGTATAGTCCCTGAATGACCTTGAGTGGGCCTCCGGAGACACCGACCAGTATCTCCTTGAGGTCGTCACCACCCACGTCACCAATGGCGATTGAGAGTATCTTGCTGCCAACCTCGACCCTCGCAATCTCTCTCAGCTCACCCATGTAGAGGTTGTAGTAGACGATCTTGTAGTCGGAAGTTGCCACGACAATCTCGTCCATGTGGTCGGCATTCAGTTCAGATATGCGGATTGAGAGAGCCTTGACGCCCTCAAGGGTCGAGAATAGTTCCAGATGATTCTCTTCATTCCTGTAGACCCTGATTGACCCATCATGCGTCACCACACCCAGTTCCATCTTACGATCGCCCAAGATGTCACCGGATGCAATCGAAATGACTGGAGATGGGAGCTTTAGCATCTCGATCTGCTCGATGGCGCGGTCATGTATCTTGAATACCCTCACAGTCTTGTCTCGATTACCTACCACGAGTTCGTCGACCTCGTCCCCGTCGGCATCACAGATGCCTATGGAGAGGGGCATGTCGTCCAACTGATAGTTCACAAGTTCGGTTATCATGTTGTCACTACTGACACTCAGTACTCTGAGAGTAGAGTCACTGCCTCCGGCTACGATCTCGTCCCTACCGTCACCGGTGACATCAACAACGTATACACTGGTCACAAATCTGTCGATGGGGTGCTCGGCGAGAAGTTCGAGATGCCCGCTGTTCACAAACCTGTAGATCTGAAGAGTCCCAGAGACACCCGGAGATTCTCCAACTCCAAGACTGCGCCCAACTACGATCTCGTTCCTGCCATCACCATTGACGTCGGCGATCCTGATTGTCAGCACGCTACCGGGGACATCAAGCTGGGCAAGCAGTCTTACGGTATTCGAGTCTGCTGCGTAGAGCTTTATTATACCGTCTCTTCCACCGGTGCAAAGCTCCGGAAGGCCGGAACCAGTGACATCACCAGTAGCAATGGCACTCGTATTGATATCATCTTCAATCTCAAAGAGCAGTTTCGGACTCTGCAATTGGACCACCCGTGTCTACGTTGGCAGGAGTGCTGGGTCAAGTATGCGCCATCGGCCTATTGATTGACACAAACTGCGCATCAGAATCTCGTGTGGTAGGCCTTTTTACCTTTGCCTAGGTATAGGTATATGGCAGGTATCGGTCAACAGAGCATCGGAGCCACGATGTCCACAAGATCTCCAGCGCCATGGTCGCCGTGAGTCACCCCGTGGCATCATGCCCCTTTCCAACTTGGGGGAGGGATTATCTGGTAGTACCAACAGCAGAGTAAAAAGCAACGCGTCACCTGAGATCTCCGAGGAAAGAGTTGGCAAAACTTTCAGTTCGTGACATCAGGAAGTCATATCCTGGGGACAATGGGCCTGTAGAGGTCCTGGGGGGGATATCGTTCGACGTCAGAGAGGGGGAACTGCTAGGCATCGTTGGGCCCTCAGGTTGTGGAAAGACCACTCTTCTCAAGATAGTTGCGGGACTGCTCGAACGGGACAGTGGAGATGTGATCATCGATGGTGAGATAACTCGCATTGGGCATGGACGCGTAGGCTACGTATTCCAGGAGCAGAGTCTGTTCCCTTGGCGGACTGTCAGAAAGAACATAGAGTTTGGTCTTGAGATCAGAGGCGTACCTGAAGAGACCAGGACCGGTCTAGTTGACCAGATGCTGACTCTTATGAGAATGGAGGGCCTGGAGAACAACTTTCCGCATGAGATATCGGGAGGCCAGGCAAGAAAGACGGAGCTTGCTCGGAGTCTCGTCACGTCCCCAGCCATTCTTGTCTGTGATGAGGCATTTTCGAACCTAGATGCCCAGACCAGAAACTACCTTCAGGAGGAGTTCTTGAGGGTCTGGCAGGAGACTGGATCGACTGTCGTCTTTGTCACTCACAATGTTGACGAGGCGGTATTCATGTCTGACAGGGTCTTGCTAATGAGTAACGCGCCATCCCAGATTATTGAGGAGTTCGTGATAGATCTGCCCAGGCCTCGCGACCGCGCAAGTACCGGGTGTGTCAGCTACAGGGCCAAGATACTGGAGATGCTCAGGGTCGAACAGGAGAAGAGCCTGTATCGCAGGGCGGTCTAGACCGCAACCTCCCTTCGCCAACGGAGCAGTCGACGCTCCATTCTCAAGAAGGCATAGGTGAAGACGAAACCAAAGAAACCAATCGTCAGGAGTGTGGATATTGTTTCGCCAGTCCTGCCCAGCTGTTCCATGATGATTGTCAGGTACCCAAGCCCAAGGCCACCCCCTATCATCTCGGCCGCAATGAGACACATCCATCCTATTCCGAATCCTATCCTGAGTCCTGCGAGCATTTCGGGAGCCGCTGATGGCACCACGATCTTCTGTAGTATCTGCAGCTCGGTGGCATTGAATGTGCGAGCAACGTCCAGATGCACAGGACTGGTACGCTTGACCCCGGTGACTGTGTTTATGAGGATCGGAAAGAATGCCCCAATCCAGATTATGAAGATCTGAGCAGCGGCAAGATTCGTCCTGAACATCATTATTGACAGGGGGATCCAGGCAATGGGTGGGATTGGTCGTGTCGCCTCCACTACCGGGCCGACGACAGCATCCACCGCCTTGTATCGTCCCACGAGTATGCCGAGCGGCATGGCAGTGGCGGCCGCCACCCCAAAGCCCACTACCACCCGTGAGAGGCTCACCAGCGAATGCTCAATCAGAGTCCTACCCTCCGCCCCGTACTGGACCAGTTTCATGAATGCTATCGCCACGTCGGTGAGGGAGATTCCCCCAGCCATGTACGCCACGAACTGCCACAGGCCCAATAACGCGGTCGCAGGCAGGACCCATCTGATGATCACTCGTTTGGCATACTCAGATCGATCGACCACTCTGGTCCTCGACGACGACACAGTGGCCGGCTGGTCGTTCATGTGCCTGAGTGGCCTCCTGACCTGATTATCAGGCCTCAATGAACTCGGGGTTGACGAACTCGTCGAGAAACGGATCAATCTCCTCGGGTCGAAGGTCGATCAGGCCTTGAGATGACAGGAACTCAGCATACCTCCGTACATCAGTGACATTGAGCGTATATGTGTACACGATCCTGTTGAACGCGGTCTCCACAGGCGCCTGAGGTGATTCCAGCCACTGTGTGGCTATGGTAAGAGCCTCCTCTGGATGCTGGGTGATCCACTCGATTGCCATCTTGTGAATCTTGACGACCTTCTCGACTCGGTCAGGATGGGCGGCTAGAAAACTGTCTGATACCGCCAGTACACAGCACGGGTGCAACGGCCATATGTCGCGTGACAGCAACAACGGAACTGCAAGGCCATTGTACTCAGCAAGAGCTGGAAATGGTTCCCATGCAATGAACGCAGGACGCTCTTCCGATAGCGATATTGCCATGTCTTGAGGCCTCGCGGTCTCGAGCAGAACATCTTGGATGCTGACGTTGTGCTGCTCAAGGGCAAGCCTAAGAAGGAAGTTCTGGACAGTTGACGGTCCGGGCTGGAGTATCGTCTTTCCTACAAGATCACTGACACTTGTTATATTTCCCGACTCGTAGAGCCCCTTGTGCACCATCAGGGCAGACCCCTCGAGGTTGGCAGCTGCCAGGATGGTCACACCTATTCCCTGGTTCACTCGTTTGGTCATCGCAGGTGCGATACCAAGGTATCCCATGTCGATCTGGCCGGCCATGAACCCGTCCATCTCGTAGGCCCCGTTGGCATACTGGACCAGCTCCACACTGAGGTTTTCGTCCTCAAACCAACCCTTGGCGTAAGCTACTTGTAGGGCGAGCTGATGAAGGTCCTTAGTGAGGTATCCAATTCGAACGTCGGGTTGATTCATGATAACTATCGAATAGACAGCGAATCCAGTGACACCCACAACAGCACACAGTACGAGTGCCAATGCCTTCTCTGAGCCCAGCTCCATGTCGCATCACGCAGCCACATCTCTGGCCTAGTGCCTAATAAGTGACTCGTTGGAACCTGGGGGCATCGTAGCATTGATTAGTATGACAAACCGCACTCTGACCCATGCCGTCCTTGCATGACCGTATTCCCCCTCAGCTTAGACTTGGCGAGTCAATAGTTGCGATTACACTTGATGTGGAGGTCGGGGTCTTTCCGACACAGGACTACATCCTGGTTGAGATAGCTCCTGATGCCAAGAACATCAACGTGGGAAAGATTGCACAGACCATCAGAGGGCTTGTCAAAGACAAGAAG